>NZ_CP029479.1:1261666-1892500 GCF_003150835.1 Phenylobacterium parvum | reverse complement strand
AATTCTGGGATGACTTGTGGATAGGGGTGAAAGGCCAATCAAACCTGGACATAGCTGGTTCTCCGCGAAAACTATTTAGGTAGTGCGTCAGACGAATTCCTTGGGGGGTAGAGCACTGGATGGATGCGGGGGTCGCGAGATCTACCAATTCTAACCAAACTCCGAATACCCAAGAGAACTATCTGGCAGACACACGGCGGGTGCTAACGTCCGTCGTGAAAAGGGAAACAACCCTAACCATCATCTAAGGCCCCCAAGTAACGGCTAAGTGGGAAACGATGTGGGATTGCTTTGACAACCAGGATGTTGGCTTAGAAGCAGCCATCATTTAAAGAAAGCGTAACAGCTCACTGGTCAAGCGATCCTGCGCGGAAAATGTAACGGGGCTCAAGCCGTTCGCCGAAGGTATGGGTGTGCGCAAGCACGCGGTAGCGGAGCGTTCCGTAAGCCTGTGAAGGTCAGTCGTGAGGCTGGCTGGAGGTATCGGAAGTGAGAATGCTGACATGAGTAGCGACAAAGAGTGTGAGAGACACTCTCGCCGAAAGTCCAAGGGTTCCTGCGTAAAGCTAATCTGCGCAGGGTTAGCCGGCCCCTAAGGCGAGGCCGAAAGGCGTAGTCGATGGGAACCAGGTGAATATTCCTGGGCCAGTTGGAAGTGACGAATGCCGTAAATTGTCAGGGCTTATTGGATTGTCCTGGCAGTGAAGGTGTTCCTGGAAATAACTCCAACGGAGACCGTACCCGAAACCGACACAGGTGGACTGGTAGAGCATACCAAGGCGCTTGAGAGAACTATGCTGAAGGAACTCGGCAAATTGCACGCGTAACTTCGGGATAAGCGTGACTCTCCTCTGGGCAACCAGTTGAGAGTGGCACAGGCCAGGGGGTAGCGACTGTTTATCAAAAACACAGGGCTCTGCGAAGCCGTAAGGCGACGTATAGGGTCTGACGCCTGCCCGGTGCCGGAAGGTTAAAAGGAGGGGTGCAAGCTCCGAATTGAAGCCCCGGTAAACGGCGGCCGTAACTATAACGGTCCTAAGGTAGCGAAATTCCTTGTCGGGTAAGTTCCGACCTGCACGAATGGCGTAACGACTTCCCCACTGTCTCCAGTGTAGACTCAGCGAAATTGAATTCCCCGTGAAGATGCGGGGTACCCGCGGTCAGACGGAAAGACCCTATGAACCTTTACTACAGCTTCGCCTTGGCGTTAGCTGCAACATGTGTAGGATAGGTGGGAGGCTATGAAACCGGGGCGCCAGCTCTGGTGGAGCCATCCTTGAAATACCACCCTTGTTGCTGTTGACGTCTAACCAGGACCCGTTATCCGGGTTTGGGACATGGCGTGGCGGGTAGTTTGACTGGGGCGGTCGCCTCCCAAAGTGTAACGGAGGCGCGCGATGGTGGGCTCAGAGCGGTCGGAAATCGCTCGTCGAGTGCAATGGCATAAGCCCGCCTGACTGAGAGACTGACAAGTCGATCAGAGACGAAAGTCGGCCATAGTGATCCGGTGGTTCTGCATGGAAGGGCCATCGCTCAACGAATAAAAGGTACTCTAGGGATAACAGGCTGATTTTGCCCAAGCGTCCACAGCGACGGCAAAGTTTGGCACCTCGATGTCGGCTCATCACATCCTGGGGCTGGAGCAGGTCCCAAGGGTTCGGCTGTTCGCCGATTAAAGTGGTACGTGAGCTGGGTTCAGAACGTCGTGAGACAGTTTGGTCCCTATCTGCCGTGGGTGTACGAAGCTTGAGAGGATCTGTCCCTAGTACGAGAGGACCGGGATGGACACACCTCTGGTGGACCTGTCGTGGCGCCAGCCGCGCAGCAGGGTAGCTAAGTGTGGACTAGATAACCGCTGAAAGCATCTAAGCGGGAAACTAACCTCAAAACAAGGCTTCGCCGAGAGTCGTGGTAGACCACCACGTTGATAGGCCGGGTGTGGAAGTGCGGCGACGCATGGAGCTTACCGGTACTAATCGCTCGATCGGCTTGATCGTTCTTAGTTGAACTCATGATTTGCTTTGATGGCCGTGGTTTCGGCCTGATGTCTTCTCTTCATCCGTTTCGTTGACCTGGTGGTTATGCCGAGAGGTCCCCACCCGATCCCATTCCGAACTCGGTCGTTAAGCCTCTCTGGGCCGATGGTACTTCGTCTTAAGGCGCGGGAGAGTAGGTCGCCGCCAGGTCTGCCGAACGGATGAACAGTCACCCTTCAATTCCGATCCCCCTCCGCTATAGCGGAGCCGTTTGCCGCGGGGTGGAGCAGCCCGGTAGCTCGTCAGGCTCATAACCTGAAGGTCACAGGTTCAAATCCTGTCCCCGCACCCAGACCGTCTACGGCCCCTCCGGTTTCCCGGCGGGGCCGTTTTCGTTTCCGGGCCCCTCGTGCGCGCCCTTCGCGCCGTGTATTCACATCGCCATGTTTTCGCCTGTCGACGCCGTTCCCCCGCCCCCCGAAGTCGAGGTGGTGGTGGTCCGCCCGGTCAACCTGCCGCCGCCCGTGGGCGCGGTCGTCTTTTCGCGCCTGCGGCTGGAGGGAGAGGATCTTGCCGGCGCTGTCCGTCCTGACGGAGTCCTGAAGCAGGTCCCGGGGGTCAGCCTCTTCCGGCGCAACGGCTCGGAAGCCGCCAATCCCACCACCCAGGGCCTGTCCCTCAGGTCCATCGCGCCGTCTGGCGCCGGCCGGGCCCTGGTCACCCTGGACGGGACGCCGCTGAATGATCCTTTCGGGGGCTGGGTCATCTGGTCGGCGGTCCCGACGGAACGCCTGGCCACGATCGACGTAGTCCGCGGCGCCGGGGCTGGGGCGTGGGGCGCAGGCGCCCTGACCGGCGTGGTCTCCCTCACGGAGCTGTCGTCGGAGTCCCGTACCTTTCGGGGCGACCTCTCTGCGGGCGACCACGGGCAGTCGCGCGCCGCGTTCGCCGTCTCGGAGACAGGCCTCACGCTTTCAGGTTCGGCGGCCAGTGGCCCCCGCTTTACACCTGTCCGTGGGGACGCCCGGGGGGCTGCTGACCGACCCGTGGACCTGGCGTCCTACGGTGGAGCCTTCCGGCTCCAGCGGGACCTAGGCCCCGCCGCCGCCGCCGTCAGCCTTTCGGCCTGGCGGGAGGACCGGGAGTCCGGCCTGGCGGGCGCCGCCTCACGGTCCGAGGGCGCCTCGGGGGCCTTGACCCTGGCGAACCTGGAGGCGGGATCGGGCTGGCGGCTCCAGGCCTGGGTCCGCGCCTCTGACCTCGAGAACACCTCGGTCAGCGTCGCTGCGGGCAGGGCGACCTCCACCCCCGCCTCGGACCAGTTTTCGACCCCGGCTCTCGGATGGGGCGTGAACGCCGCCTGGCGTGTCAATCCGGGGGCCTGGTCCCTTGAGGCGGGAGCGGATGCGCGTCTGGCCGAAGGGCGCGCCCACGAGCGCTTCCGCTACCAGTCCGGCGCCTTCACGCGCGGGCGCGAGAGCGGCGGCCGGACGTCGGTCGCCGGGCTATACCTGGAAGGCGCCTGGGTCGGTGAGCGGGTCGTCCACTCCGGCGGCGTGCGCATCGACGCCTGGTCGCAGGGGCAGGCCCTGCGGCGCGAACGGGACCTCGCGACCGGGGCGGTGACCCTCGAGAGCCGGGCCCCGGACACTTCAGGGGTTCGCGGCAGCCTGCGGTTCGGCTCGCGGCTGGACCTCTCGGAGGGCCTCGCCCTGAGGGCCGCCGCCTATACGGGGTTTCGTCCGCCGACCCTGAACGAACTCCACCGCCCCTTCAGGGTGGGAAATGACGTGACCGAGGCCAATCCGGCCCTGCGCCCGGAGACCCTTTCGGGCGCTGACATCGGGCTGGAGGGCGACGCCGGCGCATGGACCTGGAGCGCGGGCGCCTTCTTCAACCGCCTGTCGGATCCGGTCACCAACGTCACGCTGGCGACCGGACCCGGCGTCTTCCCGGTCGCGGGCTTCATCCCGGCGGGAGGGACCCTTCGCCAGAGACGGAACGCCGGCGGCATCGACGCCTGGGGCCTCGAGGCGGAAGCCCGCGGGACTGTCGGGCCGGTGGACCTGCGCGCCGCAGCGGCCTGGACCGACGCTGAGGTGGACGGCGGCTCTGCCGCACCCCAGCTGACTGGCCTCCGTCCCGCCCAGACCGCGAGGTTCACCGCCACGGCGGGGGCGACTTGGCGTCCTGTGGAGCCGGCGGTCCTCAGCCTGTCCCTCCGCCATGAGGGCGAGCGGTTTGACGACGACCTGAACACCCGCCGGCTCAAGGCCGCCCTGGCCCTGGACGCCCGCGCCGCCTGGAGCCTGACCCCGGAGACCGAAGTCTATCTCGCGGTCGACAACCTTTCCGACGCAAAGGTCCAGACCGCCCTCGCCGGCGACGGCGCGGTGAGCCTGTCCGCCCCCAGGACAGTGCGACTGGGTTTCACCCTGCGCACGGGGAGCGGCGCGAGACGCCCATGAACTACAGCCACGCCTTCCACGCCGGCAACTTCGCCGACCTCGTCAAGCACACCGCCCTGCTTGCGGTGCTGGCGAGGTTGCAGGCCCGCGGCGCTCCCCTGTCCGTGATCGACACGCACGGGGGGCGCGGGATCTACGACCTCTCGGCCCCGGAGGCCCGCCGGTCGGCCGAGGCGGAGAAGGGCGTGGCGCGGCTGATGGACGACGCCGGGCCGCCGGAACCTGTCCTGGCCCTTCGCCACGCGGTCCGGGACCTCGATCCCGGTCCTGGCGCCCGGCTCTATCCGGGCTCTCCCCGGCTCGTCGCCGACCGCCTCGGTCCCCGTGACAAGCTGACGGCCTTCGAACTCAACCCCCGCGAGGCCCAGGCTCTGAAGGCGGCCCTGGCCGGGCGGCGCGGCATCGAGGTGCGCGAGGCCGACGGCTTCGAGGGCGCGCCTGGCCTGGCGGCGGGGGAGGGCGCCCGGTTCATCCTGATCGATCCCCCCTTCGAGCGCGGCGATGACTATGCCCGCAGCGCGGAGACCCTGCGGCGGATCCAGGCGCACCGGCCCGACGCGGTGGTGATGATCTGGCTACCCTTGAAGGACCTTGAGACCTTTGACGCCTTTCTCCGGGACGTCGGGGACTGCAGGGACCTGCTGGTCGCCGAGGTCCGGCTGCGTCCGTTGCGGGACCCTTTGAAGATGAATGGCTGCGCCCTGGTCGTCGCCTCGGCGCCGGAAGGCCTGGACGCTGACCTGAAGGCGATCTGCGGTTGGACCGCCGCCGCCCTCGGCGAGACGGGCGAAGCCCGGGTCTGGAGGCCCGGGTGCTGAAGCGCGGGCTGGATATCGCCGCCGCAGCGGCGGGGCTCCTGCTGCTCTGGCCCGTCCTTTTGGGGATAGGGCTGGTCGTCCGCCTGGACAGTCCGGGCCCGGCCCTGCACTGGTCCCGGCGTTTTGGGGCCGACAACCGGCTCTTCCTCATGCCGAAGTTCCGCACCATGCGCACCGATGCGCCGGACGTGGCGACCGAGGCCCTGCAGGATCCCGACAGGTGGATCACCCCGGCCGGGCGCTGGCTTCGTCGGACCAGCCTGGACGAACTGCCCCAGCTCTGGAGCATCTTCATCGGCCAGATGAGCCTCGTGGGGCCCCGCCCCGCCCTGCATACCCAGGACGACCTCATCGAGATGCGCACGCGATTGGGCGTCCAGGTCCTGAGACCCGGACTGACCGGGTGGGCGCAGGTCAACGGGCGCGACGTCATCGACCTGAACCGGAAGGTGGAGCTCGATGCGGAGTATCTGGCCCGTCGCTCCCTTCGCTTTGATGTCGCTGTGATCCTGCTGACCCTTCGGGAGGTCTTCACGGGGCGGGGCGTCACGCACTGACGGGGCGGATTGACCGGGCGGATTGACCGGGCGCGCCAAAGTCCTGCACAAGATGGTCTTGGCCCCTTTCGCGAACCGGAGTCCTACCAAGATGCGCACGCCCCGAAAGTCCCTGACCGTGATGGCCCTGGTTGCGGGCGTCTGCCTGGCCGGCGGAGCCGTGGCGGCCGTCAACGCCAAGTCCGTGATCGAGGCCCGTGAGGCCAACTTCAAGACCATGGGCAAGGCGATGAAGACAATGAACGACGGCCTGAAGGCCGACGCGCCGGACATGGCCGCCATCGCTGCGAACGCCGCGACAATTCGTGGGCTGGCCCCCAAGATCACCACCTGGTTTCCCAAGGGCACCGGGCCGGAGTCCGGCGTGAAGACCGAAGCCAAGGCCGAGGTCTGGAAAGACGCCGCCGGCTTCGCCGCCGCTGCGCGCCGCCTGGAGCCGGAAGCCGCCAAGCTCGAAGCCCTGGCCCGCGCCGGGGATGTCGCCGGCGCCCGCGCCCAGGTCCGGGTGGTCGGCGGGACCTGCAAGGGTTGCCACGACAAGTTCAAGGCCGACTGAATCCCGGACAGCCAGGGTCTGAGCCCATGAGTGAACCGACCACCCGTGTCTGGGACGGCCCGACCCGCCTGTTCCACTGGGCCCTGGTCATCCTGATCCTGGTGGCCTGGCTGACGGCTGAGGAACAGATGACGGTCCACCGGGGCGCCGGTTACGCCATCCTGGGTCTCTTGGCCTTCCGGGTCTGGTGGGGCCTCGCCGGCGGATCAACCGCGCGGTTCACCCACTTCGTCAGGGGCCCGGGCGCCATTCGCCGGTATATTGCGGCTTCCCGCGAAGGGACAGTGGGCGAGCACGCCGGGCACAACCCGCTGGGTGCGCTGTCTGTCCTGGCCCTGTTGGGCCTGGTCGGGCTCCAGGTGATCCTGGGCCTGTTCGCCATCGACGAGGACGGGTTCGAGGGCGGTCCGCTGTCTGACGGCATAGACTTTGAGCTCGCACGCCAGATCGCCGAATGGCACGAACTCACCTTCAGGCTCCTGCAGGGCCTGGTCGTCCTGCATCTGGCGGCCATCGTCTACCATGCCGTGCGCCGAAGGGAGGACCTCGTCCGACCGATGATCACAGGCGTCCGCCGCTTCCGGGGCCCCGTGGAGGGCCTCGTCCGGGCGCCGCTCTGGCGCCTGGCGGTTGGGGTCCTGATCGGGGTGGCGGTGGGTTACGCCGCCTCCCGCGGCTTCCGCCTGCGCTAGGCGCCCGACGCGCCCTTCAGGCAGTTCAGCCAGGCGTCTTCGCGGGCCTTCTCGGCGACCCGGAGCTTGTCCTCGGCCTCACGGACGCCGGCGTCATGCTTGCGCCACTCCAGAACGGCGCCCTCCCGGGCGGCGCGGGCCGCTTCCAGGGTCTCGAAGCGCGCCAGGACGGCCCGGACGCTGTAGTTCACCGGCGGTCCCACCGTCTCGCGGTCGGGATAGACCCCGGTGATGGAGTCCGCCGTCTCGCTTTCGATGAGGAAGACGTCCGCCCAGCCGGCGTGGTGACGCATCAGGGCCCAGGGGCGCGCGATCTGGTTGGTCATGGTCGTTCCTCGTCTCAGGGGGCGATGCCCGTTATCTAGCGCGGACTGGCGCGGCCTCCAACGGGGCCGGCCACAGAATCGGCTTCCGTCCCGCTACGGATTGGGGGAAAACCGTCGGCATTGCATCCGGCCCCCTTCAGGCCTCCTTTCCCTGCGTCGAATTTCATCGGAGCACCCATGTCGGGCATTGTCATCGCCCAGCGTTTCTGCGGCCCCCCGTCATCCGGAAACGGAGGCTACTGCGCCGGCTTGCTGGCCGAGGGCATTCCCGGACCGGCCACCGCAGTCCTGAAGGCCCGGATTCCCCTGGATGCGCCCCTGGACCTGTTGGGAGACGCTGGCCACCAGATGCTGAAGAGTGAGGCGGGCGAAGTGATCGGCGAGGGGCTCCCCGCGACCCCGGACGCCCTGCCCGAAGTCCCGTCACCGCCGACCTGGGAGGCCGCAGTCGTCGCGGAAGCCCGGCACATCGGCATCGGACAGCGTTTTCACCCCATCTGCTTCTCCTGTGGTCCTGAAAGGGCCGAGGGCGACGGCCTCCGGGTCTTTGCCGGTCAGGTCGAGGGGGCTCCGGAGGGGCATCTCGCCTGCACCTGGACCCCCCACCCCAATTTCGCCGACGCCAGCGGCCTCATTCCGACCCCGGTGATCTGGGCGGCGCTCGACTGCCCCGGCTTCTTCGCCTGGGTCGTCCGCGAAGGGCGTCACGGCGCCCTTCTCGGCACCATGACGGGGGAAGTGCTCCGCCACCCCAGGGCGGGCGAGGCCTGCATCGTCACCGCCTGGCCGCTCGAGCGTTCCGGCCGCAAGGAGACCGCGGGGGTTGCGCTGTTCTCGGCGCAGGGCGAACTTCTGGCGCGGGCCTACCAGGTCTGGATCGTGATGAACGCGCCGCCCCGTCCGGCGGCGGCCTGATCCGGTCCCGGCGGGGCCGGGGCCCAATGAGGGGGAGCTGCGCCATGAAACCCGCCTCCATGTCGGACTATCGCGAGCGCGCCCGCCGGCGGCTGCCGCCCATGTTCTTCGAGTACATCGACGGGGGGTCCTACGCCGAGGAGACCCTGAGGCGGAACGTCCGCGACCTGGAGGCCATCGCGCTTCGCCAGCGGGTCATGCGGGACATGTCCAAGGTGGACCTTTCCACCACCCTCTTCGGCCAGACCCTGTCCATGCCGCTGGCCCTGGCCCCGGTCGGGATGGCGGGCATGTACGCCGCCCGCGGCGAGGTGCAGGCCGCCCGGGCGGCGGCGGGCGCCGGGGTGCCGTTCTGCCTTTCCACGGTCGGGGTCTGCTCGATCGAGGAGGTGGCCGCCGCCGGGACCCCGCCCTGGTTCCAGCTCTACATGCTGAAGGACCGCGGCTACATGCGCGACCTGATCACCCGGGCCAAGGACGCTGGCTGCCCGGTGCTGGTCTTTACCGTCGATCTCCCCATTCCCGGCGCCCGTTACCGGGATGTCCGGTCGGGCTTCACGGGCCTCAGCGGCCTGCCTGCGGCGATCAACACCCTCTGGCAGGGCGCCACCCACCCCGCCTGGTCCTGGGACCTCTTCACGCAGGGGCGCCCCCACACCCTCGGGAGCGTCCAGGCGGCGGTCCAGGGAGGGGGACGGGTCAACGATTTCCTGGCCTGGATCGCCCGCAATTTCGACCGCTCGGTCACCTGGAAGGACCTGGATTTCGTCCGCGAGATCTGGGACGGGCCCATCGTCATCAAGGGCGTCCTCGATCCCGACGACGCCCGGGACGCCGTACGTGCCGGGGCGCAGGGCCTGGTGGTCTCCAACCACGGGGGCCGGCAGCTGGACGGGGTCTCATCGTCCATCGCCGCCCTGCCGCGGATCGCCGATGCGGTCGGCGGCGACCTGGAAATCCTGATGGATGGCGGGATCCGCTCGGGACTGGACGTCCTGAAGGCCCTGTCGCTGGGCGCCAGGGCCTGCCTGGTGGGCCGTCCCTGGGCGTGGGCCCTCGGGGCTGGCGGGGAGGCGATGGTTTCACGGATGCTGGGCGTCATGCGCTCAGAACTCACCACGGCCATGATCCTGACCGGGTGCACGACGGCCGCACGGGCGAACGCCGACATGCTCGATGTTGCGGCGCCGCAGAATCTTTCGCCCTGACGTCGTTGCAGGCGTCGACAAGCCTGCGCCCAGCCGGTAATGCGACGCGGTTATGCGCGTGAAAACGGCCCTTTGGGCCGCGTTCGCGTGCGCCTTGAAGCGATTGGAGTGGGGTTCGCCATGAGGGCTCCGGAAAAGCAAGGTCTGTACGATCCGCGCAACGAGCATGACTCCTGCGGGGTGGGGTTTGTCGCCAATATCAAAGGGCGCAAATCGCATGATGTCGTGGCCAGCGGCCTGGAGATTCTCATCAATCTCGACCACCGGGGCGCCGTGGGCGCCGATCCCCTCGTCGGGGATGGGGCCGGGATCCTGATCCAGATTCCGGACGCCCTTCTGCGCGACTGGGCCGGGGAGGCGGGCGTCGACCTGCCCGAGGCGGGCCGCTACGCCGTGGCCATGTGCTTCCTGCCGCAGGACCAGGAGACGCGCGACGTCGCCATCCAGCAGTTCGAGCACTTCCTGAGGGTCGAGGGCCAGGTCCTGCTGGGCTGGCGCGACGTGCCCACCGACACCACAGGCCTGGGCGAGGCGGTGCTGGCCCAGATGCCGGTCATCCGCCAGGCCATCGTCGGCATGGGCCCGAACGTCCGTGACCAGGACGCCTTCGAGCGCAAGCTGCTGACGATCCGCAAGCAGCTCCAGAACCCGCTTGCCGAACTGGCGATCCAGAAGAGCCTGCCCAATCTTACCCAGCTCTACCTGCCCTCGTTCTCGACCCGGACGGTGGTCTACAAGGGCCTGCTGCTGGCCAACCAGGTGGGGAGTTTCTACCGCGACCTGCGCGATCCGCGCACGGTCTCGGCCCTGGCGCTCGTGCACCAGCGCTTCTCGACCAACACCTTCCCGTCCTGGAAGCTGGCCCACCCCTACCGGTTCATCGCCCACAACGGTGAGATCAACACGGTCCGGGGCAATGTGAACTGGATGAACGCCCGCCGCCGCACCCTCGAGAGCGATCTCCTGGGGCCGGACCTCAACAAGATGTGGCCGCTGATCCCGCACGGCCAGTCGGATACGGCCTGCCTGGACAACGCCCTCGAACTCCTGATCGCCGGCGGCATCCCGCTGGCCCAGGCGGTGATGATGCTGATCCCGGAGGCCTGGGCGGGCAACCCGCTGATGGATCCGAAGCGCCGGGCCTTCTACGAGTACCACGCTGCGCTCATGGAGCCGTGGGACGGCCCCGCCGCCGTGGCCTTCACGGACGGCCGCCAGATCGGCGCCACCCTTGACCGAAACGGCCTGCGGCCCGCGCGCTTCATCATCACCGACCAGGACAATGTCATCATGGCGTCCGAGGTCGGCGTCCTGCCGGTCCCGGATGAACGTATCGTCCGCAAGTGGCGGCTGCAGCCGGGCAAGATGCTGCTGATCGACCTCGAGCAGGGGCGGATCATCGAGGACGAGGAGATCAAGCGCACCCTCGCCGAGGCCGAGCCCTACGAGGAGTGGCTGTCACGCACCCAGTTCAAGCTGGAGGACCTGGCTGAGGTCACCCCGGTGGAGCCGCCGCCGCCGGCCGATCCGGCCAGCCTGCTCGATCGCCAGCAGGCCTTTGGCTACACCCAGGAGGACCTCTCCCACTTCCTGGAGCCGATGGCCCGGTCGGGTGACGATCCGATCGGCTCGATGGGCTCGGACTTCCCGATCGCCGTCCTGTCGAAGCGCTCCAAGCTGCTCTACGACTATTTCAAGCAGAACTTCGCCCAGGTGACCAATCCGCCGATCGACCCGATCCGCGAGGAACTGGTCATGAGCCTGGTGTCGATGATCGGCCCGCGCCCCAACCTTCTGGGACGCCAGGCCGGCGCCCACAAGCGGCTTGAGGTGGCCCAGCCGATCCTGACCAACGAGGACCTGGCCAAGATCCGGTCGATCCACCAGTTGCTCGACGGCGCCTTCCGTACTGCGACCCTCGACGCCACCTGGCCGGCCTCGGAAGGGGCGGCGGGCCTGGAGGCGGCGATCCAGCGCCTCTGCCGTTCGGCCACCGACCAGGTCCTGGCCGACAGCAACATCCTGATCCTGTCGGACCGCGAGGCGTCCCGCGACCGGATCCCGATCCCGGCCGCCCTGGCGACCGCTGCGGTTCACCATCACCTGATCCGGCAGGGACTGCGCATGCAGACCGGCCTGGTCATCGAGACCGGTGAAGCCCGCGAGGTGCATCACTTCTGCGTCCTGGCCGGCTATGGCGCCGAGGCCGTGAACCCCTACCTGGCCTTCGAGACCCTCGAGGACATCCGGGTCAGCAACAGCCTGCCCGAGGCCGCCTACGAGGTCCGCAAGAACTACATCAAGGCGGTCGGCAAGGGCATACTGAAGGTCATGTCCAAGATGGGCATCTCGACCTACCAGTCCTATTGCGGCGCCCAGATCTTCGACGCCGTCGGCCTGTCGAGCGAGTTCATCGAGGCCTACTTCACCGGCACCGCCACCACGATCGAGGGCGCGGGACTGGTCGAGGTCGCCGAGGAGACCGTCCGCCGTCACCGGGACGCCTACGGCGACTCTCCCATCTACGCCGACATGCTGGATGTGGGCGGGACCTACGCCTACCGCCTGCGCGGGGAGTCCCACGCCTGGACGCCGGAGTCGGTCTCGCGCCTGCAGCACGCCGTCCGCGGCAACCTGCCTGACGAGTACCGGGCCTTCGCCCAGTCCATCAACGACCAGGCCGAGCGCCACCTGACCCTCCGTGGCCTGATGCGCTTCCGCAATGCGGAGACCCCGCTGGGCCTTGACGAGGTCGAGCCGGCATCCGCGATCGTCAAGCGGTTCGCCACCGGCGCCATGAGCTTTGGTTCGATCAGCCGCGAGGCGCACACCAACCTGGCCATCGCCATGAACCGGATCGGCGGCAAGTCGAACACCGGCGAGGGCGGCGAGGAAGCCGACCGGTTCAAGCCGCTCGCGAACGGGGATTCCCTGCGCTCAGCCATCAAGCAGGTGGCCTCCGGACGCTTCGGCGTGACCGCGGAGTACCTGGTCAACGCCGACGATATCCAGATCAAGATGGCCCAGGGCGCCAAGCCCGGCGAGGGTGGCCAGCTGCCCGGCCACAAGGTCGACGCCAACATCGCGCGTGTCCGGCACTCGACGCCGGGCGTGGGCCTGATCAGCCCTCCGCCGCACCATGACATCTACTCGATCGAGGACCTGGCCCAGCTCATCCACGACCTCAAGAACGTCAACCCGGCGGCCCGCATCTCCGTGAAGCTGGTGTCCGAGGTTGGGGTGGGCACGGTCGCGGCCGGCGTCGCCAAGGCCAGGGCCGACCACGTCACCATCTCCGGCTACGAGGGCGGCACGGGGGCCTCGCCCCTGACCTCCCTGACCCATGCCGGTTCGCCCTGGGAGATCGGCCTCGCCGAGACCCAGCAGACCCTCCTGCTCAACGGCCTGCGCTCGCGCATCGCCGTCCAGGCGGACGGGGGCCTGCGCACCGGCCGGGACGTGGCGGTGGCGGCCCTGCTGGGCGCGGATGAGTTCGGGTTCGCGACGGCGCCCCTGATCGCCTCCGGCTGCATCATGATGCGCAAGTGCCACCTGAACACCTGCCCGGTGGGGGTGGCCACCCAGGATCCGGTCCTGCGCGCCCGGTTCACCGGCCAGCCCGAGCACGTCATCAACTACTTCTTCTTCGTCGCCGAGGAGCTTCGCCAGATCATGGCCGAGCTCGGCTTCCGGACGGTCTCGGAGATGGTGGGACGGGTGGACCGGCTCGACATGCAGCCGGCCGTCGACCACTGGAAGGCCGCCGGGGTCGACCTGTCGCGCATCCTGCACGACGGCGCCGCCCGGGACCGGGCGGTGCTGAACCACCAGGACCGCCAGGAGCATGGCCTTGAGAGGGCCCTGGACCAGCAGCTGATCCGCGACGGCGCCGAAGCCCTGGAGGGCCTTGGCCCGGTCCGGGCGACCTACGCCGTCCGGAACATCAACCGTACGGTCGGCGCCATGCTGTCGGGTGAGATTGCCCGCCGCCATGGCCACGCCGGCCTGCCCGACGGGTCCATCAGCCTCTCCTTCACGGGACAGGCGGGCCAGAGCTTCGGCGCCTTCGCAGCCCGTGGCCTGACCCTCGAACTGTCCGGCGACGGAAACGACTACGTGGGCAAGGGGCTCTCAGGCGGGCGGGTCATCGTCCGCCAGCCGCCCTCGGCCCAGCGTGACCCCACCGCCAACATCATCGTCGGCAACACCGTCCTCTACGGCGCCATCGCCGGCGAGGCCTACATCGAAGGGGTGGCCGGCGAGCGCTTCGCTGTCCGCAACTCCGGCGCGGTGGCCGTGGTGGAAGGCGTGGGCGACCACGGCTGTGAGTACATGACCGGCGGCGTGGTCGTGGTCCTGGGCGACACGGGCCGCAATTTCGCGGCCGGCATGTCCGGGGGCGTGGCCTATGTCTATGACCCCGCCCAGAAGTTCCCCTTGCTGTGCAACGCGGCCATGGTGGACCTGGAGCGCATCGATCCGTCGGTCGGCGGCGACGAGGGCCGTCCGAGCCAGCGTTCACCCTCGGTGGACGACTCGGGCATGGGGGACATGCTGGCGCATGACGCCGAGCGCCTGAGGATCCTCATTGAGCGCCACCTGCTGCACACCGGCTCGCGCCGGGCCGCGCAGATCCTCGAGACCTGGGAGGCTTCCCTGGGTCAGTTCTGGAAAGTGATGCCCAAGGATTACCGCCGGGCCCTCACCGACCTCGCCGCCGCCCGCCGGGCCGGCGCCGCGGTCGCGGCAGAGTAAGGAGTCGAGACATGGGAAAGCCGACCGGTTTCCTGGAGGTCGCCCGCCGCGACCGCGACTACCAGCCGCCCCAGGAGCGGCTCCGCAACTATCGCGAGTTCGTCAATCCGCTTCCGACCCAGGAGCTGGTCGCACAGGCTTCGCGCTGCATGGATTGCGGGATTCCGTTCTGTCACAACGGCTGCCCGGTGAACAACCAGATCCCGGACTTCAACAACCTCGTCTACCGCGAGCAGTGGAAGGCCGCCCTGGACAACCTGCTGTCCACCAACAACTTCCCGGAGTTCACCGGCCGCATCTGCCCCGCCCCCTGCGAGGCCTCGTGCACCCTGAACATCCAGGACACGCCGGTCACCATCAAGACGATCGAGTGCCAGATCATCGACCGCGGCTGGGAAGAGGGCTGGATCACGCCGCACATGGCCCCGCGCGGCACGGGCAAGCGGGTGGCGGTGGTCGGCTCGGGCCCGGCGGGCCTGGCCTGCGCCCAGCAGCTGGCCCGCGCCGGCCACGCGGTGACGGTGTTCGAGAAGAGCGACCGGATCGGCGGACTGCTGCGCTACGGCATTCCCGACTTCAAGATGGAGAAGCACCTCATCGACCGGCGCGTCGCCCAGATGGAGGCGGAGGGCGTGATCTTCCGCACCAGCTTCGAGGTCGGGGTGAACGTCTCGGTCCAGCGCCTGATGGACGACTATGAGGTCCTGGTCATGGCCGGCGGCGCAGAGGCGCCCCGCGACCTGGCGATCGAGGGCCGCGAGCTGGGCGGCATCCACTTCGCCATGGACTTCCTGACCCAGCAGAACAAGCGCGTAGCCGGCGATGATGAGCTGCGCGCCGCGCCCACCGGCGCCATTTCCGCCACGGGCAAGCACGTGGTGGTGATCGGCGGCGGCGACACGGGTTCCGACTGCATCGGCACCTCCAACCGGCACGGCGCCGCCACGGTGACCCAGCTGGAGATCATGCCGCAGCCGCCGGAGCGCGAGAACAAGGCCATGACCTGGCCGGACTGGCCCCTGCGCCTGCGCACCTCCTCCAGCCACCAGGAAGGTTGCGAACGCGAGTTCGCCGTCGCCACCAAGCGCGCCATTGGCTCCAACGGCCGGATCGAAGCCCTGGAGTGCGTGCGCCTGGAGTGGGTCGCGGGCCCCGACGGCCGCCAGCAAATGCAGGAGGTCGCGGGCAGCGAATTCCAGCTGAAGGCGGACCTGGTGCTGCTTGCCATGGGCTTTGTCGGCCCCCGGAAGTCCGGGTTCACCGAGCAGGCGGGGGTCGAGTTCGACGTCCGCGGCGCGGTGCGGGCCGATACGGTGTCCTACCAGACCTCGACGCCCGGGATCTTCTCGTGCGGCGACATGCGGCGCGGTCAGTCCCTGGTGGTCTGGGCGATCCGCGAGGGCCGGCAGTGCGCGCACGCCGTGGACGCCTTCCTGATGGGGACCTCGCGCCTCCCGCGCTGACCCGAAGGCGTTTGTCGCCCGCCCCGGCGGGGTCTAGGCTGGAGGCATGAGCGCTCCCGGTCCCCACATCCTCGTCACTGGCTCCACCCGGGGCATAGGGGTCGCCGTGACCCAGGTCCTGGCCTCCCGGGGCGTCCGTGTCGTCGGTCATGGCCGGACCGCCGGCGACGCCATCCTGGCGGAAGACCTCTCGGCCCCCGGAGCCGGCGCCCGCCTGTGGGAGTCGGCCCTGGAGCGCCTCGACGGTCGCATCGACGTCCTCGTCAACAACGCCGGGGTCTTTGAGCCGGCGCCGATCGAACTGCCGGATGCGGAGTGGGAGGCGGCCTGGGACCGGACCCTTCAGGTCAACCTTCGCGCGGCGGCGGACCTCTCGCGCCTCGCCGTCCGCCACTTCCTCGACCGGCCCGAGGGCGGGCGGATCGTCAATGTCGCCAGCCGGGCGGCCTATCGGGGCGACTCTCCCCAGCACTGGCACTACGCCGCCTCCAAGGCCGGCATGGTGGCCATGACCAAGTCCATCGCCCGGGGCTACGCGGCCCGTGGCGTGCTGGCGTTTGCAGTCTGTCCGGGGTTCACGATGACCGGCATGGCCGAGGATTATCTCGCCAGTCGTGGCGGCCCGGGCCTGCTGGCCGACATTCCCCTTGGGCGAGTGGCCGACCCGGGGGAGGTGGCCACCGCCGTCGCCTTCCTCGCCCTGGAGGCGCCGGCGTCCATGACGGGCGCCGTCCTCGACATCAATGGCGCCAGCTACGTGCGCTGAACCGGGAGGTTCCCATGCAAAGCCGTCGCCTCGCCCTGGTCTATCTGGTCCTTGGCCTTGCGGGCCTCGCCCTGACCTGGAGCCAGAACCTCGCCTATTTCGGTCCGGCCGCCGCTGGCGGGTTTGCCGATTTCCTGCGCGGTACGGTGGCCAACCCCGGCGCGCGCTCCATCGCCTTCGACATCCTGATCGTCGGGTGGACGGCCTCCATCTGGATGGTCATCGAAGGTCGCCGCCGCCGGATGAAGTTTGTCTGGCTCTACCCCGTCCTGGGCTGGACCGTGGCCATGGCCTTCGCGGTTCCCCTCTTCCTCGCCGTCCGGGAACTGGCGCTGCGTACGCCGCCGGAGATCGAGGGTCGCCCGGGCCTGATCGATGGCCTGGGGCTTGGTCTGGTGTCGGCCTTCGCTCTCGTCCTTCTCGTCCTCGGTGTCCGCGCCGCCGGACTGATTTGACAGGCGACGCGCCGGAGTCCTTCCTGTCGTTCGGACAAGACAGGGGAGGAAGACATGGCGCCCATTCCGAAGCGCGGGACCGTAGCCGTTACCGGGGCGGCGGGATTCCTGGGCGGCTGGACCGTCCAGCTGCTTCTTGACCGCGGCTACCGGGTCCGGGCCTGCGTCCGCGACGTGGACGCCCCCAAGCGGACCGCCTTCCTCAAGGCCATGCCGGGATATGCCTCCGGCCGGCTGACCCTGCACGCCGCCGACCTCGACCAGGACGGCTGCTACGACGAGATCTTCCGGGGCTGCCACGGGGTGGCCCACATCGCCCACGTCAGCACCTACGACGATCCGGCCTACGTCGCCCGGGTCTGCGACCACATCATCCGTAGCGTCGAGGCTTCAGGCTCGGTCACCCGCGTGGTCCTGACCTCGTCGATCGCCGCCGTGATCTCGGAGGCCGACATCTTCGAGGTGGCCCGGCGACCGGTCTTCTACGAGGACCGCTATCCGGATGAGTCCAACCCCAAGCGGACCCCGGATCGTGGGCAGGGCTATTCCATGGGCAAGCTCCATGCGGAGCGGGCCTTCGCTGACGCGGCCGAGTCCAGCGGCCGCTGGGACGCCATCACCTGCTGCCCCGGGGACAATGTCGGCCCCATCCTGTCCGCCCACCAGAAGGACATGGGCCCTTGGCAGCACAACATCGAGACCATGCTTCTGGGCAAGTACTTCCAGAACGGAGCCTACCGTCCCTGGATGACGGTCGACGTCCGCGACGACGCCCTGGCCCACATTGGCCTTTTGGAGAGCACCGAGGTCGCCAATGGCGAGCGGTTCATCGCCTGGTCCACCGACATGCGGAAGGTCGAGGACATCTGCGCCGACATCGACCGCCTCCTGCCGGAGATCGGCCACGATACGCCCCAGGTCACAGATCCCTTCCCCGAACGCATCCAGGCCCGGGAGGCGGAACTGCGCGCGGTCTGGGCCCTGGCCGACCTGCGAAATGACCGGATTCGCGCCGTGACGGGGATCGAGTTCCGCCCCCTGGACGACTCCATCCGGGACTGCGTGGAAAGCCTCCTGTCGGTGGCCGGCGTCGTGCCCAAGGTCCGCGCAGGATTCTCAAGACCCTGATATTTCAGGGTTAACGGGAATTTACGGCTTCCTTTGGCCGGCTTGTTAAGCCTGTCGCCGCATCCTTTGCGCCGAATCTTCGGGGAACGGCGGCGGGAGTAGTGGCGTGGCGTTAGAGACGACTCAGGGAGCCACGGGCGACGCCCAGGTCGATGGTCTCCTGTCCGGTTACAAGTGGACCGGGGTGATCAGCTTCAGCTTCCCGGACTCTGCGTCTGACTATCCGGCTTATCCCAATCCTGCCGCCGTCCAGTACTTCAGCTCCGTCAGCGCCCTGCAGAGGCAGGCCGCGATCAACGCCTTCAACCTGGTCGCCAGCTATACCAACGCCCAGTTCGTCAACAACGGGACGGACATCTCGGACATGCGGATCGGCCAGACCTCCGATCCGGGAACGGGCACGGCCTACGCCTACTACCCGATCGCCAGCGTCGGCGGTGTCGGCGGGGATGTCTGGTTCGGCGTCCAGTACGACTACCGGAACGCCCTGCCCGGGAACTACGCCTACGCCACCATGCTTCACGAGATCGGCCACGCCCTGGGCCTGAAGCATCCCCATGAGGTGGGCGGGCCCGCGCGCATCGCCCTGCCGGGCAGCCGGGACGCGCTTGAGTTCACCCTCATGAGCTACCGCAGTTTTCCCGGCGGTCCCATGACCGGCTACACGAACGGACCTGTCGATTTCCCGACCACCTACATGATGAACGACATCGCCGCACTCCAGGCGATGTACGGCGCGGACTTCACCACCCAGTCGGGCGACACGGTCTATGCCTGGTCGCCGACGACCGGCGCGATGACCCTGAACGGGGCCCTGCAGGGCGCACCGGCTGGCAATCGCATCTTCATGACGGTCTGGGACGGAGGCGGCCGCGACACCTACGACTTCTCGGCCTACACCACCTCCCTCCGGGTTGACCTGAACCCAGGGGCCAGTTCCTCCCTGTCAGCCGCCCAGACCGCCAACCTCGGCTATGGCCGGGTGGCCCAGGGCAATGTCTACAACGCCTATCAGTACGCCAGTGACCCCCGCTCCCTGATCGAGAACGCCATCGGCGGCTCTGGGGCGGACTCCCTCCTGGGGAACAGCGCCGACAACCTCCTGGAAGGCCGCGGTGGGGCCGACACCCTTGCAGGCGGCGCCGGGGCAGACACACTGTCCGGAGGCGATGGGGACGATCTCTATCTCGTCGATGGGGCTGCCGACCTCGTGACCGAGGCCGCGGGCGGTGGAACGGACACCATCAATGTCGCCATCGCCGTCGCGAACGGAAGCTACACCCTGGGCGCCGAGGTGGAGAACGGGACCCTGGTCAGCACCGTCGCCTTCACCCTGAACGGCAACGCTGTCGCCAACCGGCTGACCGGCAACGCCGCCGCCAACATCCTGAACGGCGGCGCCGGGAACGACACCCTGGTCGGAGGCGGGGGGATCGACACCCTGGCTGGCGGCTCAGGCGACGACGTCTACGTGGTGGACACCGGGGCCGACAGGGTCACCGAACTGGCCGGCGAGGGGACGGACCTGGTCCAGGTGGCGGTCAACCTGAGCGGCGGGACCTGGAACCTGGGCGACAATCTCGAGAACGCCGAGATCGTCTCGACCCTCGCCTACAACCTGACCGGAAACGCCCTCAACAACCGCCTGACCGGTAACGCCGCCATCAACCGCCTGGACGGGGGCGCCGGTGCGGACACCCTGGTCGGGGGCGGCGGCAACGACATCTACACCATCGACTCCCTCTCCGATTCCGTCGTCGAGGTTGCGGGGGGTGGGACCGACCTCGTGCAGGTCGCCATCACCACGGCGGGGGGACCTGGACCCTTGCGGCCGAGGTCGAGGAGGCGATGATCACCAGCACGGTCGCCTACAACCTGGCCGGCAACGCCCTGGCCAACCGTCTCACCGGCAATGCCGCCGCCAACCGGCTGGACGGCGGGGCCGGTGCGGACACCCTGAATGGCGCCGGGGGCGCCGACACCTTGGCGGGCGGGGCCGGCGACGACCTCTACGTGGTCCTCGGTGCGACGAACGTCATTGTCGAGACTGCAGGCGAGGGAATCGACACCGCCAATGTGGCGATCGCAGCCTCGGGCGGCGGCTGGACCCTGCCGTCCTTCCTTGAGAACGCGCAGATCACCTCCACGGTGGCCTTCAGCCTGACCGGCAACAGCCTCGACAATGTCCTGACGGGCAACTTCATGGCCAACACCCTGTCGGGCGGTGCAGGCGCCGACACCCTGGCCGGCGGCGCGGGCGATGACGTCTACCTGGTGGACAGCGCCTCCGACCTGATCGTCGAGGCCTCGGGCGCCGGTACGGACCTTGTCCGCGTCGGCATCACCCAGGCCGGCGCCAGCTTCACCCTGGCCGCCAATGTCGAGAACGCCGAGGCGACCGGCGGGGTCGCCCTCGCACTCACCGGGAACGCCCTCGCCAACCGCCTGACGGGCACTGCATCCGCCGACACCCTGGTGGGTGACCTTGGCGCGGACACCCTGGTGGGCGCCGGTGGCGCGGATTCCCTGGTCGGAGGCGCCGGCAATGATCTCTACCTGGTCGATTCCCTCTCCGACCAGGTGGCGGAGTCGGCGGGGGGCGGGACAGATACGGTCCAGCTCTCCGTCGCGACCGCCGGCGGCGCCTACACCCTCGGGGCCGAGGTCGAGAACGTCGTGCTGATCAGCACGGTGGCGTTCAACCTGACGGGCAACGGCCTCGCCAACAGCCTGACGGGCAATCTCGCCGCCAACGTCCTGGACGGCGGCGCCGGCGCAGATACCCTGTCGGGCGGCGCCGGAAATGACACCTACATGGCGGACTCCACGGGGGACCTGGTCGTCGAGGGCTTCGGCGAGGGGTGGGACCACGTCGCCATCGGCATCGGCACGGCGGGTGGAACCTACAATCTTGGCGGCAATGTCGAGAGCGCGACCTTGGTCTCGGCCGTCGCCTTCAACATCAACGGCAACAGCATCGCCAACGTGCTGACCGGCAATGCCGCCGCCAACCGGCTGGATGGCGGTGCGGGTTCCGACACCCTCACCGGGGGGGCGGGGGACGACACCTACGTCGTCGACTCCATCGGCGACACCCTGGTCGAGGCCGCCGGGGGCGGCGTGGACCTGGCCGAGGTCGGCATCAACCTCACCGGCGGAAGCTGGACCCTGCCTGACCAGGTTGAGAACGCCCGGCTCCTGGGCAACCTCGCCTTCAGCCTGAACGGCAACGGACTCGCCAATGTCCTGACGGGCAATGCGGCCGCCAACACCCTGTCTGGCGGCGCCGGGGCCGACACCCTCGTCGGCGGCGCCGGCGACGACGTCTACGTAATCGACAGTCTTTCGGACTCCGTTGTGGAGGCTGCAGGCGCCGGCATTGACCAGGTGCGAGTGGCCGTCACGAGCGCCGGGGGAACCTATGTCCTGGCCGCCAATGTCGAGAACGCCATCCTGGTGAACACCGTCGCCCATGACCTGACCGGCAACGGCCTCGCCAATGTCCTGACCGGTAACGCCCTCGCGAACCGGCTCGATGGCGGCGATGGCGGCGACACCCTCACGGGCGGCGGCGGGGCCGACACCCTGGTCGGCGGCGCCGGCGATGACGTCTATGTCCTGGACGACGCCCTGGACCAGGTGGTCGAGGCGGCGGGCGCCGGCGTGGACACGATCCAGTTCCTGCTGTCGACCACTGGGGCGACCTTCACCCTGGGCGCGGAGATCGAGAACGGGACCCTGATGTCCACCGGGCTCGTGAACCTGGCCGGCAACGCCGTCGCCAACCTTCTGACCGGTGGCGGGGGCTCCAACCTGATCACCGGCGGCGGCGGGGCGGATACAATCTCGGGGGGGACGGGCGACGACACCCTGTCGGGCGGGACGGGTACGGACCGGCTGACCGGCGGCGCCGGCTACGACGTCTTCCGTTTCGACAGCCTGCCGGACGCCGGCGCCGACCTCATCACCGACTTCGCCGTCGGCGTGGACAAGATCCATCTCAGCAGGGCGGTCTTCGCCGGCCTGGCCGGTGCGGCGGCGGGCCCCCTGGGCCTGGGCCTCTTCTGGTCGGGCGCAGGGGTCACGGCTGCACATGACGCCGACGACCGCCTCGTCTACGACACCACCACGGGGACGCTCTACTACGACCCCGACGGCCTGGGCGGCGCCGCGGCCATCGCCCTGGCGACTTTCGGGACGGCGAAACCCATCCTGTCAGCTGGCGACTTCATTCTCGCCGCCTGACGGGGAGGAAGCGCCCCAGGAGGCGTCTCAGGGCGCGACCGGCAGGGCGTTGAACTGGCGGAGGTTGTCCCGAAGGCTGGTCTGGCCGGTCCAGCCGCCCGTGTAGAGGACGTTGTCGATCTTCCAGCCGTTGTCGTTGACCAGCTTCACGTCGTCGGTCCACCGGGTCTTGTAGCCCTTGTTGGTGAAGGTCACGGCCACGGAGGCGCGGTCGCCGATCACCCGGGCCGGCCCCATGCGGTAGCTGGTGTAGCCCTCGTAGAGCCCGGCGAAGATCTCGCCTTCCAGGATGTTCGGCTTGTCCGTGGGGTTGGGCCCAGCCTTGGTCCGCGCGGCGGACTCGACCTCGTTGGCCCTGGCCCGCTCGACCTCCGCCGCCAGGCTCTTGCTGAGACGCGCCGTCTCGGCCTGGCGGAAATCGCCCTTGTAAGGGCCGTAGAAGCCGCGCACCGCCGCCTTCGGGGAGGTGAGGCCGTCCGGACCGGTCTGGCAGGCGGCGAGGGCGAGAAGGCTGACGGCCGAAAGGGCGACGGGGCCGGGGTTGCGGATCATGGTCGGGCTCCGGAAACTGAGGGTGTGAACCTACCAGCGCCGCGCCCCTCAGGGTAGGGGCGTTGATCCGCATCAAGGCGTCGTGTCCCGGGCCGCCGCCTCATGACGCCATGACCGACGCCCCGACTGACGCCCCGACTGACGCCCCGGCCGCCTCCGCCGCCCCTGTCGTCACGCCCTTCGAGTTGATGGGAGGCGAGGCGGGCGTCCGTCGTCTGGTCGACGCCTTCTACGACCTGATGGACTCCGACCCCGATGCGCAGGGCGTCCGCGGCCTGCACGGCGAGGACCTTTCCGTCTCTCGCGATCGCCTCGCCGACTGGCTCAGCGGATGGCTGGGAGGGCCCCAGGTCTTCCACGCCCGGCATCCCGGCCGCCCCTGCCTGATGTCGGCCCATCACGCCTTCGACATCGGCCCCCTGGAGACCCGCCAGTGGCTCTCCTGCATGCGCCGCGCCCTCAAGGACTCCGGGGCGCCCCACCCCCTGCAGGGGGCCATGCTCCTCGCCTTTGGGCGGATGTCGCAGGGAATGCGCCGCCGGTAGCCCGGCTGTGGACCCCGGCGCCCATACCGAGCCAATTGCTCCCCCAAGGGGGAGCTCCCGGCGAAGCCGGGTGAGGGGGTCAATCCCCGTCTCGGCAGACCCCCTCCGTCGCGCTTTCGCGCGCCACCTCCCCCTTGGGGGAGGAATGACAGCGCTCAATGGCTCCCTCGAGGAGGAGCTCCCGGCGAAGCCGCTTGAGGGGGTGTGGGATGTCTGAGAACGCCTTCTCCAACGCATCCCGCTGACAGGAGGCAGATGGGGGCGACAATCCCTACCCGCCGGCGCTAGGCCTCAGCCCACCGCCTCCAGCGGCGGAAGGCCAAGGGCCCGCCTGAAGGTCTGGTGGTAGTGGTGCAGGGGCGGCTCGTTGCGGCCGAACAGGACCGGGTCGATCCGGCCCGAGGCCAGGGCCCGCTGCATGCCGGCGGCGGCGGCCAGGTCCTCGTGCACCACCACATTGCCGAAGCCCTGCCGGAAGGACTCCATGTCCTCCGGCGCGCGGTGGGAGGCGTAGTAACTGATCTGGGCCGTGCATCGGCCGGGATCCGTGGGGTGGGGCAGGGACCGCACCACGGCGATCGCCCCCTCGCTGACGTTGATCACCACGTTGGGGAACAGGAAGTAGACCGGGAAGCCGCCCTCGGTGACCCGCCACTCAGCCCTCGGCCGAGCCGCCATCTCCCGGATGGCCTGCTTGCCCAGCACCATCCGGTGGTTCCGCCGCCAGGTCCGGTAGCTGAGGACGTCGCCCTCGAAGGTCTGGGCGAGGGTGTCCTTGTGCAGGCGCTTGAAGTGATAGGTCTCGCCGAAGGTGTCGGTGACCAGCTTCCAGTTCAGCTCCAGCTCCAGCCGGTCCTCCAGGGCGAAGCGGTGCTCGGCGAAGCCAAAGGCCGTGAAGTCGTCCTCCAGGCCCTCCAGCAGGGCCGGGGCGTCGATCACCCCGTCCGCCTGGGGGTGGACGAAGATCATCCCGCAGTGCTCCGCCGCCGGCAGGGGGACCAAGCCCAGCCGACCGGTCTCCAGCGGCCCGAACTGCTCGGCCATGGGTACGGCCCGAAGGGCGCCCCGGGCGTCGTAGGACCAGGCGTGGAAGGGGCAGGAGAACAGCGGCTTCGTTCCCCGCCGGGCGGCCTCGACGATCGCCCCCCGGTGCCGGCAGGCGTTGACGAAGGCCCGCACCCCGCCGTCGTCGCCGCGCACCACCAGGACGGGCGGGCCAAGGTCGTCGGTGGTCAGGAAGCTGCCGGGCGAGGGCAGGTCCCCCGACAGGCCCACCAGCTGGGGCTGGCCGTCGAACAGCTCCCGCCGCTCCAGGGCCAGCCGGTCCGGACAGGTCCAGGTGGAGGCCGGGCAGGCCCGCACCGCCCCGGCGTCGGCGTTCCGCCCCTCGCGAATCTGAGCGAGCAGTTCCTCCAGGACCTCGACTTGGACCTCATGGCGCATGGGGCGTGGCCTCGATTTGAGACGTGGGTATCCCCCATCCTCCGCCGGGGCGCGGGGTGGGTCAATGGATCGCTGAGGCGGGGAAACCCTGGTGGATGCGACAGGGATCGAACCTGTGACCCCCTCGGTGTGAACGAGGTGCTCTACCGCTGAGCTACGCATCCGCCGGAAGGGTTGCGGCTATAGCCTGCCCGCCTGCCGGCTGCAAGCGGGCCCCGGCCCCTCCGTCAGGGCTCGGGGCGGTAGGCGATCAGGGCGTTGCCGGGGGGCTGGCCGAAGGCGGCGTAGCCGGAGCCCACGAAGACCATGCCGCCGCCGGCGAAGAGGCCGCCGGAGTCCACCGAGCCGCCGCGGGCGGGAAGACCGTTCACGCTGTCCCGGGGCCCGGCCGTATCGAGGCTGGCCAGCACCTTGCCGGAGGTCGCCTCGAGCACCCAGAGGCGTCCGTCCAGGCCGGCGGCGATGACGGCGCCGTCCACCAACAGGGGCGGGGCGGAGATGCCGGCCCGCTCGCAGCCGGGGCCGCGGGCCTTGCGGGCCTCGCTGCAGTCCGGAAGGGCCCGCCAGGACCACAGGCGCTTGCCCGTCGCCGCGTCGAGGGCGTGGACCCCCGAGGCGCTGACCGGCTCGGGGACGCCGGGGTCTGCGATGGGGGCGAAGACCCGGGTCTCGTCGGCGGCGATGCCCCAGTGCACCCCGCCCAGGGGCGTGCCCGGGCCGAACTTGTCGCTCCAGACCTTGCGGCCGGTCTTCAGGTCCAGGGCCCAGACGTCGCCGGACTTCTGGCCCGCCAGGACCAGGGTCCTGCCGCCGGCCTGGAAGAGCACGGGGCCGCCGCCGAAGTCATGGTCGCGAAGGACGCTGTCGCCCTCGAAGAAGAAGCAGTTTGGGCCGGGCTTGCGCCGGCTTTCCCGGCCTGAGGGGCAGGACATGTTCCAGACGTCGTTGGCCAGGGCCTGAAAGACCCACTTCTGGCGTCCGGTGGCCAGGTCCAGGGCGATGATGGAGTCGGAGGTCCCGGTGGCGGGCGGCGAGGTGTTCTCGCCAGTCGAGGCCAGGACCAGGCCGCGCTTGAGGTCCACCGCCGGGGTGGACCAGACGGGCGCGCCGGAGGGGCCCTTCATCTCGACGCCAGCGCTGTTCTTCACGCCCAGGGGCTTGGCGTCCGGCGTCGCATGCCAGGTCCAGAGCACCTTGCCGTTCGTTACGTCCACGGCGCTGACCGCGCCATGGGTGGAGCAGCAGGCGAAGGTGGGCCGCATGGCCTGGGCCACGTCCAGGGCCGAGATCGGCACGATGAGCCTTTCGCCGGCGAAGACCGGGCCGCCGGTCAGCACGCCGCCCTTGTCGTGGCGGGGATCGGCCCGCCAGATCAGCTTGCCGGTCTCGGCTTCCCAGGCCTGCAGGTGGCCGCCCTCGTCACCGCCCACCACGGCCAGGGGGCCGGACTTGCCGAGGCGGCCCAGGGCCAGGCTGGTGCGGATGCCGGACGGCGTCCTGGCCGCCCACTTGATGCACCCCGTCCCGGCGTCGATGGCCAGGAGGGTCGAGGCCTGGCTGGCGGCGTAGAACAGGGTTGCGCCCAGCAGGACGGGCTGGGAGCGCATGGTCGTGGCGTTCGGGATGGCCAGGGTCCAGGCAGGCTTGAGCCGGGCTAGGGAGGCGGTGGTCAGGCCGGACTGGCCGGCGGTCAGGCGGCGGCGGTTGTCGGCGTTGACGCCGAAGCCGCCGGACGGGATGGGGGCGTTCACGTCCACCGTGCGGCGGTCAGCGGGGCAGCGCGCGCCGTCGATCCAGTCGTCGGAGACAGGCTTGGGCTTGGCGGCAAGGTAGTCGACCACGGCCCGCAGGTCGTCCGGCGCGAGGCTGTCGCCGATCCCCTTCATGACGCCGGTGGTCAGGGCGGTGCGCAGGGTGCGGGCGTCCATCTGCCTGAGGCTGGCCACCGGCGCTGCGCGGCCGCCGGGCTCGGGGGCGTTGTGGCAGGCGGCGCAGGCGCGGTCGTAGACGGCCTGTCCGGGGTGGACCTCTGCGGCCCGGGCCGGGCCTGTCGCCAAAACAAGGGCGATGAAGGCGAGCGCGCAGAGGCGCCCGATGATGGATCCCGGCATGGTCGTTCCCCCAGGGCCCCGTCCCGAACGCGGCGGGGCCTCGCGTGGCAGGATAGGCCGGGACTCACGCGGGCGCCAGAAGCTCCAGGCAGGCGGGCCCCAGCTCGTCGAAATGGTCGATCAGCCGGTCGGGGCGGAGCTCCCAGGCGGGTATCTCCGTGTAGCCGAAGCTGACCAGGACCAGGGGCGTCCCCGCCGCCCGCGCCGCGCCGGCGTCAGTGCCGGCGTCGCCCACCATGACCGCCCGGCGGAGGTCGCCTCCCGCCGCCTCCACCGCCAGCTGCAGGTGCCGGGGGTCCGGCTTGGGCGCCGGGGCGAGGTCGGCGCCGATCACGGCGTCGAAGTGGCGGGCCAGGTCCAGGGCCTCGAGGATGGGCGTGGACAGGCGGGTCAGCTTGTTGGTGCAGACGGCCAGCCGCGCGCCGGCCGCGCGCAGGGCCTCCAGGCTCTCCGGCACGCCTGGGAAGGGTCGGGTCAGGTCGGCGCTATGGAGGTTGTAGTGGGCGATGAAGCGCTCGAAGAGGGCTTCAAGGTCGGCGCCCTCGACAGCCAGGCCCTGCGCCTCGAAGCCGCGCTGGATCAGCCGCCGGGCGCCATGCCCGATCAGGCTGCGGCCCTGGTCGAAGGGCAGGGGGGCGATCCCCTCCTCGGCCAGGAGGTGGTTCAGGGTTCCGACCAGGTCCGGGGCCGAGTCCACCAGCGTCCCGTCGAGGTCGAAGGCGATGACGGCGCCGGCCAGGGGCTGGGCTGCGGGCGGCATGGACGCTCCTGGGAATGGGGGCTCGGGGGGCGGGGACTCCGCTGGCGGTTTCGGCTAAAGCCGCCATGATTGCAATCTCGCCTGCGATTCCGGGGTTTCCGCCATGACCGCCCGCGCCGCCGTCATCCTCGCCGCCGGGCAGGGGACCCGGATGAAGTCCCCCATCCCCAAGATGCTGCACAAGGTCGGCGGGCGCACCCTGCTGGACCGGGTGATCGACACCGTCCTGGAGACCGGCTGCGAGCGCGTGGTCGTGGTGGTCGGGACCCACAGCCCCGCCGTCCGCCAACTGGTCGAGGCCCGCCTCGGCCCCGGGGCGGCGGCGGTCCAGGACCCGCCCCTGGGCACCGGTCACGCCGTCCTTGCCGCTGGATCGGCCCTGGCGGATTTCGATGGCGACGTGATGGTGGTCAATGGCGACTGCCCCCTGCTGGCGCCGGAGGACCTGGACCCCCTGTTCAGCCTGAGGGCGGAGGGGACGGACCTGGCCCTGCTGGGCTTCGAGCCGGCCGACCCCCTGCTGTACGGACGCATTCTGTCCAGCGCCGAGGGCGAGGTCCGGCGCATCGTGGAGGCCCGCGACGCCTCGCCGGCGGAGCTGATGGTGCGGACCTGTTACGCGGGCATGCTCTGCGCCGACCGGGCCCGCCTGTTCGACTGGCTCTCGCGGCTGACCAACGCCAACGCCAAGGGCGAGTACTACCTGACCGATGTGGTCTCCATCGCCGCGGCGGAAGGGCGGAAGGCCCGGGCTCATTACGCCCCCGAGACCGCCGTCATGGGCGCCGACACCCCCGCCCAGCTGGCCCAGGCAGAGGCGGTCTTCCAGCAGCGTCGCCGGACCCACTTCCTGTCGGAGGGCGTGGTCATGCCGGCGCCCGACACCGTGCACTTCTCCTGGGACACGCGGATCGAGCCCGGCGTGCAGGTGGAGCCCTACGTGGTCTTCGCACCGGGCGTGACTATCGAGACCGGCGCGGTGATCCGGGCCTTCAGCCACCTGGAGGGCGCCCGGGTTGGTCCCGGCGCCCTGATCGGCCCCTACGCCCGCCTCCGCCCGGGCGCGGACATCGGCGAGGAGGTCCACATCGGCAACTTCGTCGAGGTCAAGAAGGTCCGCCTGGACAAGGGCGCAAAGGCCAATCACCTGTCCTACCTGGGCGACGGCACCGTGGGGGCGGGGGCCAACATCGGCGCCGGCACGATCTTCTGCAACTACGACGGCTTCGACAAGTACGAGACCCATGTGGGCCCGGGCGCCTTCATCGGCTCGAACACCGCCATTGTCGCGCCGCGGTCCATTGGCGCAGGCGCCATGACGGGGTCGGGCTCGGTCATCGTCCGCGACGTGCCCGACGACGCCCTGGCCGTGGCGCGGGGCGAGCAGAGCAACAAGGCCGGCTGGGCTGCCGCCTTCCGCGCCCGCAAGACCGCCGAGAAGGCGGCGAGGAAGGAAAAGGGCGGCTCATGAGCGCCGAAGACCAGAAACGCGCCGCGGGCGAGGCCGCCGCCGCCCTTGTCCAACCCGGCATGGTCGTGGGCCTGGGTACCGGCTCCACCGCCGCCTGGTTCGTGCGCGCCCTGGGCGCCCGGAAGCTGGACATCGTGGGCGTGGCGACCTCCCGGTCCACCGCGACCCTGGCCCAGGAGCTGGGCATCCGGGTGGCGGAGCTGGGCGAGACCGGCCCCATCGACCTGACCGTGGACGGCGCCGACGAGATCGGCCCGGCCCTCTCGCTGATCAAGGGCGGAGGCGCGGCCCTGCTGCGCGAGAAGCTGGTCTGGGAGGCGTCGCGCCGCTGCGTCGTCATCGCTGACGCCGGCAAGCGGGTTCCCCGCCTGGGCGCCTTTCCCCTGCCGGTGGAGGTGGTGGCCTTCGGGCACCGGACCACCCTGGACCGGATCTGCGACGCCCTGTCCGAGTGCGACATCGGCGCGGCCCCCCGCCAGAGGTTGAAGGACGGATCGCCGGTCCTGACCGACGGCGGCAACGTCATCTACGACATCGCCTGTGGCCGCATCGACGCCCCGGCGGCCCTGGCGGCGGCGCTCAAGTCGGTGACCGGCGTGGTGGACCACGGCCTCTTCCTGGACCTCGCCGACCTCGCCCTCGTGGCGACGGACGCCGGCGTCGTGGAGATTGAGCCCTAGGTCTGGCCTGCCCGCGCCCTCATCGAGGCGTCGTAGACCCGGTTCATCCAGCCGCCGAGCACCGCCAGCCAGATCAGGCCCGCGCCGGCCATGGCGGCGTGCAGTCCCCAGAAGGCGGAGGGCGCCATGTGCTCGTAGGCCTGGCCCAGCCGGCCCACCAGCAGGTTCCCGCCGGTGAAGGAAAGGTAGTAGACGCCCAGAAGGCTGGTCGCCAGGCCGGCCGGCCCGACCCGGGTGAAGAGGGCCATGATCACAGTATCCACCCAGGGCAGGGCGGCGTCGGCCAGCATGAAGAACAGGATCGGGAGGAGGATGTGGACCTTGGCGTCGCCAAAAGCTGCGGCCGACAGGGCCAGGACCATGAAGGCGCATGCGGTCAGGGCGCATCCGACCATCAGGCGGGAGGTCTCGCGCGGCTCGCGCCCGCCTCGGGCCTGCCAGGCCCAGATCTTCACCGCCAGGGCTGTGGCCACGATGGTCAGGATGCCGTCGAGGGTGGAGAACCAGGTGACCGGCACCTCGAAGCCGCCGATCTGTCGGTCGACATGCTCGCGGGCCCAGACCGGGAAGATGTTGAAGGCCTGGTTGTAGGCGCCGATGTTGAGCATGGAGCCCACCAGCACCAGGAGGAGGGCTGCGACGACCCATCCCTGGGCCGGACCGGGGGCCGCCGACGCCTTTGTTGCGGCCGCAGCCGGCTGGACGCTGCGGCGGGCGGGGAAGTGCCTGGCGCCGGACAGGTAGGCCAGCATGGACAGGGCCATGCCCACGGCGGCGGCTGCCAGGCCTGAGGACCAGCTCACCTTCTCGCCCAGGGTTCCCACCACCAGGGGGGTGATGAATCCGCCGATGTTCACGGCGATCAGGAAGAGGCCGAAGGCGCGGGTCCGGCGCGGATCCTCCGGGCCGTAAAGGGCGCCGACCTGGCCGAGCAGATTCGACTTCACGAGGCCCCCGCCCACCACCATCAGGGCCATGCCGATCAGGAAGGTCGGCTCGAAGACCAGGAGGGCGTAGCCCAAGGTCTGGATCGGCAGCCCCGCGACGATACAGGTCCGCGTCCCCAGCCAGCGATCGCCGATCAGGCCGCCGATGAGCGGCGTGGCGTAGAAGATCCCGGTGACCAGGCCGAAGGTGGCCGAGGCCAGCTCCAGGGGACTGGTCGCGCCGAACACCGTCTCCATCATCCGGCTGAAGGGACCGAACCCGATCACCCCCTCAGCTGTGCCTGGCAGGAAGAGGTGGGTCGACATGTAGAGGGTCAGGATCGAAATGAGGCCGTAGTAGGCGAAGGCGAGCCCGACCTCGGTGGCGAAGATGTGCCCGAAGGCCAGCGGGTGACCGAAGAAAGCCCTGTCCGACGGGTCCTGCGGGGGCGGTGACGCGGCGGCGGGCGGGACTGGTTCAGCGAGTTCCATGGACAGGGCTTGCGCCTCACCTTCCCAGGGGTCAAGGCCCGGCGCCGCCGGCATTCAACAGCGACCCGATTTGCTCTAGGGTCGCGCCGCCGCCGCAGGGGGAGCCCGATCATGAGCCAGTTCGACTACGATCTCTTTGTCATCGGGGCGGGGTCCGGCGGGGTCCGGGCCGGGCGGCTGGCCGCCGCCTCGGGCGCCAGGGTGGCGGTGGCCGAGGAGTACAGGGTCGGCGGCACCTGCGTGATCCGCGGCTGCGTGCCCAAGAAGTTCATGGTCTACGCCTCGGAGTTTCCGCACTACGCCCACATCGCCGAGGGCTACGGTTGGTCCGCCTCGGAGGCGACCTTCGAGTGGTCCCGCTTCCGGGAGGCCAAGGACCGCGAGATCGCCCGGCTGTCCGGGCTCTACGTGGCGAACCTGACCCGGTCGGGCGCCGAGATCCTTGAGGGCAGGGCGATCCTGACCGGCGCCAACAGCCTTGAGGTCGAGGGGCGTGGGGCGGTGACCGCCCAACGCATCCTCGTGGCCACGGGCGGCCGGCCTTGGAGGCCCGAGGACCTGCCGGGAGCAGACCTGGCCATCACTTCCGAGGAGGCCTTCGATCTTCCCGCCCTGCCGGAGCGCATGGTCATCGTCGGCGGGGGCTTCATCGCCGTGGAATTCGCCGGCATCTTCAACGGGCTCGGCGTCGACGTGACCCTGGTCTATCGCGGCGACCAGGTGCTGCGCGGCTTCGACGAGGACATCCGTTCCCACGTGGCCGCCGAGATCCAGAGGCGGGGGGTGAAGCTCATCCTCGGGGCGCATCCAACGGAGATCGCCGGTCGTCCGGGAGACCTGCAGTGCCGCCTCTCCGACGGCCAGGTCCTGCCGGCCGGGCAGGTCATGCTGGCGACAGGCCGCAAGCCCCACACGCGCGGGCTCGGCCTGGAAGCTGCGGGCGTGGAGACTGGCCCGAACGGCGAGATCCGGGTCGACGCCTGGTCGAAGACCTCGGTCCCCAGCATCTGGGCCGTCGGCGACGTCACGGACCGGATCAACCTGACCCCGGTGGCCATCCGCGAGGGCGCCGCCTTCGCCCGGACGGAGTTCTATGGCCAGCCGACCCGCTTCGACCATGAAGCGGTGGCCTCGGCCGTATTCAGCCAGCCGCCAGTCGGCACGGTGGGCCTGACGGAGGCCGAGGCCCGCGCCGCCTATGCCAACATCGACATCTACCGGTCCCGGTTCCGGCCCATGAAGGAGACCTTCTACGGCGGCCAGGAGCAGGCCCTGGTCAAGCTGGTGGTGGACGCCGATACCCAGCGGATGCTGGGCTGCCATGTGGTGGGCCCGGACGCCCCGGAGATCATCCAGATGGCCGCCGTGCCGCTCAAGCTGGGCGTGACCAAGGCCCAGTGGGACTCCGCCTGCGCCGTCCATCCCACCCTGGCCGAGGAACTCGTCACCCTGAGCGAGCCCGTCGCCCGGTCCCCGGCCTGAACTTGCCCGTTTCGGCGACATCGCCTGGCCGCTGGACGGCCGGGGTGATTGCAGGGCTTCTTGTCCTGACGCCCCTGCTGGGCTGGGTCGGCGCCCTGGGCTTTGCGCCCGCCGTCGCGCTGGCCGGCCTGCTGACACTTCCCTCCGTCCGCGTCCGGAGCGAGGACCGGGCCCTGCTGCTGGCCCTGTTCACCGCCCTGGTCTGGGCCTGCGCCTCCATCTTCTGGAGCCCCTGGCGGGCGGCGGACCTCGAGGGACAGACCGGGCTGAAGCTGGTCTTCATGCTGGCCCTCTACGGCAGCGCCGTCAGCGCCGCCCGGGCGGTCCCGGAGGTGCGCCTGCCCGGGCTCGTGAAGCTCCTGGCGGGGATGACCGCCCTGCTGGCCGTCCTCCTCCTGGCTGAGGCGGCCACGGGGGCGGCCGCCTACAAGGTGCTTCTGACAACTCTCGGCGAAACCGTGCGTCCGGACTTCGCCATCAAGAACGTGGCCCAGGGCCTGTACGTCCTGACCCTCCTGGCGCCGCCGGCCCTGGCGGCGGTGTCTGGCCGTGTGCGGTGGGGACTGGCCCTTCTCCTGGGGGTGGGGATTGTCGTCCCCGCACTGGCCTTCGGCTACGACGCCCCCTTCCTGGCCCTGGCCTGCGCCGTCCTGGCGGCAGGGATGGTGCTGGCCTTCCCGGTCCGGGCGCCCCGGATCCTCGCCGGCCTGGGCGCCGCCGCCTTCCTTCTTGCCCCTGCGATCGCCAAGGGCGCCTTCATCCTGGGGCTCGATGCCCGCCTGGCCCCCTATCTCTCCGAATCCTGGCTCCAGCGCCTGGGCTATTGGCGCAAGGCCGTGGACTGGATCCTGGCCCGCCCCCTGCCAGGGTGGGGGCTGGACGCCAGCCGCGCCTTCGGGCCCGGGATCCAGCTCCATCCCCACGACGCGGCGCTGCAGGTCTGGATGGAGCTGGGGCTGATCGGCGCCGTGGCCGCCGCCATCGTCTGGGCGTCGATCTTCTCGGGCCTGTCGCGGCCGCGCCGGACACCCGCCGCCGCCGCCGCCACTGCGACGGCGGCGGCCTACCTGGCCTTCGGGGCGGTCAGCTTTGGCGTCTGGCAGGAGTGGTGGCTGGCCCTCGGGTCCCTGTCCGCCCTGGCCTGCATCCTGGTCCTGCGCGCCCGGCCTATCGACGTTTGACGCCGTTCCGGCTAGAACGCCGCGCCCGCAGATGCGGGCGTGGAGTTGAAAGATGAGCCCTTCCTGGAGCCCTTCCACCTGGCGGTCACTTCCCGGCAAACACATGCCGGAGGACTATCCTGACGCCCAGTCCCTGGCCTCGGTCGAGCAGACCCTGCGCGGCATGCCGCCCCTGGTGTTCGCCGGAGAGGCCCGCCGGCTGAAATCCCTGCTGGCGGACGTCGAGGCCGGCCGCGCCTTCCTTCTGCAGGGCGGTGACTGCGCCGAGAGCTTCAAGGAGTTCCATGCGGACAACATCCGCGACACCTTCCGCCTGATCCTGCAGATGGCGGTGGTCCTGACCTTCGCCGGCGGCAAGCCCGTGGTGAAGGTCGGCCGGATGGCCGGCCAGTTCGCCAAGCCACGCTCCTCCGCCACCGAGACCGTTGGAGACGTAACCCTGCCGTCCTACCGGGGTGACATCATCAACGGCATGGACTTCGACGCCGCGTCGCGGACCCCGGACCCCCAGCGCCTGCTCCAGGCCTATGGCCAGTCGGCCTCGACCCTGAACCTGCTGCGCGCCTTCGCCGGCGGCGGCTACGCCGACCTGCACAACATCCATCGCTGGACGCTGGGTTTTGTCGACGACAGTCCGCAGGGCGCCCGCTACCGCGCCCTGTCCGAGAAGATTTCCGAGGCCCTGGCCTTCATGGCCGCCATCGGCGTGACGCCGGAGTCGCACCCCGACCTGCACAGGGTGGAGTTCTTCACTTCCCACGAGGCCCTCCTGCTGGGCTTCGAGGAGGCCATGACCCGCGTCGATTCCACCTCCGGCGACTGGTACGACACCTCGGCGCACCTGCTCTGGATCGGCGAGCGTACCCGCCAGCCCGACGGCGCCCACGTGGAGTTCTTCCGCGGCATCCGCAACCCGATCGGCATGAAGGTCGGCCCGACCCTCGAGGCGGACGAGCTCCTGCGCCTGATCGAGATCCTGAACCCGGACAACGAGCCGGGCCGCCTGACCCTGTATGGCCGTTTTGGCCACGACAAGATCGCCGGCCGCCTGCCGGGCCTCCTGAAGGCGACCCGCGCCGCGGGCGCCCGGGTCGTCTGGGCGATCGATCCCATGCACGGCAACACCCTGACGGCGGCCACCGGCTACAAGACCCGGCCCTTTGACCGGATCCTCTCGGAGGTGAAGAGCTTCGTGGAGATCTGCCGGGCCGAAGGCGTGCATCCCGGCGGCGTCCACCTGGAGATGACCGGGCAGAATGTCACCGAGTGCCTCGGCGGCGCCCGCGCCCTCTCCGAGGGCGATCTGGCGGATCGCTACCACACCCACTGCGACCCGCGGCTCAACGGCGAGCAGGCCCTTGAATTGGCCTTCCTCGTGGCTGAAAAGCTCAAGGAAGAGCGGCTGGCGGAAGTCCTGAAGCGGGCGGTCTGACCGTCTGGCTTCAGAGCAGGTGCTCGATCGGCGCCAGGGACAGCATCTTCAGCCAGGCGCGGTGAAGGAAGTTGAGGCCGGGCTCACGCTTGAGGGCGACTTCAGCGCCCTCGCTGCGGTCAACCCAGACCAGACCCTTGTCCGCGGCCCGGACCTCGTAGGCCGTTGACGACAGTCCGGTCTCGAAGAAGGTCTTGATGGCTCCGGCCGCCTGCGGGTTTCGCAGGATCAGGCCCATCTCCGTGTTCAGTTCCACGGAACGGGGATCGAAGTTGAACGATCCCACGAAGATCCTTTCGTCATCGACCGAGAAGGTCTTGGCATGGAGGGTCGAGCGCGACCGGACCGCGCCGAACTCCAGGTCAGGTTCCTCCACGGGCAGGGCGGTCGGCTTGAACTCGAAGAGCCGGACGCCGCCCTGGGTCAGTTCCCGTCGGTACTTGGAATAAGCGGCGTGCACCGGTGTTGAATTGGTCGCCCTGGCGGAATTGGTCAGGATCCGGACATCCACGCCGCGGGCCTGGAGGGCGACCAGTTCCGCAACCCATCCATCGCTCGGAATGAAGTAGGGCGAGATGATGTAGAGCGCGTGGCCCGGCGTGCTGATCTCCCGCCGGATCTGTTCCCGGATGGGATCGAGGGCGGGCGCGTCCTGTCTGTCGCCGCCGATCTTTGAGGGCGGGTCGGAGAGCACCGTCGCCGCAGTTGGCTGCAGGGCGGCGGCCGGCGACTCCGACACGGCGGGGCAGGCCGGCGCCCGCTCGGGGAAGGGGTCGCGGGCCGTTCGCGGGTTCCTGGCCAGGGGGGCCACCTCGTCCAGCGGCAGGGCCACGGTCGAGTTCCAGTAGGCGTCGAAGACCTTGCGGAGATCCGCCAGGGCGGCGCCCTCAACCACAACGTCGAGGTCAGCAAAGGCGAAGGCGCCTGTCCGGAAATAGACATCGCCGATGTTCCGGCCGCCGACGATCGCCGTCTGGTCGTCGACGATGAAGGACTTGTTGTGCATCCGCCGGTTCAGGCGGCGGAAATCGACAAGGTAGTCGATCCGTCGGCCGAGCCCCTGGCGCCGGGAGGCGTTCACATAGCGGATCTCGACCCCCGGCATGCGCCGGAGGGCGTCGAGCCGGCCCTTGGCCTCGTGCGAGCCGTAGTCGTCCAGGAGAAGCCGGATCGCCACGCCCCGGCCCGCGGCGGCCTCGAGTTCGCGCACCAGACCCGAGCCCGTGATGTCGGGGGTCAGGATGTAGGTCTGGATATCGACCCGTGAGCGCGCCGAGCGGATCAGGCCAATCCGGTTGCAATAGGCCTCTTCATTGGAGGAGAGGGCGACAAAGGCGGAATCCGCCGCGGGAGACGGGGCTTCGGCCCGGACGGCGCTGGCGCCCAGCAGAAGCCCGAGCGCCAGGCCGACGCCCAGCCCGCCCATCCCCCCGGGTCTGAACCTCCCTGAAATCACCTTCCGCTCCCTGCGGTGGAATCCGGCGTTGAGCCTAGCAGGAAGTCCCGGGCTTCTGCATCCCCGGGGCCCGTGCGGCCTTGACCTGTTCCTCAGGTCCCGGCTGATGGCGGAATGCTGAGTGTCATCACAAGCGCCGGAGAGGCGAGCGGCGAGCTTGCAGGGCTCCTCTCCGACCTGGTCCCCGCCGCCATCACCGGTCTGGTCCGCGACGTCCTCGTCCTGGAGCCCGCTGAGGAGGACCGGGACCTGTTCGCCCTCTGCGAGGCGGCGGGCGCGCGCCGGATCCTGGGCGGCCTGGGGGTGGCTGTGCAGGAAGCGCGGAGCGACCTGATCCTCCTGGCGACTCCCCGCCTGCGCCTTGACGCCTTCGGCCTCGACCGCCTGGGCCGGGAACTCGCCGCCAGCGAGGGCCTGCACCGGGGACTCGCCCTCACCGCGCCGGCGCCCCCCGGCCTTGGGTTTCTTTCGCCGCCGCTTGGGCTGGTGACCTCCCGGTCGCGCCTTGCGGCTGTCCCGGCCGGGGTCAGCCCCCAGGCGGCGCTCTCGCAGGCGTCCAGGGGCGCGGCACGGCTGCGCGTCGCCGGCTGACCTCAGGGCCGCGCCGGACGGTTCAGCCGCTCGGCAAACAGCTTCAGGTCCGACCAGGCCATGGCCTTTGCGGTCGGCTGCCGCATGAGGAAGGCGGGATGGAAGGTCGGCAGGGCCGGCAGCTCAAGGTCGCCTTCCGCTGTCCGCCACTCGAACCAGCGGCCGTGCAGCTTGTTGATGCCCTCGGCCTGGTCCAGGAGGCAGCGGGTGGCCGGTGCGCCGACCAGAAGCAGCATCCGCGGCCGCACCAGCCGGATGGCCTGCTCGACAAAGGGACGACAGACGACCTGTTCCTCGGGGGAGGGGGTCCGGTTCCCGGGCGGCCGCCAGAAGACAGTGTTGGTGATGAAGGCCCGGTCCGCGAGGCCGATGGACTCCAGCATCCTGTCCAGCATCTTGCCGGCCTTGCCCACGAAGGGCCGCCCCAGCCGGTCTTCCTCGGCGCCCGGGGCCTCTCCGACCACCACCACAGGGGCGTCCGCCGGTCCGCGGGAGAAGACGGAACGGCTCGCTGCGCCTTCGAAGCGGATTGGGCAGCCCTCGAAGGCCTCGATGGCGGCGGCCAGGGCCTCCAGGTCCTGGCAGGCCGCCGCAGCTTCCCGCGCGGCTTCCAGGGCCAGGGGGCGGGGGGCCGCCGGGGCCGCAGTACGCAGGGGCGTCGCCGGAGCGGGGCGGGGGGCGGCGAGGGGTTTCTGGCCCTCGGCGATTCGATCCGTCGGTATTTCCAGCAAGGCGGCGTCGACGCCGGTCTCGGCCCAGAAGGCGAGCAGGCTTTCGGCGACGGCGGGGCCTGACAGGCGGCTCATCTGCGGTGGATTCCCCGGGCTGGCGGTGGGACCGGCGGCATTCGCCCTTGACCCACCTTGCGTAAGCTATTGATAAGGCCACAAGGGAACAAGGCCGGGCGCGGGGCGACCGGCGCACCGGAGCTTGCAAAATGAGCGAGACCCTCGAACGCGAGGCTATGGAATACGACGTGGTCATCGTCGGCGCCGGCCCGTCCGGCCTGGCGGCGGCGATCCGCCTCAAGCAGATGGCCGAGGCGGCGGGGGCCGAGATTTCCGTCGCGGTCCTCGAGAAGGGCTCCGAGGTCGGCGCCCACATCCTCTCCGGGGCGGTCATCGACCCCAGCGGCATTGCCGAGCTCCTGCCCAACTGGAAGGAACTGGGGGTTCCCCTCGAGACGGCGGTGACCAAGGACAAGTTCCTGATGCTGGGTCCGGCCGGTGAGCTGGACGTCAGCTGGGCGCCCTTCCCGAAGTGGATGCTGAACCACGGCAACTACATCGCCAGCCTGGGCAATGTGTGCCGCTGGCTCGCCCAGTACGCCGAGGGCCTTGGGGTGGAGATCTATCCCGGCATGGCGGCCTCCGAGCTCGTCTTCAACGCGGACGGTTCGGTCAAGGGCGTGGTCGCCGGTGTCTTCGGCATTGGCAAGGATGGCCAGCCCGGCCCCGACTACCAGCCGGGTATCGAGCTGCACGCCAAGTACACCCTGATCGGCGAGGGCGTCCGGGGCTCCCTGGCCAAGCAGCTGCAGGCGCGCTTCGACCTGAACAAGGGACGCGAGCCCCAGAAGTACGGCATCGGCATCAAGGAGCTCTGGAAGGTTCCGGACGCGGCCTTCCAGCCCGGCCTGACCCAGCACACCTTTGGCTGGCCCCTGGACAACAAGACGGGCGGCGGCTCGTTCATGTACCACTTTGGGGACAACTACGTGGCCATCGGCTTCGTGGTGCACCTGAACTACAAGAACCCCTACCTTTCGCCCTTTGACGAGTTCCAGAGGTTCAAGACCCACCCGGCGATCCGTCAGTACCTCGAGGGGGGCGAACGGGTCGCCTATGGCGCCCGGGCGATCACCGAAGGCGGGGAGCAGTCCCTGCCGCAGCTCTACTTCCCGGGCGGGGCCCTGCTGGGCTGCTCGGCGGGCATGGTCAACGTTCCGCGGATCAAGGGCTCCCACAACGCGGTCAAGAGCGGCGTCCTGGCCGCCGAGGCGGCCTTCGGCGCGATCCAGGCTGGTCGCGGCGGTGACGAACTGGTGGAGTACGAGACCGCCTACAAGGCCTCGTCCATCGCCAAGGAACTGCACGCGGTCCGCAACTTCAAGCCGCTTTGGTCGAAGTTCGGGACCCTTCCCGGCCTGCTCCTGGGCGGGGTGGACGCCACCCTGGCCCACCTGCTTGGGGGCTTCTCCTTCTTCGGGACCCTCAAGCACGGCAAGTCCGACGCCGAGTCCACGGGACTGGCCAAGGATTACCAGCCGATCGCCTATCCCAAGCCCGACGGCGTCGTGAGCTTTGACAAGCTGTCGTCAGTCTTCCTGGCCTCGACCAATCATGACGAGGCTCAGCCGGCGCACCTGAAGCTGACCGACGCCTCCACGCCCATCAGCGTCAACCTGCCGAAGTACGCCGAGCCGGCCCAGCGCTACTGCCCGGCGGGGGTTTACGAGGTCCTGACGGAGGACGATGGGTCGAACCCGCGGTTCCAGATCAACTTCCAGAACTGCGTCCACTGCAAGACCTGCGACATCAAGGATCCCTCCCAGAACATCACCTGGACGACGCCCCAGGGCGGCGACGGGCCCAACTACCCGAACATGTAGGCGGGCTTGCCGGGGGGAGCGAACAGGTGAACACCCGCTCCATGGCTGTCTGGAGACCCAAGGTCCTGTTCCGAGCGGCGTCTCGCCTTGCGATCGCAGGGGCGCTCTTCGCCCTTGCGGCTTGCGCCACCGCCCCCGGTCCCTCCGCAGGGCCGGCGGAGGGAACCGGCGCCTCGCCCTATGGCCAGTTCCTGGCGGGACGGGCGGCCCTCAACGCCGGGCGTAACGCCGACGCCGCCCGATACTACGGGGCGGTCCGGGCCCTTGATCCCGACGCCGCCGGCGTCATCGATGAACGCGGCTTCGTCGCCGCCCTCCTGGCTGGGGACGTCACCACCGCAGCGCGGATCGCCCCCACCTCCGAGGCCACCTCGGCGCCCAACCTTTCGCTCAGCCGCCTTGTTCGCGCCGTCGAGGGCATGTCCACCGGCCGTGTTGGGTCGGCCGGGACCCTGCTGGCCCCAGAGGGGGCGGTTTTTCCGCACCGGTCCGCCATGGCCCTTCTCGCCCCCTGGGCGGCCGCCATGGCCGGGGATCGCGAGGGCGTCCTGGTCCGGCCACAGTCGCCAGGGGATCGGATCGTCGACGTCTTCGGCCTCCTCGCCCAGGCGCGACTCTTCGAGAGGGCTGGCCGGCTTGATGAGGCGGAGACCAACTTCAAGGTTCTCTCCGGCGGGGACTCTCCGGGGCAGGCTTCTGTCCTGGCCTACGGCGGATTCCTCGAGAGGCGAAAGCGCGGCGCAGAGGCCGTCGCCCTCTACGACCGTCTTCTCGCCACCGATCCTCGGAACGCCTCGGTCCGGGCGGCCCGGGAACGGGCGGCGGCGGGCAAGGCCGAGGTCCAGCCCAGCCTGCGGCAGGGCGCCGCCCAGACCCTGATCCCGGTTGCGGCCACGCTGATCGCCGCCGGCCAGGACCAGATGGGCCTGGCCTATCTCCGCCTGGCCCTCCGGCTGGATCCCGGAAACAATCCTGCCTGGCTGCTCGTGGGCGATCTCCTCGAGAGCTACGGCCTGGTGGAAGAGGCCCGCGCCGCCTATGCGCGGGTTCCTGCAGCCGCACCCGAGTTCGTCGCCGCCCAGGCCAAGCTGGCCTGGAGCCACCAGCGCGCGGGCGATCCCGAGACGGCCCTGCGACTGGCGCGCGCCGCCGCCGCCGGGGGAGACGTCGAGGCGGCGATCAACCTGTCCGACCTTCTCAGGGCCAATGAGAAGTTCTCGGAGTCCGCAGACGTGCTGGATCCCCTCATCAGCGGCGCAGCGCCGGACTGGCGGCTCCTTTACGCCCGCGGCGTCTCCCGGGAGCGGGCGGGGCGGTGGCCCGAGGCTGAGGCCGACCTCAAGGCCGCCCTGGCCCTGAACCCGGATGAGCCGGAGTTGCTGAACTATCTGGGCTACACCTGGATCGACCGTAACGAGAACCTCGATAAGGCCCTGGAGATGGTGCGGCGGGCGGTGAGCCAGAACCCGCGCTCCGGCGCCATGGTCGACAGCCTGGGCTGGGCCTATTTCCGCCTGGGAGACTTCCCTCGGGCGGTGGAGACCCTTGAAAGGGCGGTGGAGCTTGAGCCTGGCGACCCCGAGCTGAACAACCATCTCGGCGACGCTTATTGGCGGGTCGGCCGTAGAGACGAAGCCGGCTTCCAGTGGAAGCGCGTACTGACCCTGGACCCGGACCCCAAGATCAAGGCCGAGGCGGAACGCAAGCTGGCCCAGGGCCTGCCGCCCGCCCCCACCCCGGCCGCCCGCAAGCCCTGACCGCCGCCATGGGTGCAAGCGCCTTCGCGCCGGCCAAGGTCAATCTCTACCTGCATGTCGGGGCGAAGGCTGCCGATGGCTTCCATCCCCTCGAGACATTGATGGTCTTCGCCGACGTCGGCGACCAGGTCTCCGCAGTGGGGAAGGGGGGGGCGGCCCTCGAGGTCGCCGGCCCCTTTGCGGCAGGCCTCGAGACGGATGAGGACAACCTGGTGCTCAGGGCTGCGCGCAGCCTTGCCCGGCGGCTCGGCCGCGAAGGCGACCTGCCAGGCCTCGTCCTGGAGAAACGCCTGCCGGTGGCGGCGGGGCTGGGCGGCGGCTCGGCCGACGCTGCGGCGACCCTGAGGCTGCTCAACACCGCCTGGGGCGGCGGCCTGGGGGGTCCGCAGCTGGAGGCCCTTGGGGCGGAACTCGGTTCAGACGTCCCGGCCTGCGTCGCCAGCCGTCCTGTGACGGCGAGGGGGCGGGGGGATGTGCTGGCGCCTGCGCCCCTTCTCCCCGGCCTCCCGGCGGTTCTGGTCAACCCCGGCGTCGCCTGCTCCACGGCCGCCGTCTATCGGGCCTTTGACCGGGCGGCGGCGGTTGACAGCCCCGATCCCGTCCCGGACCCCGGGCGGCTCCCGGATGCAAAGGCTGCGGCGCGCTGGCTGGGCGCCCTGCGCAACGACCTCGAGACGCCCGCCCTCAGTGTGGCTCCTCTGATCGGCGCAGTGCTGGAGCGCCTGCGCGACGCTCCCGAGACCCTGCTGGCGCGACTTTCCGGGTCCGGGGCGACCTGCTTCGCCCTTTGCGCCGATCCGGAGTCGGCCGAACGCCTGGCGGAAGGCCTTGCCCGTGCGCAGCCCGGCTGGTGGGTTCGCGCCTGTCGGCTGGGGGCGCCCCTCGAACCCGACGCCTGAAACGAAAACGGGGACCCCGAGGGGTCCCCGCTCCGCCACGACTGAGGGGAGGATCAGTTGTGGTAGGCCCGCTCTCCGAACTCGGAGATGTCCAGGCCCTCTTCCTCGCTGTCCAATGTGGAGCGCAGGCCCACCGTGTACTTGATCACGAAGAAGACGATGGCGCTGGCGGCCGCCGACCAGGCGATGGCCACGAGGACCGCCTTCACCTGGGCCATGACCTGGGTCGAGAGGACATAGGCGGCCGTGTCGCAGGTGGAGATGTCCCCGTCCGCGGCGCAGGTCGTGTAGTCGACCACGCCGGCGCCGCCCCAGTCGGGGTTGACCAGCAGGCCGGTGGCGATGGCGCCGATGATGCCGCCGATGGCGTGGATGCCGAAGGCGTCCAGGCTGTCGTCGTACTTCAGGGCGTTCTTGATCTTCGCGCAGAAGAAGACGCAGACCGGCGAGACCACGAGGCCAAGGACAACCGCACCGACCGGGCCGGCGAAGCCCGCCGCCGGGGTGATGGCGACCAGGCCGGCGACCAGGCCGGAGGCCAGGCCCAGGGCGCTTGCGCGCTTGCGGGTGACCCACTCGGTGACCACCCAGGAGAGGCCCGCCGCAGCGGTCGCCACCAGGGTGTTGACCATGGCCAGGGCGGCGTAGCCGTTCGCTTCCAGGTTGGAGCCGGCGTTGAAGCCGAACCAGCCCACCCACAGGAGGCCCGCGCCTGTCATGGTCAGGGTCAGGGAGTGGGGCGGCATGGGCTCGGTCCCGAAGCCCTTGCGGGGGCCGAGGATCAGGGCGCCGACCAGGGCGGCGATGCCCGCATTGATGTGGACGACGGTGCCGCCGGCGAAGTCGAGGGCGCCAAAGCCCCACAGCAGGCCGGACTGGATCGGGTCTGTCGGGGCGGCGGCGACGGCGTCAGGACCCGCCCACCACCAGACCATGTGGGCCAGGGGATAGTAGGAGAGCAGCGGCCAGAGGATGGCGAACACGACCACCGCGGCGAACTTCATCCGTTCGGCGACACCGCCCAGGACGAGGGCCGCCGTGATGCAGGCGAAGGTCATCTGGAAGGCCATGAAGACCAGCTCCGGGATGACGACCCCGGTCGAGAAGGTGGCCACATTGCTTGCGGGGGTGACGTCCTTCAGGAACAACCGCCCCCCGCCGCCCACGAACTTGTCGAGGGCGCCGCCGTCGGTGAAGGCGAGGCTGTAGCCCCAGAACATCCAGGCGATCATGCCGATCACCGTCACCACGCCGACCTGCATCAGCATGGACAGCATGTTCTTCTGGCGAACGAGGCCGCCGTAGAAGAGGGCGAGGCCCGGAAGGATCATCAGCAGGACGAGGACGGTGGAGACCAGCATCCAGGTGGTGTCGCCCTTGTCCGGGACAGGGGCGGGAGCGGCTTCCGCGGGGGCGGCGGCGACGGGCGCCGCCGTTTCGGCCGGCGCAGGCGCAGGCGCAACGGTTGCTTCAGCGGGGGCCGCCGCCGCAGGCGTCGTCTCCTGGGCGAGGACCGGGGTCGCCAGAGGCGCTCCGGCCAGGGTCGCTGCGAGCATCAGCCCGGCGAGACCCTTGAGTTTGAACCCGTTCATTTCGTGTTCCTTCCTGGAGGGATCAGAGCGCAGAGGCGCCGGTTTCGCCGGTGCGGATACGCACGGCGTCGGCGACATCGATGACGAAGATCTTCCCGTCCCCGATCTTGCCGGTGGAGGCGGCGGTCTTGATGGTCTCGACCACGCCGGCGGCGGCGGCGTCATCGACGACCGCCTCGAGCTTCACCTTTGGGATGAAGTTCACCTGGTACTCAGCGCCTCGATAGATCTCGGTCTGCCCCTTCTGACGTCCGTAACCTTTGACTTCCGTGATCGTGAGCCCCTCGACGCCGGACGACACGAGGGCTTCGCGCACGTCGTCCAGCTTGAAGGGTTTGACGATCGCCATGATCAGTTTCATCCCGTCGCTCCCGCTCTGTTCCCGATGGAACGGCCCCGCGCCGGAATGGCGCCTGAACCGAAGGTCACGGTAGGTGGGGTGGCTCCGCCCAGGGGATGACTGGCGCCGCAAAAACAGGCGTTCTCTTGCTGAAGGCTAAAAAATGGGCGCCACGGCTGTGGGCATGGTGCAGATTCAGGCGCCTGTCGCCCGTCGCGAGCCCGGGAGGGTCGAGGTCAGGGCGTCGGGATCACGACGGCGTGATCGCGTCCCGCGCTCCGCCCAGGCCCGTAGCCATAAGCGGGGGGGATGGACTAAGTCGGCGCGCCGGCGAGCTCCGGCCCCGTTTCCGCAAGCCCCGAAGGCCTTCATGACCAAGCTCCCCCTCGCTTTCGCCGTCCTCTTCCTGTCCGCCGGCGTCGCGGTCGCCCAGACCCCTGCGGCCCCCGCCGCGCCCGTGGCGCCTCTCGCCCCGGCGGCGCCCGCCGCTCCGGCCCTCACCCCGTCGGGCGACGTGATCGACACCCTCAAGGCGTCGGGGCGGTTCACCACCTTCCTGAAGGCTTCGGACCTCGTGGGCCTGACCGCCTTCGTGAAGGGCCTGCCGGCCGTGACGGTCCTGGCGCCGAGCGACGCGGCCTTCGCCCTACTGCCGGCAGGCGAGGTCGACCGCTTGCTCGCCCAAGCCAACAGGCCCGAGCTGCAAAAGCTCGTCCTGAGGCATCTCATCAACGCCCGCGTGCCCTTCGAGACCTTCAAGGGCGCCGTCACCACCGCCCCGACCCTTGGCGGTGAGGCCGTCCAGCTTTCCGGTGACCAGCCGCCGACCATCGGCGGGGCGCGGGTCTCCCAGGTTGACGTCAACGCCGCCAACGGCGTTGTGCATGTGCTGGACAGGGTGATCCTGGCTCCGGCCGCCTGACCGGCGCGCCGCGATCGCCTCAGGCGCGCTTGAAGCGGGGGGCCGCCCGCCCTATGGTCCGCGCTTGTTTTTGCGCCTGCGAAGCCTGCCTCATGCCCTCTGAAAAACCGCTGTCTTTTCAGGCCTTGATCCTGAAGCTCCACGACTACTGGAGCCGCCAGGGCTGCGTCATCCTGCAGCCTCACGATGTCGAGGTTGGCGCGGGCACCCTGCATCCGGCCACTGTACTGCGCGCCCTGGGTCCGCGCCCCTGGAGGGCGGCCTATGTCCAGCCTTCGCGCCGGCCTGGCGACGGCCGCTATGGCGAGAACCCCAACCGCCTCCAGCACTACTACCAGTACCAGGTGATCCTGAAGCCCAACCCCGACAACCTCCAGGAGCTCTATCTGGGCAGCCTGGACGCCATAGGCCTGGACACGCGCCTGCACGATATCCGCTTTGTCGAGGACGACTGGGAGAACCCCACAGTCGGGGCCTGGGGCCTGGGTTGGGAGGTCTGGTGCGACGGGATGGAGGTGACCCAGTACACCTACTTCCAGCAGGTGGGCGGGCTCGACGTCTCGCCGGTCGCCGGGGAGCTGACCTACGGGCTTGAGCGCCTGGCCATGTACCTGCAGGGCGTCGATCGCTTCGATCAGCTGGCCTTCAACGACCCGGACGGCCCCCTGCCCATGACCTACGGCGACGTCTTCATGGAGAATGAGCGCCAGCAGTCCGAGGCCAACTTCCATCTCTACGACGTGGCGACGCTGAAGCGGCAGTTCGAGGACATGGAGACCCAGGTCCCGAGGCTCCTGCAGGGCCGGGGCCCCCAGGGCCAGGCGACGGTGCTGCCAGCCTACGACCACGTCCTCAAAGCCAGCCATCTGTTCAACCTGATGGACGCCCGCGGCGCCATCGCCGTGGCGGAGCGCCAGAGCTACATCGGCCGGATCCGCGACCTCACCAAGATGTGCGCCGAGGCCTGGGTGGCGAACGAGGGCCGCAACGCCCCGGCGGAGGGGCTCTGACCATGCCCCAGCTGCTGATCGAGCTCTTCTCCGAGGAGATCCCCGCGCGGATGCAGGTCCAGGCCGCCCGCGATCTGGACCGCATGGTGCGCGAGCGCCTGGCCGCCGCCGGGCTGGAGCCGAAGTCCCTGCGCGCCTATGCCGGTCCCCGCCGCCTCACCCTGGTGGCTGAAGGACTCGCCGCGGCCCAGCCGGACCGCAGGGAAGAGCGAAAGGGTCCCAGGACCTCGGCGCCCGAGGCGGCGCTGGAGGGTTTTCTCCGCTCCACCGGCCTGACCCGCGACCAGCTTGTCGAACGCGACGGGGTCTGGTTCGCGGAACTCAGCTCGGCGGGCCGTCCGACAGCCCAGGTCATCGCCGAGATCGTGCCGGACGTCGTGCGCAGCTTCCCCTGGCCCAAGTCCATGACCTGGGGAACGGGCTCGCTTCGCTGGGTCCGGCCCCTGAAGCACATCCTCTGTCTCTTCGAAGGCGCCCGGGTCGAGTTTGACGTGGACGGAGTCCCCTCCGTGGACTTCACTCTCGGACACCGGTTCATGGCGCCGCAGCGCCCCCTCCGGGTCCGGACCTTCGCCGCCTATCGCTCAGGCCTGGAGAAGCGCTTCGTCATCCTCGATCCCGAGGAGCGCAAGCTTCGGATCCTCACCGAATGCCGGCGGCTCTGTGCGGATCGGGGCCTGGAGCTGGTCGAGGACGCGGGCCTGCTCGATGAAGTCGCCGGCCTGGTGGAATGGCCAGTGCCGGTCCTTGGCGACATGGACCCCGACTTCCTGTCCCTGCCGCCCGAGGTCATCCGAACCTCGATGCGGAACCATCAGAAGTACTTCGCCGTGAAGGACCCGGCCACGGGACGCCTGGCGCCGCACTTCATCACTGTCTCCAACATCCAGGCGCCGGATGGCGGCGCGGCCATCGCCGCGGGCAACGCCAAGGTCCTGTCGGCCCGGCTCTCGGACGCCCGCTTCTTCTGGGACGAAGACCGCAAGGTCAGCCTCGAGTCCCGCCTCGAGAAGCTGAAGTCCGTGACCTTCCACGCCCGCCTGGGCACCCTTGCCGAACGGGTCGAACGGCTCGAGCACCTGGCCGGCGCCCTGTCGCCCCGGGTCGGCGCCGATGCGACCAAGGCCGCCCTGGCGGCGAAGCTGTGCAAGGCCGACCTGACGACCGGCATGGTGGGCGAGTTCCCGGAGCTGCAGGGCTTGATGGGCGGCTACTACGCCCTTGAGGAAAAGCTCACCCCGGTAACCGCCGAGGCGATCCGCGACCACTATCGGCCGGTGGGACCCTCGGACGAGGTCCCGGACCGCCCTGTCACCATGGCTGTGGCCCTCGCCGAGAAGCTGGACACCCTGACCGCCTTCTTCGCCATCAACGAGAAGCCCACGGGCTCGCGGGATCCCTTCGCCCTGAGGCGCGCAGCCCTGGGGGTGATCCGCATCCTGCTCACCTCCGAGGTGCGGGCTCCGGTGCGGGAGCTCGTCGCCGACTGGTACCGGTCCCTGCGCTGTTTCGTCGATCCCGGCCGTGCGCTCTACGCCTCCACTCGCCGGACCACGGGCTATCTGGGCCCGCGTCCCCGCGAGGACTCTGAGGTCTTCCAGACCTATGTCGAGGAGTTCGAGGACGCGCTCCTTGAGGGTGAGCCCATGGTCGTGGCGATCGACGCGGACTTCGACATCCGCTTCGACCGGAGCGCCGCCGCCGGCGAGGCCCCCGAGGGCGAGGTCCTTTACCGCTTCCGGCCCTATCCGGAAGTGTCGGCCGAGGTGCTCGACTTCCTGGCCGATCGCCTGAAGGTCTCGCTTCGCGAACAGGGACGACGGCATGACCTTGTCGACGCCGTCTTCGCCCTGGGCGACGACGACCTTGTGCGGATCAACGCCCGGGTCGAGGCCCTGTCGGACTTCCTGACGACCGAGGACGGGGCGAACCTGCTTGCGGGCTATCGCCGGGCCACCAACATCCTCAAGGCTGAGGAAAAGAAGGGACCCCTGCCGACCGGACCGGCCGCCGTCCTGCCGGACGCCCCCGAGGAGGAGACCGCCCTGGTCGCCGCCGTGGCGGGGACGGCCCCGCGGGTGGCGGAACTGTCGGACGCCGAGGACTTCGCCGGCGCCATGCGGGCCCTCGCGGCCCTGCGGGCCCCAGTCGACGCCTTCTTCGAGAAGGTCCTGGTGAACGCCGAGGATCCCCGCGCGCGGGACAACCGCCTGAAACTTCTGGCGCAGGTCCGCGCCGCCATGTCCGAAGTCGCCGACTTCGGCCTGGTCAACGGCTAGGGGGGGCGCATGCCCGGTCAGACGCGTTGGGTCTACGCCTTCGGGGGCGGAGCGGCCGAGGGTGACGCTTCGATGCGCAACCTCCTGGGCGGGAAGGGCGCGAACCTTGCCGAGATGTCGGCCCTGGGCCTGCCGGTTCCCCCGGGCTTCACCATCACAACCGAGGCCTGCAACCACTTCTACGCCCATGAACGGAGCTATCCGGAGGTCCTGGGCGCCCAGGTCGAGGCGGCCCTGGCCGGGGTGGAGGCCCTGACCGGCAAGCGCTTCGGCGATCCTGAGGCCCCCCTGCTGGTGTCCGTGCGTTCGGGCGGGCGCGCCTCCATGCCGGGCATGATGGACACGGTCCTGAACCTGGGCCTGAACGACGCCACCGCCGAGGGCCTGGCCGCCCTGGGGGGCGACCGTCGCTTCGCCCTCGATTCCTACCGGCGCTTCATCCAGATGTATTCGAACGTGGTGCTGGGCCTGGACCATCACCTGTTCGAGGAGATCCTGGACAACCACAAGGACCGGCTGGACGTCACGGTCGACACCGCCCTGTCCGCCGGGGACTGGGAGAAGGTGGTCGCTGACTACAAGGCCGCCGTCGAGGAGGAGCTGGGCGAGCCCTTCCCCCAGGATCCCAAGGCCCAGCTCTGGGGCGCCATCGGCGCCGTCTTCGCCAGCTGGATGAACGAGCGGGCCAAGTTCTACCGCCGGATGCATGACATCCCCGAAAGCTGGGGCACGGCGGTGAACATCCAGGCCATGGTCTTCGGCAACATGGGAGACTCCTCCGCGACCGGGGTGGCCTTCACGCGCAATCCCTCGACCGGTGAGAACCGGCTGTATGGCGAGTTCCTGATCAACGCCCAGGGTGAGGACGTCGTGGCCGGCATCCGCACGCCCCAGGCCCTGACCCGGGCCGCTCGCGAGGAGATGGGCGACCGGTCCCCCTCCATGGAAGAGGCCCTGCCCGAGGTCTTCGAACAGTTCCGGGACGTGGTCGCCCGGCTCGAGCGGCATTACCGCGACATGCAGGACGTGGAGTTCACGGTCGAGCGCGGCCGGCTCTACATGCTGCAGACCCGCAACGGAAAGCGCACCGCCAAGGCCGCCCTGAAGATGGCCGTCGACATGGCCGCCGAGGGCCTGATCAGCCGGGAGGAAGCGGTCATGCGGGTCGATCCCGCCAGCCTCGACCAGCTGCTGCATCCGACCATCGATCCCGCCAGCCCACGCGATGTCGTGGCGACAGGCCTGCCGGCCTCGCCGGGCGCTGCGACGGGCGCCGTGGTGTTTGACGCCGACGAGGCCCAGCGCCGCGGCGGTGCGGGCGAGGCGGTGATCCTGGTCCGCGAGGAAACCAGCCCTGAGGACATCCACGGCATGCACGCCGCCCGCGGCATCGTCACCGCCCGGGGCGGGATGACCAGCCACGCCGCAGTGGTCGCCCGCGGCATGGGACGCCCCTGCGTCTCTGGCGCAGGGGACATCCGGATCGACGAGAAGGCCGGCGTGTTCCACGTCCGCGGCCGGACCATTCACGCCGGCGAGGTTGTGACGGTTGACGGCAGCCGGGGCGACGTCCTCTCGGGCGCCGTCCAGATGATCGAGCCTGAGCTGACCGGTGACTTCGCCACCCTGATGGGATGGGCCGACGGGTTCCGCCGCCTCAGGGTGCGGGCCAACGCCGAGACGCCCCTCGATGCCCGCACCGCCCGCCAGTTCGGCGCCGAGGGCATCGGCCTGTGCCGGACCGAGCACATGTTCTTTGACGAGCACCGCATCCAGGCGGTCCGGGAGATGATCCTGGCCGACGACGAGGCCGGTCGCCGCGCCGCCCTGGCGAAGATCCTGCCCATGCAGCGGGCTGACTTCGTCGAGATCTTCAACATCATGGACGGGCTGCCCGTCACAATCCGCCTCCTCGACCCGCCCCTGCACGAGTTCCTTCCCCAGACTGAGGAGGATGTCCGGGCGGTGGCTGAGGCGGGTGGGCTGGACGCCGACAAGCTGTGGCGCCGGGTCCGGGAGCTGCATGAGACCAACCCCATGCTGGGGCATCGCGGTTGCCGTCTCGGCATCTCCTATCCCGAGATCTACGAGATGCAGGTCCGGGCGATCTTCGAGGCGGCCTGCGAGATCGCGGGCGCCGGCCGCACCGCGCCGATCGTGGAGATCATGCATCCCCTGGTGGCCAAGGGCGAGGAGATGCGCTTCCTGCGCAACCTCACCGACCGGGTGGCCAAGGCGGTGATGGCCGAGCGGGCCGTGGAGCTGCCCTATGCGGTCGGCACCATGGTCGAGCTGCCCCGCGCGGCCCTGAGGGCCGCCGACCTGGCGGAGTCCGCCGAGTTCTTCTCCTTTGGGACCAATGACCTGACCCAGACCACCTTCGGCATAAGCCGGGATGACTCCGGTCGCTTCCTGAACGCCTACCTGGAGAAGGGCATCTTCGAGAAGGATCCCTTTGTCAGCCTCGACCAAGAGGGCGTCGGCGACCTGATCCGCATCGCCGCAGAGCGGGGCCGGGCGGTGCGTCCGGGGGTCAAGCTCGGCATCTGCGGCGAGCACGGCGGGGACCCGGCCTCCATCCAGTTCTGCGAGGCCATCGGGCTGGACTATGTCAGCTGCTCGCCCTTCCGGACGCCGATCGCCCGCCTCGCCGCGGCCCAAGCAGCCCTTGGGGAACGCGAGAAGGACCGCTGAGGTCGGAGAGGGCTAACAGATGACCGTTTTTGACCCCGCCACCGCCACCGCCACCTATCTGGCCACCCTCGACGCGGCCAGCCACGCTCGGGCGACCGCCTACACCCAGGGTGGGCATTGGATCCTGCTCTGGACCACCCTGGTGGGCCTGGCCGTGCTCATGGTGATCCTGAGGTCTGGTGTTCTCGTCCGGCTGCGGGACCGGCTGGAGGCCCGTGGGATAGGGCCTCTCCGGCTTACAGCCCTGGTCCTTGGCCTTTCCTTCGGCATCGAGGCCATCCTGAACCTCCCTTGGTCCATCTATGCCGACTGGTCCCGTGAGAAGGGCTACGGCCTGACAAGCCAGGCCCTCTCAGGCTGGCTTGCGGAGTATGCCCTCGTCTCCGTCCTCGGGATCCTGTTCACCGTCCCGATGGGCGTGGCCCTCTACGCCCTGATCCGTCGGTCGCCCCGGTTCTGGTGGGCCTGGTCGGGTGCACTCGTGGCCGGCGCATTCACGGTCATGATGGTGGTGGCGCCGGTGCTCATCGATCCCCTCTTCAACCAGTACAAGCCAGCGCCGCCTGGACCGGTCCGGGATGCGGTCGTCGCCCTGGCCAAGGCCAACGGCGTCCCGTCCGACCGCATCTTCATCTATGACGGCTCGCGCCAGTCCAACCGCTACACGGCCAACGTCTCGGGCCTGATGGGCAGCGCACGGATCGCCATGAGCGACGTGATGTTCAAAAAGGACGCGGATATCCCGGAGGTCCGCGCCGTGGTGGGCCACGAGATGGGGCACTACGTCCTTGGTCACGTGTGGCGCAACGCCATTGTCCTGTCCCTCCTGGCGGTCCTGGGCCTTTTCCTTGTCGACCGGCTGTTCTCCTTCGCCGCCCGGCTGCTGGGCGCACCCGGCGTCCGGGACCTGGCGGACCCGGCGGGATATCCGGTGATCGCCGCCCTGCTCCTCGTCCTGGGCCTGGCGTCCACCCCGGTGACCGCGAGCTTGACCCGTATCGGCGAGATTGAGTCCGATCGCTTCTCTCTGGAGCGCGCCCGCGAGCCCGACGGACTCGCCCGGGCCCTCGTGAAGACCATCGAGTACCGGGCGGCGACCCCCGGGTGGCTGGAGGAGGTCCTCTTCTACACCCACCCCTCGGTGGGCTCGCGGGTCAGGATGGCCATGGACTGGAAGGCGGCCCACAAGGCCGCGCCCATGCCCGTGATCCTGGTCCGACCGGACCAGGTCCCCCAGTAGCGCAGGGCGTCGTCAGGCGGGACTCCGCCAGTCCGGTGACAATCCACACAGTTGCTCCCCCAAGGGAGAGTTCCGCGCGATGCGCGGCGAGGGGGGCGGCGGAGGGGCGGTTGTCCCGTCTAGCGGCGGCGGACGAAGACCGTTCCGGCCGAGTAGCCGGCGCCGAAGGAGCAGATCAGCCCCGTCTCGCCGGAGGTGAAGTCTTCGTGGGCCCGGTGGAAGGCGATGATCGACCCTGCCGACGAGGTGTTGGCGAACTCATCGAGGATGATGACGTTTTCCTCCGGCGTCGGATCGCGCCCCAGGACCCGGCGGCCGATCAGGTCGTTCATGTTGATGTTGGCCTGGTGCAGCCAGAGCCGTTTCAGGGCGGTGGGGTCGATCCCCAGGTCGGCGGCGTGGGCGATGATCATCTCGGCGACCATCGGCACCACCTCGCGGAAGACCTTGCGGCCCTCCTGCACGAAGAGCTTGTCGGCGGCGCCTTCGCTGCCGGGGGCGGTGCGGTTCAGGAAGCCGAAGTTGTTGCGGATGTTGTTCGAGAAGACCGTCTTCAGCCGGGTCCCGAGGATGTCCCAGCCCCCGGTCGCCTGGTCGGCGCGCTCGACGATCACGGCCGTGCCCACGTCGCCGAAGATGAAGTGGCTGTCCCGGTCTCGGAAGTTCAGGTGGCCGGAGGTGATCTCGGGATTGACCACCAGCACGGCCCGGGCTGAGCCCGAGGCGATGTAGTCGACCGCGGTCTTGATGCCGAAGGTGGCGGAGGAACAGGCCACGTTCATGTCGAAGCCGAAGCCCTCGATGCCCAGCGCCTGCTGGATCTCGATGGCCATGGCCGGATAGGCCCTCTGCATGTTGGAGGCGGCGCAGATCACGGCGTCGATCTGCGAAGCGTCCTTGCCCCAGCGGGCGATGGCGTCCTTCGCCGCCGCCACGCCGATCTCGGCCATGACCGACAACTCGTCATTGGATCGCTCGGGGATCAGGGGGTGCATGACCTCAGGATCGACAACGCCGGACCGGTTCATCACGTAGCGGGACTTGATGCCCGAGGCCTTCTCGATGAACTCGACGGACGAGGGGGCGAGCGCCTCCATCTCGCCGGCGGCGATGGCGTCTGCGTTCCGTGCGTTGTGGATCGCGACGAAGGCGTTGAAAGCCTCGACCAGTTCGGCGTTGGTGACCCGCTCGGCGGGGGTGAAAAGGCCGGTGGCCGCGATGACCGCTGCGTGCAAGATGTCTCTCCGCTCCGATCCGGGTCCGTCAGGACCGGGGCGCACTGAATAGCACGGCGGGACGGGGCGGGAAGAGCGGGGCGAGGCGATGACGCCGGAACTGGGGCTGATCGAGGGCTATTATGGGCTGCCGTGGGACTGGACGGCCCGGGAGCGGGTGATGCGGCGCCTCGCCGGGGCCGGATACCGGTTCTTCATGTACGCCCCCAAGGCGGACGCCTTCCTGCGCCGCAGGTGGCGCGAGACCCCGCCGGAAGCCGAGACCGGGGCCCTGGCCGCCTTCGCCGCCGCCTGCCGCGACGCCGGCGTCCGGTTCGGCGTCGGCCTGAGCCCCTTCGAGGTGTGGCGCGACTTCGGGGCGGAGACCAAGGCCGCCCTGGCCGACAAGCTGACCTTCCTGGATGACCTGGGTGTCCAGGACCTGGGCGTCCTGTTCGACGACATGCGCGGCGACCTGCCGGGCCTGGCGGAGGCTCAGGCCGAGATCGTCCACTGGATCGCCGGGCGGACGAAGGCCACGCGGGTGGTGTTCTGTCCCACCTACTACACCGACGACCCTGCCCTCGACATGGCTTTCGGCGCGCGGCCTGAAGGGTACCTTGAGACCCTCGGCGCGGCCCTCGACCGCCGGATCGAGGTCTTCTGGACCGGCGAAGAGGTATGCAGCCGGGCCTACGGCGTGAATCACCTGGCGCGGGTGACCCAGCAGTTGGGCCGCCGCCCCTTCCTCTGGGACAATTATCCGGTCAACGACGGCCCCCGGATGTCGCCCTTCCTGTACTTGCGGGCCTTTACGGGGCGTCCGGCCGCCATCGGGGAGCATCTGTCTGCGCACGCGGTGAACCCCGCCCTGCAGCCCGAGCTGACCCTGCTTCCCGCCCTCACCCTGCCGGAGAGCTACCGCCTGGGCGACGCCTACGACTACGGCGCGGCCCTGGCGGCGTCGGCGCAGGCGGTGCTTGGGCCGGACCTCGCCGACCTGGTGCGTCGACACCTGATCCTGCTGAACGACACCGGCCGTGACCGGATGGACCCCGAGGTGCAGGCGCGGCTGAGGGCCCGCTACTCAGCCTTCGACCATCCCGCGGCGCGCGAGATCGTCGACTGGCTCGATGGGCGCTGGGTCATGACCCGCGACATGATGGCCGGGGATCACTGACCGGCGGCGACGACGTCCAGGCGGGCCAGGTGGGGCGCCCCCTCGGCCTCGGTCCAGAAGGCGCCCTCCAGGCTGTTCCGGGCCAGGGTGACCAGGTGCTCGCGCTCCAGCCCCACGGCCCGCGCGGTCTGCACCCAGTTGTCCAGCAGGTAGCCGCCGAAATAGGCCGGGTCGTCCGAGTTCACGGTGGCCTTCAGGCCCAGCTGCAGCATCCGCTTCAGGGGATGGACCTCCAGGGAGGGCACGCCGCAGAGCTTGAGGTTGGAAAGGGGGCAGACGGTCAGGACCTGGCCTTCCCGCACCAGTCGTGCGGTCAGGTCGTCATCCTCCAGGGCCCGGTTGCCATGGTCGATCCGGTCGACCTTCAACAGATCCAGGGCCTCGGCGACATAGGCGGGCGGGCCCTCCTCGCCGGCGTGGGCGACCCGCTTCAGGCCCCGCTCGCCGGCGGCCTTGAAGACCTTCTGGAAACCCGAGGGCGGGAACCCCGCCTCGGAGGAGTCGAGGCCCACACCCAGAAGGCGATCCAGCCAGGGCTCGGCGGCCTTGAGGGTGTCCAGGGCCGCGTCCTCGGGCAGATGGCGCAGGAAGCAGAGGATCAGCCCCGTCGACAGGCCCAGTTCGGTCTCGGCGGCGGCCATGCCGGACAGGAGGCCCTCGATGGCCACGCCGAAGGGCAGGCCCCGGTCGGTGTGGGTCTGGGGATCGAAGAAGATCTCGCAGCGCACGGCGCCATCGGCCGCCGCCCGGCGAAAGTAGGCCAGGGCAAGGTCGTGGAAGTCCTCTTCGGTCCGGAGGACGGCCGCCCCCTGGTAGTAGATGTCCAGGAAGTCCTGCAGGCGGCTGAAGCTGTAGGCGGCCCTGACGGCCTCGACATTGGGGAAGGGCAGGGCGATCCGGTTCCGGCGGGCCAGGTCGAACATCATCTCTGGCTCAAGTGAGCCCTCGACGTGCATGTGGAGCTCGGCCTTCGGCAGGCGGCGGATGAAGTCGGTCAGGGCGTCCATGACCGCAGGACAGCGCGACCCGGCCCAAGGCGTCAAGGTGGCGCGCCGTTCAGCTTGACGCTCCTGGCGGCTTGCCGGACTCTTGGGCGGAAGAGGAGCCCGCCATTTCCATTCCCCCCTTCCTGACCCAGCTTGCAGTGTCCGGCGCCGCCGTCCTGGTGATCGTCGCCCTGGCGGCGGTCGCGCGCCTGGCCCGGGCGACCCCGCCGCTGGACGAGACCTCGGCGCGCACCCTTCTATCGGAGGACTATCCCGAGGCGCGGATCGATCGGGTCTGGATTGCAGCCGACGGGGCCGCGGCCCTGGCCCGGGCCGGGGACAGGGCCCTCTACCTGTTCCGCCTCGGCGACGCCTGGGTGGCCCGGGACCTCCCCTGGGCCGAGGCCGCCGCCGCGCCGGTCCGTGACGGCCGGCTGCATCTTCGCCTGGGCGGCGTCAGCCCGCGCCTCGCCCGCCCCGCCCTGTCGGGCTGGTCCCCGGAGACCGTGTGATGCTGGAAGCCCCCTTCGACCCGGTCAAGCTGGCCATCCCCTTCTTCATCCTGGCCATCCTGCTGGAGATCGGCCTCGGTCGCCTGCGCCTGGCCAAGGCCGAGTACGAGGCCCGGGACACACTGGCCTCCCTGGCCATGGGCCTGCTGCGCGGGATCCCCGCCCTCCTGACCGCGGGCCTGATCTTCGCCGCCACGGTCTGGGTCTGGGAACATCGCATCTTCACCGTCCCCTTCGACGCCTGGTGGGGCTGGGTGGCGATCTTTTTCCTGGAGGACCTGATCTACTACGCCTTCCACCGCCTGAGCCACGAGCGGCGGTTCTGGTGGGCGGCGCACGTCAACCACCACTCCTCCCAGCACTACAACCTGTCCACCGCGCTCCGGCAGACCTGGACTGGAGGACTGGCGGGGACCTGGCTCCTCTGGCTGCCTCTGGCCTTCCTGGGCTTCTCGCCGGCGCAGATTTTCATCCAGCAGGGGATCAGCCTCGTTTACCAGTTCTGGATTCATACCGAGGCGGTGGGGCGCATGCCGGCCTGGTTCGAGGCGGTGTTCAACACGCCCTCGCATCACCGGGTGCACCATGCGCGTAACCCCCGGTACCTGGACCGGAACTATGCCGGCATCCTGATCATCTGGGACAAGATGTTCGGCACCTTCCAGGCCGAGCTGGACGAGGAGAAGCCGCGCTACGGCCTGATCCGCAACCTGGGCAGCTTCAACCTCCTGACCGTGGCCTTCCACGAGTGGATCGCCATCGGGCGCGACCTGGCCTCGGCCCGGTCGCTGAGGGAGGTCGCTGGCTACCTCTTCGGCCCGCCGGGCTGGAGCCCCGACGGAAGCCGGGAGACCAGCGAGAGCCTCCGCGCCCGCTGGGCCGCCCGCGACGCCGCCGCCCGGACGCCCGCCGAGTAACCTAGACCCGCACCAGCATCTTGCCGGCGTTGCGGCCCTCGAAGAGGCCGATCAGGGCTTCGGGCGCCCGCTCGAAGCCTTCCAGCACGGTCTCCTGGTAGCGGATGCGGCCGGATTTCAGCCAGCCGGTCATGTCGGCCTGGAACTGCTCCTGGAGGTGGGGGAAGTCGGAGGCCACGAAGCCCTCCATCCGCATCCGGCCGTAGATCAGTACCGACAGGTTCCGCACGCCCTCGCGCTCGCCGTTGTAGGTCGAGATCATGCCGCAGACCGCGATACGGCCGCGCAGGTTCATGCAGGCCAGGGCGGCGTCCAGGTGGGCGCCGCCGACATTCTCGAAATAGACGTCAATGCCCCTCGGCGCAGCGGCCTTCAGGGCGGAGCGCAGGTTCTCCGACCGGTAGTTGATGGCGGCGTCCAGGCCCGCTTCCTCCAGCAGCCAGCGCTTCTTGTCGTCAGAGCCTGTGGAGCCGATCACGTAGCAGCCCTTGATCTTCGCGATCTGGGCGGCGACCGAGCCCACCGCGCCGGCGGCGGTGGAGACGAAGACCTGCTCGCCATCCTTCAGGGCGCCGGTCTCCAGCAGGCCGCCATAGGCCGTGATGCCGGTGCCGCCCAGGGCGTGCATGTAGACGCTGAGGGGCAGGTCGGGGTCGGGGTTCAGGACCTGCACGCCGCGGCCGTCGCTGTTGAAGCGCTCCGAGAAGCCCTGGCCATGCCGGACGATCTCGCCCTCCCGGAACTTCGGGTTGCGGGACTGGACCACGCGCCCGATCCCGCCTCCGGCCATGGCCTCGCCCAGCTTCTGGTCGGCGTTCAGGCGGGGCCGCATGTAGGGATCGACCGACAGGATCAGGCCCTGCACCTGGATCTCGCCCTCGCCGGCGTCGGCCAGGGGCGCCTCGACGATGGCGAAGTCTTCGGGGACGGGCATGCCGCCGGGGCGGCGGACAAGGTGGACCTGGCGGGCGGTGGTCATGGGGGCTTCCTCCGTTTTCCCATCGTTAGGCGAGCGCGGGCCCGCGGCCAAGGGCTGGCGGTCAGTCGCGCAGCAGGGGCAGGGTGAGGCCCGAGGCGGGGCGCGCGGAAAGGGCCTCCCGCCGGAACCGGAACAGCTCGGCAGGTCGGCCGCCGGTGTCCTGGTCCAGGCGTCCCAGGCCCTCCACCAGGCCGGACCGCTCGAGGGCCCTGCGGAAGTTCTGCTTGTGCAGGGCCACCCCGGCGACGGCCTCGACGGCTCTCTGGAGGGCGGAGAGGGTGAAGGCCTCGGGCATCATCTCGAAGATCACCGGGCGGTACTTCAGCTTGCCCCGCAGGCGGGAGAGGGCGGTGGCCAGGATGCGCCGGTGGTCCGAGATCATCGGCTCTCCCAGGGCCAGACCCAGCCGTGCGACGGCGGGGTCAGGGGTCTCGCCCCGGTCCCGCGCCGCCTCGGGGGCGAGGCCGGCCTCGTAGAGCAGTTCATAGCGCTCCAGCGCCCGCTCCTCGTTCCAGGGCGCCTCGTCCAGGGCGAAGAGCAGCCGCACGCGGGCCAGGCGGGCCTGGCTGGGTCCGGCCCAGGCCCGCAACGCCGCCTCGATCCCGGCCAGGACCGAGGGCCGGCCCTCGCGCCAGTCCTCCCAGGGAAAGAAGCTGTTGAAGGCCGACCAGGATGCGCCCTCCAGGGCCGTCGTGTCCGCCCGCGCCGTCAGGCCGAGATAGCCCACCGAGATCACCCGCGCCGCCGCCGACCCGTCGACAGCGGCCAGGGGCGCGTCGCGGCCCTTGTCCCCGAAGGTGTAGAGCTGCTCGACATACCCTGGGTCAAAGCCTGTCTGGGCCGAGACGAAGGTCCTCAGGGCGATCTCGAAGGTCCGGTCGGCGACCGGGTCGAAGGGGCCGAAGGGCAGGGCCGCCGCCTGCCCGGCAGGCCGCACGGTCAGCACGCGCGCCTCGCCCCCTGAGACCGCGGCGACCACCGCCGACAGGCCGATGACGATGCGCTGGGACATGGCGCCGGCCCTAGGTCAGGACCGCGGGCGCGGGGGTGAAGCCCGCGGCCTCGGACAAGAGGTGGAAGCGCTGGACATAGCGGGCCTGGGCGGGGCCGGGAGCCAGGGGTTCGATCTCGATGTGGTAGCCGGCCGGCGGCGCGCCGAAGAGCGAAACAGACTCGTCCCGGCCGAACCCGGCCAGCTGGATGGCTTCGAAGAAGGCGCAGGCCCGGTCCGCCGACTTGATGAGCTTGCGGATGTCCGCCGGCGTCCGGGCGGGCAGGCCGAAGCGGATGTGGATGGCCTGCTCCAGCCTGTGCTCCACGGCCTTGTAGTCATAGCCCAGGGCGGCCTTGAAGGGGCTGATCATGTCGCCGATCACGTACTCCGAGGCGTCATGCAGCAGGGCGGCGAGGCGCCAGCGGGGGTCAAGGTCGGGCCTCAGGTGGACGCAGATCTCCTCGACGACCAGGGAGTGCTGGGCCACGGAGAAGGCATGTTCGCCCGTCGTCTGGCCGTTCCAACGCGCCACCCGGGCCAGGCCGTGGGCGATGTCCTCGATCTCGATGTCGACGGGGGAGGGGTCGAGGAGGTCCAGCCGACGCCCGGACAGCATGCGCTGCCAGGCCCGGACAGGGCTTGTGGCGGCGCGCTTCAAGGCTGATCTCCTGTCGGGCCCATGCCCGACAGGTGCACCGGGCCTTGAGAAAGATCAATGTCGGTGCGCAGGCTTCTGGCCTAGGGTCCACAGGAACCAGGGAGATTGCGATGAGCTGGGCGAGAGTGATGGCGCCGCTGGCCGGTGTCGAGGGTGACGTGGCCGTCCTGGACGCCGCCGTGCGCGCGGCCGATCCCTTCGGGGCCGAGGTGTCCGCCGTCTTTGCGCCGGCTGATGTGGCCGACATCATGCCCTGGCTGGGCGAGGGCTATCTCGGCGGCGTCCAGACCACCGCCATCGAGACCCTGCGGCAGGCGGCGGCCACGGGCGAGACCCGCTCCCGCGCGGCCTTCGAGGCCTGCACCTACGGGAAGAAGACGTTCGCCGCCCTCAACAGCCCCGTCTGGGCCGCCCTGTCCGCCGAGGCCCGGCTTTCGGACCTGGTGATCTTTGGGGACGATCCGGCCCGGGGGCGCGGCCCCCTCGCAGAGTGCTTCCAGCAGATCGTCGCTGACGAGCAGAGGCCGGTCCTGATCGCCCGCAAGGGCTTTGAGGTGGGCGGCGTGGTCGCCGTGGCCTGGGACGGCGGCAAGGAAGCCAGCCGGGCCGCCCGCCTCGCCCTGCCCCTGCTGGAAAAGGCCTCGCGGGTGGTCCTGCTCGCCGCCCCCAAGGCGAGCTCGCGGCACTTCGATCCCGAACGGCTCCAGGCCTACTATGCGGCCCGCGGCGTGAATGCCGAGATCGAGGTCCTGGGCGAGAAGGGCGAGGCCGCCGGGCTCCTCCTGGGCGCCGTCAAGCGCGTCGGGGCCAGCCTGCTTGTCGCCGGGGCCTTTGGGCACCCGAGGTTGCAGGAGTTCATCTTCGGGGGTACCACGCGCTCCCTGCTCGCGGCGGACCAGCCGTCTCTCTTCCTTTCGCATTAGAGGTTTCGCGCATGTCCCTGTCGCGCATTGTCATGCGGCTCGCCCGCAATCCGGGCTCCGAGTTCGGCGGCGACGACCGCCGGGGTTACACCCTGACCGCCCCGCTCACTGCGGATGGGCGCCTCGACCCCGAGGCCTACGCCGCCACCCGCGCCGAGTGCTCCGTGCGCCGCTTCGCCCCCGACGAGGACGCCGTCATGGGCCGCCTGGCCCGCCGCGGCGCGAACTGGTTCTTCGACTACGACAAGGCGTCCAGCGACGACGACGAACCGGTCCACCGGCTTGGGGACCATCGCTTCGTGGTGGGCGAGTACGTCACCGTCACGGATGAGGACGGCCAGCCCCTGACCTACAAGATCGTCGAGGTCCAGAAGGCCTGACGCCTTCGCGGATATCCGGAATGACAAACGCCCCGGCCTTGCGGCCGGGGCGTCTTCAATCGGGGTCGGCGCGGCGGCTTACTGGCCGGGGCGCGGCGGGCCGCTCTCGCGGCGGGCCAGGAAGGCCAGGCGTTCGAACAGCTGCACGTCCTGCTCGTTCTTCAGGAGGGCGCCATGCAGGGGCGGGATCAGCTTGGTGGGGTCCCGTTCCTTCAGCATCTCGTCGCTGATGTCCTCGACCATGAGGAGCTTCAGCCAGTCCAGCAGCTCGGAAGTGGAGGGCTTCTTCTTCAGGCCCGGCACCTTGCGCATGTCGTAGAAGATCCGCAGGGCCTCGGCGACCAGCTTCTGCTTGATGCCCGGATAGTGCACCTCGACGATGTCGTTCATCGTCTCGGCCTCGGGGAAGCGGATGTAGTGGAAGAAGCAGCGGCGCAGGAAGGCGTCGGGCAACTCCTTCTCGTTGTTCGAGGTGATGATCACCAACGGCCGGATCTCGGCGCGGATGGTCTCGTTGGTCTCGTAGACGTAGAACTCCATCCGATCGAGCTCCTGCAGGAGGTCGTTCGGGAATTCGATGTCCGCCTTGTCGATTTCGTCGATCAGCAGGACCGGTCGCTTCGGGGCCGTGAAGGCCTCCCAGAGCTTGCCCTTCTTGATGTAGTTGCGGACGTCCTTGACTCGCTCGTCGCCCAGCTGGCTGTCGCGCAGACGGGTGACGGCGTCGTACTCGTACAGGCCCTGGTGGGCCTTGGTGGTGGACTTGATGTGCCAGGTGATCAGCTCGGCATCGAGGGCCTTGGCGACCTCGTAGGCCAGCACGGTCTTGCCGGTGCCGGGCTCGCCCTTGATCAGGAGGGGACGCTCGAGGGCGATGGCGGCGTTGACGGCCACCTTGAGGTCATCTGTGGCGACGTAATTGTCGGTGCCTTCGAAACGCTGGCTCATCTGGGCTCCCCGGGAGCGCCGCCCTGCGGGGGGCGCCCGAACAAATGTTTCAATCCTCAGGGCACACTAAAGACTGGCCGGAGACATTCAAGCCGCTTCGTCCGGGGGCGGGGACCGGCCTCAGGTGCGGGCGGCGAAATCGTTCTGCCGGAGGTCTGAGGCGATGGCCTCCATCACGGGAGCCCAGTCGCCGGGGAGGGCGCAGGCATACACCCTGACCTGTGGATACCAGGGGTAGCGGTCGGTCCCGAGCGTCGTCCAGGCGTCCGGGGCGGCGACCAGCCATGCGGGCGCCCCCGCCGCGGCGGCCAGGTTGAACGTGGCGTTGGAGACGCCGACCACGAGGTCAAGCGCGCAGGACAGGGCGCTCAGGTCCTCCAAGTCGTTGCGCAGGTCGATGTCCGGCGGTGTCCAGACCTTCAGGCCAAAGCGTTCCCCCGCCAGGGCGATCTCCGGCCCGCAGTCCCCATACTGGAGGTTGACGAAGGCGATGCCCGGCGTCCTGAGCACAGGCTCCCAGGCCTCAAATGAAGGGAAGGCGTTGGCCCGCCCGGCGGTCATCATCCCGCTCTTCCAGAGCAGGCCGACCCGCGGCCCGGGCAGCTCCGCCCCAAGAGCCCGACGCCAGAAGGCGACACGGTCCGGGTCGGGCGGCAGGTAGCCGACCCGTTCCGGGAAGGCGTCGGCCTGAGGACGAAACTCGGGCAGGAGGTCCGCCATGGGCGCCCAGGCGGCAGACTTCACCGGCGTCGCGAGGCGCCGGATCTTCCTTCCGCCGGTCTCGACCGTGGCATGGGAAATGACCTGCGCCGCAGGGAAGGCCCTGCGGAACAGAGGCTGGAGGCGGGGTTCGACAGCCAGGGACAGGCTGCCTTCCGGGCCCAGCCTCACCAACAGGTCCGGGACCAGGCCGGCGAAGAGCACCTCGTCCCCGAGCCCCTGTTCACCCACGAGCAGGAGGTCCAGACCGGAGAGGGGCTGGCCCCGCCGCCAGCGCCGGCCAGGGATGTCAAAGGCCGCAGCTCCGGGGAACGCCGGATCATTCCGGGCCGCATAGTCCCTCCATCCGCGGGCGAGATCCCCGAGGCGAAGTCGGGCGCAGGCCCGGGAGAAGTTCAGTATGGCCCTCTCCCTGGCCGCAAGCCCGCCCTCCCGTATCGAGAGGAAGGTCGCAAGCGCGGCCGTGGCGTCCCCGCTCGACATCTGCAGGTTGCCAAGATTGAACCGGGCGGGCGTGAGGTTGGGCTTAAGCCGAAGGGCTTCTCCGAGAAAGGTTTCAGCGGAGGCCAAGTTCCCCTGTTCGGCGACCAGCAGTCCAAGTTGGTTCCAGATGCGCGCATCCAGCGGATCGGCCAGGACCTGCTCGCTAAGGACATCAATGGCCTGTCCTGACCGGCCCTGGGCTGAGAGGGACCTCGCAAGCAGGCTTGTCGCCTCCGGTTCACCGGGCAGGTAGGCCAGGCTGCGCTTCAGGACGCTCTCGGCTGCAGGCGCCATGTCCAGGGCCAGCGCAAGTCTTCCGATGCCCGTCAGGATTGCAGGATCGTCGGGCCGCTCGTCCAGCGCCGCCTGGTATGCTGAAAGGGCGCCCGTCAGATCCCCCTTGGCCTCCAGCCGCCGGGCCTCGGCCAGCGCCTTGCGGCCTTCATGGGGCGTGTCCCGCCGCATCACTCCGGATCCGGTTGCAGCATCCCGGATAGATCATCTGCAACCCTCTGGAGCACGGGTTCCCAGGCCGCGAAGGCGTCCGGGCGGTAGAGGCGCACCTGCGGATACCAGGGGTAGCGATCCGTCCCAAGTGCAGTCCAGGCGCCCCGCGCCGAAATCAGCCAGGCGGGCGCCCCGGCGGCGGCGGCGAGATTGAAGGTCGCGTTCGAGAATCCGATCACGAGGTCCAGCGCCATGGAAAGCGCTGTGATGTCATCCAGGTCCTTCTTGAGATCGATCCCCGGCGGATTCCAGATTTCGACTCCGAAGCGCTCCCGGGCAAGCTGCAACTCGTGGGTGCAGTCGCCATACTGAAGGTTCACGAAGACAACGCCGGGGGTTCTCAGGACCGGTTCCCACGCCTCGAACGAGGAGAAGAAGCGGTGCCGGCCAGCCGCGAGGACGGCGCTCTTCCAAAGCAGGCCCACCCTTGGGCCCGCCGGGAGCCGGGAAAGGGCCTCGCGCCAGTGCGCCACGCGGCCGGGGTCGGGGGTAATGAACCCGACCCTTTGGGGGAAGCTGTCGATTGAAGGTCGCACGTCCTGGAAGAGCGAGGCCAGGGGCGTCCACAGGTCGACCCCGCCGATACGTTCAAGCTCCGGGACGACGCGGATGGTCCTGCCCGCGACCTTGACGGTCGCGTGGGCCATGACGTCCGCCTTTGGGAAGCTGCGGGCAAAAAGGGCGACAAGCCGGGGCTCGACGGCGATGAAGAGTCGTCCCTCATCGCCCAGCAGGTCCAGCACGTCGGGGACAATGTTCGAGAACGCGACTTCATCCCCCAGTCCCTGTTCGCCCACGATCATCAGTGACTTGCCGGCCAGCGACTGCCCGGGCTTCCAGCGCGGAGCCTCCAGCGCGAACTGGGTTCCATCCGGGAAGTGGCTGTCATTCCGGGCCTCATAATCCCGCCACCCCGTCTCGATCCGGCCCAAGGTCAGATGGGAGAGTCCCCTTGTGAGGATCATCATCGCCTTCTCATCGGCCGCCAATGGAGAGCGCAGGGCGTTCTCGACCTCGCGGAGGGCGTCTTCCGCCCGGCCAAGGGTCAGCCAGAGGTTGCCAAGATTGTATCGGGCGCGTGCGAGCTTGGGGTCCAGGCGCAGCGCTTCACGGTAGAAAATCTCCGCATTCTCGGGATCGCCCTGGTCTGCGACCATGGTTCCCAAGCTGTTCCAGATGTTGGCGTGTCCGGGCCTGCTGGCCAGGAAGGTCCGCAGGATCTCGATCGCTTCCGCCGTCCGCTCCTGGGCCTGGACCGCAAGGGCCAGGTTGTTCACGCACTCCGCATGATCCGGCGTCATCGCCAGGACGTGCCTCAGCAGGCCCTCTGCTGTCTCTGGCATCCCCATGCGAAACGCCAGTCGAGCCAGGTTGATCAGGATCTCCTGGTCGCCGGGCAGCAGGGCGACGGCCGCCTCGTAGCAGCTCAGGGAGTTCACGAAATCTCCCCGACCTTCCTGTGCGATGGCGAGAACATGCCAGCCCAGCCCACTGCGTTCGTCGATCTGCAGGGCTTCCAGCGCCAGTTCGGCGGCGCTCTCGGGCCGGTGTCCCCGGATTTCCCGAACCGCCTTCTCCAGCAGGGGCGCAATCTTCAGCGACTTCTGGTCGGCCAGGCCCAGCCGGATCGCCCGCAGGGCGTTGGCGGACGCGCTCGACCCCATGAGGTTTGCGGCGCTGTTTCTCAGGGCGCGCGCAGGCGCTGCGGTGTCCGACATGGGGTCTTCCATCAGTCTGCAGGCCACTTCAGTCTGGAGTCCCCGGGTTAACGTCGGATTAACCATGATCGTTCACGATGGAAGGATATCGTTAACCTGTCGCCTCCTAGGGTCTGCTCTCGTTGTCGCGGCCCAGGGGGCTCAGACACGTCGGGGAACGCCAATTGCCTCTCAAGCTCTCGTTGAAGCCCGGGGAAAAATTCGTTCTCAATGGGGCTGTTGTCCAGAATGGCGACCGTCGTGGGGTGTTGATCCTCCAGAACAAAGCCTCCGTTCTTCGAGAAAAAGACATCCTTCAGCCTGAGAACGCGAATACCCCGGCGCGGCGCATCTATCTGCCCGTCATGATGATGTACCTCGATCCCTCGGATGCGTCGAAATACTATGATGAATTCGTCCAGAAGCTGAGCGAATTCATGGGCGTAATTCGAAACCCACAGATTCTTGCAGAGTGCGTAACGATTTCGCGTTGCTGCATGCAGCGCGACTATTACAAAGCCCTCCTGGGGTGCCGGAAGCTTATCGAGTACGAGGACGTGAGGTTGGGGAATGTCCCTGCAGGCGTATCAGAAGGCCGCGACGAGGGTTGAGACGCCCCGCGAGACCGAGTACCGCCTGTTCGCCCAGGTCACGCTCGCGCTCGTAGACGCCTCAAAGCTCGATCCCAAGGATTTCGTCGGCCGGGCGGGCGCGCTCGACTGGAACCGACGCATGTGGTCCGTCCTTGCGGCGGACTGTGGCGCCGAAGGCAACCAGCTTCCCCCTGAGCTCCGGGCAGGGATCATCTCCCTCTCGATCTGGGTGAGCAAGTACACCAGCGAAGTGATCCGGGGCGACGAGGACATCCAGGATCTCATCGACGTCAACCGCATGATCATGCAGGGTCTGAGCGCGCGGGCCGAAACGGCGGCCTGATTCCCGACCCCCAGCGCGGAGCCTTCGGTCCCCAAAATGAAACGCATCCTGGTCACCGGCGGCGCGGGGTTCATCGGCTCACACCTCTGCGAGCGCCTCCTTGAGGCCGGACATGAGGTCCTGTGTGTCGACAACTTCTACACGGGCTCGAGACGAAACGTCGCCCACCTGCTCGGCAATCCCGCCTTCGAGCTGATGCGCCATGACGTGACCTTTCCGCTCTTTGCCGAGATCGACGAGGTCTACAACCTCGCCTGTCCGGCATCTCCGGTGCACTACCAGTTCGATCCGGTCCAGACGACCAAGACGTCCGTCCATGGGGCGATCAACATGCTGGGCCTGGCGAAGCGCCGGCGCGCCAAGATCTTCCAGGCCTCCACAAGCGAGGTCTATGGGGATCCCGCCGTGCATCCCCAGACCGAGGACTATTGGGGCAACGTCAACCCGATCGGCATCCGCTCCTGCTACGACGAGGGCAAGCGGTGCGCCGAGACCCTTTTCTTCGACTATCACCGCCAGCACGGGCTGCGGATCAAGGTCGCGCGGATCTTCAACACCTACGGCCCCCGCATGCATCCCAATGACGGCCGGGTGGTTTCCAACTTCATCGTGCAGGCCCTCCAGGGCCAGGACATCACCCTCTATGGCGAGGGGCTCCAGACGCGGTCATTCTGCTTCGTCGACGACCTGGTCGAGGGCGTCCTTCGCCTGATGGACACCCCCGATGACGTCACCGGCCCGGTCAACCTGGGCAATCCGGGGGAGTTCACCATTCGCGCCCTCGCCGAGCGCGTCATCGCCCTGACTGGGTCTTCCTCACGCCTGGTGCACATGCCCCTTCCGTCGGACGACCCGCGCCAGAGGCGACCGGACATCAGCCTGGCCGGCCAGCTTCTCGACTGGAAGCCGACCATCGAGCTGGACGAGGGCCTGACCCGGACCATCGCCTACTTCGACAACCTCCTCGCGTCGGAACCCGTCTAGGGGCCTTTGCCCCCGGGGCGGCAGGATTGGCCCGGCGGATGCTGCCGGGGCGGCGAACTTTGCGCCCGTCTCCACAGGGGTCTCGGGCCCGCGCCGGCTTGAAAAACAAGTAAAATCAACACCCGGAAGGCTGTCGCGCCACAATTGCGACTGGCCCGGCGCTTGCGTGGATCCCGACGCGAAGAATCGCGCGTCCGCAAAACGCCGGACGAAAATCCCCGACCAGAATGGAAGGTACGACAATGGGTGTTCAATCCATCAACACGAACGTGAGCGCCATGCTGGCGCTCCAGAACCTGAATGCGTCACAAGCGGAACTGAGGAGCGCTGAACAGCGGATTTCAACCGGCCTCAAGGTGGCCACCGCCAAGGACAATGGCGCAATCTTCGCCATTGCGACGACCCAGAGGGGCACCTCCCGCGCACTCGACGCTGTGAGGGAGTCCCTCCAGCGAAGTCAATCCGTGGTGGATGTGTCGGCTTCAGCCGGTGAAATCGTCTCCGACCTTCTGCTCCAGATGAAGGAGAAGGCACTTGCGTCGGCGGACGCGCAACTGAACACAAGTTCCCGGGCGGCGATGAACGCTGACTTCATCTCCCTGAGGGATCAGATCACCAAGGCCGTCAACAACGCCGGGTTCAACGGGGGCAACCTTATCAGGAGTGGCGCCCAGAACGTGGCTGCCTTGGCGGACGAGACGGGCACGAGCTTCCTGACCGTACAGGCGCAGGTGCTGGCTCTGAGCGGACCCAATGTGACCGTGACTGCGACCACCGCTGTCAACACGATCACCCTGGCCTCCGCTGCGCTCTCCCTGGTGAACGTGTCGCTACAGAACGTGTCCCTCGCCCTGGCCAAGCTGGGAACGGGGGCCCGGGCCCTGTCGACCCACCTGACCTTCGTGAACAAGCTTCAGGACGCCGTGAACGCCGGTATCGGAAACATCGTGGACGCGGACCTCGCGAAGGAAAGCGCCCGGATCCAGGCTCTGCAGACAAAGCAGCAGCTCGGCATCCAGGCCTTGTCGATCGCAAACCAGGGGCCGAGCCAGCTGATGAGCCTCTTCCGCTAGGACGCAGGGCCAGGCGGGCCGTTTTCGGTCCGCCTGGTCCCCCCTTTTGATGCACGCTGGGCTGAAACTGCCTGGCGGGCCCGGCAAAACTTGCCCCGTTCCCGGAACTTTCTGCCCACCACGGCATGGCTAACAGGGAATTAATACAATAAAAGCAATAATTTAAGGTGTTCCCCTTTGTGGCCTGAGCAGGCCCGATCCTTGCAGGGTTCCCACCGGAGCAAAACGCTCCCCGCCATCAAAATGATGGCCGGAAACCTCAGAAGAAGGGTTGGCCAATGTCTGCCAGCATCAACACCAATGTCGCGGCCATGCTCGCGATCCAGAACCTGAACCGGACCCAGTCCGAACTCAGCGTTTCCCAAACCCGCATCTCCACCGGCCAGAAGGTCGCGTCGGCCAAGGACAATGGCGCCATCTTCGCCATCGCCCAGAACCAGCGCGGCTCCTCCCAGGCCCTGAACGCCGTCCGGGAATCGCTCCAGCGCTCCCAGTCGACCGTCGACGTGGCGACTGCGGCCGGAGAGACCATCTCCGACCTCCTGAACCAGATGAAGGAGAAGGCCCTGGCGGCTGCGGACACGCAGCTGAACACGTCCTCCCGCAACGCCATGAACGCCGACTTTGTCTCGCTGCGTGACCAGATCACGAAGGCGGTGAACAATTCGAGCTTCAACGGCAAGAACCTGATCAACTCTGGTGCAACCAACATCGAGGCCCTGGCCGACGAATCCGGCTCGAGCAAGATCACGGTTCAGGCTCAGTCCCTCGCCCTCGGCGGCGCCAACGTCACCGTGGCTGCGGCGCAGGACATCACGACGACGGCTAATGCGAACACCGCCCTCGCCGCGGTGAATACTTCGATCCAGAACGTGTCCCTCGCCCTGGCCAAGCTTGGCTCGGGCTCCAGGTCGCTGGCGACCCACCTGAACTTCGTCAACAAGCTTCAGGACGCCATCGACGCCGGTGTCGGCAACATCGTGGACGCCGACCTGGCGAAGGAAAGCGCCAAGATCCAGGCCCTGCAGACCAAGCAGCAGCTTGGCTTCCAGGCGCTCTCGATCGCCAACCAGGGGCCGTCCTCGCTGCTCAGCCTCTTCCGCTAGGTGGACGGGTCGCGCGGCGCCCAGGCGCCGCGTGACGCTCCCGGGGCGGCGCTGGTCGCCGTCCCGGGCGCCGTCTCCCTCCCGACGCATTCAAACCGTCGGAGACAGGAGCCATGGAAAACAAGATCAACTTCGTCCCGGTCCCGCCCGAGCTCAATACGAGCCAGCAGCAGGCCCCGCCCGCCGCACAGAACGAGCGCGCCGAGACGTCTGCACCCAAGTTCACGCCGCATCCCGCCGCCGATCTACGCCTGGTCATTGAGCCCAGGGGCAGTTCCTACGTCTACAAGACGATTGATCGCCGCACCGGTGAAATCGTCTCGCAGTATCCGATGGAAGAGATCGTCAAGATGCTGAGTGAGCAGAGATACTCGGCCGGAGTCATCATCCGCGCCACCGCCTGACAGGTCCGCTGTCGACCTCAGGACGACCCTTAACCGCCCCGGCCCGCCGGCGGCGGCGCGGTGCGTTCCGCCATTAACCATTTGCAAACCATGATTCAGCGACAAGGGTGCGTCTAGAAAGGCTCAAGCGGTCCGAGTCGCGCCCACGCGGACGGTCCGCAGCATCGCCAAGGAGGGCGGGATGTCGCTGAACATCAACACAAACAAGGCAGCCATGGCCGCCTTGCAGAACCTGAATGCGACAACCGATAATCTGGGCGGCGTCCAGAACAAGATCAGCACCGGGCTGAGGATCTCGACTTCCAAGGACAATTCGGCGATCTGGGCCATCGCCCAGAACCAGCGCGCCGATGTCGGCGGCCTGGCCGCGGTGAAGATGGGCCTCGACCGCGCCCAGTCGATCGGCGACATCGCGCTTACCGCCGGCCAGACCGTCTCCGAGCTCCTGGTTCAGATGAAGGAGAAGGTGGTCGCGGCCCAGGACGCCTCGCTGACCGCCGTGTCCCGCAACGCCCTCGACGCCGACTTCAAGGCCCTGCTGGCGCAGATCAGCCAGGTGATCCGAAACGCCTCATTTGACGGCGCCGACCTCCTGAACAATTCGCTGCCGGGCGGCCTGCAGTTCCTGGCCGACGCCAGCGCCTCGACCACCGTGACCCTGTCGAACCAGGATCTCAGGCCGGGGCAGGCGATCATCACCGTGGCGACGACCTCTTCGATCACGACGGCCACCCTGGCGGCCGGCGTGCTCAGCCGGCTCCAGGCGTCGATCGGCAATGTGAGCCTGGCCCTTGCGGACCTGGGCGCCCAGTTGAAGCAGATCGAGAGCCACAACAAGTTCGTGGGCAAGCTGACCGATGCGGTCGAGGCGGGCATCGGCAACCTTGTCGACGCCGACATGGCCAAGGAAAGCGCACGCCTGCAGGCCCTCCAGGTCCAGCAGCAGCTGGGCGCCCAGGCCCTCTCCATCGCCAACCAGGCCCCGAACATCATCCTGTCCCTGTTCCGGGGCAACTAGGGGGTGAGGAGTCCTTAAGGCTTGGGCTCTAGGCTGACATTTGCGGGGGCTCCCCGTGAGCCCGAAGGGCCAAGGTCTTGACCTCGATCCGTAACCTCCCGGCCGGCAGCGTTTCGTCCCTCTTCCAGTCAGGGCTGTCCGGAGGCGCGTCCCTGTCGTCCTCCGCGGCCGGGCTCTCTGCGGACCTCCTGGGCGGGCTCTACGCCGGCAAGGGCGCCGGCGCCGGGACGGCCTTGACCAGCCGGCTCTATGCGCCGATAGCGCCCTGGTCTCTCACCGCCCGGCCGAACCCGGCCAACACGCCCGAGCTTCTCGGCAAGGCCGCCAAGCAGGCCATGTCCGGGGGGAGCCTGGTCAACGAAGACGCCGCCCAGCTGGACCTTCCCAACGCCAGCAGCGACTACAAGAAGCTCTTCGCCCTCTACAACGGCCTCAACACCCTTTCCCAGCTGGCGGAGAACGCGCGCGCCAAGGGCGTCACCGCGTCCGAAGCGGCCCAGTTGCAGAAGGTGTTCCAGCGCGGGGTCAAGGAGGTTCTCGGCTATGTCGAGTCCTCGCGCTTTGATCGCCTTCGCCTGGTCCAGGGAGAGGTGAACGCGTCCACCCGCGCGGCCGCCGCCGGTCGCGTCGCGGCGACGGCCTACCAGACCCCGCCCCTCGTGGCGTCCGACCTCAACGCCGCCAGCGATGCTCTCCAGGGGGATGTCCGTTTCACCCTGTCGATCGCCCGGATCAACCAGACGCATACGATCGGCGTCGACCTGTCCTCCGTGCCGCCGTCCGAGCGCACCCTCCCGCGCTTCGTGAGCGAGGTGAACGCCCAGCTCGAGGCCGAGGGGCTGGCCACCCGCTTCGAGACCCGGCGCATACCGGGCCAGGAGAGGACGACCACGGTCGGGGGCAAGACGGTGTCCCTGGGCAAGACGCCCGATTCCTGGGCCCTGAACCTCAAGATGGACAGCTCGGAGGCGGTGACCCTGACCCCGGCCGCCACGGTTCCGGCCATCTACATCGCCCAGAAGGCGGGGAACCCCGATCCCGACGGCAAGCCTTCCACCCAGGACGCGGTTCTGACCAACCAGATGCTGAAGCTCCAGACCGGCGCGGAGTCCCTGGCTCCGCCCGATCCCCTGAACACCCCTGCGCCAAAGGTCGCCGGACAGGTCTGGTCGAAAACCCTCGATGCGGCCCTGGCTTCCGTCCGCTCCATGCAGACCCTCTCCGACGGCTCGGTCCTGGTGCTGTCGGACGTCACGGGCGAACTGGGCGGGCAAAAGATCCGCGGTGACCGGGACGTGGTGCTGCAGAAGTTCGACTCGGCGGGAAAGCTCCTGTTCTCCCGCGACCTCGGCGCTTCGGATGAGGCGTCCGGCCTGTCGATGGCGGTCGCCGACGACGGACGCATCGCCATCGCCGGAAAGATCAAGGGCAAGCTCGAGGGCGCGACCAATGGCTCCGTGACAGAGCTGAAGGGCGGCGTCTCAGACAGCTTCGTGACCGTCTACAACGCCGCGGGCGAGGAGGCCTGGACCCAACGGCGGGGGTCCGTGGGCGACGACGAGGCGACCCACCTGGCCTGGGACTCCGCCGGCAAGCTCTATGTGGCCGGGAACTCCACCGGCGGCAGGTCCGGCCTCTCGGGCCTCGGACAGTCCGATGTCTTCCTCGAGACCTACGAGACCGGCGCCAACAACACCGTCACCTATTCAGCGGCCGCGATCGCCGGCGACACCGGCAAGGATGTCGCCCGGGGCCTCTTCATCGACGGCGACAATCTCTACCTGGCCTCCAACGACGGCGGGTTTGGCGTGATCCGGCGCTTCGACCTCTCCGGTGGCGCTCCCGCCCTCGCGGCGACCCGAAACATCGGGAGCCTAGGAGGCGGCGACCTGACCGGCCTGGGGATGGCGGGCGGGCGGATCATCGTCGCGGGCAACGCCTGGTCCGGCGACCTGTCTGCAGGAAATGTCGTCAGGGATTATTCCGGCGGCAAGGATGGCTTCGTCGCCCGGCTCTCGACGTCGCTCAATCCCTCCGGACGGGATCGCCTCACCTATTTCGGTGGGACCGGCGAGGACACCGTGACCGGCGTCTCGATCAAGGCTGACCGGGTCTTCCTGACCGGGACCACCAGGGCCGACCTGCCTTCCCTCGACAAGATCGGCACGGTCGACGGTTTCGTTGCCGAGATCGATCCCTCCAACGGCAACATTGACTGGTCGCGCCGCTTCAGCGGCAAGGACGGCTTCGTCGCCCCTTCCGCCATCGCCGTCGATCCGGGCGGCGCCAGCATCCTCGACCGTCTCGGCCTCCCCACCGGGGCCGTGAACGCGGCGGACTCCCTTCGCCTCGACGCCGTGAGTTCCGTACGCGTCGGTGACCAACTGCAGGTCCGGGGCCGCCTGAATGGCCAGAAGACGACGATCACTGTCCGCGAGGGCGACACGCTGACCACCTTCGCCGAGCGCATGGGTCGGGCCCTTGCGGGCCAGGCGGATGTCCGGGTCATGACCGTCGACGGCGGCCGCCGGCTTCAGGTCCGGCCCCTCACGGCGCGGAACGTGGTCGAGCTGATCGCCGGGCCCGAGGGCAAGGACGCCCTCAGGGGCCTGGGTCTGCCCGAAGGCGTGCTCCGCACCACCACGGTCGCCAAGGGCGGCAAGATGGCGCCGGCGGACGGCGGCTATCCCATCTTCGGGCTGAAGCTGAACGGCAAGATCAACCTCGAGAACGCCGCCGAGATCGGCCACTCCGCCGCAGAGCTCGCCGCCGCCATCACCGTGGTCCGTTCCGCCTATCGCGACCTGAAGGACGCCGCCACGCCGTCCTCGGTCAAGGCCGCCCAGTCTGCGCCGGCCGCCGCGGTTCCGGCCTACATGCAGAAGCAGATCGCCAACTACCAGGAAGCCTTGGCCAAGCTGACGGGATCTGGCTGAAGGTTCCCGTCGGACAGGCGGCTTGCATCCAGACGGGCTGGGCACTAGCGAGACAGTATGGAACCGAGCCCCGTCCCAAGGTTCAAGCGACCGGTGCTGATCGGCGCCGCCGTCGCCCTCGCGGCGGGCCTCGCCTGCGCCGGGCTTCTTCTCGTTCTCGGACGTCCGGGAAGCGGGCCTCCGCCGGCGCTTGAAGGCGGCCTTGTGGTCGAGGCCGGTCCCCGCGCCGAAACCCGCCTGGCCGCCGGGACGCCCCTGCGCTGCTACGTGGACGGCCAGTTTGTCGGCGACCTGCCGCTCGAGGACTGCGCCCGTCGCAATGGCGTCGCCTCAGGGGCGCTGGATGTCGGGATCGATGCCTCCGGCGCTCTGGGCGCCGGCGCAGCGGGGGCGGCCCTCACCCCCCTGCCTCCCACGGACACGCCGCAGCCGGTCGAGGTCCTGCGCCCATCGCCGCCGCCGCCCGCCGCCGCGCCGGCCGCGTCGGCGCCTGTCGCCCCGTGCTGGCGGCATGGCGGGAGCGCCTGGAGCCGCCTGCCGGGCGAGATGACCCAGGCCGCCTGCGTACAGACCCTGTTCGCCGGTCAGTGCGAGCGCCCGGGCGAGGCGGCCTACGGGCGCTGGGGCGGCCAGACCCTCCGCCTGGTTCCGGGAAAGGTCGAAGTCTCGGGAGACAACCGCAACTTCCGCCTGCTCCTGGAGCAGGGACCCAACTGCACCTTCCCCGGGGCCGGCTGAGGGCAGGGAAGGGGCTCGCCCCCGATGGCGCCAGCATGTAGGCTCAGGCCATGCGCGCGCCCATCACCCTTGTCGCCCTTGTCGCCCTGGCCGCCCTTTCGGCCTGCGCCAAGCGGATCGAGCCGCCCGGCACACCGGGGACCTGCTATCATGTCCAGCCGACCCAGCAGGGGCTGAAGTACAACCCCCTGCCAACCGCCCAGCCGGACCTCGAGCACTGCGCCGCCGCCCTCGAGGCCATGCGCATCCGCTTCCTCAACATGGGCGGCAACCAGACCAACATCGCCGGCGCCTACCAGGGCAACTTCCTCTTCCTGGTTCCGGCCGGGATCTACACCTCGACCTCCTGGGAGGGGAACCGCTTCCTGGCCCTGGTCCGGTCGGGCGATGGGCGCCTTGTCCTTCCCGGGGCCATGCCGATGGCGCCCGGCGGCTGAAATCCCCTGTGGATGACCCCGCCTCCGGCGGAACATAGGCGGAACATTCGCATTGCCCCGCCGACGGCCCTCGGCTAGCCTGACCGCAGGGTCACGGCCCGCATCTACGGAAGCTGATGGAGAGTCGCATGGCGGGCAGCGTCAACAAGGTCATCCTGGTGGGCAATCTCGGGGCCGATCCCGAGATCCGCAGCCTCAACTCCGGCGACCGGGTCGCCAACCTCCGGATCGCCACCTCCGAGACCTGGCGCGACCGCGGCACCGGCGAGCGCAAGGAAAAGACCGAGTGGCACCGGGTGGTCATCTTCAATGACAACCTGGTCAAGGTGGCCGAGAACTACCTGCGCAAGGGCTCCAAGGTCTACATTGAGGGCTCGATCCAGACCCGCAAATGGACGGACCAGTCCGGGCAGGAGAAGTTCTCCACCGAGATCGTCCTCCAGAAGTTCCGGGGCGAGCTGACCATGCTGGACGGCCGGGGTGATGACGCCGGCGGCCGCGAAGGCGGCGGCGATTACGGCGGCGGCTTCCAGTCCGGGGCCCGCGCCCAGCCCTCCGGCCCGCGTGAGGACTTCTCGGCCGACCTGGACGACGAAATCCCCTTCTAGGCCAAAGGCTTCGGCCCCAAGCTCCCGCCCCTGGCGGGGGCGACGGAAGCCGCCGCTTCGGTTGGCCCGCTGGCGTGAAAATGGTAAAGAAATTCAGGCCATTTCCCGCCTGATTCTAAGGGCCAGTCCCCCCGTTGAGCAGCACCGGTTCCCCCCCGTCCGAAGACGGACGCGCGCCCGGCGTGGCGCCGATCGCCATCGAGGACGAGCTTCGCCGCTCCTACCTCGACTACGCCATGAGCGTGATCGTCAGCCGCGCCCTTCCGGACGTCCGTGACGGCCTGAAGCCGGTCCACCGGCGGATCCTGTTCTCCATGAACGACCTGGGCATGAGCCCGGACCGTCCCTATTCCAAGTCGGCCCGCGTGGTGGGCGACGTCCTGGCCCGTCTGCACCCCCATGGCGACCAGTCGGTCTATGACGCCCTGGTCCGCATGGCCCAGCCCTTCTCCATGGGTCTCCTGCTGGTCGACGGCCAGGGCAACTTCGGCTCGGTGGACGGCGATCCCCCGGCGCAGATGCGCTACACCGAATGCCGGATGACCAAGGCGGCCACCGCCCTCCTGGCCGATCTTGACCTCGATACGGTCGACTTCAAGGACAACTACGACGGGAAGGAAAAGGAACCTGTCGTCCTGCCGTCCCGGATCCCGAACCTCCTGGTGAACGGGGCTGGCGGCATCGCCGTCGGTATGGCCACCAATATCCCGCCGCACAACCTGGGCGAGATCGTCGACGCCGCCCTGGCTCTGATCGAGCGGCCGGACATCCCCCTCGACGAACTCCTGGACATCGTTCCCGGCCCCGACTTCCCCACGGGCGGCGAGATCATGGGCCGATCGGCCTCCCGGACAGCGCTGATGACCGGCCGGGGCTCGGTGGTCATGCGGGGAACGGCCGCCATCGAGCAGGTCCGCAAGGAACGGGAAGCCATCGTCATCACCGCCATTCCCTACCAGGTGAACAAGGCGGTCCTGGTCGAGCGCATCGCCGAACTGGTGCGGGACAAGCGGGTCGAGGGCATCTCCGACCTCCGCGACGAGTCCGACCGCCAGGGCATGCGGGTCGTCGTCGAGCTCAAGCGTGACGCCTCCGCCGACGTGGTCCTCAACCAGCTTTACCGGTTCACGCCCCTGCAGACCTCCTTCGGGGTCAACATGCTGGCCCTGAACCGCGGCCGCCCTGAGCTGATGGGTCTGCGCGAGATGCTGCAGGCCTTCGTGGATTTCCGCGAGGAAGTCGTCCTGCGGCGGACCCGGCATGAGCTGTCCCGGTCCCGTGACCGGGGTCACGTCCTGGTCGGCCTGGCCATCGCCGTGGCCAATATCGATGAGTTCATCCAGATCATCCGCTCGTCCAAGGATCCCTCCGAGGCGCGGGAGCGCCTGGTGGCCCGCGACTGGCCGGCGGGCGACATGCTGCCCCTGGTCGAGCTGATCGCCGACCCCCGCTCCCTCGTGGTGGACGGCGACAAGATCCGCCTGACCGATGACCAGGCCAGGGCCATCCTGGCCCTGACGCTCTCCCGCCTCACCGGCCTGGGACGCGACGAAATCTTCGAGGAGGCCGGTGAACTCACCGGCGGCATCTCCGGCCTGCTGGCCATCCTGGAATCCCGTGAGCTCCTGATGAGCATCGTCCGTGACGAACTCGTGCAGGTGCGGACGGACTTCGCCATCCCCCGCCGGACGCAGATCGTCGATGGCGGCGGCGACCTCGAGGACGAGGACCTCATCGCCCGCGAGGAGATGGTCATCACCGTCACCCACGGCGGCTACGTCAAGCGCACGCCGCTGGTGACCTACCGGACCCAGCACCGGGGCGGACGCGGCCGTTCGGGCATGGCGACCAAGGACGAGGACGCCGTCACCCGCGTCATCTCGGCCTCGACGCACACGCCGATGCTGTTCTTCTCGTCGGGGGGCAAGGTCTACCGGCTCAAGGTCTGGCGGCTGCCTGTCGGGGCGCCGACCGCCCGTGGCAAGGCCTTCGTGAACCTCTTCCCGATCGAGCCGGGCGAGACGATGACCTCCATCGTCGCCCTGCCGGAGGACGAGGCGGAATGGGGCGGCTTTGACGTCATGTTCGCCACCCGGTCGGGCCATGTCCGCCGGAACCGGCTGAGCGACTTCGCCCAGATCAACCGCAACGGCAAGATCGCCATGAAGCTCGATGAGGGGGACTCCATCGTCGGCGTCGCCCTCTGCCGGGCAGAGGAGAACGACATCCTCCTCACGACCGCCCTGGGGCGCTGCATCCGCTTCGCCGTGGACGAGGTGCGTGTCTTCGCCGGCCGTGACTCTACCGGCGTCCGGGGAATCCGCCTGGCTGAGGGCGACCAGGTCATCTCCATGGCCATCCTCCGGACCGTGCAGGCAGCCGCCGAAGAGCGGGCGGCCTACATCCGCCACGCCAACGCCATGCGAAGGGCCGCCTCGGGCGAAGGGGGCGAGGTCGACGACGCACCCGTCGTCGAGGACGAGGTCGAGGATGAGGCCGTCTCGGGCCTCGCGGCCCTCAGCCCGGAGCGCATCGCCGAGCTGGGCGCCGCCGAGGAGCACATCCTCACCGTCTCGACCGAAGGTTTCGGCAAGCGGTCCTCCGCCTACGAGTTCCGGCGCACGGGCCGGGGCAGGCAGGGGCTTCTGGCCCAGGACCTGTCCCGTCGTGGTGGTCGTCTGACGGCTTCCTTCCCGGTGGAGGAGCACGACGAGATCCTCCTGGTGACCGACCAGGGCCAGTTGATCCGGACGCCCGTCGCCCAGATCCGGGTCGTCGGGCGCAACAGCCAGGGCGTCATCATCTTCCGGACCACCGAGGAAGAGCATGTCGTGTCCGTCGAGCGCCTTGCTGACCCCGGCGGCAGCGAGGACGAGGCGCCGGAGCCCGAAGCGCAGGCCTGACCGCACCCGGGAAGAGCCCACCGGAAACTTTTTCTTGCCAGACCCCCTCAACCCGGCGAAAGGCGAGGACGGGTTCAAGTTGGGGAAACCTCGATGGCGATGCGTGTGGGCCTCTATCCGGGCACCTTCGATCCAATCCACAATGGCCACACCGACATCATTGGTCGGGCGGTGAAGCTGGTGGATCGTCTCGTGCTGGGCGTGGCCATCAACACCGGCAAGGGGCCCATGTTCTCCCTCGAGGAGCGGGTCGCCATCGTGGAGGCCGAGGCCGCCTCCCTGAAGGGCAATGCCGAGATCGTCGTCCAGCCCTTCGAAGGGCTGACCATGCACTTCGCCCGGGAGGTCGGCGCCAGCGTGATCGTGCGCGGCCTGCGCGCGGTCGCCGACTTTGAGTTCGAGTTCCAGATGACGGCCATGAACCAACAGCTCGACCGCGAGATCGAGACCGTCTTCCTCATGGCCGACCCCCGTCATCAGGCCGTCGCCTCCAAGCTGGTCAAGGAGATCGCGACCCTGGGCGGCGATGTGACCAAGTTCGTCAGCCCGCGGGTCAAGGAAGCGCTCCTGGCCAAGGTGGGACGTTGAACCGTCTCGTCCGGCGCGGCCTCGCGACGGCCGCCATCCTCCTCGCCCTGGCCCCTGCCGCCCAGGCGGTCCAGAAGCCTGCTCCTGCACCGGCGGGAGCGCCCGCACCGCCCCTGGCGTCTGACTTCCGGACCCCGGATCCCCAGAACGTCCTGGTCATCGACACCAGCAAGGGCCTCATCCTGGTGGAGCTGGTCCCGCTCGCTGCGCCGGCCCACGTGGTCCGGGTGCGGGAGCTGGCGCGCCAGGGACTTTACAACGGACGCAGCTTCTTCCGGGTCATCGACCAGTTCATGGCGCAGACCGGCGATCCCAAGGACAATGGTACGGGCGGCAGCGACCTGCCGGACCTGGCGGCCGAGTTCACCTTCCGCCGTGGAGCCGATACGCCCTTCGTCCAGGTCGCAGACCAGGCGGTGGCCGAAATCGGCTTCATCGGTCCCCTGCCGGTCATGACCCAGAGCTCCCAGCTCATGCCCATGACGGCGGATGGCCGCATCTCGGGCTGGGCCCTCTACTGCCCCGGGGTGGCGGGCATGGCCCGCGGAGAGGCGCCGGACAGCGCCAACAGCCAGTTCTTCCTCATGCGCCAGGCTTATCCCTCCCTGGAGAAGCGCTATACCGCCTTTGGTCGCGTCATCGCCGGGCTGGACGTGGTCCGCGCCATCAAGCCGGGCGAGCCCGTGGATCCGCCCCAGGACGTCATGACGCGGGTCCAGGTGCTGGCCGACATGCCTGCGGCCTCCCGGCCCAAGGTCAAGGTCATCGACCCCCGCAGTCCCTGGTTCGCCGCCGAGGTGGCCCGGGTCCGCGCCAGCCGCGGAGCCGACTTCACGGCCTGCGCCATCAGCATTCCCTCGGAGGTGAAGTAATGGATCCCGAAAACACCCTTCTGCTCGAGACCGAAACCGGCCGGGTCACCATCAACCTCCGCCCCGACCTGGCGCCCCAGCATGTGGCGCGGATCAAGGAACTGGCGCGAGAGGGCTTCTACGACGGCATCCTCTTCCATCGGGTGATCCCCGGCTTCATGGCCCAGGGCGGCTGCCCGAATGGATCGGGCACCGGGGGTTCCTCCAAGGCCAACCTGCCGGCGGAGTTCTCCCGCGAGCCGCACGTGCGCGGCGTCTGCTCCATGGCGCGGACCAACAACCCGAACTCGGCCAACAGCCAGTTCTTCATCTGCTTCGACGACGCCACCTTCCTGGATGGCCAGTACACGGTCTGGGGTGTCGTGACCGAGGGCATGGAGCACATTGACGCCCTGCCCAAGGGCGAACCGCCCCGTGCGCCGGGCAAGATTGTCTCCATGAAGGTGGCCGCCGACGCCTGAGCGGCTTGACGTTAGAGGACAGGCGCAGGCATCTGCCCCGCCCATGCAGCTCTCGGATTTCGACTTCGAGCTTCCGGAAGACCGCATCGCCCTGCGGCCGGCGGAACCGCGTGACTCCGCCCGTCTCCTGGAGGTGCGTCCTGACGGCGCTCTCCTGGACCACCGTGTCCGGGACCTGCCGTCTCTGCTGAGCGCGGGCGACATCCTGGTGATCAACGAGACGCGGGTCATCCCGGCGCGCCTCAAGGGCCGTCGGCTCCGCGCCGGATCAGACATCGCTGTCGAGGCCACCCTTCACCAGCGGGCGGGCGAGAGCGCCTGGCGCGCCCTCATGCGGCCCGGAAAGAAGATCGCGGCCGGAGACCAGCTTTGGTTCGGGGATCTTGCCGCCCGGGTCACCGCGAAGGGCGAGGCCGGTGAATTCACCCTCGAGTTCGCCGTCTCCGGCCCCGAGCTCGACGCGGCGGTCGACCGGGTCGGGGAAATGCCCCTGCCGCCCTACATCGCCTCCAGGCGCAAGCAGGACGCCCGTGACCAGAGCGACTACCAGACGGTCTACGCCCGCCGGGAGGGCTCTGTGGCGGCTCCGACCGCAGGTCTTCACTTCACCCCGGAACTCCTTGAACACCTTCAGGTTTCGGGGATTCACCTCGCCAGGGTTACCCTGCATGTGGGCGCGGGCACCTTCCTGCCCGTGAAGACCGAGGATCTCTCCAAGCACCGAATGCACGCCGAATGGGGAGAGATCACGGCGGACACGGCGATGCGGATCAACGCCGCCCGCGCCGCCGGGGGAAGGGTGGTCTGCGTCGGCACCACCTCTCTTCGCCTTCTGGAGAGCGCCGCATCCGACGACGGGCGCCTGGAGGCCTGGACCGGGGAGACCGACATCTTCATCACGCCGGGGCGCCGCTTCCGGATCGCCGACGCCCTGATGACCAACTTCCACCTGCCGAAGTCGACCCTGTTCATGCTGGTCAGCGCCCTGTCGGGACTGGATGTCATGAAGGCGGCCTACGCCTACGCCATCGCCTCGGGCTACCGCTTCTATTCCTACGGCGACGCCAGCCTGCTCTGGAAGGCCGGGTGAGCGCCTTTCCCTTCGAAATCTCCGGGCGCGATGGCGCGGCCCGCACGGGTGTCCTGAAGACCGCCCGCGGCGACATCCGCACGCCTGCCTTCATGCCTGTCGGCACCGCCGCCACTGTGAAGGCGCTGACGGTGGACCAGGTCATGTCCACCGGAGCGGACATTATCCTGGGCAACACCTACCACCTCATGCTGAGGCCCGGCCCAGAGCGCCTGGAGCGACTGGGCGGCCTGCATCGGTTCATGCGCTGGGAGGGGCCGATCCTGACGGATTCCGGCGGCTTCCAGGTCATGTCCCTGTCGGGAATCTCGAAGGTGACGGAGGAGGCGGTCACCTTCAAAAGCCACATCGACGGCTCGCGCCACGTCCTCACGCCCGAGCGCTCGATCGAGATCCAGGCCGACCGGTTGGGCGCCGACATCGTCATGCAGCTGGACCAGTGCGTGTCCTGGCCGGCCGAGGAGGGCGCGGCGGCGGCGGCCATGCGCCTGTCCGACCGCTGGGGGCGACGCTCCAAGGCCGCCTTCGGTCACCGCGAACGCCAGGCCCTGTTCGGCATCCAGCAGGGCTCAACCTTCGCCGACCTGCGACGGGAGTCGTCTGAGCGACTGATCGAGGCCGGCTTCGACGGCTATGCGATTGGCGGCCTTGCGGTGGGCGAGGGCCATGCGGCCATGTGCGAGGTGCTGGACTATGCTGCAGGCTTCCTGCCCGAGGACCGCCCGCGTTACCTGATGGGCGTGGGCAAGCCCGTGGACCTGGTCGAGGCCGTCGCCCGCGGGGTCGATATGTTCGACTGCGTCCTGCCCACCCGATCGGGCCGGCACGGCCAGGCCTGGACCTGGGAGGGACCGGTCAACCTGAAGAACGCCCGCTTCGCCGAGGACGATAGTCCCTTGGACGAAACCCTCGACTGCCCGGCCTCCCGGGATTACGCGAAGGCCTACCTGCATCATCTTGTTAAGGCAGAGGAAATCCTCGGTCAGGTCCTGTTGTCCTGGCACAACATCGCCTTCTTCCAGGCCCTGACGGCGGCCATGCGGGCGGCGATCTCCGAGGGACGTTTCGAGGTCTTCCGCCGGGATTTCCATGCCCGGCAGGCCGTGCGCGGGGCGGGCTAGGCCCGGCTACTTCGCAGCGGGCTTGCGACGGTTGGGCGTGGCGGGCGGCGCACACTTCAACTGCTCGCCCAGGCCCTTGAGATAGGCCCGCCGCACCTCGCCGGCGGCGATGGCCGCGCGCACCCGCTTCTGGTGCTTCTCGGCGCCGGAGAACCTCCGCACCCAACTCCGGAACGGAATGGAACCTGCGGCGAAGTCGGCGATGGCGTCGAGCGCGGCTTCCCCGCCCATCTCGCCCAGGCTGTCCTCGTCGATCTTCATGTCGTCGAGGTCGGGGCCCAGGGCGCCGTTGAGGGGTAGGAGGAGGGCGGTGATCCGGGCGCAGGTCATGGGATTGGGCCGCGCATAGGGCGCCTTGGCGGCCTCCTGCAGGACCAGGGGGATCTCGTCGCGGACGATGTTGACGTCCTTCAGGGGGGTGGCGAGGGCGTTGCCGAGACCGGCGGTGGTGACATCCGCCCCTTCCTGGAGGTCGCGGGCGCCTGGCGTCGGGACGGTGGCGCAGGCGCCAAGGGCGAGGGCTGGAACCAGAAGGAAGAGGATCGCGCGCATGAGTTCAGTGTGGCGCCGTTGGGGTCTCCTGGCGAGTCCCTGCGCCAGCCTTGCCCCGGCCGGGCGCCGGCCCTATGGTCCGCGCCGCTTCGTCCGGCGCGTCCTGCGCCGCGCGGGGGCCGGTAGCTCAGTGGTAGAGCATCCGACTTTTAATCGGATGGTCCTGGGTTCGAATCCCAGCCGGCCTACCATCCCTCCCTGTCGTGTCCCTCAATAGGTATGGCTGCTCGGGTCGGGCAGGCCCAGGATGCGCTTGGAGATGATGTTGTTCTGCACCTCGGAGGAGCCTCCGGCGATGGTGCTGGACTTGATGCGCAGGTATAGGCGCCCGGCCTCGCGCTCTTCCTCGGTGAAGTCCTCGCCTGACCAGCCGGCGCCGGCCAGGCCCATGGCCTCGACCATCATCTCGCAATGGTCGGTCATGATCCGCGAGTTGGCGTTCTTCATGATGGAGGTCGCCGCCGACGGGCCGTTGGCGCTCTTCGCTTCCAGGGCCACCCGGCGCAGGGTCAGGGCGTAGGCCAGGGCGTCCATGTCGTGCCGGGTCAGCCGGGCGCGGAAGTCGGGGTCGGCCAGCCGGCCGTCTTCTTCCTGGCCGAAATAGCGACGGGCCACGTCGCGCAGGTGGCCCGTATCGAAACGCGGGCGGCCGTCGCCGCCGCCGGACAGGCTGTTGCGCTCATGCTGGAGCAGGCGCTTGCCGATCGTCCAGCCGCCGTTCAGGGGGCCGACCAGGTTCGCCTTGGGCACCTTCACGTCGGTGAAGAAGGTCTCGCAAAAGGGCGAGGAGCCCGAGATCAGCAGGATGGGCCGGGTCTCGACGCCCGGGGTGCGCATGTCGATCAGCACGAAGGAAATGCCCTCGTGCTTCCGGCTGGCGTCGGTGCGCACGAGGCAGAAGCACCAGTCGGCGTATTGGGCGCCCGAGGTCCAGATCTTCTGGCCGTTGACCAGGAAGTGATCGCCCTTGTCCTCGGCCCGGGTCTGGAGCGAGGCCAGGTCCGAACCTGCGCCCGGCTCGGAATAGCCCTGGCACCAGCGAAGCTCGCCCCGGACGATGGGCGGAATGTGCCGCTGTTTCTGTTCTTCGGTCCCGTACTCCAGCAGGGTCGGGCCGAACATCATCACCCCCATGCCGCCGATGGGGTTCCAGGCGCCGATGCGGGCCATCTCCTCGCGAAGGGTGCGGGCGTCAGTCGCCGACAGCCCGCCACCGCCGTAGGCCGCCGGCCAGGTCGGGACGCCCCAGCCCTTCTCGCCCATACGGGTTTTCCAAATGGCATAGTCGCCCTCAACGGGCACGGGCGCTTCGGAGGCGGCGATGTCATGCCGGTTCTTCAGGGAAGGGGGGAAGTTGGCCTCAAGCCAGGCGCGGGCCTCGGCCCGGAAGGCGGCGTTGTCCTGGGCGCCGAAGTCGGCCATGGCGATCTCCTCCCATCGCGACGGCCTTCGCGCCGTCCCTCGCAGGCATGAGACGACTGGGGCGGGGCCCTGTCAACGCGCCGGGGGCAGGACGTCCTCGATCGCCTCCAGCCAGTGGCGAAGGGGAGTGGGTGCGTGCGCAGACAGGTGCATCCAACAGCCGATGTTGGCCGTGAAGACCGCGTCGGGCGCCTGGGCCGTGAGGGCGGCCACCCGGCCCTCGGCCAGCCGCCCGGCCATCTCGGGGTTCAGCAGGGACCAGGCGCCGGCGGAGCCGCAGCACAGGTGGCCGTCGGCGACGGGCAGGGGCTCGTAGCCCAGGCGGCGCAGGAGGGCGGGTATCCGCCCAGCCAGCCTCAGACCGTGCTGGAGGGAGCAGGGCTCGTGGATGGCGATCCGCGGGCGTGCGGGAGGCGCGGCGGCCTCCAGGGGCAGGGCTTCGAGGACCTCGATGGGGTCGCGCACCCGGTCCGCCAGGCGGCGGGCGAGGTCGGCATAGGCGGGGTCGTCCCTCAACAGGTCAGGGTAGTCGTGCAGGTAGGCGCCGCAGCCCGAGGACGTCGCCAGCACCGCCTCGGCGCCGTCGTCCAGGAGGGGGGCCCAGGCGTCCAGGTTGCGTCGTGCGAGCATGCGGGCCTGCTCACGGGCGTCGAGGTGGCCCGGGACGGCCCCGCAGCACCCGGCCTGCGGCGCCTCCACCAGGCTGATCCCGAACCGGTCGAGGATCCGGGCGGCGGCGGCGTTGAAGTGGGGGGCCGCGCCGGACTGGACGCAGCCGGTCAGGAGGACCATCCGCCGGACGTGCCGGACGGGGGGCCGAGCCGTGGCTCCCGGGGCGGGCGGGACCCTGTCCCTCAGGATGCGGGGCAGGACCGGCCGCAGGGTCCGGCCCAGGCTGGAGAGGAGGCCGAAGGCCGGCGACAGGGCCAGGGCGCGGATCACCGCCCGGGTCCGCCTCCCCGCGACGGGGCGGGGCGCGGCCTCCAGCACGGAGGCTTGCCCCACCTCGAAGAGCCGGTGGTACTCGACCCCGGACGGGCAGGTGGTCTCGCAGGCCCGACAGCCCAGGCAGGCGTCGAGCGCCTCGCGGGTCAGGTCGGTGACCGGCTCGCCTTCCAGGGCCTGCTTCATGAGGTAGATGCGGCCGCGGGGCCCCATCAGCTCCTCGCCGGTCAGCTGGTAGGTGGGGCAGGTGGCGTTGCACATGCCGCAGTGGACGCAGGCCCTCAGGGCGGTCTCGGCGACCTGCCGGGCCTCGCCGGCCAGCGCATCGGTCAGGCGGGTGCGCATTCAGACCTCCGGATACATTCGGCCGGGATTGAGGATCCGGTCCGGGTCCAGGGCCGCCTTGATCCTCTGGTGCAGGGCCAGGAGCGGCGGCGACAGGGGCTGGAAGGCCGGGTCGGCGGTTCCCCGCAGCCTCTGGATGTGGCCGCCCAGCCGGGCCGCGGCGTCCCAGTCGCCGGGCGATGGCGCCGCCGCCCTCAGCCAGCGCACGCCTCCGGCCTGGTCCCAGGGCAGGTCCTGGAAGCCGCCCGCCGGCCCGGTCCGGGGCAGGGCGATGCGCCAGAGACCTTCGCCGCCGGCCAGGACCGGGTGGGACAGGTCGCGGATCCCCGCCCAGCCTGACGGGTCCGCCGCCTCGCCGCCGATCCGCACCTTTGCGGCCTCCACCCCGGCGCGACCGCCGGACAGGCGCAGGTGCAGCTTCTCGCCATCATGGAAGGCGCCGGAGAGGGGCAGGGGATGGCGCATCAGCTCGGCCACCCGGCGCCGGGCCTCCTCGCCGGGAAGGTCCAGGGTCAGGGCGGCCTCGACGGCGGGCCGGGGAACCACCCGCAGCGACACGTCGAGGAGAACGCCGAGGGTCCCGTGCGCGCCGGCCATGAGGCGGAAGGCGTCGAAGCCCGCCACGTTCTTGAAGACCGTGCCGCCAAACCTCAGCACTTGGCCCCGGCCATTGAGGACCCGGACGCCGAGGACGTAGTCGCGCAGGGCGCCTGTGAAGGGACGCCGGGGACCGGAGAGCCCGGAGGCCACCGCCCCGCCCAGGGTTCCCCCCGGACCGAAGCGGGCCGGCTCGAAGGCCAGCATCTGGCCATTCGCCTCAAGAAGGGCCTCAATCTCGGCCAGCGGCGTCCCGGCCCGGGCGGTGAGGACCAGCTCGGCGGGATCGTAGTCGACCAGGCCGCGGTGGGCGGCGGCGTCAAGGGGATCGCCCGCGACGGGGCGGCCCTGGCCCGCGCGCGTGCCCGCCCCGCGGATCTCCAGGGCGCGGCCCTCCGCGGCGGCGGCCTTCACCGCCCCGGCGAGTTCGGCCGTCCGGTCGGCGTCAGAACCGCTCGAGGTGGGCAAAGGGCAGGGCTCCGTTGTGGACATGCATGCCGCCGTACTCGGCGCAGCGGGCGAGGGTGGGGATGGCCTTGCCGGGATTTAGCAGGCCCTGCGGGTCGAAGGCGGCCTTCAGGGCGTGGAAGGCGTTGACCTCGGCCTCGCTGAACTGGACGCACATCTGGTTGATCTTCTCCCGGCCGACCCCGTGCTCCCCTGTGATCGAGCCGCCCACCGAGACGCAGAGCTCCAGGATGGCGCCGCCCAGGGCCTCGGCCTTGGCCAGGTCGCCGTCAAGGTTGGCGTCGTAGAGGATCAGGGGGTGCAGGTTGCCGTCGCCGGCGTGGAAGACGTTGGCCACGCCCAGGCCGTGAACATCCGCCAGCCGCCCCATCTCGGCCAGGACGAAGGGCAGGGACTTCCGGGGGATGGTCCCGTCGATGCAGTAGTAGTCGGGCGCCAGCCGCCCCATGGCGGGGAAGGCGCCCTTGCGGCCCGCCCAGAAGCGCCGGCGCTCATCCTCATCGCGGGCGATGCGGACCTCGGCAGCGCCGGACTCCCGCAGGAGGGCGGAGACCCGCTCGATCTCCTCGGCCACGTCCTCGGCCTGGCCGTCGATCTCGCAGAGGAGGATGGCGGCGGCGTCCTTGGGGTATCCGGCCCGGGCGAAGTCCTCGGCCGCCCGCAGGGCCGGCCCGTCCATCATCTCGAGCCCCGCCGGCACGACCCCCGCGGCCATGATGGCGGCCACGGCCTGCGCGGCCCGGCCCACGTCGTCGAAGGCGGCGAGGATGAGGCGCGTGGTCTCCGGCAGGGGCTGGAGGCGCAGGAGCACCTCGGTCACCACCCCCAGCAGGCCCTCAGAGCCCGTGAACAGGGCCATGAGGTCCAGGCCCGCCGCATCCGCCGCCGGTCCCCCGAGCGTCAGGACTTCGCCATCCAGGGTGACCACCTGGACCGCCAGGATGTTGTGCACGGTCAGGCCGTACTTCAGGCAGTGCACCCCGCCGGCGTTCTCGGCCACATTGCCGCCGATCGAGCAGGCGAGCTGGGACGAGGGGTCCGGGGCGTAGAACAGGCCATGGGGCGCCGCCGCCTCTGAGACCGCGAGGTTGCGCACCCCCGGCTGCACCCGGGCCGTGAGGGCGACAGGGTCGATCTCCAGGATCTTCGAGAACTTGGACATGACCAGCAGGACGCCGCCGGGAAAGGGCAGGGCGCCGCCCGACAGGCCCGTGCCGGCGCCTCGGGTCACGACCGGGACCCCAAGTTCAGCGCAGGCCTTCATGACGGTCCTGACCTGCTCCAGGGTCTCCGGCAAGACAACAGCGGCGGGAAGCGACCTGTAGGCGGGTAGACCGTCGCTCTCGTAGGCGCGCAGGGCCTCTGCGCCGTCGAGATAGCCGCCGGCCGGCAGGAGGGGCGCCAGCCGGGCGCGCAGCGCCTGCCGGTCCACCGGCGGAAATTCTGCATCTAGGCGGGGATCAAACTGGTCGAGCATCTCGGCTTTCCCGGGCGGCGGGTTTACATAGCGCCTGGACCGGGCCGCGCCACAAGGAATGCGCGCCCCAGAGGGAGAGCGACATGGATCTGGGACTCAAGGGCAAGAACGCCATCGTGACGGGCGCCACCCGCGGCATCGGCAGGGCCATCGCTGACCTCCTCGCTGACGAGGGGGTCAACGTCTCCGTGTGCGCGCGCAAGGCGGACGAGGTCGCCGCCACGGTGAGCGCCCTGGAGGCGAAGGGCGTCAAGGCCTTCGGCCAGGTGGTGGATATCGCCGACGCCGCCGCCCTGCAGGGTTTCGTGCGGGCCTCGGCCGAGGCGCTCGGGGGCCTGGACATCCTGGTCTCCAACGCCAGCGCCCTGGTCCAGGGCGCCCGGCCTGAGGACTGGAAGGCCATGTTCGAGATCGACATCCTGGGCGCGGTGAACGCCCTGGACGCCGCCCGGCCCCACCTGGAGGCCGCCGCCGGCAAGACCGGCGACGCCGCCGTGGTCCTGATCTCCTCGATTTCCGCCGCAGAGGCCGCCGCGCCTTCCGCCTACGGGGCGATGAAGGCGGCCCAGATCCACTTCGCCAAGGGGGTCGCCCGGGAGGGCGCGCCCAAGGGTCTGCGCTGCAACGTGGTCTCGCCGGGCACCGTTTTCTTCGAGGGCGGCGTCTGGGGGAACGTCAAGGCGGCCATGCCGGCCTTCTTCGAGCAGATGCTCAAGCGCAATCCGACGGGCCGCATGGCGACCCCCGAGGAGATCGCCGCCGCCACGGTCTTCCTCTGCAGCCCCCGGTCGGCCTTCACCACGGGCATCAACATGGTCGTCGACGGCGGCATCTCACAGAGGGCGAATTTCTGAGAAACAAAGGTTTTGCTTGAGTCCTGCGGGGCTTGGTCACAGTTTCCCGGCGGCTGCGTCCAGCGGGGGGCTGTGACGCGCCGGGGGGAAGGCCGTGTACGACTATTTCGAGCTCACTACGGGGCGCGAAGCCGGCGCCGTGCAGTCCGTCGCGCGCGGCCTCGCGGTTGCGCCGGTTGCCCCGGCGGCCGTCTTCGCACCGCTTCTCGGCTATCCCTCCAACACCGTCCTGGCGCTGTTCCCAGCCCTTGAGGCCGAGGCCGCCCTTGCCGTCACCCGGGCCCCAGGCGTCACCTCGGCGCTCCGGACCCGGCTATCGCCGACGGCGCGGCCCGCCCCTGGCGCGGCGCCGGCCCCGGGCGGAATCTATGTCCATAACTGGTTCAATATCGACGCCGGGGCGGTGGAGGAATTCGTCGCCCTATCCGTCGAGGCCTGGCCGGACTTCGAGGCCCGGTTCGACGCCCGGATCTTTGGACTGTTCCTCGCCGAGGAGTCCGAGCCCGACCGCAGCCAGGGCGCCCGGCGCCTGCTGCTGATGACCCGTTATGGCGACCTTGGTGTCTGGCAGGCCAGCCGGGACCCCACGACCGATGCGATGAAGATCTTCGCCCGCAGGCGGGAGTTGACGCGGGTCTCCCTGGCGAGGTCCTGTGTCCTCCTGCCCTGACGCGTGGGCCGGGAGTCTTCCATGATCGAGAACCAGGTCGAGATCGCCACCCGCGACGGTGCGACCACCACCTTTGTCGTCCATCCGGACCGCGACGGCCCGCATCCCGTCATCCTGTTCTTCATGGATGCGCCGGCGATCCGCGAGGAACTGCGCGACATGGCCCGCCGCCTCGCCAGCAGCGGCTATTACGTGATGCTCCCGAACCTCTACTACCGGGAGGGCGTCATGGAGATTGGGCCAATCCCGCCGGACCCTGACCATCCGGCTCGGAAGCAGATGTTCCAGTTGATGAACAGCCTCAACATCGACCTTGTCATGTCCGATGCAGAAGGCCTGCTGGCCTACGCCGCGGCGGATGCTGCGGCCGACGACAGCCGGGTGGGGACCGTGGGCTACTGCATGAGCGGCCGCTACGCCGCCAGCCTGGCCGCGCGGCATCCGGAGCGGGTGCTGGCCGCCGCCTCCATCTATGGCACCCATCTGGTCACGGAGTTTCCAGACAGCCCGCACAGGACCGCGCGGGAGGGCCGGGCGGAATACTACTTCGCCTGCGCCGAGGAGGACGTCTGGGCGCCGCCGGAGACGATCGCCGCCCTGTCGGAGGCCCTGCAGGCCGACCGTGTCGACGCCGAGGTCGAAGTCTACCCCGGGACCAAGCACGGCTTCGCCTTTCCCCAGCGCCCGGTCTACGACAAGAGCGCCGCAGAGCGGCACTGGGAGCGACTGAACAGCCTCTTCCGGCGCAAGCTGGGCTGAACGCCGCGCCGAGGGTGAGCTGGGCCTCCGTTGACCCCCTCAGCCGGCTTCGCCGGCAGCTCCCCCTTGGGGGAGCAATTGGCTGTGTAATTCCTCCCCATCAGGGGGAGGTGGGCCGCGCAGCGGGCCGGAGGGGGTCAGCTGAGGGGCTGTTGGCCTCCGGCCTGATCCTAGAGCCGGCGGGGGATCACCACCTGCAGGGACTCGTAGCCCTTCACGAAGGTCGAGAAGACCCGCTTGGGCTCGGACACGACGACGATTTCGGGGAAGCGCTTCAGGATCTCTTCCCAGATCACCCGCAGCTGGAGCTCGGCCAGTCGGTTGCCCACGCAGCGGTGGATGCCGAAGCCGAAGGACAGGTGCTGGCGCGGACGGGGCCGGTCAATGATGTAGGCGTCTGGGTTCTCGATGACCTCTTCATCGCGGTTGCCGGAGACATACCACATGACGACCTTGTCGCCCTTGCGGATGAGCTTGCCGCCCAGTTCGTAGTCCGCCAGGGCCCGCCGGCGCATGTGGGCCAGCGGGGTCTGCCAGCGGATGGTCTCGGAGACCATGGACGGGATCAGGTCCGGATTGGCGCGCAGCTTGGCGTACTGGTCCGGATTCTTGTTCAGGGCGTAGACCGACCCGGTGATGGTGTTGCGGGTGGTGTCATTCCCGCCGACGGTCAGCAGGACCACGTTACCGAAGTACTCCCGCGGGCTCATGTCCCGGGTCGCCTCGCCATGGGCCAGCATGGAGATCAGGTCGCCGGTGGGGTCGGCATTGACCCTCTGGTTCCAGAGTTCAGTGAAGTAGGCGTGGTACTCGACGAAGATCTGCATCTTCTGCTCGGGCGTGTCGATCAGGCCGTGGCCGGGCGCCGCGGTGACCACGTCCGACCAGTAGGTCAGCTTGCGACGGTCCGCCTGGTCCACCCCGAAGAGGGTGGCGAGGGTCATGGCGGTGAGCTCCATCGAGACCTTGTCGACCCAGTCGAAGGTCTCGCCGACGGGCAGGCTGTCGAGGATCTGGCCCGCCCGCTCGCGGATCAGGGGCTCAAGCAGGGTGAGATTGGTGGGCGAGACCGCCGGGGTCACCGTCTTGCGCTGGATGTCGTGCTTGGGCGGGTCCATGGCGATGAACATGGGCAGGGGGCCCTCGCCGCCGATCTGCTCGAAGATCGTGATGCCGCCCTCTGACGAGAACACCTGGTGGTTGGTGTCGACGGCCATGATGTCGTTGTACTTGGTCACCGACCAGTAGGGGCCGTGGTCGCTGTCCGGCGTGAAGTGCACCGGGCTCTCCTTCCGGAGGCGCTCGAAATAGGGCCACATGACATCGTTCTGGAAGAGATCGGGCTGGGCCGGGCTGAAGGCAGCCAGGTCAACCGCCTGGGCCCGGGCGCGGTGGTCGGCCGCGAGATCGAGGTTGCCGTCGCTCATGGTGTATCTCTCCCGCATCGCATGCCCGGCGCATTCCGGGCCTCAATTCATGACGCAGGCGTCAACTTAGTGCGGAACCGTCGGAATTCCAACGGCTGCGGCCCGTCTTCCGTGCTGGCCCGGATCGGCAGGTCGCACTAGAAGGGACGCCTATTCCTGGGAGACCGCCATGGCCCTTGACGCCGATACCCGCGACCAGCTCGTCGAGACCGTCCGCCGCTTCGTCACCGAGCGCCTTCGCCCGCTTGAGGCGCAGGTGTCGGAGAACGACGCCATTCCTGACGACGTTATCGAGGAGATGAAGGCCCTTGGCCTCTTCGGCCTCTCCATCCCGGCGGAATACGGCGGCCTCGACCTCGGCATGGAGGAGGAGGTCCTTGTCGCCCTGGAGCTGGGGCGGACCAGCCCGGCCTTCCGATCGGCCTTCGGGACCAATGTCGGCATCGGCGCCCAGGGCCTGGTCATGTTCGGCAACGCCACCCAGAAGGCGAAGTACCTGCCCGGCATCGCCTCGGGCGAGATCATCACCTCCTTCGCCCTGACCGAGCCCGAGGCCGGCTCGGACTCCGCCGCCGTCCAGACCCGGGCCGTCCGTGACGGCGACCACTATGTGCTGAATGGCGCCAAGCGCTACATCACAAACGCCAACAAGGCCGACCTGTTTACGGTCATGGCCCGGACCGACCCCTCCAAGCCTGGCGGCGGCGGGGTCTCGGCCTTCCTGGTGGAGCGGAACCTGCCCGGTCTGTCGGTGGGCAAGCCCGAGAAGAAGATGGGCCAGCAGGGCGCCCACATCTGCGACGTCATCTTCGACAACGTGCGTGTGCCTGTGGAGAACCGCCTGGGCGGGGAAGGCGAGGGCTTCAAGGTCGCCATGCAGGTGCTGGACCGCGGCCGGCTGCACATTTCCGCCGTCTGCGTCGGCGTGGCCGAGCGCCTGATCGCCGACTGCGTGGCCTATGCCTCCGAGCGCAAGCAGTTCGGCCAGGCCATCTCCCAGTTCCAGCTGGTGCAGGGGATGATCGCCGACTCCAAGACCGAGTCCCTCGCCGCCAAGGCCCTGACCCTGGAGACCGCCCGCAAGCGCGACGCCGGCGAGAGCGTCACCATGGAGGCCGCTGCGGCCAAGTACTTCGCCTCGGAAATGGTCGGGCGCGTGGCTGACCGGGCGGTGCAGATCTTCGGCGGCGCCGGCTACATCGCCGACTACGGCATCGAGCGCTTCTACCGCGACGTCCGCATCTTCCGGATCTACGAGGGCACCAGCCAGATCCAGCAGGTGATCATTTCCCGCGAGACCCTGAAGCGGGGCGGCTGACCATGGCCGTGGACATGGAGGCGGTGATCCTGGAGGTGGTCTCCGCCCTGCCGCCCGGCAAGTCGGCGTCCTCCGAGGAGGTCGCCCGGGCCGCCGACCCCGAGAACTGGCGGCGCCTGACGGGGCATGTCCGGGGGGCGGCCAAGGGGCTGGCCCGCCAGGGGCGGATCGTGATCCTGCGCCACGGCAAGCCCGCCGATCCCGAGACCTTCAAGGGCGTCTACCGCCTGAGGCTGCCCGACGCTGGGTGAAGAGGGGGAGCCCGTTGACCCCCTCCGGCCCGCTGCGCGGTCCACCTCCCCCTGGGGGGAGGAATTAGGGCGCTCATTGCCCCCCCAAGGGGGAGCTCTGCGCGAAGCGCGGAGAGGGGGGCAGCGGCCTCCCGGCAGGCGCCTTTCGTTTTTTCAGCTCAGACCCCGGCCAGTCGCCGGTTCCGGGGTTCCTGGACCTTCAGCACCAGGAAGAGGAGGCTGAGGGCCAGGAAGGCGATGGAGATGCCGAAGACGGCCGGATAGCCGAAGGCGTCCGCCACCAGGCCGCCGACGATCGGGCTGATCGAGGCCGTGATGCCTTCGGCGGACGAGGAGATGGCGATCCGCATGGGCATTTCCTCTCGGTTCCCGAACTCCAGGATCATGGTCTGGGCCGCCATCATGTAGCCGGACTGGGCGGCCCCGAGCCCGAAGAAGGCGATGAAGATGGCTGCCGGACTGTGGAACCCGAGGAGGATCAGGGTGGCTCCGATCCACATGCTGATGGAGACCAGCAGAACCAGACGGAAGCCGGTGCGGTCCCCAAGATAGCCCCAGAGCAGGTTGGAGAGGGTGTCGGCGCCCAGGTAGGCCAGGGCCAGAAGGCCCAGGATCGCGACCGACAGTCCCGTCGAGGAGGTGGCGTAGATGGCGTAGAAGGGCACGGCCATCCGGCTGGCGGTGGCCAGCATCTGCACCAGGAGGAAGGGCGCATAGCCGGGGTCCGACCGGATCAGGGCGGGGAAGTCGCGCAGCCTGTCCCGGAAGCGGGCCTTGGCCGGCAGGTTGGGGGGTTCGGGCTCGCGGAGCAGGAGCTGCAGGGCCCAAAGCCCGAGGCTGGTCAGGACGGCCGCGAGCATGAAGGTCACGGAGTAGCCGTGTCCGAACAAGTCCGGCTCGATGATGTACTTGCCTGCAGCCCAGGCGAGGATGGCGGCGATCAGGCCGCCCGTGGCGTTGCGCCAGGCCTGCAATCTTCCACGGCGGCTGAGCGGGATGACCTTGGCCATCAGCATCCCGAACACCACCCTCTGGGCGCCCATGAAGACGCCGAAGAGGAACAGCAGGGCCAGCATGGCGTAGACCAGGGACTGTCCCTGCAGGAACCAGCCGGCCGCCGCCATGCCGACGATCTGGACGCGGCCGAGACCGCCCATCCAGAGGGCGGCGGGCATGACCTTCTTTCGGTGTTCGATGGCCGTGGCGCCGAAGATCGGCGAGATGATGCCGCCCACCTGCTGCAGCGCCTGGGACAGGCCGACCACCGTGTTCGATCCGGAGATCAGGTGGATGTAGACCGGCATGAAGGTGGGGGCGTTGATCAGGCGAAAGCCCGTCATGCCCAGCATGCCGTGGAGGTAGTTGCCGATGTAGTTGCGCTTCAGATTGTCCCAGACGAAGCGCTCGTATTCGGCCTCCCGGGCTTCCGCTTCAGGGTCGGCTGGGGAGGTGGCGGCGTTGGCCAATCCGGAGTCGTCCGACGGGGCGACAGGCAAGATCTCCGGGGGCGTTTCGTCCCTGCTCAATCTGAATATGCCCGCACCGGAGAAACCAGCGGCGGACCCTCCCGCAATATGAAATCAAACCTAATGGCTATCGGGTCTAACAGAGTCCCGGTCTGCGACAAGTCTGCGCGGATGTCCCCGGGTCAGAAACCCGGCCCTGGCAGAGTCGATCGTCAGGGTCCTGCCGCCGGGGAGGGCGCAGTCGCGGGCTGAGGGCCCGTCGACGCCGACCTCGATCCTGTTCCGAGGATTGGGAACCGGCTATCGGATCGAAACAGGATCTCGACTTCTGAACTCGGGCCTCGTTCGACCCACTGGACGGTTAGGTTCTGAAGGGAACAGGCCCTGGTGGTCAAAATCTGACGTTTGACGCCCGCAGGTCGCACCTAGCGGACGAAAACCCAAAGGTCTGCTCCTGGACCCGAAGCCAACGGGGAGTATCGACCCATTGCAGACATCGAAAGCGAAGCTGGCTGACGTCGCTGCGCTACTCCCAGCGGACTCTAGAAAGGTCTGCTTCGCCGGTGCAAATCTAATCGACCAGCCGCTTCGCGACGCCCTTCATGAATCCGGCCCAGCTTTCATATCTCCGCATCCCCCCAAGTGCGTATTCGTAACAGAGCGCAGTCGGGATGATCGGGTCCGCCTTGGCGACGGCTGTCGCGTTGCGAAGGTTGATCGCCGACCGTCCAGATCGGTGCGAGATAAAATTCCTCAGATGCCTGAGATCACTGAGGCCCCACGGTGTGACGCCCAGTTCCGCGGCGATCTTTTTCTCGTTGGTCAGTGACAGTTTGCCTGCCGCCGCGATTGCATCGTCGGGAAGGTACCAATCCGGCTCGTTCGTACGCTTCTTATACTGGGCGATCAGAACGTGGCCCGCGTGTTCGCGGTTGCGGATCTTCACCGGCAGCGTTGATGCTACCGGCCCAGACCGCGTCGAATGGCGTCCTGTCGCGCTATCCAAGATCAGCGCGCGAACAAAATGCTCCCACTCGATTTGCATCTGAATGATGATGCGCTCGACCACGAAAGTGTCACCGGCAGAGAGGGATTTGCCCTCGAAAGGCTTCAAGCTGCCTGTGAGGGCATCTAACCGGTTTTCAAGTCGCCATGTATGTCTCTCAAGCTGCATTCGAAGCCAGCGCTCCGACCAGCATTTGGAAGCGCACTTTCCTGGAGGCGACGCGGTGCGTTGAACTGGCGGACGCGTTGACGAACGCGGCGTAGACCGGGTGTTCCTCGTCGTCTTCCATGCTCTGGGCCAAGGCCGTCATGACACCTTTGCCGCGTTCCCAGGCAATCGGACCCGGCACTATCTCCAATCCCTCGGTCACCTTGCTCGTAGGCAGCCATCCCTTAAGATACGCAATCGCCGCGAACAGCGCCAAGAAGTTCGGATTGTCGAAGAACGTCGTCGATGCGAAGTCTTCGCCGAACTGCTCCACAATATGTTTGACGATCCAATCCACTCGCTCTCGTAGGGGCTTAAAGTGCAACTCGTCTTTCATTTTTCGCGACTTGTAATAGCTATTGATAGCGGGCTCACCAGCGTCGCCGAACCCTATATCCAAGATAATGAACATCTCAGCCATCACGGATGTGTGCTTCAGCCTGACGCTGTCCCTCAATGACACTACGCCGTAGTTATCCCAGAGCACTGACCAATCGCGGGCGGCGTCGGCAATGGCCCACTTCACCGGCTCCGAATATTCTGCGTGACGTAGTTCAGCAGGTGTCACCTTGACGCTGTAGGAGTTTAGACGTGCGAACACCTCCAAGACGTCGGCGTTGCTTGCATTGATCAACTGAACGACCGGCACCTTGTAGGACAGAAAGCGCTCCTGGTCCTCGACGTCGAGGTCCGCATAGGCCTTCCCTTTGAACTTCGGTGCCTTCGATGTGAGCCGAAACTTCGCCGAAGCGAACTCAAAAATGGACCGCAAACGCTGCTGCCCGTCGACAACCTCACGTACCGTCGTCTGGGTCGCTGGGTCGATCTTCGTCCGCAAGAAAATCTGCGGCATTGGGAGGTCATTCAGGATGGTGTCGATCAAAAAGACCTTCGCTGTAGGCGACCAGACTGAACCTCGCTGAAAGTCAGGAGACAGGATGAGTTGCTTCTTCGTATTCCACTCGATGAAGTCGGAAATCGTATAGGTCTGTGGAATGCTGGACATGGTGCCTCTTGCGTGTCGTGCCGTGTCCGCCACCTATGGTATGAAACGGGATCAGAGCAAACCTCGGTGTTTCATCTGTCGATCGGTTGGCCTCACTCAGGCGAGTCGTGCGGGGCCAGCGGTGGTGGGCCAGAGTTCCTGACAATTCGCCGGTCTCGAGTAGGAGCAACGCTCCCACGACAACCTGCTGACGCCAACCATTCGCCTAATGCCCTAGCCGTCGTCAGAACCTTTCGGCGTTCGACGTACCGTCAACACGCTAGGCTCTCGCGATCCTTGAACGTTGCGTTGCTTGGACGAAGCGAATGTCGGCTTCAGGCGCGATACCGAACTCCGTCGGTTTAACGGCGGATGGCTGCTACCCCCCCCTGCGACCCTGCCGAGCTCCGCGTTGGGGCGGAAGCGTGGCCCTGCTTAGTCCGCCTTGGGCGCGACAGCGGCGGTTCCAGGCGTCAGGTTCGATCCCCTAGCGGGCCAGTTCCTTCATGGCCTTCTCGAGGCCCTCGAGGGTGAGCGGGAACATGCGGTCTCCGACGAGCTGGCGCATGACCTCCACAGACGGCGTGTAGTCCCAGTGTCGCTCGGCGGTCGGGTTGAGCCAGACCACGTCCTCGAAAGTCTGGGTGACGCGGTCGACCCAGATCGCGCCGGGCTCCTCGTTCCAGTGCTCCACCGAGCCGCCCGGATAGGTGATCTCGTAGGGGCTCATGGTGGCGTCGCCGACGAAGATGACCTTGTAGTCGCGGCTGAACTTGTGGAGCACGTCCCAGGTCGGGATCTTCTCGGCGTGGCGACGCCGGTTGTCCTTCCACACGCTCTCGTAGAGGCAGTTGTGGAAGTAGTAGAACTCCATGTTCTTGAACTCGGTGCGCGCAGCGCTGAACAGCTCCTCGCAGACCTTGATGTGGCTGTCCATCGAGCCGCCGACATCGAAGAAGATCAGGACGCTGATCTTGTTGCGACGCTCGGGCCTTAGCTTGATGTCGAGATAGCCCTTCTCTGCCGTCCCGCGGATCGTGCCGTCCATGTCCAGCTCTTCGGCGGCGCCGTCCCGGGTCCACTTCCGCAGGCGACGCAGGGCGACCTTGATGTTCCGGGTGCCCAGCTCGACGCTGTCGTCGAGGTTCTTGTACTCGCGCTTGTCCCAGACCTTCACGGCCCGGCCATGGCGGCCCTTGTCCTGGCCGACGCGGACGCCCTCGGGATGGTAGCCGTTGGCGCCGAAGGGAGAGTCGCCATTGGGGCCCTGTCCGCCCTTGCCCTTGCCCTTGCCTTCCCCTTCGCCGTCGTCGCCGTTCTCGCGCTGCTGGCGCATCTGTTCGGCGAGGGCCTCCATGAGCTTGTCGAAACCGCCCATGGCCTCAATCTGGGCCTTCTCCTCGTCCGTGAGGAACTGGTCCGAGATCTTCTTCAGCCATTCCGCGGGGATGTCGGAGACGCCAAGGCCCTCAAGCTTGTCGAAGCCCTTGAAGACATGGCCGAAGACCTGGTCGAACCGGTCGAGGTTCTTCTCGTCCTTCACGAGGGCGGACCGGGCGAGGTAGTAGAAGTCATCGACATTGCGGTCGATCACGCCCTTATCCATCGCCTCCATGAGCATCAGGTACTCCTTGAGGGTCACGGGGACCTTGGCCTCGCGGAGCTCGGTGAAGAAACGCATGAACATGGTGGGCGTCCCCTGGCGGGCCGAACGGATATCTGAAGTCCGAATGTGAGGCCCCGGGGGCCGGCTGTCCAGTGCGCGAAGCCTCAGAAGGCCGGGCGGCGGCGCAGGATGAACTCGCGGTCGACGGTGCGTCCGACATGGAAGCCATACTCGCCGACCTTCTGGAATCCGCGACGCGCGTAGAACCTCTGGGCGCCGAGGTTCTCGGACCAGACTCCGATCCAGAGGTCCGGCGGCGACTGTTTCGCCATCCAGTCCATGACCGCGTCGAAGAGGTTTCCCCCGACGCCCCCGCCCTGGGCCGGGCGGGCCAGGTAGATGCGCTTCAGCTCCAGGGCGCCCTCCTGAATCTCGGGATGAGGAAGGCCGCATGGGCCGGCGGTGGCGTAGCCGACGGCCTGACCGGCCGGGGTCTCGACCAGCCAACTTGCCTGCGACGGGTCGTCCAGCCCCTCCCGTGTGGCCTCCAGGTCGTAGGCCCCGGCCAGGTAGGCCGCCAGGTCCTCATGGGGGTAGAGATGCCCGAAGGTCTCCACGAACGTCTCGCGACCGAGGTGGGCGAGGGTCTCGGCGTCAGCCGGCCCGGCGCGGCGAAGGTGCATCTGGATCATGTCCGAGGGCATAGGCGTGCTCATTCGAGGCCGGAAGTCCCGCCCCCTCATTGCGGCGGAAGGTCGGGATGTCTAGTTTCCAAGCCTTACCGACGGGGATTCCCATGGCGGACGCCGCAGACATCGCAAATCTCTCCTTCGAGCAGGCCCTGGCCGAGCTGGAGCGTATCGTCAGCCAGCTCGAGACCGGGCAGGCGCCCCTTGAGGACTCCATCGCCCTCTACGAGCGCGGAGCCCTTCTCAAGGCCCACTGCGAGGCCCGGCTGGAGCAGGCCCGCCTGAAGGTCGAGAAGATCGTCGTCGGCGCCGGCGGCGCGGTCGCCTCCGAACCCGCCCGGTTCGAGTGAACCCCGAAACCGAACGCCGGCTCTCGGCCGCGGCTTCCCGGACGGACCTGGCGCTCGCGCGGCTCCTTCCTGCGGCTGAGGGACCCGAGGCGCGCTTAGCCGAGGCCATGCGCTACGCCGTGCTGGGGCCGGGCAAGCGGCTGCGGCCCTTCCTGGTCTTCGAGGCTGGCGGTCTCCTGGGCGTCGGGCCCGAACGACTCGATCGCGCCGCCTGCGCCCTGGAATGCATCCACGCCTACAGCCTGGTCCACGACGACCTGCCCTGCATGGACGACGACGACCTCCGGCGGGGCCGGCCCACCGTCCACCGGGCCTTCGACGAGGCGACCGCCGTGCTGGCGGGCGACGCCCTGCAGGCCCTGGCCTTCGAGATCCTCGCCGGTCCCGAGACCCATCCGGACGGGCGGGTGAGGGCGGACCTTGTCGTCGCGCTCGCGAGGGCCTCGGGCGCCCGGGGCATGTGCGGCGGGCAGATGATCGACCTGTCCGGCGTCGGCGAGGACCTGGGCGCCGTGGCCCGGATGCAGAGGCTCAAGACAGGGGCCCTGATCTCCGCCGCCTTCGAGCTGCCCCTCGCCCTGGCGCATCCAGGCGAGCGTGAGCGGCACGCCCTCCTGGCCTTCGCGCATGACCTCGGCCTGGCCTACCAGATCGTCGACGACCTGCTGGATCTCGAGGGCGAAGCCGCAGTGGTGGGCAAGGCCACGGGGAAGGACGCCGCCCGCGGAAAGGTGAATTTCGTGACCCTGCTGGGGGCGGACGACGCGCGCGCCCGGCTGGAGCTTGTCGCCTCTCAGGCGCGGGCGCAGCTTGATCCCCTCGGCAACCGCGCGGGGGGCCTCCTGGCCTGCCTGGATTTCGTGCTTGATCGGCGAAGCTGATTGCGAGCAAAGCAGACGACATGCCGCCCGTGACCCCGCTCCTCGACACCGTGTCCTCGCCCGCCGACATCCGTGGGTATTCCGTCGCACAGCTGCGCCAGCTGGCGGATGAGGTGCGCGCCGAAACCATTGACGCCGTCTCGCAGACCGGAGGCCATCTCGGCGCCGGCCTGGGCGTGGTCGAGCTGACCGTCGCCCTGCACCATGTCTACCAGACGCCCGAGGACATCCTGATCTGGGACGTCGGCCACCAGGCCTATCCCCACAAGATCCTCACCGGCCGGCGCGACCGGATCCGGACCCTGCGCCAGGGCGGCGGGCTGAGCGGCTTCACCAAGCGGGCCGAAAGCCCCTACGACCCCTTCGGCGCCGCCCACGCGGCCACCTCGATCTCCGCCGCCCTGGGCTTCTGCGCCGCCCGCGACGCCGGTGGCCGCGACAACAGCGTGGTGGCGGTGATCGGCGACGGCTCCATGAGCGCGGGCATGGCCTACGAGGCGATGAACAACGCCTGCGAGACCACGGGACAGCTGACCGTCATCCTGAACGACAACGACATGTCCATCGCCCCGCCGGTGGGGGGCATGAGCGCCTACATGGCCCGGCTGGTGTCTGGGGGCGGCTACCAGTCGCTGCGCAAGCTGGGCAAGTCGGTCGCCAGCGCCTTCCCGCGTCCGCTCCAGGAGGCGGCCCGCAAGGCCGAGGAGTTCGCGCGCGGCATGGTGACCGGCGGGACCTTCTTCGAGGAGCTGGGCTTCTACTATATCGGCCCGATCGACGGGCACGACATGGAGGCCCTGGTCCCCATCCTCCAGAACGCCCGTGAGATCCGAGACCGTCCCGTCCTGGTCCACGTGGTCACCCAGAAGGGCAAGGGCTACGCCCCGGCCGAGAGCGCAGACGACAAGCTGCACGCGGTCGCCCGGTTCGACGTGGTCACCGGCCGGCAGGCCAAGCCCGCCCAGCCCGCGCCGCCCTCCTACACCCGGGTGTTCGCCGACGCCCTGATCGCCCAGGCCGAGGCCGACCCGCGCATCGTGGCGGTGACGGCGGCCATGCCCTCGGGCACGGGCCTGGACCTGTTCGGCAAGCGCTTCCCCGACCGGACCTTCGACGTCGGCATAGCCGAGCAGCACGCCGTGACCTTTGCGGCGGGCCTCGCCGCAGACGGGATGAAGCCCTTTGCGGCCATCTATTCGACCTTCCTGCAGAGGGGCTACGACCAGGTGGTCCACGACGTGGCCATCCAGCGCCTGCCGGTCCGCTTCGCCATGGACCGGGCCGGCCTGGTGGGCGCGGACGGCCCCACCCACGCCGGATCCTTCGACATCGGCTTCATGGGCGCGCTGCCCGGCATGGTGCTGATGGCGGCGGCGGACGAGGCCGAGCTGGCGCGGATGGTGGCCACGGCGGCGGCCATCGACGATCGCCCCTCGGCCTTCCGCTATCCCCGCGGCGAGGGCCTCGGCGTCGAGATCCCGGCCCGGCCGGAGCCCCTGGAGATCGGCCGCGGCCGGATCGTGCGGGAAGGCTCGACCGTGGCCCTTCTCAGCTTTGGCGCCCGGCTGGGCGAATGCCTCAAGGCCGCAGACCTGCTGGCGGCGCGGGGCGTCTCGGCCACCATCGCCGATGCGCGTTTCGCCAAGCCCCTCGACGAGGACCTGGTCCTGCGCCTGGCGCGGGAGCACGAGGCCCTGGTCACGGTCGAGGAGGGTTCCATGGGCGGCTTTGGCGCCTTCGTCCTCCAGATGCTGGCTGCGCGCGGGGCCCTCGACCGGGGCCTTCGCATCCGGACCCTGACCCTGCCCGACATCTTCCAGGACCAGGACAAGCCCGAGGCCATGTACGCCCAGGCCGGCCTGGATGCGGCGGGCATCGCCGCCGCGGCCTTTGGCGTGCTGGGCTCCGGCCTTTCGGCGGCAGGCGGCCTGCGGGCCTGAGCCCGCCGCCTAGAACGGCCAGATCCGCGAGACCACCGACTGGCCCGCCGGGGTCTTCTGCATGGCCGAGATGTCGCCCCGCCCGCCGTAGTTGATGCGCGCCTCGGCGATCTGGGTGTGCCGGATCGTGTTGGCCGAGGAGATGTCCTCGGGCCGGATCATGCCCGAGACCGTCAGTTGGCGGAGTTCGGCGTTGGTCCGCACCTCCTGTGTGCCCTCGATGATGAGGTTGCCGTTGGGCAGGATGCCGGTCACCACCGCCGCCACGGTCAGGTAGATGGCCTCCGCCCGGTTCACGCTGCCCGATCCGGAGTTCGAGAAAGTGGACTCGGTGTCAAAGGGCGAGGCCTTGCTGAAGTCATTCCCCGGGGGCAGGAGTCGACCGATCTTGTTCTCCATGCCGAACAGGGTCGACACTGCGGAGTTGGCGCTGGACGTGCGGTTTGCGACCGAGGTGTTCGACGTCTTCGCCGAGTCGTTGATGGCGATCTGGACAGTCACGATGTCGCCGACCCGGCTGGCCCTCTGGTCGATGAAGAAGGCGCGGGCGCCGCTGCGCCAGAGCGAGTTCGCCGAGGCCGGGGTCACTTCGGGCTGGGGCGGCATCATGCCCAGATCGGGACGCCGCTCCTGGGGCGTCACCGGATAGGCCGACGGGGTAAGGCTGGGCCCGAGGGCTGCATCCTTAACCGTCGAACAGGCGGCCAGGGGAAGGGCGGCGAGCAGGAGTGCGGCGGCGAGTCTCATGGGGCGGGACCTGTCTCTTGTCAGGATCAACGGTGGGCGATGCGGGTGGCGGCCAGGGCCTGGCCGGTCGGGGCGTCAGGCCCCGTCATGGCCTGGCCAGGTCCGGTGACCACCGCCTGGAGGGTCTTTCGCGAGGAGAGGTTCTGGAGGGGGATCACCTGGCCGACGGCGCCGGCCCCCAAGGCCTTGACCTGAAGCTCCAGGGAGACCCCGCCGGCCTGGTAGGTAACCGTGACGAGGTCGCCGGCCTGGATCACCACCGGGGCGCTGACGTCCCGGGCGGAGACAAGGGCGCCTTCCCGGAGGGGGCGCCGTGCAACCATGCCAATGGCGCCGTCGGCGTCCCGCACCGCGTCCGCCGGGGCCGCGACGGCGCGGGTCCAGACCAGGTCCTCCGGGCGGATTTCCTCGCCCGTCGCGACATTCCGGGCGTAGGCCAGGGCCTGCACCGATTTCCCGCGCGCCACGGCGGCGGGCTCGGCGACGCCAGGCCGGACGATGATGCGGCGGAGACGGTTGGCATTGTCCCAGTCCAGGCCGTTGCGCCGGGCGAGGATTTGCACCGCAGTGGCGTCGAGGACGACGCTCGTCCCGGTCCGGGCCGCCACGCGCACCCCGGAGGCCGACCCCGCGCCGTCGAAGAGATCGCCGAGAGTCACGATCCCGTCGGCATCGGAAGGATCTGCGCGCAGGGACACCGTCGCACCCGCGAAGGCGGCGGCCGGCAGGAGGAGCAGGGCCGAAACGGCCAGGGCGATCAGGCGCCGCATGGGATCAGCTCTTCACCTGGTTGGCGGTGGACAGCATCTGGTCGGCCGAAGTGATCACCTTGGAGTTCATCTCGTAGGCGCGCTGGGCGACGATCAGGGCGGTGACCTCGGCCACGGCGTCGACGTTGGAGGCCTCGGTGTAGCCCTGCAGGAGGACGCCGGTGCCATCGACCCCGGGGACGCTCAGGGTCGGGGCCCCGGAGGAGCCGCTCTCGAGATAGAGGTTATCGCCGATGGCCTCGAGGCCGCCCTCGTTGACGAAGGTCGCAAGTTCGAGGGTCCCGGCGACGGAGGGCGCCGTCTGGCCGGCCTGCATGATCTGGATCTGGCCGGACTTGGAGATCGAGACGTCAATGGCGTCAGGCGGAATGACGATGGCCGGCTGGATCTGGTAGCCGTCGGCGGTCACCAGCTGGCCCTGGTCATTGAGAGAGAGGTTCCCCGCCCGGGTGTAGGCGAGCTCGCCCGTGGGCATCAGCACCTGGAGGTACCCGCGGCCCTGGATGGCGACGTCCAGCTTGTTGCCGGTCTGGGTCATCGCCCCCTGTTCCGTGATGCGGTAGATCGACCCCGCCTTCACGCCCGCGCCGACCTGGAGGCCCGTCGGGACGACGGTTCCCTGGTCAGACGACTGGGAGCCGGCCCTTTCCAGGGTCTGGTAGAGCAGGTCCTGGAACTCGGCGCGCTGTCGCTTGAAGCCCACCGTGTTCATGTTGGCGATGTTGTTCGAGATGACCTCGACGTTGAGCTGCTGGGCGGCCATGCCGGTGGCGGCGGTGCGGAGAGCTTGCATGGGAATTCAGCCTTTCTACTCGACGCGTCCGAGCCGCTCGACGGTGCGCCGGGACAGCTCCTGGGTGGACTCCATCATCCGGGCCAGGGACTCGTAGGCCCGGGTCACCTCGACCATGTCGGTCACCTGGAGGATGGGATTGACGTTGGACCCTTCCAGCATGCCCTGGCGGAGCAGGGATCCGGGCGCGGGCTCGGGTTGCTGGTTGGAAGTGTTGCGGAACTGGTTGTCGCCGGATTTCTCCAGGACGGAGAGGTCGGCGAAGGCGAACACGCCCAGCCGGCCGACCTGCTCAATGCCCTGGCTCATCGAACCGTCGCGGGCGATCTCGACGATACCCTTCTTGGGGTCGATCACCACCTCCGCACCCCCGGAATCCAGGACCGGCTGGCCTGCCTGGGTGACGATCCTGCCCGTGTCGTCGAGCCGGAAGTGGCCGTCCCGGGTGAAGCGTTCGCCATTCGGCGTCTGGATCCTGAAGAATCCCGGCCCGTCGATGGCGAGGTCGAAGGCGGCGTTCGTGGTGCGCAGAGCGCCCTGGGAAAAGTCCCGGGCGAGGCCGCCGTCGATCACGAACTTGATGGGGTTGGGGCCGTCCACTGTGCGGGCCGGGGCGCGGGGCTCGGTCCTGACCAGCGGTTGTTCGGCCTTGAAGCCGGTGGTGTCGGCGTTGGCGATGTTGTTGGCGACAATGTCCAGCTGACGCCGGAGCGTCATCTGGCGGGAGAGTCCCACATAGAGTGCGTTATCCATCGACTCTGCATCCGGTTAAGCCGACCCCTCGGGCCGGTATTCACCATGCAAGCCTCGGGCCAACCTAAAAACTCAATAAAAACAGAGAATAAAATGGTTAATTGGGAGGGGATGGCCAAAATTGCCGGGTCGTTTTTCGCCCGCGACCCCAAGGTTAAAAACGGATCGTTAACTAAACCTGCCCATGGTCGTTCCCAGGATCCCCTGGAGTCGCGGCCGTGGCCAAGCCCCCCAAGAATTCCGAGTCGGAAGAGGTCGACCTCGAAGGCGCTGAGGGCGGCGAAGAGGGTGGTGGCAAGAAGAAGCCGCCCCTCAAGCTGATCATCATCGCCGCGGCGGCCGCCCTTGTGCTGGTCGGCGGAGGCGCCGGCGCCTACTTCGTGTTCTTCAAGAAACCGCCGGCGGCAGAGGCCAAGGGCGAGAAGAAGGGCGAAGAGAAGAAGGGCGGCGAGAAGGAAAAGAAGAAGGGCGAGGGCGAGAAGAAGGAAGGCGACGCCGCCGCAGGGGACAAGGCTGTTGTCCTCTCCGAGGGGCCCGACGGGGTGGTCTTCTGCGCCCTGCCCAACATGGTGGCGAACATGCAGGCCGGCGATGGCCGGCCCACCTACCTCAAGCTCAAGGTGACCCTCGAGGCCCCGGACCAGGAGACGGCGGATCTCATCCAGCCGGCCATGCCGAGGCTCCAGGACATGTTCCAGACCTTCCTGCGTGAGCTCCGTCCCGAGGACCTGCAGGGTTCCCAGGGCAGCTACCAGCTGAAGGGCGAGATCCTAAGGCGGGTGAACATGGTCATCGCTCCGGCGAAGGTGAAATCGGTCCTGATCGAGGAGATGCTCATCAGCTAGGCCCCGGCCTGCTGGGTGGTGAACCATGGCGGACACAGACGACATTTCGACAGGCGCAGAGGAGGGTTGGGGGCGGAGCGATTCCTCTGATGGAATCTCCGGCGCCGAACGCATCCTGAACCAGGACGAGATCGACAGCCTTCTCGGTTTCGATCTCTCCGGCGATGACGCCTCCGAGCGGAACGGGATCCGCGCCATCATCAACTCTGCGCTCGTGTCCTACGAGCGCCTGCCGATGCTCGAAATCGTCTTCGACCGCCTGGTGCGGTACATGACGACCTCGCTGCGCAACTTCACCTCGGACAATGTCGAGGTCAGCCTCGACAGCATTTCCTCGATCCGGTTCGGCGACTACCTGAACTCCATCCCACTCCCGGCCATCCTGACGGTCTTCAAGGCCGAGCAGCTGGAGAACTACGGCCTGCTGACGGTGGATTCGAACCTGATCTACTCGATCGTCGACGTCCTGCTGGGCGGGCGGCGGGGCACGGCCGCCATGCGGATCGAAGGGCGGCCCTACACGACCATAGAGCGCGTCCTGGTCCAGCGGATGGTCGAGGTCGTCCTTGGCGACGCCAAGCTGGCCTTCGAGCCCCTGACCCCGGTGAACTTCACCCTTGATCGCCTGGAGACCAACCCCCGCTTCGCGGCCATCGCGCGCCCGGCGAATGCGGCCATCCTGGTCAAGCTGCGGATCGACATGGAGGACCGCGGCGGACGGATCGAGCTCCTGCTGCCCTATGCGACCCTCGAGCCCATCCGGAAGATGCTGCTCCAGCAGTTCATGGGCGAGAAGTTCGGCCGGGACAACATCTGGGAAGGCCACCTGGCGACCGAACTCTGGACGACCCAGATGGATATCCGGGCGGTCCTCGATGAGCAGCAGCTCCCCCTCCAGACCGTCCTCAACCTCAAGGTGGGCGATACCCTCATGCTCAACGCCACGCCGGACAAGCCGGTGGAGCTCAGGGCGGGGACCGTCCACCTGACCACCGCCCGGATGGGGCGCCGGAATCACCAGATCGCCGTCCGGGTTGAGGCGCCCCTCACCCGGACCGCCCGCCGGGCCGTGCAGGAGATGACCAACTCATGATTTCCATCGTCCTCAACCTGCTGCTGGCAGGGCTGCTCTGCGGGGCGCTCTGGATGGGATGGCGCCTGAACCAGAGGCTCAAGGTCCTGCGCGAGGGCCAGATGGGCTTCGCCAAGGCCGTAGCCGACCTCGACGCTGCAGCGGCGCGCGCGGAGCGCGGCCTTGCCGATCTCAAGGCCGCCAGCGACGAGATGGCCGAGGTCCTGGTCAGCCGGATCGAGCGGGCCCGGATCCTGGCCTCCAAGCTCGACCAGCAGTTCGAGGCTGGAGCGCGGGCCGGACTGGCCGTAGATCCGCGGGATCCCCATGCGTCCGAGGCCGACATCGAGCGCCTGAGCCGCAACCTCGGATCCCTCCTGGCCCAGAGCCGCGAGGCCCGCGCCCGGAGCCGGGACGCCGTCGAGCCCTCCCTCCGTCCGGTCGCCGAGCCTTCCGCCCGCCGGCCCGTCGCCAGCACCCGCCGCCGTCCGGAATTCGAAGACGAACTCTTCCTTGGCGCCTCTGCGCCGGCCCGGTCCGCCCTCGGGGGAGCCGGACGATGAGCGGTCTTCCCCGAATCCTTCCCCTGGTCGGCGTGGCCGCCGCGGGCGTCCTCGCCCTCAATGCGCTTTCGGGGGTCAACGGCGCCCAGGACCTGTTCACAGGCGCCAGGGCCTTCGCCCAGGGCGCCGCAGGCCAGGCGGCGGGTGCGCCCGCCGCAAAGCCCGGCGAGGCCAAGCCGGCGGACGGCAAGTCCGGCGAGGCCAAGGCGGGGGAGGGGGGCGCACCCGCCGCGCCGGCCAAGCCTCTTGTCTGCGCCCCGACCGCCGCTGAGCTCGCCAAGGAAGCCGGCCTTTCGCCTGCAGAGCTCCAGATCCTGCAGAGCCTGGGCCAAAGGCGTGGCCAGCTGGACCAGAGGGAGGCGGATTTCAACACCCAGCTCGCCCTGCTGGCCGCCGCCGAGGCCAAGCTCGACGCCAAGGTGAAGACCCTCAACGGCATCAAGTCCGACATCCAGGGGCTACTGAAGATCGGCGATGAGCAGGAAGCCGCCGAGGTCGCCCGCATGGTCAAGGTCTTCGAGTCGATGAAGCCCAAGGACGCGGCGCCCCGGATGATGCTGCTGACCGATGCCGTGCGGCTGCCGATCGCGGCCAAGATGAAGGAGAAGTCCCTCGGCCTCATCCTCGCCCAGATGCCGCCGGCGGAAGCCAAGCGGCTGACGGAATCCCTGGCCAACCGCTTCGCGCCGGTCCGCACGGCCGCCGCAGCCTCCGGAGCGGCAGCGCCCGCCGCGGCCCCTGCGGGCACGCCAGCTCCCGCCGCGCCCAGACCTCAGGCCGCCGCCCCCGGCGCCCCGCCTGGACCGGCCTGATCCATGACCCTGCGCCGATCCCTCGGATCGGGCGTCGCGGCGATGGCCCTGGCCGCCGCCGTCGCTACGCCCATCGGCGCCCAGACCGCCGCCGCGCTTCCGGGTGTCCGGATCGGTGAGGCGGCGGAGTTCACGCGCCTGGATTTCGGCCCCGGCGTGTCCACCCGGCGCGAGGGAGTCACCCTCACGGTCACCTTCCCGGCCGGCGCCCGACCTGACCTTTCCCGGTTCCGGACCGCACCGCCAAAATGGATCAAGTCCGCCCGTGTCGGGCAGGCGGGCCCGCGGACCCAGCTCGTCCTCACCCTGGCGGAGGATGCGGATCTGACCTCCGGATCGGCGGACGGCGCCGTCTGGGTGAATGTCTTCCAGAAATCCGCGCCTCCCGAAGGTGAGCCATCGGCGGTCGAGACCGCGGCGATGGAGCCGTCGCCCCCGGCGGCGCTTGTCCGGCCCGATCCCCTTCCCCGGGGTGGGGTCGTGAAGGGCGAGATCGCCCTTGGTCAGGGGCAGGCGGTCCTCAGCTTCCCGTTTGCAAATCCCGCGGGTGCGGCGGTCTTCCGGCGGGGTGGATCGATCTGGATCGTCTTTGACGCCCCGGCTCGGCTGGACATTTCTTCCTTTCCCCGGGGCCTGCGCCAGATGTCCGCGGCGGAGACCTTTACAGGTCCTGACTACGCCGCCGTGCGCATCGATGCACCGCCGGGGACACCCTTCCGGGCGGACTCCGCGGGATCGACCTGGAATATCGCCCTTGGGCGCGCGCCGTCGCCCCAGGGGTCGGTGGTCAGGGTCGTCCGTGACGAAGCCGGCGGTCCGGCGGCCCTGAAGAGCGCCGTGGCCGGCGCGACCCGGGTGCTCAGGATCGATGATCCCGTGGTGGGCGACCGGATCACGGTCGTCACGGCCCTGGGCCCCGCCAAGGGCGCGCCCCTTCGCCGCGAGTTCGCCCAGGTCAACGTCCTGCCGTCGTCGCAGGGGCTCGCGCTGGAGTCCTTCGTGCCGGACCTCGCCGTCACCCAGGACGGCGACATTGTCCGGATCGGGCGTCCCGAAGGCCTCGCCCTCTCGCCGCTCTCGGTGGGTTCCGCTCCCGAGGACGCTGGCCTTGATGCGCCCCGGCCGGCCATCATGCCGGCCCTGATTGATCAGGTGGAATGGCCCAAGACCGGTCCGGAAGGCTTCCTGGCGCGCTACAATTCACTCTTCGCCGAGGCCGCCGAGGAGTCCGGCAAGGGCAAGGACGCCCCGACCGCCAATCGTTTCGCCCTGGCCCGCTTCCTGGTGGGCAGCGAACTCGGGTTCGAGGCGATCGGCGTCCTCAACGACATGGCGCGGAAATCGCCGCAGGTCCTCGAGAATCCGGAGTTCCGGGGACTGAGGGGAATTGCCCGGGTCATGTCCCGCCGGTACGCGGAGGCCGCGACCGATTTCTCTGCGCCGATCCTGGCCTCCGATCCTTCTGCGTCGCTCTGGCGGGCCTACATCTCCGCCCAGCTCGGACAGTGGACCGAGACCCGGAACGAGTTTGCTGCGGGCGCCGAAGCCTTCAACCAGTTCTCGCCAGTCTGGAAGTCGCGGTTCGCCCGCGCCGAGGGGCAGGCGGCCCTGGCCCAGGGCGACTACGAGGGGGCGGACAAGGCCATCCGCCTCGCCCTCGAGGATCGCGCCGGCGCCGAGGAGACCCTCTCGGTCCGTCTTCTGCAGGCTCGCCTTCTCGAGGCCCAGGGGGCCAAGGACCGGGCGGTCCGGATTTACGATGCCGTCGCCACTGCACCGATGGACGCCCTGGCGACGCCCGCCGCCCTTCGGGCGACCCGCATCCGCCTCGACAGTGGGCAGGTGACCCCGATCCAGGCTGCAGACGCGATCAGCGCGCTTCGATACCGCTGGCGCGGGGACGGGACCGAACTGGAGGTCATCCGGACCCTCGGCGGCATCTATCTCAGCCAGGGGCGCTACAGGGAGGCCTTGGAGACCCTGCGGTCGGCGGGCCGGTCCCTTCCCGACCTGCCCGAAGCGGTGCAACTCCAGGCGGATCTCAACCAGGCCTTCCGGTCCCTCTTCATGGACGGGATCGCCGATGGCCTCCAGCCCGTCCAGGCGCTGGCCCTTTTCCTCGACTTCAAGGAACTGACCCCCTTGGGCGCAGATGGCGACATGATGGTTCGCCGCCTCGTCGGAAGGCTGGTGAATGTCGACCTCCTTGAGCAGGCCGCTGAACTCCTGAAGTACCAGGTTGAGAACCGGCTGGACGGAGCACCCCGGGCCCAGGTGGCGACGGACCTCGCCCTCATCTACCTCATGGATCGCAAGCCCGAGCTGGCGCTGCAGGCCATCAACAACTCCAGGACGACGCTCCTGCCGCCGCCCATGCAGATGGAACGGCGTCGGGTCGAGGCCCGCGCCCTGATCGCGCTGAATCGCCCTGACGACGCCGTGGAACTGCTGGAGAGGGACGCCACCCCCGAGGGGCAGGACCTGAAGACCGAGATCATCTGGCGCCAGAAGAACTGGCCCGTCGCCGCTGCAGCCTTCGAGCGCAGCCTGGGCGATCGCTGGAGGCGGCCGGGTCCGCTCAGCGCCGAGGAGGAGGGCAAGCTGCTCCGCGCCGGCATCGCCTACAGCCTGTCGGGCGACGACGCGGCCCTGGCGCGCCTCCGGAGCCGCTACGACGCCTTCATCGACCAGGCGCGCAACCCCGAGGCCTTGAAGGTTGGCTTGACCGGGGTCGAGAGCGCCGAGGTTGGGGCCGCCGACTTCAGCAAGGTCACGGCGGACAACGAGGCCTTCTCCGGCTGGGTGGAGAAGATGCGCGCCCGGTTCACCCGCCCGGCTCCGGGGGCTGCGGCTCCGGCCCTGGCGACGACACAGCGGCCCGCTCCTGCACCTGCGACGACCGCTGCGGCGCCCCCCAGGCCGCCGGCTCCGGCCCGTCCGCCCGCGCCGCCGCGGCCGGCCTAAGGCCGGCGTCGGGGATCTGGCCGGGCGTTCCCCAGCTATCCGCCTGAGGCGCGCTGGAAGCTTTCGATCAGACTACCCGCCACGAGCCGCCATCCGTCCACCAGGACGAAGAAGATCAGCTTGAAGGGCAGGGACACCACCACAGGCGGAAGCATCATCATGCCCATGCTCATCAGCACACTAGCGACGACCAGGTCGATGACCAGGAAGGGCACGAACAGCAGGAAGCCGATCTCGAAGGCGCGCTTGAGTTCCGAGATCATGAAGGCCGGGGTCACCACGCGGATCGGGACGTCCTGGGCCGTCGCCGGCCGCTCGATCCTGGAGAGCCGGATGAAGAGGGCCAGGTCCTCGCGGTCGACCTGGCTGAGCATGAAGGTCTTCACCGGACCGCTCGCCGCCTCGATGGCCGCGGGAAGCTCCATCTGGTTGTTCATCAGCGGCTGGATTCCGAGGTCGTAGGACTTCTGGAAGGTCGGCGTCATGACAATGGCGGTCATGAAGAGGGCGAGGCTTACCAGCACGGCGTTCGGGGGGCTCTGCTGGAGCCCAAGAGCGGTCCGGAGCAGCGAAAGGACCACGACCATCCGGACGAAGGAGGTCGTCATGATCACGATCGAGGGTGCGAGTGACAGGACGGTCAGGAGGCCGATCAGCTGCACGACCCTCTGGGTCAGGCCCGCCCCTGTCCCAAGATCGATGTTGACAGCCTGGGCGAGGGCGGCGGCCGGCAGGACCAGGCCAATTGCCGCAGCCAACAGGGAGAGCTTCGCCGCGTGGCGAAGGTCCGCAGCCAAAGCGCTGGGTTGGCGTTCGGAGGGCGCTTTGCGGGTCATCCGTTCCTCTCAGGCGCGCGCGGGGGCGGGGACAGCTCGCGTCCGTCTCCCAGCATCAGGAGCCGGGTTTCTCCATCACACTCCACCAGGACAAGTCGGCGCGCCGGGTCGAGGATCAGGGTCTCGACCACCTTCAGCCGGCGTTCGCGTCCCGGCGTGCTGATCCTGAACACGCCGCCCGGACCGAAGCGCCGAAGGAGAACGGCGGCAATGCCTATCAGCCCGAGGGTGAAGAGGAGGGCGAAGGTCGCCCGGGCCAGCGTGATCGGATCCATGGCGAGAACCTGCCTCCAGGGTGTTAACGACCAATTAACCCTGTTTGTTTACCGAGATCGCATGGATATCTCCTCCATCCCGCTCCTCGGCATGCTCCGCGGCCGGATGACCTACTTCACCGAGCGCCAGCGGCTCGTGGCGGAGAATGTCGCCAACGCCAGCACGCCTGGATATCGCCCCAAGGACCTCGCGCCGTTCCGCTTTCGCGTGACGGGCCCGGACGCCGGCCCGGGCGCTTCGTCGGGGCCGGGTTCGATCACCGTGATGTCGGTCACCCACCCCGCGCACCAGCGCCCGTCGGGCCCGGAAGATATCGCGGCTGCGCGCGGCTACCGGGCGGAGCGCTCGCCGGACGCCGTGACCACCCTCGACGGCAACCAGGTGTCCCTCGAGGACCAGATGCTGCGCATGGCCGACTCGCGGCTGAACTACGATGCGGCCATCGGCTTCTACCAGAAGTCGGTCTCCATGATCCGTATGGCTGCCCGAGCCCCCGGCAGATAGGACCTGAACCATGGCTGATGTCCGCCCGCCCTCGAACGCCGCCCAGGCCATCGCCGCGACCGCCCTGCGCGCCGAGCAGGCGCGGATGCGGATCATCGCCGAGAACATCGCCAACGCGAACTCGACGTCGCGGACCCCCGGCGGCGACCCCTACCGCCGGCAGGTCCCGGTGTTCCAGCCCGTGCGCACGGATGGCGGGCAGGGCGTGAAGATGGTCCGGGTGGCCCCCGACCAGAGCGACTTCAAGACCGAGTACGATCCCGGTCACCCGTCGGCGGACGCCGAGGGTTACGTGAAGATGCCGAACGTGAACACGCTCATCGAGTCCCTCGACATGAGGGCCGCCCAGCGGGCCTACGAGGCCAACCTGACGGTGATCGAGACCGCCCGAGCCATGGAATCCCGCACCCTGGATCTCATCCGGAAGTAATGGGGAGAAGCTGAATGATCACTGCCCTCAGCGTCGCCAAGGCCTATGCCGCAGCCCAGAAGGGAATTGGCGGGACCGGCCCGGATGCCGCCGGCGCCGCCGCGGGCGGCGCGGACTTCGGCGCCATGGTCCGCGGGGTCGTGGACAACGCCATCGGCGCTTCCAAGTCCGCCGAGCAGCAGATCGTGGCCCACGCCCAGGGCAAGGCCCAGCTGATCGATGTCGCCACCGCAGTGTCCGCCGCCGAGACCAGCCTCGAGACGGTCATGGCGGTGCGGGACCAGGTCATCAGCGCCTACCAGGAAATCATGAGGATGCCGATCTGACCCCTTAAGGGAGCGGATTCTCAACGGAGTAAGGCCATGAACGGCGCGGAAGTCCTCGACATCGGTCGCAACGCCCTCTGGCTCACCATCCAGCTGTCGGCCCCCATGCTGATCGTCGGACTTGTGGTCGGGGTGGTGATCGGCCTCTTCCAGGCCCTGACCCAGATCCAGGAGGCGACCCTGGTGTTTGCGCCCAAGATCGTCGCAGTCTTCGTCTCCCTGCTGATCTTCCTGCCGATCATGGGGGCCCTCATGTCGGGCTTCATGGCCCAGATCGCCGCCCGCATCGCAGCGATGTAGGCCCAGTGGAGCCCTACGCTTCCGTGCAGCAGGTCTATGCCGGCGCCATGGTGTTCACACGCCTGGCGGCCATGATCATGACCATGCCGGCGATCGGGGACCAGGCGGTGCCGGTGCGAATCCGGCTGGCCTTCGCCCTTCTCCTCACCCTGGTCCTCGCACCTGTGGTCCTGCCCGTCCTGCCGCCGGTTCCCGCCGACCTTGGGACAATGACCCTGCACGTGGTCCGTGAAATCTTCATCGGGCTCATGATCGGCGCTGTGCTGAGGCTCTTCATGGCCTCGCTCTCCGTGGCCGGGGAAATCATCTCGATCCAGTCGACCCTGTCCTTCGCCCAGACCTCCGCCCCGGGGGTTGTCGAGCCTTCGACGACCGTCGGCACCTTCATCGGGCTGGTCGGCCTGATCCTCATCTTCTCGACCAACCTGCATCACCTCTTCCTCGGGGCGATGGTGAACTCCTACAAGATTTTCCCCTTTGGTTCGGCGGCCTCGGTCGCCGATTCGGGACAGCTGGCGATCCGCACGCTTTCGGACGCCTTTCGCATGGGCGTCCAGCTCAGCGCCCCGGTCCTGGTCCTGGCCCTTGTGTTCAACGTCGCCGTCGGCCTCGCGGCCCGCATCATGCCGCAGTTCCAGGTCTTCTTCGTCGCCTCGCCCCTGATGGTCCTCCTCTCCCTGGCGATCCTTGCCCTCAGTCTGGGGCTGATCGGCATGGTCTGGCTGAACGGGTACGGCGGCCTTCTCGGAAGCTTCGCGGGGGTCGGCGGTGGCTGAGGAAAACGACTCAGCCTCGAAGACAGAGGAACCGACAGGCCGCCGGCTTGAACAGGCCCGGGAGAAGGGCGACGTTCCCAAGACCCTCGACCTTCCCCAGGTGGCGGTCTTCGCCGCCGTGGCCGGCGTCCTGGCCTTCGCCGGTGGTCTCCTGAGCCACCAGCTCCTGCTGGCCCTGACGCCCCTTGTCGAGAGCCCGCATGAGATTGACCTCACGCCGGCCGGGACCATCGGGCTCGGCTGGGAAGTCGCCGGCTCGGTCGCGCCCATCCTTCTGGCGGTCACCGGCGCCGCCATTGTCGCAGGGGTGCTCGGGCACGTCCTCCAGACAGGCCTGATGTGGTCGCCCCAGCTTCTCAAGTTCGAGTTCTCGAAGGTCTCGCCCATCAACGGCTTCAAGCGCCTCTTCGGGGTCGACGCCCTGATCATGTTCGCCAAGTCGTTCCTGAAGCTGGGCTGCGTGGCGGTCATCGGGTACGCGGTGCTGAGGCCGCACTGGGCCCAGATGCAGCAGCTCCCCGCCGTCGACGTCCTGGCCCTCATGCCCCTGAGCATGGACATCCTGAAGAACCTCGCCTTCCTGGTGGCGGCCTTCCTGGTCGCGGTCGCCGCGGTGGACTGGATCATCCAGCGCCAGAGGTTCCTGGGCCGGCAGCGCATGACCCGGGAAGAGGTCAAGGAAGAGTTCAAGCAGACCGACGGTGATCCCCACGTGAAGGCCCGGCAGAGGGCCATCCGGATCCAGAGGTCGCGCCAGAGGATGATGACGGCGGTTCCCAACGCCACGGTCGTCATCATGAACCCGACCCACTACGCCGTCGCCCTGTCCTATGAGGAGGGGGAAGCCTCGGCCCCGACCTGCGTCGCCAAGGGACTCGACTCCCTCGCCCTGAGGATCCGCGCGGTCGCCGAGGAGGCCGGCGTGCCCGTGATCGAGGACCCGCCCCTTGCCCGGGCGCTCTACGCCGCAGTCGAGATCGACGAGGAGATCCCGATCGCGCAGTATGAGGCTGTCGCTAAGGTCATCGGCTTCGTCCTGGCCAATCGGCGCCGCTTCTCCTTCGCCCGCTGACCTGCCTTGCGGCCCTCAATCGTTCTGAAACCCTTGTCGGGCTCCCTCTCTGTGGGGCGCAGGTGATTCGGCCTGGCCAACGGGAGGCGGGAGCATGACCGGTCCTGGACGTCGCGCGCTTGGAATGGACGGAATCGACGTCCTGGTCCTCGTCATGTTCGCGGGGGTGGTCGTCCTTGCGGCGTCCACCGTCCTGATGTCCGGTCCCGAAACCGCGGCGAGCGTACTCCTTCTCGCCGGGCTCACCGGCTTCGTCGCCCTGGGATTCCTGGTCTTCCGTTCGGGACGGTCGTCGCCGTCCGGCGCCGAGGCCTCTGACGACCAGCTTGTGGGCGCACTTGAAGAGCCGGCCGCGATCGCTGCAGTGGATGGACGCATCCGCTCGGCGAATCCCGCCTGGCTTGAAACTGTCGGACCGGGGAGCCGGCTGCCCCGCAGCTCCAGCGCCGCCCCAGGCCTGTTCGAGGCCCTCACCGAGGCCCGCAGGGGCCGGATTGGCCGTGCGGCCCTCAAGTCCGGAGGGCAGGAGCGTCCCGCCGTCGTCAGCTCAGCGGGCGCCCGACGGTTCCTTGTGCGCCTGGCCCCCGCAACGGCGCCGACGCTCTCCCTAGGCTCGGGCGCCGAGACGCCGGCGGCGCCTGCGCCGGTCCCCACCCCGGACGCCCTGGACGCCTTCGCGGCGGCCGCACCCTTCGGCGCGGTCCTTCTTGGCGGAGGAAATCCCTTCGAGGCCCAGATCCTCGAGGCCAACCCCACCCTGGCGGCGATCGCCGGCGCGCCACCTGCGGGGATCGAGTTCGGCGAGCTCTTCGACACCGCCTCCCGCACTGAGGCCCAACAGAGGCTGGCGTCCGGGAGGTCACAGCTGGAGGCTGTCGAGATGCGCCTGGCGGCGGACCCCGCCCGGATCGTCCATCTCTATCTCTCGCCGTCCGGAGAGCGTTGGGTGGCCTTCCTGGTGGACGTGTCCGAGCAAAAGCAGATCGAACTCCAACTCGCCCAGAGCCAGAAGATGCAGGCGATCGGGCAACTTGCCGGCGGCGTGGCGCACGACTTCAACAACCTGCTGATGGCCATCTTCATGCAGCTGGATGAGCTGTCCCAGCGACATCCCGTGGGCGATCCCTCGTATGAGGGCCTGAACCAGATCCGCCAGACCTCGACCCGGGCGGCCGATCTGGTGCGCAAGCTCCTCGCCTTCTCCCGGAAGCAGACCGTCCAGCGCGAAAGCCTCGACCTCGGGGAACTGATCTCGGAGTTCGAGGTCCTGCTTCGTCGTGTCCTGCCGGAGGACATCGCCCTGGTCACGGAGTACGGCCGGACCCTCCCGACCGTCCGGGCCGACAGGGGGCAGCTCGAGACCGCGGTCATGAATCTCGTGGTCAATGCGAGGGACGCCATCCGCGTTCATGGGGGCTCGACCGTCCGCATCCGCGCGGCCCGCGTCACGGCGGCGGAGGCCCAGGCCCTCGGCTATCCGGACCCGGTGGGCGAGCAGGCGCTGATCGAGGTCTCCGACGACGGCGCCGGCATCCCGCCTGAGGTGCTGAACAAGATCTTCGACCCCTTCTTCACCACCAAGCCGGTGGGAGAGGGCACGGGCCTCGGTCTCGCCACCGTCTATGGGATCGTGAAGCAGTCTGACGGCTGGATCGCCGTCGACTCCCGGCCTGGAGAAGGGGCGGCCTTCCGGATCTTCCTGCCTGTCCACGTCGCGGCTGTGATGGCGCCGCCGCCGCCCCGTCCAGCCCGCCCGGCGGCCCGCGACCTGTCCGGCGCCGGCCGGATCCTGTTCGTCGAGGATGAGGACGCCGTGCGCAGCGTCGCCGCCAAGCTTCTCCGGGCCCGGGGATACGAGGTCATCGAGGCCGCCAGCGGCGAGGAGGCCCTGGACCTTGCCGAGGCGCATGCCGGCGAGATTGACCTGATGATCTCCGACGTCGTCATGCCGGGCATGCAGGGACCGGAACTCCTGAAGGCGGCGCGGGAGTACCTGGCCGGCGCTCCGGTCATGTTCATCTCCGGATACGCGGAGGCCGAGTTCTCCAACCTGCTGGAGGGCGAGACGAACGTCTCCTTCCTGGCCAAGCCCATCGACATCAAGACCCTCGCCGAGCGGGTGAAGCAGGAGCTGCAGCGGGCAGGTTGACCCACCTGGCTGCTTGATTTCCCCTGCGTCGGCGGTCCCACTCTCCCGCTTCAGACCGGAGACGTCGTGATGCACCTGGACCTGTCCCCCGATGACCTCGCCTTCCGGGACGAGGTCCGGACCTTCCTTCAGGCCAACCTGACGCCCGAGCTCAGGCGGGCCGGGCGAAGGGCCACCAGCGTCTTCATGGACCGGACCTACAGCCTCGCCTGGCAGCGTGTCCTGCACTCGCGCGGCTGGGTCGCGCCGGCCTGGCCCGTGAAGTACGGGGGCACGGGATGGAACGAGATGCAGAGATACATCTTTGCGGCCGAATGCGCCCTGGCCGGCGCGCCCAGCCTGGCGCCCATGGGCCTGAAGATGGTCGGGCCGGTCATCATGGGCTACGGGACGGACGCCCAGAAGGCGCATTACCTGCCCCGAATCCTCTCGGGCGAAGACTATTGGTGCCAGGGCTATTCCGAGCCAGGCGCAGGATCGGACCTTGCGGCCCTGCAACTGCGGGCGGACCGGGACGGGGACAGCTATGTCCTGAACGGGACAAAGATCTGGACGACCCACGCTCACTGGGCGAACCGCATGTTCTGCCTCGTCCGGACCCTGTCGGAGGGCAAGCCCCAGGCCGGGATCACCTTTCTTCTCCTCGACATGCAGACCCCAGGCGTCTCGGTCCGCCCAATCGTCACCCTGGCCGGAGAGCACGAGGTCAACCAGGTCTTCTTCGACAATGTCCGCGTTCCCGTCTCGGGCCGGGTGGGCGAGGAGAACCAGGGCTGGACGGTGGCGAAGTACCTCCTGGAGTTCGAGCGGGGTGGCGGCTCGGCGGCTGGGCTTCGGGTCAGCCACGAGCGGCTGAAGGCCCTGGCCCGCGAGGAACGCAGCGATGCCGGCGGCGCCCTCATTGATGACGCCGGATTCCGGTCCCGACTTGCCGCCATCGGCGTGACGCTCGATGCCGTCGAGATGACCGAGCACCGGGTCCTCGCCGAGCTGGCCTCTGGCCGGAATCCCGGCCCGGCCTCGTCCATGCTCAAGACCCAGGGCACCGAGACCATGCAAAAGCTGGATGAGCTGATGGTCGAGGGAATCGCCGCCTACGCCGCCGTTGACCAGAAGGCGGCCCGCGCCCCGGATGCGGGTCAGGACTTCGTGGGCCCCGAGCATGGCCTGACCGGCATGGCCCGCTACCTGAACAACAGGGCGGGTTCGATCTACGGCGGATCCAACGAGATCCAGCGGGACATCATGGCCCGCCTGGTGCTGGGTCTCTGAGGGTCAGCGCACGCCCGCCTGGGCGACAATGGCCAACAGGCCCGCAGACATGCCGCGAACCATTTCCACGGGTTCGACGTCGATCCACTCGTCCGGCGCATGGGCCCGGCCCCCGCGGCCACCGGCGCCGATGGTCACCGCCGGGATCCCAAGGCTCATGGGAATGTTGGAATCCGTCGAGGAGGCTTCCTCCTCGGCGGTGAAGCCCTGCGCCGTGATGGCCGCGCGGGTAATCCGCACAAGGCGGCTGTCCGAGGCCGTCATCCCGGCCGGACGCTCGCCCAGGACCTTGAGCTCCGCCTTCACGGGTCCGAGCGCCGTGGAGCGGGCGGCGTTCTCCGCAGCGACCGCGCGGTCCACCGCCGACCTGAACCCCCGGTCCAGCTCCGCCAGGGCCTTGGGATCCTCGGACCTGAGGTCCACCTCGACGAACACCGAGGCGGGGATGGTGTTCACCGAGGTGCCGCCCCCGGCGACGCTGGCGGAGTAGGTGGTCTTGGGCGAGGCGGGCGGGGTCAGGGCGTAGAGGCCGGATATGGCGCCCGCCATCGCGGCCATCGGGTTGACGATCCCGAAGGCGCCGTAGCTGTGCCCGCCGGGCCCGGAGAAGACCACGCGATAGCGGTTGGATCCGACCCCCCGGGTGACCACCCCAGCCGGGTCCGAGCCATCCACCGAGAAGAAGGCGGAGATCCTGCCGGCATAGGAGCCCTTGCCGAAGAGGGCCTTCATCCCGCGAAGATCGCCCTGTCCCTCCTCGCCGACATTGGCGACGAAGAGGATATCGGAGTCAGTCTTGAGGCCCGCGGCGTCGAGGGCGCGGATCCAGGCGAGAAGGGTGGCGAGCGAGCGGGTATTGTCCCCTACGCCCGGGGCCGCGAGCCTCCATCCGTCCCGGCGCACGCGGACATCCGTTCCCTCGGGAAAGACGGTATCGAGGTGCGCGGCCACGACCAGGAACGGGCCCCGGCCCGCCGTGCGCAGCCCGGGCCGAACGCCGGTGACGTTCCCTTCGGCGTCGATCGCCACGTCCTTGAGGCCAAGCGCTTCGAAATCCTTGCGCACCTCCGCGGCCCTCCTCGCCTCGCCAAAGGGAGGCGCGGGAATTTCGGTCAACCGGATGATGTCCGCGACGGTCCGGCCATGCTCGGACATCAGGACCTTCTGGGCCGCCTTGAACCGGGGGTTGGACGCAACCCGACTGACATCCGCCTCGGGGGACTGCTCGGCCCTGGCGAATTCGGGTCCGGCAAGGGCCAGGAGAAAACAAATCAGGACAAGACTGCGCACGCGAATTCCCCGGGAGAAGAGACAGGTGGGTCTAACCCGGTTAGCCTCGTTCCGGAAACGTGCGATAAGGTTAAGCGATGGGAAACCTAGATGCGGAACCAACAATTTACGCGCGCGGGCCATCCTGCAACCGGGAAGCCGCCTGAAGGGGCGACGGAGACCTGCCGATGAACGGATCCGCCCGGATCAACCTGTCGAGCGCAAACGTCCTGGTGGTTGACGACAATCCCCAGGCGATCGAGCTGCTGTGCGGAGTCCTGGATGGGTTCGGGATGCGCAAGTTCAAGCGCGCCGTCGGCGTGGACGAGGCCAAGGAAGCCTGCGCGGACGCCGTCTTCGACCTCATCCTCACCGACGCCCAGATGCCCGGCGTCGATGGCTACGAGTTCATTAGTTGGCTGAGGCGCTCCGCCGACGAGCAGGCCCGCCTGACCCCGGCCATCATCGTGACCGCGCACACCCGTCGCAGCCAGGTCACAAAGGCGCGCGACTGCGGCGCGAACTTCATCATCGCCAAGCCCATCACCCCCAAGATCATCCTGGAGAGGATCATCTGGGTCGCCCAGTCGACCCGGATGTTCATCGAGACCGAGAACTACATCGGACCCGATCGAAGATTCCGTAAGGCAGGCCCTCCTGCGGAGTTCGGCGTCGGTCGGCGCAAGGAAGACGCGGAAACCGCCGCCGCCGCCGAGGCCGTCGCAGGCAACGAGCCCAGTTCCGAAGTCCAGGAGACTACCGCGTGAGCACCGTCCGCAAGTTCCGGGTCAAGACCCGGCTGGCCAACATGATCCGGGAACCCGGCGGTATCCATGTGAGCGAGGCGCTCAAGCGGGGCGAGGCCATGATCGCGGCCCAGACGGAAGTCTGCCTCGATCAGATCGATGTCTGCCTCGAGAACATTCAGGCGCTTTTCGCGGATCCGTCCCACGACCCCGAACAGATGTACCGCCTGTCGACGGACATCATCAACCTGTGCGCCGTCCTTACCTATCCGGCCCTGGCCGAGGTGGCGAGGTCGCTGTGCGAACTCATTGATCAGGCCGGTGAAGGCGCTCGCCCGAAGCGCCAGGCGGTCCAGGTGCATATCGCCTCGATGAAGCTCCTGCACCGCACCGGACTGGATGAAGCGGCCAGCCAGGAAATCCTCGACAGCCTCAACAAGATGGTCGCCAAGCTCGACCGATAGGGTCCATCGGCGGATCAGCCCTCCAGGCCCAGCGCCTTCAGGGCCCGTGCGCGTGAGGCCTTGTAGTCGACCTTGCCGTTGGGCGCCCGTCCGATGCTGTCGACCACCACCAGTTCCCTTGGCGCCTTGTAGGCGGCCAGCCGGCTCCTGACGTGGGCGGAGAGATCGGCGAGTTCCAGTTCCGCCTCGCCGTCGGGTTCCACCACCGCGCAGATGCGTTCGCCGAAGCGGCTGTCAGGGACGCCCACCACCACCGCATCCCGGACGTGGATGTGAGTCTTGAGCGCCTCCTCCACCTCTTCGGGGAAGACCTTCTCGCCGCCGGTGTTGATGCACTGTGAGCCCCGGCCAAGAAGCTTGAGGGAGCCGTCCGCGTTGACCTCGGCCCAGTCGCCGGGGACGGACCAGCGGATGCCCTCGAAGGTCAGGAAGGTCCGGGCGCTCTTTTCCGGGTCCTTGTAGTAGCCCATCGGCAGGAAGCCGCTGACGGCCACGAGTCCGCGCTCTGAGGAGCCAGGGGCCACCCGGCGTCCATCCTCCGTGAAGACCGCGCAGGTGGGGCCCAGCATGAAGGCGGCGGTGGCCGCCTCGGCGCCGGGGGTTGAGGTGGAAGCGCCCAGGCCGACCGCTTCGGAGGACCCGAAGGAGTCGAAAATGGTCGCGTTGGCGCAATGGCTGAGCAGGCCCCGCTTGTTCTCCTGGCTCCACATGGAGCCGGACGAACTGATGGACAGCACGCTCGAGAGGTCCCAACGGCCAGGTTCGGCCTCCAGCGCCTCCAGCATCGGGGTGGAGAAGGCGAGGCCGACGATCACGACGCCGTCGACCCTCAGGCGCTCGACCTCATTCCAGAGCTCGATGGCGCTGAACCCGCGGGAGGGCAGGGTGGCCACGGCGCCGCCCTGGTTGAGGGTGATGAAGGCCGAGAACTGCCCAGTCCCGTGCATCAGGGGACAGCAGACCAGGGTCATGGGGGGCCTTGGCCCGTGGGGGTCAAGACGGTCTGCGGCCTCCTGGACCGAACTGATCGGCTCGACCCCACGCGCCGCCTGGCCGCCCGAGCCGAGGACGTTGAAGAGGTCGTCCTGCCGCCACATCACGCCCTTGGGCATCCCTGTGGTGCCGCCGGTGTAGAGCAGCAGGAGATTGTCCCCAGAGCGGCCCCAGGGCGCCCTGACCGGCCGTCCCGCGGCCGGTGTTGAGACCACCGTCTCGTAATCCTCCGCCCAGGCGGGCGCCCGGTGTCCGGCCTCCGCCACTGCAATCCAGAGCTTGACCTTCGACAGGCGCGGCCGGATCGCCTCCAGGGTGTCGGTGAAGCCGGCGTGGAAGACCACGACCTCGGCGTCGGCGTTGTCGAAGAGGTAGACCAGCTCCTCGCCACCGTAGCGATAGTTGGTGTTGATCGGCGCCAGGCCCGCCTTGAAGGCGGCGAAGTAGACCTCGAGATACTCGGGGCCGTTGAAGAGATAGGCGGCCACCTTGGCGTCGGGGCTGACCCCCGCAGCGACAAGCCGGGCGGCGAGGGCGTCCGCGCGGGCGTCGAAGCCCCCCCACGACACCACCCGGTCGCCCTGCACGAGGGCGGGACGGTCGGGGGTCTTCCGGGCGATGGCCTCCCAGACGTCGGCGATCCTCCAGTCCGTCATCCTGTCCTCCCTTTTGCGGTCACCGCCGCTCCAGCCTCAATCAGGCTGTCCGGCGCACGGGAAGTCAACTCGGCTGGACGGGTCTCAGAGGGGGGTGACCCTCTCGGGGTGTCCCGACCACATCCACGCCATGGAGGGGCGCGAGACGCCCAGCATGACGCCCCCCAGGGTGGGCGGGTGGATCCAGACCTGGTCCGGGGACTGGTCGGGCCGCCGTCCCTCGGGACGGTCAACCGTCACCCCGCCGGCCGGGATCCGATGTTCGATGTCCAGGACATCCGACGCCTCGGCGAAGCCCATGTAGAAGCAGGCGCCCTCCCGTGCGTGGTAGCGGCCCATGGTCTTGTCCCGGTCGATGGGGGTGATCACCTCGAAACGGTGCAGGCGACCCGCCTGGAACAGGGTGAGCACCCCGGTGTAGCCGAACATCTCGGAGGTGATGGTCGTGAAGACGCTTTCGTCGAGGCCGAAGGCGTCGCGGATCTTCCCCACCGCCCCAGCCTGGTCCGCAGCGAGGACCGTGGCCTCGTAGAGGAAGTCCAGCCGTCCGGCCGGGGTTCGCTCGGCCTCGGGCGAGATGACGAAGCGGATGGGCGCGCCCTCGATCTCGAGTTCGACTTGAACCCGCCCCTCTTCGTCCTGGACCCGGGCGCCAGCGGCGCGGGCGGTCTGGGCGACGGCCCCCGGATCCGGCGAGGCGGCGCCCGCCGCCCAGACATGGGCGCGGCCCCGCCGGGCCAGGGCGTCGGCGATCGGCCCTGTCCCGTCCGGCTGGAGGAATTCTATGTCCGACCGTCCGGCCCTGAGGACCCGGCGACTCGCGCCCAGGCCGGAAGCCGGTCCCGCCATCACCTCCTCTGCACCGAGCACGGCGCTCCAGGCCGCCGCCGCGGCGGCGGCGTCCGGGGTCGCAACGAGGAGGCGGTCAACTTCGGTCAGCATGCTTCATTCTTCCGGATAGAGGACGTTGAGGGGGATGCTGCGGCCCGCCGTCTCGACGATCCGTACATGTTCACGGCCCAGCTCCCGCGCGTGACGGCGGCCGCAGGAGTGGGCGATCATGTCGATCTCGCGGTTGAGGCTGTTCACATAGTTCAGGACCCGTGTGGCCTTGTCCTCGACCACCAGCCCCCGCTGACGCCGGCGGTTGTGGGTCGCCACGCCCGTCGGACAGGTGTTGGTGTGGCAGCGCATGGCCTGGATGCAGCCAAGGGCGAACATGAAACCCCGGGCCGAGTGGACGAAATCCGCACCTGTACAGAGGGCCCAGGCGGCGCGGGCCGGGGTGACCAGCTTGCCTGAGGCGATCACCCGGACCCTGTCCTTCAGGCCCGCTTCGCGGAGGACATCAATCACCATCGGAAGGGCCTCGGCGATGGGCAGGCTCATGTGGTCCATCAGGGTCTGGGGCGCCGCCCCGGTGCCGCCCTCGCCACCGTCAATTGTCAGGAAGTCCGGCGCATCCTGGGCGCCCCTGCGCAGGATGGCCTCGCACAGGGAGGTCATGAAGGTGTCGTCGCCCAGGGCGGTTTTCACGCCCACCGGCCGGCCCGTCAGGTCCCGCAGGCTGCAGACCCGGTCGAGGAGCTGGTCGACATTGGCGATGTCGGGGTGCCGATTGGGACTGATGGAGTCCTGGCCCTCAGGGATTCCGCGGATCCTGGCGATCTCGGAGGTCACCTTGGCGCCCGGAAGCACGCCGCCCTTGCCTGGCTTTGCGCCCTGGCTGAGCTTGATCTCGAAGGCTTTGACCGACCTTGCGATCTCCCGCGCCCGCTCGGGGGAGAAGGAGCCGTCGGCGTTGCGGAGGCCGTACCTCGCCGTCCCGACCTGCATGATCAGGTCGCAGCCGCCTTCAAGGTGGTAGGGCGACAGGCCCCCTTCGCCGGTGTCCATCCAGCATCCCGCCATCCCGGCGCCCCGGGACAGGGCCTGAACCGCGGGCTTCGAGATGGCCCCGAAGCTCATCCCCGAGATGTTGACGACCGACCTGCCGAGGAAGGGATTGTCGCAGGCTCCCTCGCCAATCAATAGGGGCGGGGTGGGGAGGCGGTCATCCTCGAGGACGGGGAAGGGGTGGTTGACGAACAGGATGGAGCCAGGCTCCCCCCGGTCGTTGGTGGAGCCAAAGCCGATCGCCCCGCCTTCGTTCTTGGCCTCCCGGTAGACCCAGGACCGGGTCGCCCGGTTGAACGGCATTTCCTCGCGGTCCCCGGCGAAGAAGTATTGCCGGAAGTACTCGCCAAGCTGCTCGAACCCGTACCGCAGGTGCCCGATCACGGGAAAGTTGCGGAGGACCGAGTGCTTCTGCTGGGTCAGGTCGTAGATCAGCAGGCCGCCCAGGAGAACTGCCAAGACGAAGCCGGCGAGGAGGCCGGCGCTCTGGGTCAGGACGCCTGCGATCCACTCCATCTGCGCCGCCTTCTCAGGATTCGACCGTGGTGATGTTCTGTTCGAAGTCCTTGAGGATATCCAGGACTTCGTCGATGGGCGCGGCCAGCGAACGGGCGTCGGGGAACCGATAGCGCCAGAAGCTGGTGATGTGGGAGATCACGCCGATCCGCTCGCCGAGCATCAGGAACATCTTGGGCGCCCGGAGGAGGAAGTTGCGGAAGGCCAGCGGCTTGCCGTTCTTGGTCAGGTCGGCGAAGGCGCGGTCATAGACATCCAGGGCCTCGGTGACCTCACGACGCTTGTGGTCGACAGTGTCTATCAGCCGGCGACGTGTCCGGTCGATGTACGCCATCAGTTCGGGGTCCTTGTGCCCCGTCACCCGGATCTGCGGCATTTCACGAAGCACATCGACGAGCTTCGGCCAGAGATCGTTGAGAACCCACTTGTAATAGAGAAAGCCCTTCCAGCTGAAGACCCCCTCCCTGTAGTCCTCACCCTCAAGTCTCAGGGCGATGCGGAGCGGCTCAAGGTGCTCGTTGATCTCCGTCGAGAGAAGGACCTGGACGAGCTTGCTGGAATAGCTGGAGCCCTCGCCTGCGGTGGCGTAGGTCAGCCGGATCAGGTTGTTGATCTCCATCGCCACGAAATCCTGCATCCGCGCCAGGTCGGCCTCGGAGATGGCGAAGTAGCAGGCCGAAATGTGGATTCCCCGGCGGTTCAGGTGTTCCCGCAGGAGAAAGGGATCCAGCGATGGGATCTCGTCGATCACACTGAGGACACGGAGGTCTCGCTCGACATCCATCGCGTCGCCGGCGGTCTCTCGGACGATTTCACGCCAACCGCGCTGACCGACAAAGAAGGACCGCCCCCCCATCCGCAGGTCGGAACGCTCGAAGGGAAGAATGATCTTGGTGGAGTTCTGGCGTTCGTCGTCGAAGACATAACGCTCGTCCACACGGATGCGGTGCTTCAGAATGAGGCACTCATTGAGGAGCGGCGTGTTGAAGAACGGCCTGGAATGATAGGCGGGATCGCCCTTGTGGGCGTTGGCGATGGCGACGAGATTCAGGACGCGGCTCGTTGAGGCTGTCCGCTGCAGCGCCCCGAGATTGCGCACCGACCGATCGGTGGACGCCTGACGCATGACCTTGCCCTTCCCGGATTTCCTGAGCCTCCTATAGGGGATGAATCCTTAAGGACGCCCAAAAATTCTGTCTTGTAGGAGGTAGGCCCGGCGACCTTCCGGGAGTCTCGGGCTCAGGCCTCGCCACCGAGTGTGAATTCAAAATCACGAACGATCTCAAACAGTTCCTCCATCTGGATGGGCTCCAACGCGCCCTCCGGGAACCGGAACTGCCAGTAACTCGCCACGTGGGAAAGGGCGCCGATCCTCTCCCCCAGAAGGATGAACATTTCCGGGGTGCGCCTCAGGAAGTTGGCGAATGCGAGAGGCTTGCCATTCCGGGTCAGATCGTTGAACGCCGCCTCATAGACCCTCACGGCGCCAACCACTTCCTCCATGACGGAGTTGACCCTGTCCACCAGTCGACGGCGTGCGCGGTCCAGCGCCAGGCTCATCTCCCGGTCGCGGAACCCATGGGTCTTCATGACCAGGATTTCCCTGAGGAAGGGTCCGAGCTGTGGGCGAAGCTCCCCGAGGAGCCACTGGTAATAGACGAAGCCCTTCCAGGCGAAGATCCCCTCCTCGAAGTCCTCGGGATCCAGCCGCAGGGCCAGGCGGATGGGGTGGATCGAGTCGCCTGGCGTAGGCGCCAGGAGGGCCCTGATCATGCGGTTGGACCAGCTCGAACCATCCATCCGGTTACGCTGCGAGATATCGAGCAGGATCTCCACCTGCTTGCCGACGAAGCTTTGCATCCGTGTCACGTCGGCTTCCGATATCCTGAAGTAGCAGGGCGCCACCGCCAGACCCCGTCGCTTGAGCTGCTCCCGGACCAGGAAGGGGTCCAGGGAGGGAAGGTCGTTCAGGGCGAGCAGCACGAGGATGTCGCGTTCGGGATTCCGGTAGGCGCCGCTGATGTCATTGACGACGTCGCGCCAGCCCTTCTGCTCGATCAAGAAGGAGCGGCCGCCGATCTTAAGGTCCGTCCGCTCGAACGGCAGGATGACCTTGGTCCCGCTGACCCTATCCTTCGGGAGAACCCCGGCCTCGTCAGCCCGGACCCGGTGCTTGATTATGAGGCTCTCATTCAGCCGAGGCGAGGTGAAGAAGGGTTGCTCCGAGTACCCCGGGTCATTTCGGGACGCGCTCGAAACCGCCAGCAGGTTCAGCACACGGCTTGTCGAAGCCGATTTTTCAATCTGCCCAAGGTCGCGCACTGTACGGTCAACATTGGCGTTCTTGCGCATTCCTGCCCCAGTCCAGCTTGCGCCAGATTATCCCCCCGGTCCAAACGACGGGTTAAGGATCGGGTGTCCCAATCCGATCCAACCTTATGGCCGTTTGGGGTAACGCCGCAATTTCTGCGCCAAAACTGAACAGCTCCCGCCAGTTGAAGCGAGACAATGGGCCGGGACAGGAGATCGGTCCGGTGTTCTGTGAAGGGAAAGTCTGGAGGCCTGACCGAGAATCGAACTCGGGTGCACGGATTTGCAGTCCGCTGCGTCACCACTCCGCCATCAGGCCACACCGGTCCGCGCCGGGCGAGGGTTCGCTAACAGAAGGCGGGCGCCGGGGCAATCTCCGAGAGGGTCCGCATTGCCTTGGCGTCGCGCCGCGCTCTATAAGCCGTCCGTCCCGCCTGGCCTGTCGGCTGGCGTCAGACTTCCTGTTTTGCGCCCACCGGAGACGTCATGGACGATACCGCTGAAGCCCGCCTCAACATGGTGGAGAGCCAGGTCCGGACCGCCGATGTGACCGACCTCAGGATCCAGGACGCCATGCGCCGGATCCCCCGCGAGTCCCTCCTTCCAGAGGGGCGCGCCTACCTTGCCTACGCGGATGTCGAGCCCGAGTACGCGCCAGGACGCCGGCTCCTGCGGCCTCGCGACATCGCCAAGCTCCTCCAGATGGCTGCCCCCGCCGCTGGTGAGACCGCCCTCGCTGTAGCCGCGCCGTACGCCGCGGTCGTTCTTGAGGCCTGCGGGCTGGTCGTGACCCGTTTCGACGGCGAGGCCCTGGATCGTCCGCCGCCCGGGACCTACGACCTGGTGATTGCCGAAGGGGCCGTTTCCGAGGTTCCTGCAGCCTGGCTCGACGCCGTCGCGGTCGGGGGGCGCGCCGCCGTTATCGAACGACACGGGCCCGCCGGGCGCGCCGTCCTGCATGTCCGGACCGCAGAGGGGATTGGCCGGCGCGAAGGCTTTGACGCGGCTCCGCCCTATCTCCCGGGACTAGAGTCCCAGCCCGGTTTCGCCTTTTGATTCCTTCGCCGGAAACCGGATCGTAAGACCCGGGTGAATAAACCTTAAGGTCAGGTCCACTGGCCTCCGGAGGAAACGCCGGTCATATAGGCGGGCGCTTCGCGCGTCCGGTACTTGGGGATACGAGATGATCATGCGTCGTCGCAGCCGCTGGCTGGCTGCGGTCTCTCTGGCGGGACTCACGCTTTCGGCCGCAGGGGCCTCGGCTGAGACCATGGCTGAGGCCATCGCCATGGCCTATGCTTCCAACCCGACCCTGCAGGCCCAGCGGGCCCAGCTGCGCGCGCTCGACGAAAACTGGTACCAGGCCCGTTCGGGGTACCGGCCCACCCTGTCCGCGACAGGACGCGCCACCTGGACCGAGACGACACTTCCGGGCACGAGCCCTCAGGTGGACATCGAAAGCAATTCCGGGTCCGCCGTCCTGTCCCTCACCCAGCCCATCTACACTGGCGGCCGCGTGTCGTCGGCGGTCTCTGCGGCTGAGTCTGACAGCCTTTCGGGCCGTGAGACCTTGCGACGCGTGGAGGCCCAGATCCTTGGCCAGGTGATCCAGTCCTACGTCGATGTCCGGCGTGACCAGGAGGCCCTCCGAATTCGCCAGACCAACGTGGCGGTCCTCCAGCGCCAGCTGGATGAGTCGCGCGCCCGGTTTGAAGTGGGCGAGATCACGCGAACGGATGTCGCCCAGTCCGAAGCCCGCCTGGCCGCGGCCGTGGCGCTTCTGAACTCCGCCCAGGCCACCCTGGCGACCTCCCGAGCCACATACGAGGCCGTTGTCGGGCAGGCGCCGGGCGACCTTGCGCCCGAGCCGCCCATCGGAACGATCCTGCCGGCTTCCATCGAACAGGCCTGGGACCTCGCCGAGTCCGGAAGCCCCATCATCCGCGCCGCAGAGTATGCCGAGCAGGCCAGCCGGGCTCGCGTGGCCGGCGCCCGCGCCGAGCAGATGCCCACCATCGCCCTGCAGGGACAGCTGGGTTACTCCGGTCTCGTCAGCCCGCTCCATACCGACGCCTATTCCCGAGCCCTTTCCGGTTCCGCGGTGGTGACCGTCCCGCTCTTCACCGGTGGGCAGACCCTGTCCCGGGTCCGGGCCGCCAGCGAGAGGAACACGGTTGACCGGCTGGGTATCGAGAACGCGCGGCGTTCGGTCCGCCAGGCCATCACCCAGTCCTGGAGCGCCTTGCAGGCCTCCCGGAGCAATATCGAGGCGACGGACAAGCAGGTCCGGGCCGCCCGGATCGCCGCCGAGGGCGTCGTCCAGGAGCAGAGGGTCGGGCTTCGGACCACCATCGACGTCCTCAACGCCGAGCAGGAGCTCCGCGCTGCGGAGCTGGCCCAGATCAGCGCCCGACGGGATGAGTACGTGGCCGCTGCCGGCGTGCTTGCGCAGGTCGGACGGCTCCAGGCTGGATACCTTGTCCCGGAAATCCCGCGCTATGACCCGGCCGCAAACTTCCGCAACCTGAGGGTCACCTGGGGATGGGTTCCCTGGGAGGTGCCGATCTCGGGCATCGACGGCGTTCTGGTGCCCAAGCCGGCCGAGATCCCGGATCGCCCGGTTCCCCTGCCGCCCCCGGCGAGGACCGCGCCGGAAGTCGCTCCGGTCCAGAAGTAGGTCCTGATCGTACGGGGGTGACCCCGCCCCGGCGCGTTTCTGCGGGGAATCGGTTATCTACGGTCTTGTGACCCGCGCTTGTCCGCCGGGAATTGCCTGTTAAGTCCTGTGCGCCTAGCCTCCTTCAGAGGCTGGCCCTTTCCCGAATCGCGGTGGCGGATGTCCGACGAGTCGCAAAAAGAACCGACAATGGAGGAGATCCTCGCCTCCATCCGCCGCATCATCTCGGAAGATGATGTCGAGCAGTCGGAGGATGTCGAAAGGGAGGATGTTCCTCCGCCCCCGCGCGCTGCTGAGCCGGAACCTGAGATTGAGGACGAGGACGAGCTTCCGGAGCCAGAGCCAGAGCCAGAACCCGAGCCCGAAGATGTTCTGGAACTGACGGACCGTGTGGATCCGGTTGGAGATATCGAACCGCTTCGCCCCGCACCCGCCCTTGTATCAGACCCGACCGCAGCGGCCGCCGCCGCCGCCTTCGGCCACTTGTCCGCCTCGCTTCTCATGCCGCATGACCTGCGGACCCTCGAGGACGTGGTCCGGGAACTGCTGCGCCCGCTCCTCAAGCAATGGCTGGATGATCACCTGCCCGACATTGTAGAGGCCCAGGTCCAGGCCGAGATCGAACGAATCTCCCGGGGCGGACGGGCCCGCTAGGTCCCATACCCTGGCGCCCTGCGGATGCAGCAGGGTGAGGGGAGGGGCGTTCCTTGGGGATCTCTTCGCCATACCTTCGAAACAACGGACCTGACTTGACGCGGCCGGCTCTTCCGTTACGGGTCCGCCCCGGAAAACGCCATGCTTGACAAGACCTTCGACCCCAAGACCGCAGAGCCCCGGCTCTATGCCCGCTGGGAGGCCTCCGGCGCCTTCTCGCCGACCGACGATCCGTCGGCCGAGCCCTTTTCGGTGGTCATCCCGCCTCCCAATGTCACGGGCTCCCTGCACATCGGCCACGCCCTGAACAACACGCTCCAGGACGTCCTGATCCGGTTCGAGCGCATGCGGGGCAAGGCGGCCCTCTGGCTGCCGGGTACGGACCACGCCGGCATCGCTACCCAGATGGTGGTGGAGCGCCAGCTGGCCGCCGAGGGCAACATCGGGCGACGCGACCTGGGCCGTGAGGCCTTTCTCGAGCGGGTCTGGACCTGGAAGGCCGAGAGCGGCGGGACCATCACGCGCCAGTTGCGCCGGCTGGGCGCCTCCTGTGACTGGAGCCGCGAGCGCTTCACCCTGGACGAGGGGCTCAGCGCCGCCGTCCGCAAGGTCTTCGTCACCCTGCACAAGCAGGGTCTGCTCTACCGCGACAAGCGGCTGGTGAACTGGGATCCGCACCTGCAGACCGCCATATCGGACCTGGAAGTCGAGCAGCGCGAAGTGGACGGCCATTTCTGGCGCTTCGCCTACCCGCTGGAGGATGGCTCAGGCGAGATCGTCGTGGCCACCACCCGGCCGGAGACCATGCTGGGCGACACCGCGGTGGCGGTGAACCCCAAGGACGAGCGCTACGCCCACCTCGTGGGGAAGCGGGTACGCCTGCCCATCGTCGGGCGGCTGATCCCGATCGTGGCCGACGACTACGCCGATCCCGAGAAGGGCTCCGGCGCGGTGAAGATCACTCCGGCGCACGACTTCAACGACTTCCAGGTCGGCAAGCGCCACGGCCTGGAGATGATCAACATCCTCGACGACTTCGGCTGCATCAGCGACGCCGCGCCCGAGGCGTACCGGGGCTTCGACCGCTTTGTCGCCCGCAAGATGGTGGTCGCCGAATTCGAGGCCCTGGAGCTGCTGCGCGGCATTGACCCGACCCGGCACGTGGTGCCGCACGGCGACCGTTCCGGCGTTGTTGTCGAGCCCTACCTGACCGACCAGTGGTTCGTGGACGCCGCCACCCTCGCCAAGCCCGCCATCGCCGCGGTGGAGGACGGCCGCACCGTCCTGGAGCCGGCCGCCTGGTCCAAGACCTACTTTGAGTGGATGCGGAACATCGAGCCCTGGTGCGTCTCGCGCCAGCTCTGGTGGGGTCACCGGATCCCGGCCTGGTACGGACCGGACGGCGCGGTCTTCGTCGAGGAGACGGAGGCCGAGGCCCTGGCCGCCGCGAGGGCGCATTACGGCGCCGAGACGGCCCTGCGCCAGGATGAGGACGTCCTGGACACCTGGTTCTCCTCGGGACTTTGGCCCTTCTCGACCCTGGGCTGGCCGGACGAGACCGCTGACCTCAAGCGGTTCTATCCGACCCATACCCTGGTCACCGGATTCGACATCATCTTCTACTGGGTCGCCCGGATGATGATGCTGGGCCTGCATTTCACCGGCGAGGTCCCCTTCCGGCGGGTCTTCTTCAACGCCCTCGTCCGCGACGCCTCCGGCAAGAAGATGTCCAAGTCCAAGGGCAATGTCATGGACCCCCTGGACCTCATCGACACCTACGGTGCGGACGCCCTGCGGTTCACGCTGACGGCCATGTCGGGGCAGGGAAGGGACATCAAGCTCTCGACCCAGCGCATTGAAGGCTATCGGAATTTCGGCACCAAACTCTGGAATGCTGCGCGGTTCTGCCAGGTCAATGGCTGCGTCCGCGCCGAGGGCTTCGACCCTTCGGCGGTGAAGGGGGCGGTCAACCGCTGGATCGTCGGCGAGACGTCCCGCACCGCCGCCGCGGTGACCGACGCCATCGCCAGCTGCGGCTTCGATGAGGCGGCCAACCTTCTCTACCGTTTCATCTGGAACACCTTCTGCGACTGGTATGTCGAGCTGTCCAAGCCCGTCCTGAATGGCGAGGACGTCGACGCCCGGGCCGAGACCCGCGCCACAGCGGCCTGGGTGATGGACGTCATCCTGAAGCTGCTGCACCCGGTCATGCCGTTCCTGACCGAGGAGCTGTGGGACCAGACCGCCGACCTGGGCGCCGCCCGCGCAGAGCCCCTGCTGATTGCGGCCCGCTGGCCGGACCTGTCGGCCCTGGCGCCCGATCCGGCCACAGCCGCCGAGGTGGGGCTGGTCATCGCCGCCATCGCCGAGGGCCGCTCGGTGCGCTCGGAACTCAACGTGCCCCTCGGCGCCCGGCCCTCCTTGTTGGTGGTCGAGGCGGACGCCGCCCAGTCGGCCATACTGGCGGCCTACGCCCCGGTGATCGGCCAGATGCTCCGGGTTTCGGACGTCCGTGTCGTGACCGAAGCGCCCGCCGGCTCCATTCCCTTCGTGGTCCAGGGGGCGACCCTGGCCCTGCCGGTGGCCGAGTTCATCGACCTCGCTGCCGAGAAGGCCCGCCTGGCCAAGGAAGTGGCCGCCCTGGCCGCCACCGCCGAGCAGACCCGCCGCAAGCTGGACAACCCGGACTTCGTGGCCCGGGCGCCGGAGGAGGTCGTGGAGGAGAACCGCGAGCGCCTGGCCGACGCCGAGGCGGCTCGCGAGCGCCTGCAGGCGGCTCTCGCCCGGCTCTCCTGATCGGTCGCCACCGCTCCTGACGCGAGGTCAGTCTTCCGCCGTCCGGTGGCGGGGACTATGTTCCCTGCTGACCAGAGACCGGACCGGCGCAGGGAGGCGTGCGAGCCCATGAATTTCGATTTCTCCGAGGACCAGAAGTTCCTCAAGAACGAGGCGAGGCGCTTCCTCGAGGCCAACTGCCCGACGAGCCGGGTCCGCAAGGTGATCGACGATCCCTCGGTGACCTGGGATGCCGAGCTCTGGAAGGCTGTCGCCGGCCAGGGCTGGCTGGGCGCCGCCATTCCCGAGGAGCACGGCGGCCTGGGCCTTGGCCGTCTTGAGCTCTGCGTCATCGCCGAGGAGCTGGGTCGGGCCGTGGCGCCCATCCCCTTCGCGTCCACCGTCTATGTCCTGGCCGAGGCCGTGATGCTCGCGGGCTCCGAGGCCCAGAAGGCCGCCGTCCTGCCGGGCATCGCCGCCGGCGACGTCATCGGCGCTCTGGCCACCTCCGAGGGCCCTGGCGCCCTTGCGGCGTCCGCCATCCGCACCACGGTCGAGGGCGGCCGTCTCTCCGGGACCAAGATCCCCGTCACCGACGGCGGGATCGCCACCCATGTCCTGGTCCTCGCCAAGGAAGGCGGCCAGCCGGGCCTGTTCCTGGTCGACCTGTCGGCCGCCGGCGTGACCCGCGAGACCCTCTCCACCCTGGATCCCTCGCGGGATGCAGCGAAGCTGGTCTTCGACAAGGTCCCGGCCGAGCGCCTTGGCGGTGCGGGCGAGGGCCTGTCCCTGGTCGAGCAGGTCCTGGACCGGGCCGCGGTCCTCCTGGCCTTCGAGCAGACCGGCGGCGCTGACCGCGCCCTGGAGATGGCGAAGGAATACGCCCTGGAGCGCTTCGCCTTTGGCCGCACCATCGCCAGCTACCAGGCCATCAAGCACAAGCTGGCCGACATGTACGTTAAGAACGAGCTGGCCCGCTCCAACGCCTACTACGGGGCCTGGGCCCTCAACACCAACGCCCCGGAACTGCCGGTGGCCGCCAGCGCCGCCCGGATCGCGGCCTCCGAGGCCTACTGGTTCGGCTCCAAGGAGAACATCCAGACCCACGGCGGCATCGGCTTCACCTGGGCCGTGGACTGCCACCTGCACTATCGCCGCTCGCGCCAGCTCTCCCTGGTCGCCGGCGCCCCCCGGGTCTGGAAGGACCGTCTCGTCAGCCACCTCGAACGCCGCAACGCGGCCGCCTGAGAAGGAAACCGATCATGGATTTCAACGATACGCCCGAAGAAGCCGCCTATCGCCAGAAGGTCCGGACCTGGCTGGAGGCCAACGCGCCCCGCACCCGCGACGCGAACGATGACGGGGAGGGCGGGGGCGACCTCGCCGCCGCCAAGGCCTGGCAGGCCAAGAAGGCCGCCGCCGGCTTCGCCTGCATCACCTGGCCCAAGGAGTGGGGCGGCCAGGGCGGCACGCCCATCGACAGCGTGATCTTCGGTGAGGAAGAGGCGCGCTACCCAATCCCCTCCAACCCGTTCCAGATCGGCCTGGGCATGTGCGTGCCCACGGTGATGAACTTCGCCGACCCGGCCACCAAGGACCGCTTCGGCCCGCCGGCCATCCGCGGCGAGGAGATCTGGTGCCAGCTCTTCTCCGAGCCCAGCGGCGGCTCCGACGTGGCGGCGGCCCGCACCCGCGCCGAGAAGGCGCCGGACGGCTCGGGCGACTGGATCATCAATGGCCAGAAGGTCTGGACCACCGGCGCCCAGTTCTCGGACTTCGGCATTGTCATCGTCCGCACCGACCCGAACCTGCCCAAGCACAAGGGCCTGACCATGTTCTGGGTGGACATGAAGGACCCCGGCGTCGAGGTCCGTCCGATCCACCAGATGTCCGGCGGCTCGGGCTTCAACGAGGTCTTCTTCACCGACGTCCGGGTCAAGGACAGCCAGCGCCTGGGCGGCGTGGGCGACGGCTGGAAGGTTTCCCTGGTCACCCTGATGAACGAGCGCCTGGCCGTTGGCGGCGCCACCGGGGCGGGCTGGTCCCAGTTCCTCGAGGCGGCGCGCGACACCACCGGTTCCGACGGCGCCCCCCTGCTCCAGGAAGGCGCGGTCCGCGAGAAGCTGGCGGACTGGTATGTCCAGGCCGAGGGCCTGCGCCACGCCCGCAACCGGACCATGACCGCCCTGTCCAAAGGCCAGACCCCGGGACCGGAGAGCTCCATCGGCAAGATCGTCTCGGCCACCCTCATGCAGGACCTGGCCAACGAGGCGGTGGAGATGCTGGATCAGTACGGGATCATCAATGACCCGGACCTCGCCCCCCTGTCGGGCGGTTTCCACGGCTCATTGATGATGGCCCCGGGCCTGCGCATCGCCGGCGGCACCGACGAGATCCTGCGAAACATCATCGCCGAGCGCGTCCTGGGCCTGCCCGGAGACATCCGGCTCGACAAGGACGTCCCCTTCAAGGACGTGCCGACCGGGCGCTGAGCTCAATAATCCCAAAGGCCGCTCCGCCAGCGCCTTGCGAGCGCTGGCGGAGGGCGCTCTGGGTCGGGTTCTGATCTGACGGCGTCCGGTGGAAGCGACCTTCGCCGAAGGGCGCATTGACAGTTCCAGCGCCTGGCCGAGAGTCCTCGGCCAGCCTCGGGGAGATTCCACCGATGAAGACCATTGCCCGCACCGCTTCGCGTCTCGCCCTGGCGGTTGGCCTCGCTGCCGCCCTTCCGGCCGCCGCTCACGCCCAGGAGGCCAAGGATGCGCCCAAGTGGGACGTCGCCGCTCCGCCCGGGATGAAGGTGCGCGAGGTCCCGATTGCGGTCGAGGAAGGCACCTGGATGAACCTGGACGTCAGCCCCGACGGGCGGACCCTGGTGTTCGACCTCCTGGGCGACATCTACACACTGCCGATCAGCGGCGGCGTCCCGACCCGGATATCGGAGGGCCTGCCCTACGAGACCCAGCCGCGCTTTTCCCCCGACGGCAGGCGGATCGCCTTCACCTCGGACCGGGGCGGCGGCGACAACATCTGGATCATGAACCGCGACGGAAGCGACAAGCGCCAGCTGACCCAGGAAAGCTTCCGCCTGATGAACCAGCCCAGCTGGAGCCCGGACGGCCAGTACATCGTCGCCAAGAAGCACTTCACCACCCAGCGCTCGCTCGGTACGGGCGAGGTGTGGATGTACCATGTCTCCGGCGGGGACGGGGTGCTGCTGGTCAAGCGCCCCAGCGAACAGCACCAGAAGGAACTGGGCGAGCCGATCTTCGCCCCAGACGGTCGCCACGTCTACTTTACGCTCAACACCACGCCGGGCCCGATCTTCGAGTACGCCCAGAACAGCAATACCCAGCTGTTCGCTATCGACCGTTACGACCTTTCGACCGGCAAGACCGAGCGCGTAATCGGCGGTGAAGGCGGCGCCGTGCGTCCCACCCCCTCGCCGGATGGCAAGTGGATCGCCTATGTCCGCCGCGAGGCGACCCAGCCACGGCTCTATGTCCGCAATCTCGCCACGGGCGAGGACCGAAAGGTCTACGACGCGCTCGACATGGACATGCAGGAAACCTGGGCCGTGACGGGCGTGTATCCCAACCTGGCCTGGACCCCGGATTCGGCCAGTGTCGTGGTCTGGGCCGCCGGCAAGCTGAACCGGATCGACCTGGCTTCCGGAACGAGCAGGGTCATTCCCTTCAGGATCTCCGACACGCGCGGCCTGATCGATCCGCCGCGCCCGCCGGTCGCCGTGGCGCCGGACGTGTTCGAAACGAAGATGCCGCGCGGGGCCAGCGTCTCGCCCGACGGCCGGTCGGTGGTGTTCGAGACCCTCGGCAAGCTCTGGATCAAGCCGATGACGGGCGGCGAGCCGCGTCGCCTGACCCGGGACGATGCGGCGATGGAGGCCTATCCCTCCTGGTCGGCCGATGGCCGTAAGCTGGTCTATGTCCGCTGGACTGACGCCGGCCTGGGCGAAGTCCGCATCATTGCGGCGACCGGCGGCAAATCCACGGCCCTGACGCCGGCAGGCCATTACGCCCGGCCGCGGTTCTCCCCCGATGGCGGGATCGTGGTCTTCGAGAAGGATCGCGGCGGCTACCTCTCCAGCCCACGCGGATCGGCCGAGACCGGTGTCTACCGGGTTGCAGCGACCGGCGGCGAGATCGCCCGGGTTACCGAGAGTGGTGGAAACGCCCAGTTCGGCGTCCCCAGTGACCGCATCTTCGTGATGGAGGGCGATCCCAAGGAAAGCCGACTGGTCAGCGTTGACCTGAACGGCGAGGCGCGCCGCGTCCATGCCCGCGGGGAACTCGTCAATGACTACCGGGTCTCGCCCGACGGCCGGTTCCTGGCCTTCCGCCAGAACTACCAGGCCTACGTCACCCCCATGACGCCGGGCGCACAGGAAGTCTCGCTGTCCCCCAAGGGCGGTGCGCTTCCCGTCGTCAAGGTCAGCGGCGACGGGGCCGACTGGATCCACTGGAGCGAGGGCGGTAAGCGCCTGAACTGGTCTCTTGGTCCGACCGTGTTCAGCGCCGACCGGGCCGCCATGTTCGCCGACGCCCCGCTGGCAAAGGGCGCCAAAGCCCCGAAGTTCGAGCCGCCCAAGGCCGGTGTCTCCCTCTCGATGCGGATGACCGCGGACAAGCCCACGGGCCGGATCGCAATCGTCGGTGCGCGTGTGGTCACCATGAAGGGTGCGGACGGCGGCGTCATCGAGGATGGCGTGGTGCTGGTCGAGCGCGACCGGATCAAGGCTGTCGGACGGCGCGGCGAGGTGGCGATCCCGCCCGGCACGCCGACCCTCGACGCGACGGGCAAGACCGTGATCCCGGGCCTGATCGACGCCCACGCCCACGGACCCTATGGGATCGACGAGATCACCCCCCAGGCCAACTGGGCGGAAATGGTCAACCTGGCCCTGGGCGTGACCACCCGGCACGATCCCTCGAGCAGCGCCCGCACAGTCTTCCCGGCTCTCGAGATGACGCGCACTGGCGCGATCCTCGGTCCGCGCACCTTCTCGACCGCAGAGATCGTCTATGGCGCTCGCCAGGCCGGAGTCTATGCGCAGATCGACAGCTACGAGGACGCGCTCGCCCATGTCCGCCGCCTCAAGGCCCAGGGCGCCCACAGCCTGAAGAACTACAACCAGCCCCGGCGAGACCAGCGCCAGCAGGTGACGGCGGCGGCCCTGGCCGAGGGGATGCGTTCGGTGGCCGAGGGCGGCTCGCTCTTCGGCTTCGACATGACCCTGATCGCCGACGGCAACACCACGGTGGAGCACAACCTGCCCCTCGGCGTGATCTACGAGGATGTGCTGCAGTTCTTCAGCCAGTCGAAGACGGGTTACACCCCGACCCTAGTGGTGACCTATGGCGGCCCGGCGGGCGACCCCTACTGGCGCTCTCACACCGAGGTGTGGAAGCATCCGCTGCTGCAGAAGCATGAACCGGCGGCGATCCTGACCGCCGCCAACGCCCGCCGCGAGATTGCGCCTGAAGGCGACTACAAGGACGACGACAGCGCCCGCGAGGCCGCCAAGCTGGCGCGCCGCGGCGTGCCGGTCTCGATCGGGGCCCACGGCCAGGAGCCGGGCATCGCCGCGCACTGGGAGCTGTGGTCCTTCGTCCGCGGCGGCATGACTCCGGTCGAGGCGCTGCGCACGGGCACGATCGAGGCGGCGCGCAGCCTGGGCTACGACGGCGACATCGGAAGCCTGGAGCCTGGCAAGCTGGCCGACCTCGTCGTACTCGACGCCGATCCGACCCAGGACATCCGGAACTCCGACAAGGTCAGCAAGGTCATGATCGGAGGCCGTCTGCTGGACGCCGCGACCCTCAACGAGGAGTTGACCGGCGCCCGGAAGCGCCCCGCCTATTGGTGGGAAGGCGCGGACGGCGCCCAGGGCTACATGGGTCCGGCGGGCGGCGGCGCGGGCGCCCACTCAGATCAGGATGACGGCTAGGTCCGGAAACCGTCGGCCCGGTCCGGGTTCGGGAAACCTTCGCCGGCTCTCGGGCTCTGCGTCTTGCCGCGGCGCCTCGCCGGTGGCAATCAGGCTCAGGGTTTGAGGCTTCGCATGAACAGTCAGGAAGAGGCGTTCCGCCGGCAATCGGACCGGTCGGTGGACAACCTGCGATCGCTCTATGCGGTCGTCTTCGGCCTCAGTTTCGGCCTCGTCTTCACCGGAGCCTACGACAAGGTCCATTCCGGGCTTGTCGGCCTCAGCTTTGACCCGGCGCGCTTTGCGCTGCACGCCCTGGTGACCTTTTCCTTCGTCGTCACCCTGAGCCTCTTCCACTACCAGACTGATCGCTATCTCGACGTCATCTACAGGCGTAACGGGCTGGTGGAGGTCCGGCCTCCGCTCTTCCTGCTCGACCTCGTCCGGGGTCTGCTCGCCATGGCGCCCATCTTCCTGATGGCCCAGGCCCTGAGCGCAGAAGCCTTCGAGCAGGTGGGATTCACCTGGTTCGTGCTGGCGGGGTCGCTCTTCCTGCTGGCGAACACGCTCTTCCTGTCCTGGCCCAGCGGTGGTCGACCCGGCGCGTCCCCCGAGACCGCAGACCCCCAGGCGGACGCGATCGATGCCGTACGCGTCTTCTGGCTGCTCCTGAACAGCGCCTGCATGGTCGTGCTGTTTGGTCTCTACACGGTCTTCCGTTCCGCGGGAGAGGTCTGTCCTGCGCGGGGCGAGGCGGGCCTCCAGCCTGGCTTCGTGGCGCTCTTCTGCCTGGTTCTCCTGGCCCGGGACACGATCGATATCTCCCAGTCCTGGTCGGTCCTTCATCCCGCCACGGCGGGACCGAGGCCGACCCCTCCAGGTCGGCTGCTGTCCTGGCTTTCATTTCCCGCGCGCCGCCGGAGAGTCCGGACCCTCGCCCTGCTCCTAGCCATTGCGACCGTCGTCCTGGCGGGCCAGGCCGGGCTTCTCGATATCCTTGCCGTCACCCGGCACTGCATGACGCCCTGAGGTTTCTCAGGGTTCCTGGATGCGCCCTGAAGACACGTATTGCAGGGCCCGGCGCATGCGCTGGTCATAGTCGGCCGGGAAGGAGAGGATTCCAGTCGATGGATCCCGGACCAGACCCCTGACTTCCGGCGGAAGGCGGTACATCAGTTTCATCATGAGGTCGCTCGACACCCAGGGGCTGCCGCGGAAATAGCCGTGCCCATTTCCGGCCTCTATCTCTGGCGCATCGGAGACGTCGATGTAGGAGATCCGGTCCCGGCGATCCTTGAGCAGGCCGGCCAAGGCCGAAGGGACCTTATCGGGGTCCAGGGCTTCTCCCAGGCGCTGGTGGCCCGTGATTTCCTCCGAGATCCGCAGGGCCTCGTCCTTCTTCGAGACGTAGATGATCAGGTGCCGGGAGACGTCCAGGATCCCGTCCGCCATGTAGGCGCCGAAGACGGACCGGTCGACGTCGCTGGAGATCAGGAAGACGTTCTCGAGCTTGGAGCCATAGCGAGGTCCGTCCGCCGGTTGTCCCCGGTTGATCAGCGCCATCTGCTCGAGGGTCCGGCTCACCAGTCGGGTTCCGGCGCTGTAGCCGATGATGTGGATCCGCTCGGCATTGGTCTCGGTCTCGATCATGTGCACCAGTTCCCGAAGGTTCCGGGCCATGCCCATGGCGGTGTCGACGTCGCCCACATAGGCCGTGGCCTGGGGCGTCGCGGGCCAGGAATAGGCGATGAAGACGCCCTCGTAGCCCATGAAGTGCCACATCTCCGCCGCCACCAGGACGGGATTGTCGAAGGTTACCTTGTAGCCGTGGACATAGATGTAGACGTCCTTCTGGCGGGTGCGCTCCAGCCTTCGGTTCACCTCGGCGGCGAACCGCGCCGTCGCCTCGGCCGGCGGCGCGGCCTGTTGGCCTGCGTCCACGTAGGGCGTCAGGGACCGGTCGAGGACGCCATACTCCGTGACCCCGGAAACGACGATGGGGTATTCCTTGGACTGGGTCTTGAGCAGGGCCATGTCGCGCGCCTGTCGCCAGGTGATGCTCGGATTGCTTACGCTCACCCGGGCCTCGCCAAGATGGACCACGAGACTACGCTCGGTGGTGTAGAAATCCCCCGGGGCGTTGCCTTCGCTCTTCTTCCGTCCAGTGGCGTAGAGAAGGCCCCCATCAGGGATCTCACCGACGGGGCGATCGTCGGCCGCCCGGTCGAAGGCCCCGCTGTCGAAGGCTTCCGGCGCGGGCATGAGGGCGAGGCTCGGCGGCGCCTTGCCCGCGCAGGCCTGCAGGACGAGCCCGAAGGCCAGGGTGGCCGATAGGCGGATCAGTCGATGGAGGGGCATCCGGTCACTCCTGCCGAGATTCACCCTCCACACGTACAAGGGTCCCCTCAGCGCGCAAGGGGGGCTTCCCGAACTCAGCTCCCACGACAAAAAAAGTGGCCCCGCCGGTAACGGCGGGGCCAGTCGGGGTTGCCTCGGGAAGAGGATCAGAAGCGCTTGCGCACCGTTACGAAGGCCTGGCGAGGCGCTGCGGTCAGCAGGGTCTGGTTGTCGCCCGCGTAGCCGAAGCCGTTGGAACCGATGGTCGAGACGTAGCTCTCGTCCGTCAGGTTCGTGATGTTGGCCTGGATCTCCAGGCCTTCGGTCAGGCCCTCACCCTGGAAGCGGTAGCCAAGGGACAGGTCGGCGGTGGTGGTGGACGGGACCGACTTGTCGTTGGTGTAGGTGAAGTACCGTTCCGAGACGTAATGCACGTTCAGGGCGGCGAACCAGCCGTCACGATCGAAGCTGACCTCGGCGTTGAAGAGGTGCTTGGGCGAGTCCACCGTGGTCTTGCCGCTGATCCTCTGGGTCACGGCGCCGGCGGCGTTCCGGATGTCGTCGTCATAGGTGCTGTCATTGTAGGCGTAGGAACCGAAGAGGCTCCAGTCGTCGTTCACCTCGAACGTTCCGGCCGCCTCGAAGCCCTTGGCCGTCACGCTGCCGGCGTTGGAGAGGATGGTCGGGCTGCCGACGATTCCCGCGCCGGCGGAGGTGCCGATCAGGCGATCGTCGAACTTGACGTAGTACAGGGCCGCTACGCCCTGGAAATTACCTGAACGGTAACGCCAGCCACCTTCCAGCGTCTGGGACGTTTCCGGCTGGAGCTTTCCGCGGATCGCATCAAAGCCGGGCTGGGTCGTGGCGAAGGGCGACAGGCCGGTCCTTGCCGCTGCGAAGGCCCGCATGTTCTTCGCATAGCTCGCGAACAGTTCGCTGTCGTCGGAAAGGGACCAGGTGAAGCCAGCCTGAGGAAGGAAGGACTCCTCGGAAGTGATCGATCCATTGATCACAGGCGAACCCACCACCGTCACGGTGCTGCTTTCGACGCTGACCGACTTGAAGCCGAAGTTGACCTTGAGCTGGTCGGAAACGGTCCAGGCGTCCTCTATGTAGAAGGTCCGGGTGTCGGTTTCGAAGTCGCCCGACCACTGGGTGAAGAAGGGCCCGGAGAAGAAGCTCAGGGACGAGGACGGCGAAGCCAGGTTCTGTCCATAGAAGCGCCGCGACTGGCTGAAGTCGTTGGACTCCAGCCAACCCCCGACCGAAATCCGGTGGTCGCCCAGGTCGAAGGCGGCGCCGAGGATCAGGCCCATCCGGTCGATGGTGTACTCGGTCGTCCGGGTCGAGATCGGGGCGTTCTGGCTGGTGGCGCCGGGGACGTTGTTGTTCGGCGAGGCCACGTAGGGCGTGTACCAAATGCCCTGGCCGTCATTGGTGTGGCCATAGACGGTGGCGGTCAGGTCGATCCCGGCCACGGGACCCGCGGTGGTGAGGGCCCAGAGGGTATCGTCGCGCAGGCCCGAAGCGTCGTAGTAGGCGTCATCCACGCACTTGACCTTGCCCGGGTAGGGGTTCGCACCGGACCCGGTGTAGCAGCCGTTCCCGTCAAGGATGGGGTTCGGGCCGGCATAGTTCGAGGCGGTCTGGTAGGCGCGGGCGATCTGGACGGCCTCGGCCCAGCGGCCGGTATTGTTGTCCCAATCAGAGCCGAGACGGGAGATCATGTCCAGGGACAGGTCCTGGTAGTCGTTCTCGCGCCGCTCGGAGTAGTTGTAGAAGGCCGTGACCGTGAAGTCGCCGATCGGCTGGACGAACTTCAGGTCGATCTGCTTCTGCTTCTGCTCACCCTGGCCCTTCCACTTGTCCGCCTTCTGGTCAGCGTAGCTGATCGACCCACGGCCGCCGCCGGGCAGCTCGCCGGTGTCCGCGCGGACGAAGAGCCGGCGCATGGAGCTTGAGCCCACCGTGAGACCGACGTCGGCGCCCATGTCGGCGGTCGGCGTCCGGCTGGTGAACTTCAGGGCGCCCCCGAGGTTCGAGGTGGAGGCGACGCTGAGCGCGCCGGAGCCCTGAGCCAGTTCCACGCCCGCGAGGTCCTCCGTGGCGATGGCCCGGCTGATGTGCAGGCCGTTGTGGTTGCCATAGCTCATGTCGCCGAGCGGGACGCCGTCGAGGGTGAAGCCCAGCTGGTTCTGGTTGAAGGCCCGGATGGAGATCCGGGTCGACCACTCGTAGGCGCCGAAGGCGTCCGCGGCCTGGAAGTTCACGCCGGGCAGCTTCTCGACCATCTTGATGGGGCTGGAACCAGGCGCGGCACGTTCGATTTCCTCGACGGTGAGGGCCTGGACCTGCCGGCTCTCGCCCTTGCCGTAGACGACCAGTTCGTCGACCGTCGCGGAGTCATCCGCAGCGCTGGCGGTGGAGGCGGCGAGAACAAGAGCGAGGGCGGAGGCGCCCGAGATGAGAGCTGATTTCATGGTGGTCCCCGATTCCGACCGTTCACCCGGCCGAGTGGGGCGGAACCTAGGGAGGGCCTGCGACACATCGGCGACCCTTGGGTGACAGTCTCTTGACGGATCACTCCGGGAGGTGGCCGGAGGTCAGGAACTCACCCGGGCTCCGTCCTTGAGGGTCGCAGCAGGATAGAGCACCACCTGGTCACCGGCGGAGAGACCGCCCAGCACCACCCGATGGCGGTCATCGCCGATCCCGATCCGGACCGGCGTCAGCCGGGCGCGGCCGCCCTGGACCCGATAGACGGCCCAGCCGTCCCCCTGTCGGACGAGGGCGTCGGCGGGGACGCGCAGGGCGTCGGTGACCTCGCTCAAGGTGACCCGGACGTCGACGCGGAAGCCATGCCCGAGGGAAGGGGCCGAAGCCGGGTCTGACAGCCGCAGGATGACGCCGACCCTCTGCTCCTCCACTCCAAGGGCCGAGGTCCGCGTCCGGGCGTAGGGCTCCACCCTCAGGACGCTTGCGGGGATAGGCGGATCGCCGCCCCATCCCTCAAGCACGGCGCGCGCGCCAGGGCGCACCTGCATGGCGTCCTGCGACAGGAAATCGGCGACGACCTCCAGACCCGCGGGGTCGCCGATCTCCACCAGGGGTGTTCCGGCGGCCACCACGCCGCCGCTCTCCTGTAGGATCCTCAGGACCCGGCCGCCGGTCGGGCTCCGGACCACGGTTTCCCCCCGGCTGGCCGCCGCCGGCTGGCTGGCCTGGGCCTGGGCGCCGGCGAGCTCGGCCTTGCGGGCGGCGACGTGCGCCCGGGCGGCGCGGAGGGCGGCGTCAGCGGCGTCCAGCGCCGCCCGCGAAGCGTAGCCCTGGGCCGCCAGACGCGCCACCCGCGCCTGGTCCCTTTGCGCCAGGTCCGCGTCGGCCTCGGCCGAGGCCAGGCCCGCCCGGGTGGCGCTCACCGCAGCGTTCGCCGCAGCGGCGGTCCGGGCGTCCAGCAGGGACGGATCCGCGGGGCCGAGTGTGGCAACGACCTGCCCGCGGGCCACGGCGTCGCCGGCGTGAAGGGTCATGCGTCGCAGGTCGCCGCCGACTGGCGCGACCAGGGTGAAGACGTCGTGGATTCGCGTCTTTCCCTCGTCCACCAGGGTCATGGCGACAGGCCCCCGGTCGACCGGCTCGGTCTGCACCTTCAGGGGGCGGGGCCAGGCCAGCCAGGCGATCCCAAGGACCAGGGCGAGCCCGGCCGCCAGCCAGAACCCTGAGGCGAGGGACAGTCGGGAGATGGGTCTGGTGGTCATGGGTTCAGTCCCGGGCCTTGAGGACGGCCACCAGGTCGAGGCGGTCCACCCCCGTCCGCACGATCAGCCCGGTCACCCCTACGCACAAGAGGGTGAATCCGATGGCGAATCCATACCCGCCCGGACTGAAGACGAAGTCGAAGCTGTACATGTCGGTCTGGAAGAGGCGCATGAGGGCGATGCACAGCCCGGTCCCCAGCAGGCAGCCCGGCGCGATCGCTAGGAGGGACAGGACCATCAGTTCACCCATCAGAATGTAGGAGGCCTCACCCCGGGTGAATCCCAGGACCCTGAGCGTGGCGAGGTCACGCTCCTGCTCCGCCAGGGTCACCCGCGAGGCGGAGAAGGCGACGCCTCCGGCCATCACCGCGGCGAAGACCATGTAGATCGAGGTCATCACGCCGACGCCCTGGTCGTAGGCCCGGCGCATCGAGGCCTCGGCCTGGCGGACAAAGCTGGCGCCCGCCAGGGCCGGAGTGGCCTTGATGCGGGCGTTGAACTCGGCGTAGCGGGCAGGATCGAGCCGGACATGCACGCCGGAGATCCGGTCTGGCTCGCGCACCAGTCTGCCAAGGGCCTCGAGGTTCATGTAGGCCGCCGAGCCGACCTGGGGATCCACGATCCGGGATACCCGAACCGGCGTCCGGACCTGGCGCCCTGAAACCTGGATCACCTCGACCACATCGCCCGGCGCGACATCAAGGCGGCGGGCGAGGGCGCGCGACAGGGCGATGCCGGATGCCGGCGGATCGACGGCCCGTCCCGTCCGGTCCACGGGTCGGCTGAGGCGGGCGTCGACCGGCAGCCCGATGAGCACCTCGCGGACCTCCCGCGCCCCGCTCCGGAAACGCATTTCCTCACCCCTGAAGGGTTCCGCCGCCCGGACCCCAGGCAGTCGGGCGACGGCGTGGAAGCTTCCAGAGCCAAGGGGCTGGGCGAAGGTCAGGGTGACGTCCTGACGGTTGGCCTCCGAGAACTGCACCGAGAGCAGGCGGTCCATCACCGCCGGGAAGGCGCCGGCGACGACCAGCAGGGCGATGGCCATGGCGATGCCGGCCGCCGTACTCAGGGCCCGCCTCGGAAAACGGCCTATGCGCCTAAGGATGATCCGGGACTTGGCGTCGAGACGCAGGACCAGGGCGGCCGGCCAGCCTTTCGAGCGCGTGTAGGCCGGCGGGCGCGGCGGAGCGAGGGCCTCGGCGGGTGGCAGGCGCACGGCCTGGCGGACGGCGATCGCAGCCCCGGCGCCAACGGCCAGGAGGGCCGCCGCCCAGGCCCCGGCCATGAGGGCGGGAGAGAGGGTGAAGGCCAGGTTCGGGAAGTGGTAGTAGGCCCGGTACAGCTCGGCGACCTTGACCCCCAGGGCCAGTCCCGCTCCGGTCCCCAGCAGGGCGCCCAGGGCCCCGATCATGAGGGCGCTGCGGGCGTAGTGGCTGGCCACCGCCAGGTCGCCGTAACCAAAGGCCTTCAGCAGCCCGATGTTCGATCGCTCGGTGGCGATCATCCGGCCGAGGGCGATGTTGACCAGGAAGGCCGCCACCAGGAGGAAGATGGCGGGCAGGAAGATCGCCATGGTCGACAGTTGCCGGAGTTCCTCGCTCAGGTACCGGTCGGACATCATCCGGTCGCGCCCGAAGGCGCCCCCCGATCCATGAGGGGCGAGCAGGGCGTCGATCGCCCGGATCACCCGCGCGGGGTCGGCGCCAGGGTCCAGGCGGAAGGCGGCGTCGTTGAAGGCGCCCTCCAGATCAAAGGCCCGGGCCAGGGCCCTTCGCCCCATCCAGACCACCCCGAACCGCTCCGGTTGCGGGAACATCTCCCCTGGCGCTGCGACGAAGACGAACTCCGGGCTGTTGGCGATCCCGACGACCTCCAGCCTCCGTTGTCGGCCATGCACGACCGCCGACAGCGACCCGCCCGGCTGCAGGCCCAGGGCGTTGGCGAAGGCCTCGCTGACAAGCACCTCGTCCGGCCGGTCCGGATCCGGCCACCGGCCGCGGGTCATGGCCAGGTCGTTGACGCGGGGCCGCCCTTCGACGGGCAGGGAGACGAGCCGAGCCGAGGCCGGTTCGACCTGCCCGGGAATGTCCAGGAGGGCGAAGCCCGTCACCCGTGTCTCCACCGCCCGCACGCCGGGCAGGCTGGCGAGGGCGTCGCCAACCCGGTCCGGCGCCCGTACCGGAGCCGCGGCGAGGTCCATCATGCGATAGGCGGCGTAATAGTCGCGCCGGGTCTGATCGAGCGAGGCGCGCATCCCCGCGGCCATGACAAGGATGGAGACCCCGCAGGCCAGGACCAGGGCGATGGCGACGGCGTGCAGCCGCATGCGCCAGACGTCCCTCAGGAGCTTCCGGTCCAGCGGGTGCAGGCCCCGCCTCACCAGGTCAGGTCCGAAGGCCGTGCGCGGGCGGCGTTGGTCTCGATGGCGCGGACCCGCCCGTCCAGGAAGTGGATCACCCTGTCTCCCAGCCGGGCGACGTCGGCATTGTGGGTGACGATCAGGGTGGTCGAACCATAGCGGCTGTTGATCTCCACCAGGGCCTCGAGCACCCGGATCCCCGTCTTGAGGTCCAGGGCCCCGGTCGGCTCGTCACAGAGCAGGAGGGCTGGCCGTTTGGCCAGGGCTCGGGCCACCGCCACGCGCTGTTGTTCGCCGCCGGAAAGCTGGGCCGGGAAGTGATCCATGCGCCCAGCCAGGCCCACCAGCTCCAGGGCCTCCTCGGCCGGAAGGGGCGAGTCTGCGATCTCGCGGACCAGGTCCACGTTCTCCCGGGCCGTGAGGCTGGGGATCAGGTTGTAGAACTGGAAGATGAAGCCGACGCTCTGGCGGCGGAAGGCCGTGAGGGCTCGGTCGTCCAGGGCCGTGAGCTCCGTCTCGCGGAACCGCACCTCGCCGGAGGTGGCCCGGTCGAGGCCGCCCAGGATGTTGAGCAGGGTCGACTTCCCCGATCCTGAAGGCCCCAGCAGGACGATCAGTTCGCCTTCCCCGATCTCAAGGTCGATCTCCCGCAGGGCATGCACGGCGGCGGACCCGTCGCCATAGGTCCGTGAGAGCGCCCGGGTGCACAGAACGGGTGGATCGGCGGGCGCCGTGGCGATCACGGGCGGTCTCCTCGCGACTGGGCCTGCGTGGGCCCCTCAGGAAGTACAGGTTAGACGAGCCCTTCCCCGGGCGCATCTCCGTGGGACCCCTCCCATTGCGCCGGCCCCGCCGTGGGGCTATCTGGCGGGCCTCCCCACTCCTCGATCCGCGAGCCCGTACGCCCCATGGCGCAGCAGTACATTTTCCAGATGCAGGGCCTGACCAAGGTCTTTCCCGGCGGCAAGAAGGTGTTCGAGAACATCTGGCTGTCCTTCTACCCGGACGCCAAGATCGGCGTGGTCGGGGTCAACGGCTCGGGTAAGTCGACCCTGCTCAAGATCATGGCCGGCCTGGACAAGGAGTTCAGCGGCGAGGCCAAGGCGGCCGACGGCGTGAAGATGGGCTACCTCGAGCAGGAGCCCCACCTGGATTCCACCCTGAACGTCCGTCAGAACGTGGAGTCCTGGTGCGAGGAAAAGCGCCTGGTCGCCCGCTTCAACGAGGTCGCCGGCCAGCTGGGCGAGGACTACACCGACGAACTCATGGAGGAGATGACCACCCTCCAGGAACAGATCGACGCCGGCGACATGTGGGACATCGACTCCAAGGTCGAGATGGCCATGGACGCCCTGCGCTGCCCGCCGGACGACTGGCCGGTCGACAACCTGTCAGGCGGGGAGAAGCGCCGCGTGGCCCTGGCGCGCCTGCTGCTGTCCAAGCCCGACATGCTGCTGCTGGACGAGCCCACCAACCACCTCGACGCCGAAAGCGTGGCCTGGCTGCAGCACCACCTGGAGGCCTTCCCTGGCTGCGTCATCCTGGTGACCCACGACCGCTACTTCCTCGATCAGGTGACCAAGTGGACCCTGGAGCTCGACCGCGGGAAGGGCATTCCATACGAGGGCAACTACTCCGGCTGGCTGGAGCAGAAGACCAAGCGCATCGTCCAGGAGCAGTCCGAGAGCGAGGCCCGCCAGCGCGCCATGACCCGCGAGCTGGAGTGGGTGCGGTCCGGCGCCAAGGCCCGCCAGGCCAAGTCCAAGGCCCGTCTCGCCGCCTATGAGCGCATGGTCGCCGAACAGGAAAGCTCCCGCCAGGCCCAGACCTTCGCGGCTATCCAGATCCCGCCCGGCCCTCGCCTGGGCAATGTGGTGCTGGAAGCTTCCCACCTTTCAAAAACCTATGGCGACAAGGTTCTTTTCAAGGACCTTTCGTTCAAACTCCCGCCGAACGGCATCGTCGGCGTGATCGGTCCCAACGGCGCCGGCAAGTCCACCCTGTTCCGGATCATCACCGGCCAGGAGCAGCCCGACGAGGGGACCTTCCGCCTGGGTGAGACCGTCAAGCTGGCCTATGTCGACCAGAGCCGGGACGCCCTCGATCCCAACAAGACCGTCTGGCAGGAGGTCTCCGGCGGCCTCGACATCCTTGCGGTGGGCAAGCGGGAGATCAACACGCGGGCCTATGTCGGCTCGTTCAACTTCAAGGGCGGCGACCAGCAGAAGAAGGTGGGCCAGCTGTCCGGCGGAGAGCGCAACCGCGTTCACCTGGCCAAGACCCTGACCACCGGCGGCAATGTCATCCTGCTCGACGAGCCGACCAACGACCTGGACATCGAGACCCTGCAGAACCTCGAGGAGGCCCTGGAGGAGTTCGCCGGCTGCGCCGTGGTGATCAGCCACGACCGCTGGTTCCTCGACCGCCTGGCCACCCACATCCTGGCCTTCGAGGGCGACAGCCATGTCGAGTGGTTCGAGGGCAACTTCGAGGCCTACGAAGAGGACAAGAAGCGCCGCCTGGGCGCCGACAGCCTGATCCCCCACCGGATCAAGTTCCAGAAGTTCTCGCGGTAGGGTTCGAAGCTCGGTTGACCCCCTCACCGGGCTTCGCCCGGAGCTCCCCTTGGGGGAGCAATTGGGCGCTGTAATTCCTCCCCCAAGGGGGAGGTGGACCGCGAAGCGGGCCGGAGGGGGTCTACGGGGGCCGAGCGTTGGCTGTCAGGCCGAGGGCAGCCGCGCCCGCGCCAGGGGGCTGGCGGCGCACAGGGCCGGCAGGGCGAGGCTGAGCTCCGCCACGGCCTCAGGCAGCGGCCTGCTCATTCCACACGCCTTTGGCGAGCCCCGCTTGGGCGCGGGCCATGAATCCGCCTGTCGATCGCATGCCTCGTTAAATTACGATTGACATACCTTTCAGGCTCAAGAAGATTACGGTTGTAATTGTACTAGTCATCCGTTTTTCCCGGAGCCTGAAAACGCATGCCTCTCTGGAAGATCTACCACCCGCCCGGCGCCTTCTCCGAAACCGATAAGGCGGAACTCGCTGAAAGCCTTACGGCCGTTTACGGCGCAGTGATGCCCCGGTTCTACGTCGGGATCATCTTTGAACCGGTCGATCCGACGCAGTTTTTCGTCGGCGGAAAGCCTGCCGGACAGTTCGTCCGGATCGTGATGGAGCATATTGCCCGGAGCTTCCCTTCGCTCGAGGCCAGTCGCCGCTTCATCGACAGGATCAACGCCATCCTGAAGCCTTATGTTGCTGACCGTGGGCTGGATTGGGAATTCCACGTCGATGAGACGCCCTTCGACTATTGGTCGATCAACGGCTTCTACCCACCCCGCGCCGGCACACCGGACGAGGTTCGCTGGCGCGAAGAGAACCGCGCCTCGCCCCGCACGCACGAATAGCAAGAACGCATCATGGGTCACCTGGGCATCGCCGTTGTCACCGGCGCCTCCTCCGGCATCGGTTCCGCATTTGCAACCCGCCTCGCAAGCCGAGGCTACGACCTGCTCCTCGTGGCGCGCCGCGGCGATCGTCTCCGGGCCCTTGCCGAGCGACTGCAGGCGGATGCCGGCGTCGACGTGACGACGCTTGTCGCGGATCTCACAAGGGCGGACGACCTGGCCGATGTCGAAGCCCGCATTGCCGAAATTCCGGTCTCGTTTCTTGTAAACAATGCCGGCGTGGGCGCCCTCGGGCCGACGTCGATCGTTCCGCCTGATGCGCAGGAGGCGTTGATCCGAGTCAACGTCATCGCGCTGACGCGCCTGTCGCTGGCGGCAATCGCCCGCTTTCGAAGTCTCGGCGGAGGGACACTCGTCAACATAGCCTCGATCATGGCGCTGATGCCGAGCTCAGGCGGCGGCGCCTATAGCGGCTCGAAGGCGTATGTGCTGAACTTCACACGCTCGCTTCGCCTGGAACTCGAAGGCGCCGGCATTGGTGTTCATGCCGTGCTTCCAGGCCCGGTGCGAACAGAGTTCTTTTCGTCGCAGGGGCTGAGCGACTCGGTCTTTCCAGACCAAGCCTACATCACTCCTGAAGCGCTAGTTGATGCGGCGCTGGCGGGTGTGGCTCTCGGCGAAGAGGTAATCACGCCCACGCTTGCATCCCCCGATCCTTGGCGCGATGTCGAAGCCATGCGAAGGGCCTACCTGCGCGAGGCGATGAGTGGTGAGATCGCCCCGCGTTATCGCGACGGTTGAACTGACAGAGGATCGACGTGGCGCGCTACAGAGAGGGGCACAAACAGAGGGCCCGCGAAGCCATCCTCAAGAACGCCGCCGAGCGGTTTCGACGCGAGGGCATCGCTGCGGTCGGCGTGCGGGCGCTGATGGCTGATGCCGGTCTGACCCACGGTGGCTTCTACGCTCACTTCTCATCCCGCGCGGACCTCGTCGCAGCCGCCGTCGAAGTCGCAGCCGAAAGCACCATCGGCTATTTTGAAACCGTACTCGCCGCGGCGCCGAGCGATCGCAAGCTTGAGACCCTGATCGCGACCTACCTGCGCGAGCGCCACCGATCTTCCGTTGGCATGGGTTGCACCGCGGCTTCGCTGGCGCCTGAGATTGCTCGGGAAGGTCTCGACACCCGTGCGCGCTTCGGAATTCAGTCTGGCCGTCTCATCCAGCTTATTGCCGATCTGCTGCCGGAGGGCGGCGACGCTGGCGATCGGACGTCCCGGGCCGGCGCGGTGTTTGCATTGATGATGGGCGTTCTTCAGCTCATGCGGATCGAAACCGACGACCTGGCGGCCGAGCGCTTGATGCGCGAAGGCCGCGAAGCGGCGTTGTGCCTGGCGACGCGGCCTTGGCGAGGGCAAGGGACATCGGACCTCGGTGGTTAGTGTCAGAGCCCGAAGGTGGAGCGCCTTCGAGAGGTTGTGGTCTTCAACTTCAAGTCGCCGACATCCCCTTCAGCCGATGTCGTCAGTTCCAAATCGTCTCGAGGCTGGGCTCACCCGCTCACCGGAAGCCGCGCCCGCGCCAGGGGGCTGGCGGCGCACAGGGCGGGCAGGGCGAGGCTGAGGATGGCCGCCGCCAGCATGGCCGTGCGGACGCCCGCCGCCTCCGCCAGCAGGGCCCCGCCGAGGGCGCCGACCACCGCCATTCCGCCTGCGGCTGCCTCGAACACCCCTGACACCCGGCCCAGGTGATCGGCCTCGATCCGCGCCTGCCTCAGGCTCGACATCAGGATCATGGCGGTCACCCCGAAGAGGTCGCCCAGGAACCGGGTGGCGACCAGCGCCGTCATGCCGCCCCGGACGCCGGCGGGCGCCAGGCCGATGGCCAGGTTCACCAGCCCGCCCAGCAGCAGGACCAGGGTCAGGGTCCGGCCGGCGCCCAGCCGCCGCTCCAGGGCCGGGCCCGCCGCCGCGCCGGCCAGGGCGCCGAGGCCCCCGCAGGCGATGGCCAGGCCCAACAGGCCCGTCGGCAAGTGCAGCGTCTTCAGCGCGAACAGGACGTAGAGGCTGCCGAAGACGCCGCCGGTCAGGCCCCAGGCGAGCTGGATGAGGAAGAGGACCCGGACCTCGGGGTCCGCCCAGGCGGTCCGGAAGCCGGAGAGGACAGACAGGCCGGGCTCGGCGCCGCTCGCCTCCGGAACGGGCGGCCGCTCGCCACGGATCCGAAGCACCAGGAAGGCGGATCCCAGCCAGGTCATCGCCGTCGCCGCCACGGCCAGGGGCGCGGTCAGGAGTTGAAAGAGAACGCCGGCCAGGGCGGGCCCGCCGATCTCCGCCACGGAGTCCGTAGCTGAAAGGCGGGCGTTGGCGCCCAGTAGGTGCTCCTTCGCCACGAGGCCCGGCAGAATGGCGTGCTCGGCCATGATGAAGACGGTGCTGGCGCCTGCGATGACGGTTCCCGAAGCCAGGATCATCGGTAGGGTCAGGAACCCCGCCAGGGCCGCCAGGGGAATGACGGCGAGGGCTGCGGCCCGGACCAGGTTCATGGCGACGAGGACCCGGCGCCGCGGCTGGCGGTCTACCCACCCGCCTGCTGACAGGCCCAGCCCGAGGGAGGCGAGCCCGGTCAGGGCCGACAGCAGGCCCAGCGAGGCGGGAGAGGCGGCCAGGGTCGTGATGGCGGCGATGGGCAGGCCTTCCCGGGCGATGCGGGCGCCGAAGGCCGAGATGGCTTGCGCCGCCCAGAGGCGGTTGAAGTCCCGGGACTTCGCCGCCGCCACGGTCACCCCGCCGGCGTGTAGCTGAGGATCGGCGCCAGCCAGCGTTCCGCCGTGGAGCGGTCCCAGCCCTTGCGGCGCGCGTAGTCCTCCACCTGGTCGCGATCGATCCGACCGACGCCGAAATAGTGGCTTTCCGGGTGGCTGAAGTAGAGGCCGGACACGCTGGAAGGCGGGTCCATGGCGAAGCTCTCCGTCAGGGTGATCCCCGTCCTCGGCGCCGCCTCCAGGAGCCGGAAGAGCTCGGCCTTCTCGGTGTGGTCGGGCTGGGCCGGATAGCCGGCGGCAGGCCGGATGCCCCGATACTTTTCGCCGATCAGGAACTCCAGGTCGAAGACCTCATCGGACGCATAGCCCCAGAGCTCGGTGCGGACCTTGCGGTGCAGGGCCTCGGCCAGGGCCTCCGCCAGGCGGTCGGCCAGGGAGGTGGCCAGGATGGCGGAATAGTCGTCGCCGTCGCGGCGGAAGCGCTCGGCCATCTCGATCTCGCCATGGCCGGCGGTGACTGCGAAGCCGCCGAGCCAGTCCGGCGGACCGCCGACCGGGGCGATGAAGTCGGAGAGGGCCAGGTTCGCCCGGTCGCCCTCGCTGCGGACCATCTGCTGGCGCAGGGTGTGGAAGCGCCCTGCGACCTCGGTGCGGGCCTCGTCGGCGTAGATGAGGATATCGTCGCCGTCCGCGTTGGCCGGCCAGAATCCGACCGTCGCCTTGGCCGTCAGCCAGCGGCCCTGGATCATCCGGTCGAGCATCCGCCGCCCGTCGGCATAGAGGTCCCGCGCGGCCTGACCGACGACTTCGTCCTCGAGGATCGCCGGGAAGCGGCCAAAGAGCTGCCAGCTGGCGAAGAAGGGGGTCCAGTCGATGTGCTCGGCCAGGTCCGTCAGGTCCCAGTCCTCGAAGGTCCGGAGCCCCGTAAAGGATGGCTTCGCCGGGACTGTCCGGCTCCAGTCTGTGGCGAAGGCGCGCCTGCGGGCGTCGGCGAGGGTCATGCGGCCCCGGTTGTCCTGGCCGCGCTCGAACTGTTCGCGCACCCGGGCGTACTCGGCCGTCGTCTCGGTGGTGAAGCGGTCGCGCTCGGTGGGGGAGAGGAGGGCGGAGACCACCCCCACGGCACGGCTCGCGTCGAGGACGTAGGTGGTCGAGCCCGAGGGGTAGGCGGGGGCGATTTTCACCGCCGTATGGGTCTTGGATGTCGTGGCGCCGCCGATCAGCAGGGGCATGCGGAAGCCCCGCCGCTCCATTTCCGAGGCCACGAAGACCATCTCGTCCAGGCTGGGCGTGATCAGGCCGGACAGGCCGACCATGTCCACCTTCAGTCGCTCGGCCTCGTCAAGGATGCGGTCCGCCGGGACCATCACGCCCAGGTCGAAGACCTCGTAGTTGTTGCACTGCAAGACCACGCCGACGATGTTCTTGCCGATGTCGTGGACGTCGCCCTTGACGGTGGCCATGAGGATCCGGCCCGCGCTCTGGCGCTCCTGGCCGGCGCTCTCGGCCTCCATGAAGGGCAGGAGCCAGGCCACGCCCTGCTTCATGACCCGCGCCGACTTCACCACCTGGGGCAGGAACATCTTGCCTGCGCCGAACAGGTCGCCGACCCGGTTCATGCCGTCCATCAGGGGGCCTTCGATGACCTCCAGGGGCCGCCCCGCCGCCAGCCGGGCCTCTTCCACGTCCGCCTCGATGAAATCGGTGACCCCGTGGATCAGGGCGTGGGCCAGGCGCTCGGCCACCGGCGCCTCGCGCCAGGCCAGGTTGGGGCCCTTGGCCTCGGTCTTGCCGCCCTTGTAGGCCGGCGCCAGTTCCACCAGCCGCTCGGTGTTGGACAGGGCCGGGTCGCGCCGGGGCCGGTTGAGGATGACGTCCTCGACGGCGTCCCTCAGCTCGGTTGGGATGTCATCGTAGACCGGCAGGTCGCCCGCGTTGACGATGCCCATGTCCAGGCCCGCGCCGATGGCGTGGTACAGGAAGACCCCGTGGATCGCCCGCCGCACGGGCTCATTGCCCCGGAAGCTGAACGAGACGTTGGAGACTCCGCCCGAGACCCGGGCGTGGGGCAGGTGAGCCTTGATCCACCGCGTCGCCTCGATGAAGTCGACGGCGTAGTTGTCGTGCTCGTCGATCCCGGTGGCGACTGCGAAGATGTTGGGGTCGAAGATGATGTCCTCGGGGGGGAAGCCCACCTCGTCCACCAGGGTCTTGTAGGCGCGGGCGCAGATCTCGGTCTTGCGCGCCAGGGTGTCGGCCTGGCCCTTCTCGTCGAAGGCCATGACCACCACCGCTGCGCCATAGCGCAGGCACGCCCGGGCCTGTTTCAGGAAGGCCGCCTCGCCCTCCTTCAGGGAGATGGAGTTGACGATGGCCTTGCCCTGCACGCACCGCAGGCCGGCCTCGATCACCTCCCACTTGGAGGAGTCGATCATCACCGGCACCCGGGCGATGTCGGGTTCGGCGGCGATCAGGTTGAGGAAGGTGGTCATGGCCCGCACGGAGTCGAGCAGGCCCTCGTCCATGTTGACGTCGATGATGGCGGCGCCGGCCTCTACCTGCTGGCGGGCGACGGACAGGGCCTCGGGATAGTTCCCCTCGGCGACGAGCTTGCAGAAGCGGGCGGAGCCGGTGACGTTTGTCCGCTCGCCGATGTTGACGAAGGTCGGCCTCATGACAGCTCCAGGGGCTCCAGCCCGGACAGGCGCATGGCGCGCGGGCGCTCGGCTGGCTTGCGCGGGCTGAGGCCCTGCACCGCCCGGGCCACGTGGGCGATGTGCTCCGGCGTCGTGCCGCAGCAGCCGCCGACGATGTTGACGATGCCGTCCTCGGCCCACTGGTGCAGCGAGTGCCCGGTCTCGTGGGGCTGCTCGTCATACTCGCCCATGGCGTTGGGCAGGCCCGCGTTGGGATAGGCGCTGACCAGGGTGTCGGCCACCCGGGACAACTCGGCGATGTGGGGGCGCATCAGGTCCGCGCCCAGGGCGCAGTTCAGGCCAATGGCGAAGGGCCGGGCGTGGCGGACGGAGTTCCAGAAAGCCTCGACGGTCTGGCCGGAGAGGGTGCGCCCCGACCGGTCCGTGATGGTGCCCGAGATCCAGATCGGCAGGGGCTCGTAGCCCTCGTCCTCGAGGTCCAGGATGGCCTTGATGGCCGCCTTGCAGTTCAGCGTGTCGGTGATGGTCTCGACCAGGTAGAGGTCGACCCCGCCCTCGTTCAGGGCGATGACCTGCTCGCGATAGGCCTGGTAGACCTCCTTGAAGGTGACCGAGCGGGCGCCGGGGTCGTTCACGTCCGGCGACATGGACAGCATCTTGTTCAGCGGCCCGATGGAGCCGGCCACAAAGCGGGGCTTGTGCGGCTCGGCGGCGGTCCAGCGGTCGGCGGAGGCCCGCGCCAGGCGGGCGCCCTCCAGGTTGATGTCCCGCACCGCTGCCTCCAGGCCGTAGTCCGCCTGGGCGATGGTGGTGGCCGAGAAGGTATTGGTCTCGGAGATGTCCGCCCCGGCGCCGAAATAGGCGTCGTGCAGCTCGGTGATGATGTCCGGACGGGTGATGCAGAGGAGGTCGTTGTTGCCCTTCAGCTGGCCGGGATGGCCGGCGAAGCGGTCGCCCCGGTAGTCAGCCTCGTCGAGGCCGCGCTTCTGGATCATGACGCCCCAGGAGCCGTCGAGGACCAGGATGCGCTCCCGGGAGGCGGCCTTGAGGGCGGCGATGCGCTCTGCGCGGGTCATTTCGCTCGGGCCTCCTGGCGGGCCAGTTCACGGTTGAAGTCGGCCTCGCTGGCGGCGACCCGACGGGCCAGTTCGCCAGGGTCAACGAAGGGGTTGGCGCCGCCCGCCTTCAGCCGCGCGCGCTTTTCCGGAAGTCCGAACTGCTCGGCGTGGGGCGCCAGGAAGACATCGGCCCTGAAGGTCTTCAGCAGGGCGAAGCTCCGGCGGTAGTCCCCGACAATACCTGGGTATTGTGGCCCTCGCTCGCGCGAGACAAGCCGGTTGGCCGCCACCGAGGTGGAGCAGTAGAGAAGTGCGTTCAGAGGTTGGCCCTTGTCCTTCACCTGGAAGGTCCAGGTGGTGCAGCCGGGGGAATGGCCCGGGGTGAAGCGGGGAGTCAGGACTGCGTCGCCGAGGCGGACAGGCTGCCCATCCTTGAGGTCGCCATCGACCTTGACGGGGGCGAAGTCGAGTCCGCGGTTCTCTTCCCAGCCCGGATAGGTCCCGGTCTCCAGGGCCTTCCGGTCAGCGGGATTGGCGAGCAGGCGGGCGCCGGTGTCGCGCTTGAGGTCGGCCAGCCCGCCCGTGTGGTCGAAGTGGGCGTGGGTGTTCAGGAGGATCTTCACGTCCTTCGGCTGGAAGCCGAGCCGGCGGATGCTGGACTGGATCAGGGGCGCGCTCGTCGGCATGGCCCCGTCGATCACGATGTGCCCCTTGGGCGTTGTGATGAGCCAGGCCGAGATCCCCGCCGTACCCACGTAGTAGAGGTTGTCGGCCACCCGGAAGGGATCGGTCGGGGCGCTCCACTCCGGCGGGCTTGTGGGCGCGGCGATGGCGGCGCCGGCGGCCAGCAGGCCGGTGAGCAGGGCGAGTCTCATTCGGCGGTCTCCCGGAGGCCGAGGATCCGGCAGATGGCGTAGACCAGGTCGGCCCGGTTCAGTGTGTAGAAGTGGAAGTCGGAATAGCCTTCCTCGGCCAGCTTCACGCACATCTCGGCGGCGACGCCGGCGGCGATCATTCGGCGGGTCTCCGGGTCCTTGTCCAGGCCCTCGAACAGGGCGCCCAGCCAGCCGGGCAGGGGGATGCCGACGGGCCCCGCCATGCGCTTCAGGCCCTTGAAGTTCGAGACCGGCATGATGCCCGGCGAAATCGGGATGGTGACGCCGGCCTTGCGGACCCGGTCCATGAACCGGAGGAAGCCGTCGGTGTCGTAGAAGAACTGGGTGATGGCCCGCGTCGCCCCGGCGTCGATCTTGGCCTTCAGGACGTCGATGTCGTGATCGACCGATCCGCTTTCGGGGTGGGTCTGGGGATAGAGGCTGACGCTGACCTCGAAGGGGCCGATGGCGCGGATTCCCGCGGTCAGCTCGGTGGCGTTCACGTAGCCGTCAGGCCTCGGGACATAGACCCCGCCGATCTGGCCGGGCGGATCGCCGCGCAGGGCCACGATGTGCCGGACCCCGGCGTCCCAATAGTCTCGGATCACGTCGTCCACCTCGGCGCGGCTCGCGTCGACGCAGGTCAGGTGGGCGGCGGGGGCCAGTTGCGTCTCGGCCAGGATGCGGCTGACCGTCCGGTGGGTGCGGTCGCGGGTCGAGCCCCCGGCGCCGTAGGTCACCGAGACAAAGGCCGGGTTCAGGGGGGCGAGGCGGCGGATCGCCTCCCAGAGGGCGACCTCGGCCTCCTCGGTCTTGGGCGGCGAGAACTCGAAGGAGACGCGGGGAGGCTGGGCCAGGCCGGCCCCGGCGCGGGCGATGGGCCCGAGGGCGGGTTCGGTCATGCAGGGCTCCTTTGAGCGGTCCAGACACAGACGGTCAGGCCCTCGGCGCGAGCCGGAGGCAGGGTTTCCAGCTCCACCTGGCGGAGGCCGGCGGCGGACAGCCAGCGCTTCATCTCGGCGGCGGAGAATCCAAGGCGCCGGTGCTGGTGCTGCTCGCGCAGCATCTCCAGGGCGTGGGGGGCGAAGTCGATGAGGACCAGGCGTCCGCCCGGGCCGGTCAGCCGGCTCGCCTCGCGCACCGCAGCGGCGGGGTCGCCCAGGTAGTGGAGGACCTGATGCACGACCACGAGGTCGGCGCAGCCATCCGGAAGGCGGGTGGCGAAGATGTCGCCATGCCGAAGCTCGACCGAGTCCAGGCCCGCCGCCTCGACCCGGGCGCGGGCGACGTTGAGCATCTGCTGCGAAAGGTCGAGCCCGATTCCCGACCGGGCCCTGTCTCCGAACAGGGTGAGCATCCGGCCAGAGCCGGTTCCCAGGTCCACCAGGCGCCCGAAGGGGCCCGGGCCCGCAGCCCGCAGGATGGCGGCCTCCACCCGGTCCTCGGCCACATGCAGCGAGCGGATTTCATCCCAGGTCGAGGCATTGCGTGCGAAGTACTGGTCCGCCGCCGCCCGGCGCTCGGTCCGGACAGCCTCCAGCCGCTCGGCGTCCCTGGCCAGGGCGGCGTCGGAAGGGTCGAGGGCGGCGAGCACCTGGTCGGCCAGGGTGCGGGCCTCGCTCCTTCCCGAGGGGCGGTAGAACACCCATGCGCCGTCCGGGAACCGTTCCACCAGGCCCGCTTCCGCCAGGAGCCGAAGGTGCCGCGAGACCCTGGGTTGGCTCTGGTCCAGCACCTTGCAGATCTCCAGGACCGCCAGCTCTTCCTGGGCCAGCAGGGCGAGGATCCTCAAACGCGAGGGCTCCCCGGCGGCGCGCAGGACATCGACGGTGCGGGGGGCGCTCAGCATGAGCGCATAAAGATATCTTTATGTCTTTATGTCAACCTTCGGCGAACCGGCCCCGGGTCCGGGTTCAGGCGACGCCGTCGAGGACCCCGCCCAGGATCTCGAACAGCTTGCCGATCTCATCCTCGCTGATGATCAGCGGCGGAGAGAGGGCGATGATGTCCCCCGTCGCCCGCACCAGCAGCCCTGCCTTCAGGGCCCTGACCAGCACCTCGTAGCCCCGGGCGCCCGGCGCGTCGGGGCGGGGCGACAACTCGATGGCGCCCATCAGGCCGATGTTGCGGATGTCGATGACGTTCGGCTTGCCGCGCAGGGCGTGGAGACGGTCTTCCCACAGGCCGGCCAGGGACTTCACCCGGGTGAACAGGCCGTCGCGCCGGTAGATTTCCAGGCTGGCCAGGGCGGCGGCGCAGGCCACCGGATGCCCGGAATAGGTGTAGCCGTGGAAGAACTCGATGGCCGCCGGCGGGCCCTGGACGATGGCGTCGTGCACCTTCCGGTGTGCGAAGACCGCGCCCATGGGCAGGGCGCCGTTGGTGATGCCCTTGGCGGTGGTCATGATGTCCGGGGTGACGCCCAGGGCCTGGGCGGCGAAGGGTTCGCCCAGGCGGCCGAAACCCGTGATGACCTCGTCGAAGATCAGCAGGATGCCGTGCCGGTCGCAGACCGCGCGCAGGCGCTCGAGATAGCCCTTGGGCGGTGGCAGGACGCCCGCCGACCCGGCCACGGGCTCGACGATGACGGCGGCTATGGTTTCGGCCCCGTGCAGGGCGACCAGCCGTTCCACTTCGTCCGCCTTCTCGGCCCCATGGTCCGGCAGGCCGCGGGAGAAGGCGTTGCGCTCGGGATCAAAGGTGTGGGCGATGTGATCGGCGCCCGGCAGGGTGAGGTAGGTCCTGCGGTTGTTGACCAGGCCGCCGACGGAAATCCCGCCGAAGCCGACGCCATGATAGCCCTTTTCACGACCGATCAGCCGCACCCTCTGCCCCTCGCCGCGGGCGCGATGGTAGGCCAGGGCCATCTTCAGGGCGGTGTCGACGGACTCCGACCCCGAATTGGTGAAAAAGATCCGGTCGAGGCCGGGGGGGGCGAACTCCGACAGGGCCGCCGCGAGCCGGAAGGGCAGGGGGTGGCCCATCTGGAAGGTCGGGGCGAAGTCCAGGGTGGCCAGCTGGCGGGAGACAGCCTGGGTGATCTCTTCCCGGGCATGGCCCAGGTTGCAGCACCAGAGGCCGGCGGTGCCGTCCAGGACCTCATCGCCGTCGACCGTGCGGTAGTACATGCCGCTGGCCTCGGCCAGGAGGCGCGGCGCGTCCTTGTACTGCCGGTTGGCGGTGAAAGGCATCCAGAAGGCCGACAGGTCCGGCCGGTTGTCCCCGTAGTCCGCGCTCATGCCCTTGCCCCTCTCGCTCAGGAACCGAGGGCATCTTAGCGCCTCCGACTGCGATTGCGAGGCTTGCCACCCTACGGGCGCGCGCTTATCAGCCGAGGGTCGGACAGACGGGCGATCAGGCCCGCGCCGTGTCAGGGGAGACCGCTATGCAGCATCAGCGCCTGGGCCGCAGCCCGATCGTCGTTTCCAAGATCTGCATGGGGACCATGACCTTTGGCTCCCAGGCTGACGAGAAGACCTCCTTCCGGATTCTCGACCGCAGCCTCGAGGCGGGGATCAACTTCTTCGACACCGCCGAGAACTATCCGGTGCCGCCACAGGAGTCCTGGGCCGGCCTGACCGAGGAGATTTTCGGCCGCTGGATGAAGACCAAGCGGCGGGACGGGATCATCCTGGCCACCAAGGTCTGCGGCCCCAGCCATGGCTGGATCAAGGGCTCCCAGCGGGCCGGCATGACGGCGCTGGACCGGCACAACATCACCCGGGCCATCGAGGACAGCCTGCGGCGTCTCGGCACCGACTATGTCGACCTTTACCAGACCCACTGGCCTGACCATGGCGCCCGCTACGAGGACGCCCTGGAGACCCTGGACGAACTGGTCCGCGCCGGAAAGGTGCGGGTCCTCGGCTGCTCGAACGAGACCTCCTGGGGCCTGATGAAGGCGCTCTCGACCTCCGAGCGTGAGGGCTTCGCCCGCTACGAGACCATCCAGAACAACCACAGCCTGAACAACCGCCGCTTTGAGGACGAGCTGGCCCAGGTCTGCCGGCAGGAAGGGGTCAGCTCCATTCCCTACTCGCCCCTGGCGGGCGGCGTGCTGTCAGGCAAGTACAACGGCGGCGCCCTGCCGGCCGGCGCGCGCTTCAGCCGCTATCTCGAGATCGGCGGCCGGCAGGCGACGATGGCGCGCCGCTTCGTCAATGAGAAGTCGCTGGCCACCACCGAGCGCCTGGCGAAGATCGCGGCCGAGGCGGGCATGTCCCTCGTCACCCTGGCCACAGCCTGGTCCAAGCAGCATGACTTCGTCGCCTCGACCATCGTCGGCGTGACCCGTGAGGACCAGCTGGACGACATCTTCGCCGCCGCAGACGTCGTGCTGTCGCCCGAGGTCCTCAAGGCCATCGACGAGGTCACCCGGGACATCCTCTACCCCATGGGCTGAGGCCCTTTACGGATCTGAACCGTGACCGAGCCGGCCCCCATCGCCGGGGACCCTTCGGCGCCCCGCCCGGTCGCCCAGAGCCCCGCCCTGGGCATCCTCCTGCGCGTTCTCGCCATGGCCCTCATGGCGGTCCTCGCGGCGATCGTGAAGGCGTGCGCCGAGCGCGGCGTCCCGGTGCTGGAGATCATCTTCTTCCGCAACGCCTTCGCCTTCATCCCGGTGATGCTCTACATCTGGCGGACCTCCGGGTTTGGGGTCCTGCGCACCCGAAGGCCCGGCGCGCACCTGACCCGGTCCGCTGTCGGCCTGACCGGCATGATCTGCGGCTTCACGGCGGTCAGCCTCCTGCCCCTGACCCAGTCGACGGCCATCTCCTTCTCGGCGCCCCTGTTCATGGTCGCCCTGTCCGCCCTGATCCTGAAGGAGCCCGTGGGAATTCACCGTTGGCTGGCCGTGGCGGTCGGCTTCGTCGGCGTGCTCATCATGGTCCATCCCGACCCGAGGCAGTTCGTTGGGGTAGGGGTGCTCTTCGCCATCGCCGCCGCCGTGGGATCGGCAGGGGCCATGATCGCCATCCGGGAGATCAGCCGGACGGAGCCCGGCCCCACCATCGTCTTCTACTTCACCCTCGCCGGGACAGCGGCGGGCCTGGCCAGTCTGCCCTTCGGATGGGTCATGCCCAGTCCGGGTGTTCTTCTCCTTCTCATCGCCGCCGGCCTGATCGGGGGGACCGGTCAGCTCCTGCTGACCGAGGCCATCCGCAGGGCGCCCGTCGCCGTGGTGGCGCCCTTCGACTACACCCAGCTGGTCTGGGCGGGCCTGATCGGTTTTCTGGTCTGGGGTGAGACCCCTGCGGTCCTGACCCTGGTCGGCGCCATGGTGGTGGCCGCCAGCAGCACCTATATCCTCTGGCGAGAGATCGGGCGGTCCCGCGCCTAGGGCGCCCCTGGAGCCAGGAGTTTCGCATGTGGAATCGATACATGGGCGCCTTCCTCGGCGCCGCGCTGGCCAGCGGGGTGGCCGGGTCGGCCCAGGCCGCCATCACGGTCCTGGGCGGCGGTTTCGCCCAGGCCTGCTCCGAGGCCGCGGTGACGGGGGAGCTGGACCGCAAGTTCGAAGAGCTCTGCACCCTCGCCCTTGATACCGAGGCCCTCAATGCGCGGGACAGGGCCGGGACCCTGGTGAACCGCGGAGTCTTCAAGCTGCGCCGCCAGGAGTACCCGGCCGCCCTGAGGGACTTCGAGGCCGCCCTCAAGCGGCAGCCGGAAATGGGCGAGGCGCTGGTCAACCGCGGTGCGGCGCGCCTTGGCCTGAAGGCGCCCGAGGCCGCCCTGGCGGACATCAACCGGGCCCTGGAGCTGGGTGTCTCCGAACCCGCCAAGGCGCATTACAACCGCGCCATCGCCCATGAACGCGTCGGCGATATTCGGTCCGCCTGGCTCGACTACACCAAGGCGGCGGAGCTGGATCCCGAGTGGGACGCCCCGCGCAAGGAACTGGCTCGCTTCACGGTGTCCCGGAAGTAGGCTCCGGGGGCGTCTGCACGGGGCGCTTCTCCCCGCCATTCACGGCCGGGACCTCCGGCAGGGGGGGCGGGCGACGGCGCAGGACGCCCAGGCCCGCCAGGGCCGAGGCGAGGAAGTCCCGGAGCTCACGCAGGGGCGAGCGCTGTGGCGCGGGGCCGTTCACGGCCTCATCCCGCCTTCGGCAGCAAGGACGCCGGCGCTGACCTCGCGCCAGACCGCCTCGGCGGTGTCTGCGAACCGGATCAGTTCCAGGTCCTTGGGATCGATCATGCCGCGCTCCGACAGGACGTCGAAGTTCACCAGGCTGCGCCAGTAGGTCTCGTCGAACAGGACGATCGGCACCCGCGGCCCCTTGCCAGTCTGGACCAGGGTGAGGATCTCGAACAGCTCATCCAGGGTGCCGAAGCCGCCGGGGAAGGCCACCAGGGCGTTGGCGCGCATGGCCAGGTGCATCTTGCGCATGGCGAAGTAGTGGAAGCGGAACGCCAGGCCCGGGGTGATCCAGGGATTGGGAAACTGCTCGTGGGGCAGGGAGATGTTGAAGCCAATGGTGGGGGCCCCCGCCTCGGCCGCCCCGCGGTTCGCGGCTTCCATCAGGCCGGGGCCGCCGCCGGTGGCGATGACATTGTCGCGGGGACCTGCGCCGGTGGGGCCATCGAGAGCGCCGCCCCGCTCGGCGGCGATCCGCCCGAACGCGCGGGCCTCGGCGTACCAGCGGCCCTTGTCCCCGGGGTCGTCCTCGCGGACCCTGGCCGAGCCGAAGACGACGATGGTGGAGCGGATGCCCCACGACTTCAGGGTCTGGTCGGCCTTTTCATACTCGAGCAGGAAGCGCACGCCGCGCATGCTCTCGCCCAGCAGGAAGTCAGAATCCAGGGCCGCCAGCCGGTAGGCGGGCTGAGAGATCAGGGCTCTGGGGTCGGGTTCAGGGGCGCCGGAGGGCGGCATGTTCAGGTGTCCGCAGATCGGGGCAGGACCCAGCTATAGGCGGTCGCCCCCGGGGAGGCAATTCGGCGGCGCTCCCACAGCCGAAGCGGGTCTCAGGCGGCGGGAGGCTGGCCTAGGACCTTGCGGATGTTGCGGACAAGGACGTCGTCCAGCAGTGGCTTCTCGACAATGGGCACGCGCAAGCGCCCCGCCCGGCGGCGCAGGCCGGGGCCAGGATGGCTGGTGATCAGCAGGGCCGGCAGGTTCACCTCCCTGCCGCGGAGGGCCTCAAGGGAATCCAGCCCGCCCATGCCGGGGAGGTTTTCGTCCAGCACCAGGCAGACATTGCACGAGGGCAGGTCCGCCGCCAGCAGGTCTTCGCCGGAGGCATAGGCCTGCACCCGGTAGCCATCCAGCTCCAGCGCGAACTTCAGCGCGCTTCTCAGGGCGACATCGTCGTCCACGAGCACAAGGGTCGGAAGAGTGGAAGCAGCTGGCGGCATTCGGCGCCCGGGTTTGTGGACTTGCGGCATGTTCCGGCCCGGCGGCGATCGCCGCCTTGATCCAGCGCAAGGACTCAGAAGCCGGCGAGGATCGACATCCGGACAAGCTCGGAGAGGCTCCGTGCGCCCGTCTTGGTCATGACGTTGGCCCGGTAGACCTCCACCGTCCGCGGGCTGATCCCCAGTTCCCGGGCGATGACCTTGTTGGCCTTGCCCACCACCACGCCCTGCAGGACCTCGGTCTCCCGGGGAGACAGCGAGGCCAGCATGGCTGAGAAGGCGTTGCCGTCGCCGGCGGCTGTATGGTCGCCGGACTTTCGGAGGGTCTCTGCGATGGCCGCCAGCAGAACCTCGTCGTCAAAGGGCTTCTCGAGGAAGTCGGCCACCCCGCGCTTCAGGGCCTCCACCGCCATGGGAACGTCCCCATGGCCCGTGATGACGATTACCGGCGTGTTGACCCCCCGGGTCTTGAGCTCCGCCACCAGCTGGAGGCCGGTCATGCCCGGCATGCGGACATCCGTCACGATGCAGTCGCCGGTGGCCCGGGCCGCGTCCTCAAGGAAGGCCAGGGCGGATTCCCAGGTCCGGCAGTCCATCCCGGCCGTGCCGAGCAGGAAGGCGAGGGACTCGCGGATCGCCTCATCGTCGTCGATGACATGCACGAGGGCGGAGGAGGAGCTCATGCGTCGATCTCGCCTGGCAGCGGCAGCTCTGCGCTGCGTAACGTGAAACGGAAGACGGCGCCACCTTCCGGCCGGTTCCGGGCGCTGATCTCCCCGCCATGAGCCTCGATGATGGTCCGGCAGATGGACAGGCCCACGCCCATCCCCTCAGCCTTGGTGGTCATGAAGGGCTGGAAAAGGCGCTCCAGGACGTCCGGGGCCAGGCCCGCGCCGGTGTCGCACACCTGCACCTCCACCCATCCCTCCTTCAGGAGGCGAGACTCGACCGTGAGTTCGCGCACCGAAGAGGCGCCCATGGCCTCCACCGCGTTGCGCATCAGGTTCAGCACCACCTGTTGGACCTGGACCTTGTCCGCCAGGACGAGCCCCGCGTCAGGGGAAAGCCGAAACTCTAGGCGGACCCCGGAATCCCGGGCGCCCATCATGGCCAGGGCGCCGGCCTCCTCGATCAGCTTGGGCAAGGGCTCGATCCGCATGGCGGCCTCGCCCTTGCCGACGAAGGCCCGGAGGCGCCGGATGATCTCGCCGGCCCGCAGGGCCTGGTCACCCGCTGCGGTCAGGGCCGACCGCACCCGCTCCAGGTCCGGCTCACCGGTGTCCAGCAGGCGCACCGAGCCCTTCATGTAGCTGGCGATGGCCGAAAGGGGCTGGTTCAGTTCATGCGCCAGGGCCGAGGCCATCTCGCCCATGGAGGTCAGGCGCGAGACGTGGATCAGTTCCGACTGCATGTCCTGCAGGCGCCGCTCCGCCGCCTGGGGTTCGGTCAGGTCGCGGATGAAGCCGGTGAAGAAGCGCTTCTTGCCGGTCCGCATCTCGCCGACCGCCAGTTCGATCGGGAAGGTGGAGCCGTCCTTGCGAATGCCCACGGCCACCCGACCTATGCCGATGATCCGCCGCTCGCCGGTCTCGAGATAGCGGCCCAGATAGCCGTCATGACCCGCCCGGTAGGGGTCGGGCATGAGCATGCGCACGTTCCGGCCGACGGCCTCGGCGGAGGTCCAGCCAAAGAGCCGCTCGGCCGCGGCGCTGAACGAGCGGATGGTTCCGATCTCGTCGATCACGATCATGCCTTCCGGCACCGTGTCGAGGATGGACTGGAGGTGGTCCTGGCGCTGTCGGGATACGGCCAGCATCGCCCGGGCGGTGAGCGACATCCGCCGCAGCCGCCAGGCCGCCGCGGCGATAGCCGCCGAGGCGGCGAGGTAGAGGACCAGGCCGACCGTTTCCTGGCCGTCCATCACCGGACGGCCGCCCGCGAGGACGAGGGATCCGGCGAGGCCGAGAATGCTGGCCAGGGCCACGGGGCCCGCGCCTCCGGGGATGGCGGCCGCGAGCAGGGCGGGGGCGAGCAGGAAAAGCTCGAGGCGACTGATCGGCTGGGGCGTGAAGGCCACCCTCGCCATCAGCACCACCATGACGGCGGCGGCCGCAAGTCCGTAGGCCAGCCACCGTCTCCGAAGGGGCTCGCCCTCGATCTCTCTCTGGATTTCCGAGTCCATGACCCGGAGTCCTAGCCCTCGGCCGTCGTCGAGGGAATGCGCTTTGGCCGCCTAGTGGCTCAGGAAGACGAACCGCTCGCAGGCATGCAGCAGGTGGCGGGTCACGCCGCCCAGCACCCATTCGTAGGCCCGGCTGTGCCCGTAGGCGCCGGACACGATGAGGTCGGCGTCCATCCGGTCCGCCTGGGACAGGAGGTCGACCTGCACGTCATCGGCGCCTGAGACCGCCACATGGGTCCGGGGCCGGGCCATGCTGTGACGCGAGATCATGCCCGCCACGTCTTCGGCCTGGGCGCGAAGGGCGTCCTGGTCTTCCTTGGGGCCAAGGGCGACGATCAGGATCTCGTCCGCCATGTGCATGAAGGACAGGGCGTCGGAGACGGCGCGCCGGGCCTCTCTGGTGTCCTTCCAGGCCACCATGATGCGGCGCGTCTCCAGGCGGCCGCCGTGGGGCGGGACCACCAGCATGGGCCGTCCCGAGCTGATCAGCAGTTCAGCCGTGCTGGCCGTGTTGTAGATGTCGCCCGAGCCGGTCGGGCCGCCAGTCACCACCAGATCCACCGCGCGGGCGACGCGGGCCATGGCCGGTGTGGGCAGGTCGCCCACCGAGCGCCATTCCGTCTTCGCCCCTTCCGTCTGTGCGGCGAATGCGGCCTTGGCGGCCTCCAGGTTCCGGGACTGTTGCTCATAGAGCAGGGGAGTCCACTGGCCGGTGCCGAAACCGTACGGATCGGTGGTGGCGATAGGCGGGATGGCCTCTGCGCCCAGGCCGATCAGGAGGGCGTCGAGCCGGATCGCCAGGGCGGCGGCCGCCTCGGTGCGAAGTTTCGAGCCTTCGCCCGGCTGGGCGTGGACGAGCAGGGACCGGAAACTCATGATGTCGCCTCCTTGGGGCCCATGAGGGGCCAGGGCCGGTCAGGACCGGCCCGTCTTCATTGGGCCTGATCCGCAAGCCGGGCAAGGCCTTGGGGGTTGACCACCCGGAACTGCCGGGTGGCGCAGAAAGACACGATCCGCCCCGACTGCAGCTGGGACAGCATGCGCGAGACGGTCTCTATGGTCAGGCCCAGATAGTCGGCGATGTCCTGGCGGCCCATCGGAAGGTCGACGACGGCGGGGCTTCCGCCCTTGTCGGACAGGTCCTTCAGGAAGCTGGCGACCCGCTCGCAGGCGGTCTTGCGGCCGAGAAGCAGGACATGCTCCTGAGCCCGCTCCAGCTCCCGCCGGGTGGTCTCCCAGCCCAGCCGCTCGATATCGCCGCCGGCTGCGCGCAGGGCCGAGGCCTTGACGACGAGGACCGCGCTGTCCCGCACGGCCTCGGCGGCGAACCGATGGCGGGGACCCGTCTCGAGGCCGAAAATGTCACCGGCAAGGTAGAAGTCGCCGATCTGGCGGCGGCCGTCGGCCATGACCCGCGTGGTCCGGACCGCACCCTCCAGGACCCGGTAGATCAGGTCAGCGTCCTCGTCCTGGCCATAGATTTCCTCGTCCTTCGCAAAGGTCATGGTCAGGCCCATGCGGACCAGGGTGGACGCTGGCTCCACGGCCCGCTGGGGGGCGGCGAGGGGGGTGTGGGCGTCCTTGTAGTCGTAGGCGAGGGCCATGGCGTCGCTCCTTCAGGGTCAACGCAGTCAGGCTAGGCCCCGGGGCCGGCCGGGCCTATACGGGGCGGTTCCCTACGGGGAATTACCTAGAGTGGCGGGCGGCCCCAACTCGGATAGGCTGGAGCGGTCGCTGGCGTGGGGCCGGCAGGGAGCCGGGTCTGCAGCATGGCGCTTGATCTCCTCTTCCACGGCGCAGCGGGATGCGTCACCGGCTCCTGCGCGGAGCTTTCCGGCCCCGGTTTCCGGGTGCTGGTGGACTGCGGCATGTTCCAGGGCTCCAAGACCCTCAAGGCCCTGAACTATGCGCCCTTTCCCTTCGATCCCCGCGGTATCGACGCCGTCCTCCTGACCCACGCCCATATCGACCACTCGGGGCTCCTGCCCAAGCTGATGAAGGCCGGCTTCTCGGGTCCCGTCTACGCCACGGCCGGGACCCGCGATCTCTGCCGGATCATGCTGGCCGACGCCGGCGGCATCCAGGAAAGCGAGGTGCGCCACCTGAACCGCCGCAACCAGCGGCGCGGGCGCGAGATGGTCGAGCCGATCTATACCGAGGCTGACGCCCGCCGGGTGATGGACCAGTTCGTCAAGGTCCGCCTGGGCGATGCGGTCCAGGTCCTGCCGGGGCTGGAGGCCATCTGGTGGGAGGCTGGCCACATCCTCGGCGGCGCCTCGGTCGAGGTCCAGGCCGAGGGCGGTGAGGGGCCGGTGCGCCTACTCTTCTCAGGCGACCTGGGCCCCGGCGGGCGCGACTACATGCCCGATCCAGAGGGACCCGCGGGCGTGGATCACCTGATCCTGGAGTCGACCTATGGCGACCGGGAACGTCCCCGCGTGACGCCCGAGGACCGCCGCACCCTGCTGGCGGAGGAACTGAAGGCCGCCCATGCCGCCGGCGGACCCCTGCTGATCCCGGCCTTCGCCGTCGAGCGCTCGCAGGAACTGCTGGCCGACATCATGACCATAATGGACGAGGGCCAGGCGCCCGAGGGGGACATCTTCCTGGACTCGCCCATGGCCTCGGAAGTGACGGAGGTGTTCCGGCAGCGGGGCTGGAACCGGGCGACCGGGGTCAATCCCTTCACCTGCCTGCACGGCGCCGGACGGCTGAAGTTCACGCCCGATCCGGCTGACAGCGACCGGCTGGAACAGCTCCGGGGCTGGCACATCGTCATGGCGGCCAGCGGCATGTGCGACGCCGGCCGGATCCGCCGCCACCTCAAGCGCCTGCTGTGGAACCGCGAGGCTACCGTCCTGATCACGGGCTACCAGGCGGTGGGCACCCTCGGCAGGCTGCTGGTCGATGGTGCGCGCAGGGTCCGGATCCAGGGTGAGGACTTCGGCGTACGGGCCCGAATTCGCAGCATCGAGGTCTATTCCGGACACGCCGACTCGGCCGGCCTCGTGTCCTGGGCCCAGGCGCGCGGCCCGGTGCGCGGATCGATCTTCCTGGACCACGGAGAGCCTCCGGCCCTGGAGGGCCTGGCCCGGCGGTTGGCCGAGGCCGGGCAGGTCCGCGAGCAGGTCATCATTCCCCAGGTTGACCAGGCCTACCGGCTCAGCCCCGCCGGCGCCGTGGCTGGACCCGCCCCGCCGCCCCGGATCGCTCCTGGCCTTGCAGCCGCTCCGGACTGGCACAACGCCCGGGCCCAGCTGATCCTCGACCTCAACGAACGCCTCGAGGATATGCCCCCCGAGGCGCGCGAAGCCCTCATCCGGCGGATCGGCGAACTCGTCGCCGGCGCCAAGGAGACCTGAAGCCATGCGTCCGACCCTGCTCGTCCTCGCGCCCTGCGCTGCACTTCTCCTGGCCGCCGGATGCGCCTCGACACCGGGAGGGGATGGCCCCTCCGCCGCCCGCGGCCAGCTGACCGCCGAGGCCCGGTGCGGGACCTGCCACGCGATCACCGGCGAGGCGGAACCCGGCAAGGCGCCGTCCTTCGCCAACCTCGCCGCGCGCTACCGCGCCCACAGCCTCCGGGCCCGGCTGACCGAAATCGACGAGACCGGTCACTTCAACATGCCGCCGCTGAAGATGGGCGACGCCGATGTCGAGGACATCGCCGCCTGGCTGGAGAGCCTGCCCCTGCCCTGAGGCGGCCTGGCGGCTTTGCGGCAGATCAAGGCGTGGCCCCGGGGGGCGTGCAGACTCGCCCCCACCTGAGGAGGCGCGTCCATGTTCGTCGGCAGACATTCTGGCGTCCATCGTGCAAGGCGGGGCCGGGCCATCGCCGCGGCCCTGGCCCTCGGCCTGTCGGTCTCCGCCGCTGGCTGTCACCGGAGCTTGCCGCCCAACGTGACGCCGCCGGGAGAGACCGCCGCCTTCTCCGAACCCAGTCCCGCCGCTTCGGCGGCTCCACAGACGGAGACCCGGAAATGACCGTATCTGAGCGCACGCGTATCCTCGTCGCGGCGGGCGGCGGCGCCCGATGGATCGAGCGGGCCCGCGACCACTCCGACCCGGTCACCCTGGGCGAGATGAAGCCGCCGACGGTCCACGCCCACCAGGGACCCCCGGGGGTATCCTTCGAGAGCGCCACCGCGATGCGCCACGGCACGGGCCAGCATGGCCTCGCTGACCGCCGCCGCAAGGCCTTCGCCAAGGAACTGGCGGACCTTCTCAACCGGCAGGCGCAGAAGGGCGAGTACGAGCACCTGGTGCTCGCCGCTCCGCCCCGGCTCCTGAAGGCCATCCGCGAAGACCTGTCCGAGGGCGCGCGCTCGCGGATCCGGGCCGAGATTCCCAAGGACCTGCTGAAGGTGTCCAACCACGACATCAAGGCCTGGCTGCACGCCCCCGGCCTGCTCTGACGTGATGAACCTGCAGCCTGTCTTGCCCCTCCCGGCTTTCCGTCTGAGGGGAACGGGCTCTGGCGGGAATCGCCCGCCCAAGGCCATCTGGGCGCCGGATTTCCGCCGGGAGCCGCGGCATGTCGACCACCAGCCCCTCGGGCGTCCTAGCGACCCTGACCCTAAACCCCGCCCTTGATCTCCAGACGGCGGTCGACGCCGTGGAGCCGGAGAACAAGCTGAGGTGCGACGCCCCGCGGCAGGACGCCGGCGGCGGGGGCGTCAATGTGGCCCGGGTGATCCGTCGCCTGGGTGGCCGGGCGCCCTGCATCCTGCCCCTGGGCGGACCTTCGGGCCAGTCGCTCCAGGCGCGCCTCCAGGCCGAGGGTCTCGAGGCGGTGGTCGTCCCGATCGCCGGGGAGACCCGCCAGAGCTTCACCGTGTTCGACCGATCCCGCGGCGCCGAGTTCCGCTTTGTCCTGCCGGGCCCGAAGCTGGGCGCGGGGGAGGTCAGGGCCCTGGAGGCGGCGGTCTTCGGAATGGCGCCGCGGCCTGACATCCTGGTCGCCAGCGGCAGCCTGCCGGGGGGTATGGACCCGGGCCGCCTGACCCGGCTCGCTGTCCGGCTGCGCCGCCGGGGGGTCCGACTGGCCCTCGACGCCTCGGGCGCCGGGCTGAAGGCGGGACTGGAGGCGGGCGTCTGGCTGGTGAAGCCCAACCGCAAGGAACTCGGAGACTGCCTGGGCCGGGACCTCATCGACCGCGCAGCGCAGCTGGACGCCGCCCTGGCGCTCGTCGCCGGTGGACAGGCCGAGTGGGTGGCCCTGAGCCTCGGCGCGGAAGGCGCGCTCCTCGTGGGCGATGGCTTTGCAGCCTACGCGCCCTCCCTGCCGATCACGCCGGTGTCCACCGTGGGGGCGGGGGACAGCTTCATGGCGGGCCTCGTCTGGGAGCTTTCGCGCGGCTCGCGTCCTGAAGCGGCCCTGGCCACGGCGGTTGCGGCGGCATCGGCCACCCTCTTGTCACCGGGTTCCGGGATGGCGCGCCGGGCGGACATCCGCCGGCTTCGCCCGCAGGTCCGGGTGGAGGTCCTGGGGCCCGCCTAGCCCCGGGCGAGACCGCCCACCAGCATGCGGACCTGACCCTCGCCCCAGGCGGGAAGCAGCAGCCGCTGAAGGCCGCCGGCGCGGTAGAGGGTCGGGCGCATCAGTTCCGTGGCGGCGCTGGCCTGGGCGCGCAGGAGGGCGAAGACCTCAGGCAGGACGACGTCGTCCAGGAAGAGGCCCAGCAGCTGGTCGCGCTCCACGGCGGGCGGGGCGACCTCGAGGTCATTGAACCGGAAGCGTTCAGGCTGGCTGAAGACATCCAGGATGAAGGTCTCCGCCCCCGAGGCCTCGATCTTCACCTCGGAAAGGTCATCCCAGAAGGGGATCTCGGCCTGTCCGCGCTTCAGGCCTTCCCAGTAGGCGAGCAGCCGGGCGAGGGGCGGGGCCAGGGGGCCATCGACGGCGAAGGGCGCAGCCTGGTTCATGACGGGTCCTTCCGGGCGCAACAGAATCCTGACCCTCATCCTAGCCCCCGGCCGGGGCAGGGGAAAGCACGCCGTCCGGAAGGTTGACCTAGGGGCGTTCTGCCCGTTGGATGCCAATGCGGCGCAATTGAAGGCCGCCGTACGTGTGATTTCGGGCTTAGCCGACGTTCCGACAATGAATCGGGGCGCGGTCCACATTTCAGGGAGTGATTTCATGTCCAGCGCCCAGGCCGGCTCTGTCGAGCGGCTTCCCCTGCGCACCAAATTCTTCTTCGGCATCGGATCCGTCGGGGACTCGATCGTGCTGGCTACGGTCGGCTCCTACGCCATGCTGTATTACAACCAGATCCTCGGCCTGAACGCGGTTCTCGCGGGCCTGGCCGTCTCCGCCAGCCTCTTCTTCGACGGCTTTGCGGATCCGGTCATCGGTTCGCTCTCGGACCGGACCCGTGGGCGGTTCGGGCGGCGGCACGCCTACCTCTTCCTGGCGCCCGTTCCCATCGCCTTGTCCGTGATCGCAGTCTTCAATCCGCCGCCAGGGGCCTCTGACCTTGTTCTGTTCCTTTGGTTCGCCCTGTCCGTCAGCTTTATGCGGATCTCCATCAGCCTGTTCAACACGCCTCACCTGGCCCTCGGCGGCGAGCTCTCGACGGACTATATCGAACGATCCAAGGTGCTGAGCTGGAACAATTTCTTCACCTGGGCCGGCGGTGCGGGGATGAACTTTCTCGCCCTTCACTTCGTCTTCAAGGCCACGCCGGAGTACCCGAGGGGCCTCCTGAATCCCGAGCCATACGGACCCTTCGCTGTTGGCTGCGGGCTGGCCGCCATGGTGCTTTTGCTGGCCTCGGCCTGGTACACCCGGGACCAGATTCCCCGCCTGCCGAAGGCGCCCGAGAACCTTCCTCGTTTCAGCCCTCTTGAGTTCCTAAAGGATGTTGGCAAGGCGCTGGGGAACCGCAATTACATGTGGTTGCTCATCGCCTTCTTCTTCCTGTCGATGATGATTGGGGTCCGAGGCGGCCTGAACCTGTACGTGAATACTTTCTTCTGGGGACTGACCAGCGAGCAGCTGAAGTGGTTCATCTTCGGTAGCTTTGTCGGTTACGGAACAGGATTCCTCTTCTCCGCACGCATGCACCAGCGCCTCGACAAGCGCCTGAACATGATCATCTGGGCCGTCGTCTTTTCCATCGGGCCTGCGATACCGATGATCCTTGGTCTGACCGGCGTGCTGAGCTCCGAGACTCCGGGCCTGACGCCGATGCTGATCGCCTTCTCGTCGGTCGGCAATGCCGGAGCCAGTGTCCTCAGCATCACGGTCATGTCCGCCCTCGCAGACATCGCCGACGAAAACGAACTGGCCCACGGCGTGCGTCAGGAGGGTGTCCTCTACTCGACCCGGAACCTGGCCGCTAAGATCGACCAGGCCCTGGGAGCGGCCCTCGCAGGCCTCGCTCTCTGGGCGATCAGCTTTCCGCCCAAGGCCAAGCCCGGCTCCGTGCCTGACGATGTGCTCTTCAACCTGGTGTTCGTCGATGGAATCCTGGCGACAATTCCCGGCCTGATCGCCGCTGTCTGTTATGCTCGATACAAGATCACCAGGGCGCGCTTCGAGGCTACCAAGGCGGCCCTCGCCGCCCGGAAGGCCGCTCAAGGAACCTGACCCAATGGGACTTCGCCGTATCACCGCTGCCATTGGGCTGGCTGCAGGCCTTGCCATGGCCTGGCCGGCCAGCGCCGTCCTGCCGCCTTATGTCTACCTTGAGGCGCGGGCCTCCGCGGACGTCCACCTCCAGGTCCGGGTCAGCCGCGTCCACAAGGTCACCCGGGAGAACGCCTGCCGCGTCGAGGGCAGGGCGCTCGCCGTCTGGCGCGGATCGGTGAAGACGGGCGACAAGGTGAGTTTCAATCTGCCCTGCCGCTTTGCCTCCACGCCGGTCATGCCCGGTCCGACCCTCTGGTTTGATCCTTCCCGCCTCAAGCCAGGCCTGATCCTCGAGGGGTTCTTCGAGCCCGCGGAAGGCAGCCTCCGCCCCGCCCGGGACCAGGTTTTCGTCGTGAGCGCCGCCACCTCGCAGCCGCTCTGCGAAACCACGGACTATGCCTGCCGGGACCCAGGCGCCGCCCCTTGATGGCCATCGCCTTTCCGGGCTTGGCGCCAGCCGCCGCCCGTGGCATCGCTCCGCCCGGCCAGGCCCGGTAGCTCAGCAGGATAGAGCAGCGCTTTCCTAAAGCGAAGGTCGGGGGTTCGAGTCCCTCCCGGGCCGCCAGGCCGGCACGTAGACCTGTCGGGCAGCGATGATGCCGGCCGAGCCCACGGCGTGCGCAGATCCGCTAGGCTGCAGGCTCGGGCGGATGGACGACGGACAGGTCTCGTACGAGGATGTCGATCATCAGCCCGGCGAGGTCCTGGGATCTGGCGAGGTCAAGACGATCAAAGTTGACCGGGAGGGCCAGGCATCCATGGACCCCAGCCCAGGCAAGCTGGGCCAGGCCCCGGGGATCGCCCTCGCGCAGGACCCCCAGCTTCTGGCCGTCATGGATCGTCGAGGTCAGGAGGGTCGCGAAGGGGGCTGAGTCCAGGGGCGCGCGGTCCGGCTTGGGCAGTGTATCCGGTCGAACGAAGAGGAAGGCGCCGCGAAAGAGCTGCGGCCGGGTCAATGCGGTCTCGACATAGGCCTCAAGCAAGGCCTTCAGGCGCTGTACCGGATCCGCGATTTCAGCGGCCATGGCTTCCAGCTGGGCGTTGATGGTCTCGACCGGGTCCATCCAAAGCGACTGCATGAGCGCTTGAAGGCTCCCGAAATGGGCATAGATCTTTCCGACGCTGACTCCAGCGCGCTGGGCGATCGCCCTGGCCGTGACCGCAGCGGCGCCATGCTCCGCATAGAAGCTTGCCGCCGCCTTCTGGATCTGGCGACGGGCAACCGTTTTCTGCGCGTCTGTCGCCGGGGGTCGGGCCATGGGTTCGCTATACGGCGAACTTTTCCCGGTTCAGGTTCATTCTCGCCCGCAACTGGTCGAGCGGCGTATCCAGCTCGTCCTCCCAGCGTTCGAAGTTGAGGTTGCGGGCGCTGCGGCCATAGCTCCACCCATCCACAAAGGCGTCCATGGCGTCGACGATGAGGCCAGGCCGCACGAACGCCATGTGTGCGGTGGTCACCGCCACCCGCATGGCGTGATAGGGGAACCGAAGCTGGGCAAGGTAGAAGGCGGCCAGGGCCAGTTCGCCCCAGTTGTCCGCCTCATAGCCCGTCAGGACATGCAGGAAGTCGTGGATCTGAAATCCACGCACCATCATGTAGCTGAGGTCCGGCGGCAGCCGGTCGAGCTTGCCGGAACTCGTCAGTTCCTCATTGAACCGGCGATAGTTGCGCCCGAGGTTTTGCTCGAGCTTGTTGTCCAGGATGAAGCGACGGTAGGCATGGCCGAGTGTGCCCGGAGCGCATTCCGCCAGGCGTTCCAGCGACAGGGGCTCGGAGATGTAGCGACTGGCGAGCAGGGGCGCAGCTTCAGGAATGGAAGCCAATTCCCGGCTGTAGGAGTCGATCGCCTTCTGCGGCGCTTCCGCCCACCAGTCGTGAAAGAGCAGGTACACCCCATAGTCGAGGGGCGCGTCCGCTGCGCGCAGGAATTTTTTGGCGAAACCCCGGTCGATAATCTCCGCACCCGACATGACTTCACTCCGCTTTGGCATGCCGCAGCCTAGCACCCCGGGAATTAAATGAACCAGTTCATTTTATCTCGCTCATTCAGGTCCTGCCGACTTCGAGACCTCTCGCTCTCATTCGCGATGGCTCCGCCGGCTCCAAGCCTGACCGACATGGCCGCCGCCGCCCGTTGCCAAAACCTTCCGCAGCATTTAATGGCATTCATAATGTCAATACATTCTGCGGGTCGAGGTCCTCCGGGTCCTGACCGGGAGTGCGGGCGCGGGGGAGCCGGACAATGACGAGCTTCTGGGTGTGGGGCGTCGCCCTGCTGGGCTATGCGATCTTCCTGGCCTGGTACTTCAACTGGCGCGGCCCGCTCTCGAAGGCCGAGGTCGAGACCCTCATGGCGCAGATGCGCGCCAACAACGTGGGGCGCGGCGACCAGGACGAAATGCCCGTGATCCGGAAATTCCTCGAGGAAGATGATGGGCGCGAATTCTTCATGCTCAACGTCATTCGCCTGTCGGAGGTCGAGGTCGCCGATCCGGTGACCGGCGAAATGCTGCCGGCGCGCCAGGTCATGGCGGGCTACACGCGCATGTTCATGCCCGCCCTGTTCGCCCGCGGGGGGCATCCGGCCCTGGCCGCTCGCCGGATCGGCGGCATGGTCGACACCTGGGGGCTCAAGGAAGTCCCCGAGTGGTCGATGATGGGCTACATCCGCTACCGCAGCCGGCGGGACCTCGCACACCTGATCTGCAACCCCCGGTTCGGCGGCGCCCATGCGTTCAAGTTCGCGGCGATGCCGCAGACCTTCAACTTCCCGACCCGTCCGATGATCAAGACCCTTGCCGGTCCGGGGATCTGGGTGGGCCTGACCTTCGCCCTCGCCGCCGCGGTGGCCCAGATCGCTCTCCTGCTTTCCGCCGCGGCGAACTGACCCGCGCGCCTGCCTCGCCAAATCTCCAGACTCGGGACTCTCAATGAAAATCCTGCGCACGCCCGACGCCCAGTTCGCGAACCTGCCCGACTTCCCCTGGGCGCCCCACTACTTGACAGTCCGGGACGAGGACGGGACAGACATCCGCATTCACTGCATCGATGAAGGTCCGCGCGACGCGCCCCCGATCCTGTTGATGCACGGCAATCCGACCTGGGCCTACCTCTACAGGCGCATGATCCCCGGACTGCTCGCGACGGGCCGGCGGGTGATCGCCGTCGACCTCGTGGGCTGCGGGCGATCGGACAAGCCCGCGGAGAAGAGCGATTACACCCTGGCCCGGCACTACGACTGGATGGGCAAGTGGCTCACCCAGATGGACCTGACGGATATCACCCTCTTCTGCCAGGACTGGGGCGGCACGATCGGCATCTACCTGGCGGCCCAGCACCCCGAGCGCTTCGCCCGGGTGATCGCCGCCAACACCGGCCTGCCCCTCGGCGAGGGCGAAAGCGACTTCATGAAGATGTGGGTCGGCATGATGCGCGCGGCGACCGCCTTTCCATGGCAGATGCTCGAGGGCGGCATGCAGCGCAAGCTCACCGAGGGGGAGGTTGCCGCCTACCGGGCGCCTTTCCCTTCAACGGACTATGAAGCGGGGATCATCCAGTTCCCGGTGCTGATCGCCGTGCAGGTCGACAATCCGGGCGCGCCCCTGAACCGCGAGGCCTGGGCGAAGCTGGCGAAGTTCGATCGCCCCTTCCTGACCCTGTTCGGCGACCTCGATCCGGTCGCCCAGGGATGGGACAAGCGGGCGCAGGCGCACATTCCGGGCGCGGCTGGCCAGAAGCACCAGAACATTCCCATGGCGAACCACTTCATCCAGGAAGACGCGCCCGAAGAACTGCTCGCCCACATCCTTCCCTTTCTTGACGTGAACTGACGAGGCGGCTTCCATGGCCCTGCTCCCCCCCAGCACCAATTCAGATTACCACGGCGCCCCCAGCTCCGCTTGGTTCCTGGCCCTGTCCTCCGTGGCAACCATCGTTCCGGGTCTGATCCACTACTTTCTCCCCGACGGTGGCGCCGGAGTCATCGGCGGCGTCGACCTTTCGACCCGCGCAGAGGCCATCATCGCGATCTTTGCCTGGTACGGGGCCATGCAGATCCCGTTCGGGATCCTCATCCTCATCATCGCCCTGCGATACCGCCCGCTTGTGCCCCTGGTGCTGCTGCTCACCATCCTCATGCAGGCGCTGGGCGCCTATTCGGGTTGGTTCGGGAAGGGCTCCCACAGCGGCCACCATCCGCCGGAGCATTACGGGAGCGCCGCCTTCGTCGTGCTGGGGACACTCTTCTTCATGCTCTCCTTGCGCGATCGTCGCGTCCAACAGGAACCCACAACATGATCACCCAGGTTCAGGTGCGTCGCTCGGCCTTCGCCGAAGCTCGGACGGTTTCCACAGAGATCCCGGAGTTGGCGGAAGGCGAGGTCCTGGTCGCCATCGACAAGTTCGCCATGACCGCGAACAACGTCAGCTACGCCCTTTCCGGCGACATGATCGGGTACTGGAGGTTCTTTCCGGTCGAGGAGCCCTGGGGGATCGTGCCCGTCTGGGGCTTCGCCGACGTTGTCGCGTCTCGCGCCCCGGAGGTCGCCGTGGGCGAGCGCATCTGGGGCTTCCTGCCCATGGCCAGCCACGTCGTGATGCGGCCCGCCGGCGCCACGGACCGGAGCTTTGTCGACGGCGCGGCGCATCGCGCGGACCTGCCGGCCATCTACAACACCTACCAGCGCACCCAGGGGGATCCGCCCGCCCTGACCGCTATGGAAGACGAGCGCTGCCTCCTCTTCCCGCTCTTCTCGACCTCCTACGTGCTCTACGACTACCTGGTGGACAACGCCTTCTTCAGCGCCCGGCAGGTGCTGGTCGGCAGCGCCTCGTCCAAAACCGGCCTGGGCCTGGCGAACCTGCTCTCACGTCACGGCGAGGGGCGTCCCCGGGTCGTCGGCCTGACCTCTCCGGGGAATGTCGGCTTCGTCACGAGCCTGGGGACCTGCGATGAGGTCGTGACCTACGACGCCATCGCCGCCCTGGACCCCTCGGTCCCGACCGCCTTTGTCGACATGTCCGGCGCGGGTGAGGTCGTCAGCGCCATCCACGCGCGGTTCGGCGACCAGCTCAAGCTCAGCTGCGCCGTCGGCGCGACCCACTGGGGCGCCGGCCGCTATCGGCCCGAGACCTCCGCCACGCCCCACGCCTTCTTCTTCGCGCCGGCCCAGTTCGCAAAGCGCGACGTCGACTGGGGTCCGGGCGAGATCATGCGTCGCGCCCAGGCGGAGTCCGCCCGCATGTCGCTGGAGCTGAAGGGCGCCCTGGAAATCCGCCACGAACGTGGAGCGGATGCGGTTATCGCCGCCTGGCAGGGCCTCGTGGCGAACAGGATCGCGCCGAACGCGGCGGTCATGGCGTCGCTGAAATAGGCGCCGGAGGAATTGGAATTCCCGGGGGCTCGGCTATCTCTTGGCGGGCAGTCGGGGATTCCACCGCCGGGGAGGCGACGGCATGACCAAGCCCATGAAGATCGACTTCGTCTCCGACGTGGCCTGTCCCTGGTGCATTATTGGCCTGGCCGGGCTCGAGGAGGCCCTGTCGCGTGTGGGCGACCTCGTCGAGGCGACGATCATCCTCCAGCCCTTCGAGCTCAATCCTGACATGCCGCCCGGTGGGCAGAACCTGGCGGAACACGTGTTCGAGAAGTATGGCGCGACGCCGGAGCAGTCTGCGGCGAACCGGGAGCAGATCCGGGCCCGCGCCGCCGAGGTGGGCTTCACCATCGCCACCACTCCTGAAAGCCGGATCTACAACACCTTTGACGCCCACAGGCTGCTGCACTGGGCAGGGTTGATGGGGCGCCAGCTGCCCCTCAAGCACGCCCTGTTCGAGGCCTATTTCACCCGGGGTGAGAATCCCGGCGACCCCGAGGTCCTTGCGGCGGCGGCCGGGCGGGCGGGCCTCGATCCCGACGCCGCCCGCGAGATTCTGGCCTCGGGCCGCTTCGCCGAACACGTCCGGTCCCTGGAGCGTCAGTGGTACGAGGCGGGGATCAGTTCGGTCCCGACCCTGATCATCAACGACACGTACGTCATCTCCGGGGGCCACCCGGCGGACGCATTCGAGCGCGCGCTCCGCACCCTCGCCGCCGAGACCTAGCCTGGCGGTGACGGGCTCCGGGCCGGCCCCGGCTTGAGCCGGTCACGCCCCGGACCTATCCTCTCCCTGACCCCGCCCGGACCCTGGCGGCCCCCGACTGGGAAATCCCGCATGAGTACTGTCACCGGCACCGACGAGGCCATGCATCCCACCGGCGAGGACCGGGCCTGGAGCGAGAGCTATTACTTCAACTTCGTCGATCCGAAGACCGGGGTCGGCATGTTCACCCGCATGGGCTTCCGGCCCGGGAATGGCTGGGCGGACGCCCTGCACGCCGTCTACCTGGGCGGCAGCCGGGTGGCCTTCACCTACGGCCGGCGGGACATCGGAAAGGACCTGTCCGCCTACGACGGCGACCTGAAGGTCGGGAACCTGGCCCTGGCCTGCGAGGACCCCTTCCGCCGCTGGACCGTGAGTTACGAGGGCCCGGCCCAGGACATCCCCGACGGGTCCATCCTGATGACCCGCGCCAAGCTCCGCCCCGAGGGCTGGCACACTCCGGCGCACCTCTCCATGCAGGTGGACGTCCAGGCCCTGACCGAGCCGCACTTCGCGGCGAAGGGCGCCCACGGCCACTTCGAGCAGAGCCTGCGCGCGACGGGGCGGCTGGCGATCGGCGGGGAGGAAATCGCCTTCGACGGCTTTGGCGTGCGCGATAAGTCCTGGGGCCCGCGTAACTGGAGCGGGTCTTCCAGCGGTTCGTCGGGCGCCGCCTCAGCAGGCCCCGCCCTCTCGACCGCCGCCACCCCCAACCCCTTCGTCTTCTGGTTCTCCATGAACTTCGGCGCCGGAACCTCCCTGGGAGGGTCCTGCTTCCGCCGCGCCGACGGGACCATGCTGGGCGCCGGCTGGATCCAGGACGGCGAGCACATGGACACGCTGGAGGACGTCCGTGTCGAGACCACCTTCCGGCCGGGCTCCATCCTGCACGAGACGGTGTCGATGGTCGCACGCACCGGCAAGGGCCGGGAGGTCCGCATCGAAGGCCGGGTGATCAACATGTGCCCGACCAAGATCCCCTTCCCGGGGGGAGCCACCTTCGTCAATGAGGGGCTGGCGCGCTTCGAGATGGACGGCCGCGAGGGCTTCGGCATCGCCGAGTCCTGGCACAACGTGACGGAATAGGTCCAGGCCGCCGCGGCTCCCCGGGCGCCCGGCAGAACCGGATCCATGCTTTCCTCGCTTCCGGTCCGCAACCGGATGTGCTGCAGTCCGCCGAAACACTGGGAGGACTTCATGCAGGAAATGACCGTCCGCGAGGACATTCCGCTGGCCGCCGATGCGGCCTGGGCCGTCATCGGCGACTTTTCAGGAATCCGGAAGTGGGCGACGCTGGTGGAGGCCGAGAGCACCGAGGTCACGCCCCAGGGCAAGGTGCGCACCCTGACCATGCCCGGCGGCCGGACCGTCTCGGAGCTGATGACCGACGAGGGGCCGCACCACTACACCTACACCCTCGATCGGCCCGACATGGAGGCCTACTTCTCCACCGTCTCGGTGGAGCCCGGTGACGGGGACTCCTGCGCCATCGTGCTGCGGGTCCGGTTCCAGCCCCGGGATCCCGCCCAGCTTGAGGCGGCGACCGAGGCCATGGGGAAGTTCTGCCGCGGCAACCTGAAGGCGATGAAGCGGGCCCTGGGCCTGGCCTGAACCGCGCCGTTCCGAGGAGATCCGACCATGCTGAACCGACTTGACGACTTCCCGATCCACCAGACCCCGGAGCCCATCGCCCACCCGGCGACCAGCGACCGTAACGTCTACGACCGCACCTGGTTCAACGCTTATGAGAAGGACGGTGGCTACTATTTCGGCGTCGGCATGGCGGTCTATCCCTTTCGGGGAATCCTGGACGGCGCCTTCAGCGTCGTGGCTCCCGGTGGGCGGCAGTACTGCTTCTACGGCTCGCGCCGGGCGCCCGCCGAGCGGACGGACATGTCCGTGGGCCCCTTCCGCCTCGAGGTTCTGGAGCCCATGCGCCGCACCCGGGTCGTGCTGGAGACGAATGAAAGCGGCCTGTCCTGCGATCTCGTCTTCTCGGCCCGGACGGCCAGCCTCCAGGAGGCCCGGCAGACCCTCTGGTCCGGGACCCGCCGGGTGATGGACGCCACCCGCTTCGACCAGTTCGGCCGCTGGAGCGGCTGGGTGGAGACGCCCGAGGGCCGCATCGAGGTGGATGCAGAGGTCTGCCTGGGAACCAAGGACCGGTCCTGGGGGGTCCGGAACGTGGGCGAGCCTGAGACCGGCGGTGCGCCCCGCAAGGAGATCCCCAGCGTCTTCTTCCTCTGGACGCCCCTCTTCTGGGACGACCACATCTCGCACGCCATCTTCTTCGATGACGCCCAGGGCCGCCCCCTGGTCCGCGAGGGCTTCACCGCGCCGCTCTACGACAGCGAGGCGGACATTCCGGGGGTCGAGGACGGGCGGGATCACCGCATGGCCACCGCCCGGCATCGGGTCGACTACCATCCGGGCACGCGCCTGGCCCGCTACGCCGAGGTGGACCTCGTCGACCATGACGGGACAGTCCGCACCATAAGCATGGAGCCGATCCTGAAGTTCCAGATGAAGGGCCTGGGCTACACCCACCCGGAGTGGGGGCAGGGCATGTGGAAGGGGGAACTGGCCATCGGCCATGAGTCCTTTGATCCCCGCCAGCTCGATCCCCTGGCGCACTCGCACCTGCATACCCAGCAGGTGGTCCGCACCCGGGACAACGAGGGCCGGACGGGGATCGGCGTCCTGGAACAGCTCTGCATCGGTCCCTACGCCCCTGCGGGCTTCACCCAGCTGCTTGACGGGGCGAAGTCCCGGGAGGAGCGGGCAGGCCCTTAGCCCTGAGGCGGTTCTCAGCTCTTCCGGGCGGCGAACGCCGCGATACGCTCGCGCATATCGGGACCGACGCCTTCTCCGCGATAGACTTCATGGGCCAGACCCGCCGGCAGCGGCAGGCCGTCCGTCTGGTCCAGCAGTCGCTTGTTGGCGGCGTGACTGAAGGATGAGTTCGCGGCGATCTCGGCCGTCCAGGCGTCGACGCCCTCGAGGAAGGTCGCGTCCGGCAGGCAGGCGTTGGCGAGGCCCATGGCCTCCGCCTCCCGCCCGGAATAGGTCCGGCAGGTGAACATCATCTCGCGGGCCTTCGCGGTCCCGACCCGTCGGGGCAGGCGCTGGCTGAGGCCCCAGACCGGCGTCAGGGCCCAACGGGCGTGGGTGTCCGCGAACTTGGCGCCTTCCGCGGCCAGGATGATGTCGGCGGCCAGCGCCAGCTCCAGGGCGCCGGTGTAGCAGTGGCCATGGACCGCAGAGATGACGGGAAGAGGCAGGGCCGCCAGCCGCTCGATGACCTTCGACTGGTAGTTTGGCTCTGGAAGCCGCTCGCCCGCGGCGATGTCACCGAGGTCGTGGCCGGCGGAAAAGCAGCGACCTGCGCCGCGAATGACCACCGCCGCGACGCCGGTGGGGTCCGCAGCGATCGCCTTCACATGGGCGTCCAGGGCCTGGAACAGAGGAACGTTCAGGGAGTTGAGCTTGTCAGGCCGGTTCAGCACAAGGTGGACCGCCTCGCCGCGGGTCTCCCGCAGGACCAGATCTGTCATTCCGCGTCTCCTCTTTCCGGGCGACAGTGGGCGCGTCGGCGGCGCTTCCTGTCAACGTCGGAGGCTGACCGGGGAGGGGACTTGTCATCCAATCGTCACTGATCCTTTGTAATCGTTCGTTCGCCCGTTTCGGGATATCGTCGGTCCCGACCCTTTCTCCGGGTCAAGGATCAAGGCAGGCAGGATCTCCCGTGAGGACCAGCGTCATCGCCATCAGCGCCGTGCTCGGCGCGCTCGGCGTTCCCGCCGGCGCCGCCATGGCGCAGGTTCTGGAGATCGGAGATGACGGTTCCGTGACAACCTATTCCGGGCCCATGGTCTTCACTTCTGCAGGTCCCCGGCCGATTACACCGCCCGCACCCGGGCCGGATTCAGCGCCGGCGGGCGCTGTCGCCGGCCTGATCGCCGAGGCGGCGGCTCGGCATGGCGTCGATCCCCGGCTGGCGACGGAAGTGGCTTGGCAGGAGTCGCGGTTCCGTCAGTCCGCCGTATCGCCGAAAGGCGCCCGGGGCGTCATGCAGCTCATGCCCGCCACCGCCCGGGACCTGGGCGTGGACCCCGACGACCTCAGGAGCAATATCGACGGCGGCGTCGGTTACCTGGCCCGCCAGCTCAGGCGCTTTGGCGACGTTCGCCTGGCGCTTGCCGCATACAACGCCGGACCCGAGGCTGTGGAGCGTTACGGGGATGTGCCGCCGTACCAGGAAACCCGGGCCTATGTTCAGGCCATCGTCTCGCGCCTCGGCGCGCCCCGCGTCCCGACCTACGGAGCCCAGTAGGACCATGAACCGCAAGACCCTCGCCCTGGCCGCCGCGGCCGCCATCGCCGGAACCCCGGCCTTCGCCCAGGCCCAGGCCGATCCCGCCGGCTCCTCGCCGCTGATCGCGGCCCTCACCTGGGTGCAGGGCACGCTCCTGGGCACGGTGGCCACCACCGCCGCCGTGATCGCGATCGCCGCGGTCGGATTCATGATGCTGTCCGGGCGCATGGAGTGGCGGCGGGGCGTGATCGTGATCGTCGGGGCCTTCATCATCTTCGGCGCCGTTTCCATCGTCGCCGGCATCCGCAGCCTCGCCGGGGCCATGTAGGATGAGCCGGCTGTCCTCCGACCCTGTCTTCGCCGCCCTGACGCGGCCGCAGATGATCGGCGGCGTCACCTACACCTACGCCATCCTCAACCTGATCGTGACGGGCGAGCTCTTCCTGATCACGAAGTCGTTCTGGGTCCTCCTCGCCGCCCTGGTGATCCACGCCATCGGCTATGCCGGGTCGGTCCGGGAGCCCCGCTTCTTCGACATCTGGATCACCCGGGTCCAGTCGTGCCCGAGGATACGGAACTTCAGCTTCTGGGGCGGGAACTCGTACACGCCGTGAACAGGTTCATCACCACCCGCGCGGCAAGCCTCCTGGCGCCCAGGGAGGCGGCCATTGGCGACCGCCTCGCCTTTGCCCGGCACCTCGACGGCCAGACCCTGGAGACGCGGGACGGCCTGCTCGTCCAGGTCCTGCACATCGCCGGCTTCCCCTTCGAGACCGCCTCGGATGAGGACCTGAACTATCGCAAGTCCGTCCGCGAGACCGTCCTTCGAAGCGCCGCGACTTCGCGCCTCGCCCTCTGGCACCATGTGGTCCGCCGGCGTGTGACGCCGGACTTTCCGCCGCCGCCGGAAGAATCCTTCTGCGCTGACCTCGACCGGAAGTGGCGTGAACAGCTCGAGACCCGCCAACTCTTCGTCAACGACATCTTCCTGACCCTGGTCCTGCGCCCGACCCAGGGCCGGGCCGGCCTTGTGGAGCGGATCCTCCGGGGGCCGCGCCAGCGGCAGTCGGAGTCGGCGCGCGACCTGCGCGAACTTCACGCCCTGAGGGACTCCTTCGCCGCCGCCCTGGCCCCCTATGGTGCGCGGACCCTCGGCGTCTACGACGGCGCGGGCGGCGCGCGCTTTTCCGAGCCCTGCGAGTTTCTCTCCCTGCTCCTGAACGGAGAGGCGCGGCCCGTGCTCGCGCCTTCCGGCGACATCGCCTCGGCCCTCGGCCAGCGTCGCCTGACCTTTGGCCTGGACGCCCTGGAGCTCGGGACCGGCCATGGCGGCGAGCGCAGTTTCGGCGCCGTCGTCGGGCTCAAGGACTATCCGGCGCGTACGGCGCCGGGGCTGCTCGACGGCGTCCTTCGCCTGCCGCACGAGATGGTCCTGACCGAGAGCTTCGCCTTCCAGGATCGCCAGGCTTCGCTGGAACGGATGGGCGTGGCCCTTCGACGCCTGAAGGCCGCCGATGACGACGCCTTCAGCCTGCGTGGGGAACTTGCCCAGGCCCGTGACGACGTCGGCGCGGGGCGCGCGGTCTATGGCGAGCACCACCTGTCGATCCTGGTGAAGGCCAGGGAGCTGGACGAGCTCGACTATGCGGTCGCCGACGTCCAGTCGGCCCTCGCGGAAGCCGGGGTCCTGGCCGTACGTGAGGACGCCAACCTGGAGCCCAGCTTCTGGGCCCAGTTCCCGGGCGGCTTCCGCTTCATCGCCCGCAAGGGCCTGATCTCCGCCGCCAACTTCGCCAGCCTGGCCAGCTTCCATAATCATCCGACGGGGCAGGCCGAAGGCAATCACTGGGGGCCGGCGATTTCCGTCCTCGAGACCACCGCCTCGGGCCCCTACCACTTCAATTTCCATCAGGGCGACCTTGGCAACTTCACCTGCATCGGGCCCTCCGGTTCGGGCAAGACGGTCCTCCTGACCTTCCTCCTGGCCCAGGCCGAGCGGGTTCGCCCTCGTGTGGCCTATTTCGACAAGGACCGCGGCGCCGAGCCTTTCATCCGAGCCATTGGCGGGCGGTACGACGTGCTGCGGCCCGGCGAGCCGACGGGCTTCAACCCCCTGCTGCTGCCGGACGAGCCGGGCAACCGTGCCTTCCTGGCCGAATGGCTCGCCCAGCTGCTCTCGGCGGATGGCTCGACCCTCAGCGCCGACGACCGGGCGGTGATCGCCGACGCCCTCGACGCCAACTTCGCCCAGCCCCCTTCGCACCGTCGCCTGCGGTTCCTGCGCGAGCTGTTCCGGGGCGGCCGGCGGCCCACACCCGGGGATCTCGCCTTCCGTCTCGGCCCCTGGTGCGAGGGTGGCGAGCACGCCTGGCTGTTCGACAATGCCGAGGACCAGCTCAGCCTCGAGACCCGGGTGCTCGGCTTCGACATGACCCGGGTCCTGGACGCCCCTGAAGTCCGCACCCCGGCCATGATGTACCTGTTCCACAGGCTGGAGCAGAGGCTGGACGGCACGCCCGCCATCTTCGTCGTCGACGAGGGCTGGAAGGTCCTGGACGACCCGGTCTTCATCCGTCGGATCAAGGACTGGGAAAAGACGATCCGGAAGCGCAACGGCCTTGTGGGTTTCTGTACCCAGAGCGCCTCAGACGCCCTCGACAGCCGGATCGCCTCGGCGATCATCGAGCAGGCCGCGACCCAGATCTTCTTCCCCAATCCGCGCGCCCGGCCCGAGGAATACATCGACGGCTTCGGCCTGTCCGAGCACGAGTTCTCCCTGGTCCGGTCGCTGCCGGACACCTCGCGCTGCTTCCTCGTCAAGCGCGGCGACCACAGCATCGTCGCCCGTCTCGACCTGTCCGGCCTGTCCGGGCCCCTGCAGGTGCTGGCCGGAACCGAGCGGTCCGTGCGCCGACTCGACCAGCTGCGGGCGGTGGTGGGCGATGCGCCCACGGCCTGGCTCGAGCCCTTCATGGCCGGAAAGTCCGCCCCATGATCGAGGCCTGCCCTTCCTACATGGACGTCGGCGCCATCGAGGGCGTGATGGCCACCATCGACTGCCAGACCCGGGTCTACGCCCAGGGCGGCTATGAGGCCCTGACCCGCGGGTCCGGCCTGTTTGGTGCGGCCCTGACCCTCCTGATGACCATCTACGTGGCCCTGATCGGATGGCGGCTGCTGTTCGCTCCCGAGGGCGCGAGGCTCTCGGAGGCGCCCGGAGCAGCGCTCAGGATCGGCGTCATCCTGGCCCTGGTCACCAACTGGTCGGTCTTCCAGACCCTGGTCTTCGACCTCGCTGATCGGGCGCCGGTGCAGATCGCCGCCGCCGCCTCGTCGCCCTGGACCGCCGCCGGGGGAGGGCAGAGCCTGGCCGCGCGGCCCATCGCCGGGCTGGACCTGGCCCATGACGAGCTTCGCCGGTCGGCGGTCGCCTTCGGCGTCAAGGCGCCCCCCAACGCCAAGGGCTACGCCAGCGCGGACGCAGCGTCGGCCGAAGCCCTGTCCCTGGCCGCAGACGCCCTCATGGTGATGAGCGTCGGCGTGGTGGGCGGCGCCAAGCTGGCCATCGGCGTCCTTACCGCCGTGGGGCCGGTCTTCATCGCCCTGGCCCTCCTGAACGTCACCCGCGGCGTCTTCTATGGATGGGTCCGCGCCCTGGCGGGTTCCGCCCTCAGCCTGATGGTGGGCTGGGCGCTTCTGGTCCTCCTGCTTGTGGTGCTGGGCCCCTGGCTGGCCGCCCTGGCCGAGCAGAGGGAGGCCCAGGCCCTCCAGCCACGCATGGCCACCAGCCTCGCCGCCCTCGTCCTGGTCTTCGCGGTGGGGCAGGGAATCCTGGTCGCCGCCGCCTGGGTCGCAGCCCTGGGGCTCCGGATGGGTCTTGGCGCCCGAACCGCCGCAGCCCCGGCCGCGGCTTCGGCGCCCCGGACCGAGCCGGCGACATCGTCCTTCCCGGTCTCCCGGGCGGACCGCCTGTCCCAGGCGCTGGCCCAGGAGGCGCAGAGGACCGAACTGAGGGTCCGGGAGTTCGGCGCGGCGGGGGCTTCGGTCCGCGCGGGACCGGTTCCCGCGGCCGGTCCGCGTCCCTCCGATACCCTCGGAGGCAGTTACAGAAGGCCCGTCGTGCCGCGGCGGCGAGGAGGCGCATGATGTTCCGCTCCATCCTGATCGCAGCCTGTCTGGCCCTCAGCGCGGCGACGGCCCACGCCGTGACGCCGCGGCCCGGCGCAGGCGATCCCCGCATCCACTTCGTCGACTATGATCCCTTTGTCGTGGTCGAGCTGAAGGGCGCCCTGCGTCATCAGCTGACCGTCGAGTTCGACCCTTCCGAGCGGATCGAGAACGTCGCCATCGGCGACAGTCTGGCCTGGCAGGTCACCCCCAACCGCAGGGCGAACCTCCTCTTCCTCAAGCCCATGGCCCGCCGGCCCCAGACCAACATGACCGTGGTGACCAACCTTCGCCGGTACAACTTCCAGCTGACGGCGCTCGGCCAGCCGGTCCGGGGAATGCCCTTCACGGTCCGCTTCGTCTACGCCGCTCCCGTGGCCGTGGTGGAGTCGGCGCCGCCGCCAGACCCTCCGCCCGAGGTCCGCAACGCCGCCTACGCCTTCCAGGGCTCCCGGGCCCTGCTTCCCGTCCGCATCTTTGACGACGGACGGGATACCTACTTCGCCTTCCGGAGCGACGAGGATCTCCCGGCCGTCTTCGCCATCGACTCCGATGGCGCGGAGTCGGTGGTCAACCTGCGCCTTCGCGACGGCTTCTTCGTCGCGGACCGCATCGCCCGGGGCTTTGTCCTGAGGCGGGGCGGCGACATCACCCGGGTCTTCAATGAAGGCTTTCGCCAGTCCGAGACCAGCCAGGTCCCGGAAAAGCCCCGTTCGTTCTGGCGGAGATGAAGATGTTCGCAAGACAGTCCAAGCCGTCGTCAGCGCCGGCCAGCGAGGTCCTCGCCCAGGCCGGGGAGGCCATGCCCAGGGTCCGCGCGCCGGACTCCCCAGTCGTCTTCTGGGGCGGCATGGGCGGCGCCCTGTTGGCCGGCCTGCTGGTCTTCAATGGCATGAACGCCTCCCGCGGCGCCCGGGCCCAGGTTCCACCGTCGCCCGCTCCCGCGCCGGCGGCGCCCATGCCTGCAGGCGAGACGCCTGCGACGGCCGTCGCTGCGCCTCCACCCGCCGCCTCGGAGTCGCCTCCGGGAGCCCCGCTTCCCGCCGCCAATAACGAGGACGCCTATCTCCGCGCCCCGACCCTGGTCGTCGACCTCGCGCCGCCGGACGCCTCTGCCGCCACGGCCGCCGCCCCGGGCGCCGCGCCGGGCGCCGCACCCCCAGGCGAGCTTCCCGGGTCCGCCGAGGAACGGTTCGCCGCACGCACCATGGGCGGGACAGCAACCGGCGCGCGGGCGATGCAGATGCAGGACCTCGGCCGGGTGGTGCCCCAGGGAACGCTCATCGCCGCCGTCCTGGAATCCGCCATCAATTCCGACCTGCCCGGCGCCGTGCGCGGCGTCGTCAGCCGGGACGTCCGCAGCTTTGACGGCAAGCGGGTCCTGATCCCCCGCGGCTCGCGGCTGATCGGCCAGTACAAGTCGGCGGCCTCGGTGGGCCAGACCCGCGCCTTCGTGGTGTGGAGCCGGATCATCAGCCCTACGGGCGTGAGCATCGACATCGCCTCGCCCGCCGTCGACCGGCTGGGCCGGGGAGGGGTCGAGGGCGAGGTGGACAATCACTTCATCGAGCGCTTCGGGGCCTCCATCCTGCTGACCGTGCTCAACGCCGGCGTGACGGCGGCGGCCAACAGCGGCTCAAGCGGCGGCAACACCACCCTGCTTCTGGGCTGGCCGGGACAACTCGGACAGGGTGTCGCCGCGACGGGTCGGTCCGACATCCCCGCCACCCTGAGGGTGGAGCAGGGCGCCGCCATCCAGGTCTATGTCGCCCGCGACCTCGACTTCTCGGCCGTGGTCCCCTGATGAACGCCACGGTCTACCTCGGCGCCTTCCTGGCGCCGCTCTCGCCCTGGCTGGCGCGTCCCGAGGTTACGGACCTCCTGGTCAATGCGCCCGGCGAGGTCTGGGTGGAGACTGCGGCCGGCGGCATGCGGTGCGAGCCGGCTCCCGGCCTTGACGAGATGACCCTCCAGCGCCTTGTGCGCCAGATCGCGGCGCACAGCAGCCAGGGGGTCAGCCGCGAGCACCCCCTGCTGTCGGCGACGCTTCCCGACGGCGCCCGGGTCCAGGTCGTGGCGCCCCCGGCCACCCGTGGGGGCGCCGTGCTGGCGATCCGCAAGCACCTCATTTCCGACCTGAGCCTTGAGGACCTGTCCGCCTCGGGGCTGTTCGAGCGGCCGGCAGCCGGCGCCGGCCTGGACTCCAGCGGGCCTGAACTTGCCGCCCTGCTCGACGCCGGCGACCGCCTGGGTTTCCTCCGGGAGGCCGTTCGCCGGCGCAAGACGCTGGTCATCTCCGGCGGCACCGGAAGCGGCAAGACCACCCTCCTCAACGCCCTGGTCAAGGAGATCGACGCCTCCGAACGCCTTGTGGTGATCGAGGACGCCCCCGAGATCCGCCTCGATCATCCCAACAGCGTGGGGCTCATCGCCGTCCGCGGCGACATGGGCGAGGCCCGCGTCGACGCCGACGCCCTGCTGACCGCGGCCCTGCGCCTGCGCCCGGACCGGATTCTCCTGGGCGAGCTTCGCGGATCGGAGGCCTTCGCCTTCCTGCGGGCGGTCAACAGCGGCCACCCGGGCTCCATCACCACCATCCATGCCGACAGTCCCGAGGGCGCCCTCGACCAGATTGGCCTGTTGGCCCTGACCTCAGGCCTTGAGCTGGGCTGGGACAAGGTCCAGGCCTACGTGTCCCGCGTGATCGATGTGGTGGTGCAGATCGAACGCTCTGGCGGCGCACGCCGGATCGCGGACATCCGCTACCTCAGCCGATAGGGTCAAAACGGAGGAGAGGACGCGGCCGCCGGGATGCTTCCCGCCGCCGCGCCTTCACCTCAGAACTTGGCCGAAAGGCCGACCGAGAAAGACTGGCCGACATCGAAGCTGTTGGTGTCGAAGCGACGACCACCCGCTTCCTGGTACTCCTGGGCGTCCGTACCCGTCAGGTTCCGGGCCTCGAAGGAGGCCGTCATCTCGCGGCCCTGGACCTCGAAGTTCCGGCGGTAGACGAAGTCCACCCGTACGCCCGGATCCTGGACGAGGTCGGGCAGGTCGAGGCTGCTCGACCGGGCCGCCACGCGCTCGCTGGTGTAGGTCACCAGGATCGTGGCCTGGGAGCCGGCATCCTCATTCTCGAACCCGAGCTGCAGGTTCGCCAGGTGATCCGACTGGCCCTGCAGCTTCTCACCCCCGGTCAGGTAGTCCTTGGCCGGCGGGGTCGTGGCTATGCCGGTGATGTCCAGGATGATGGTGTCGCCGTCCGACACCTTCAGCTTGGAGGCGGTGTAGGTGTAGTTCAGCGCCACGAGCCAGCGCCGCTCGTCCACCCAGCCACTGCCGGTATCCAGGTCGAAGAACTTCTTGAACTCGAACTCGCCGCCGTAAATGTCGGCCGCGGGCGCGTTGTAGAAGGTCTGCCGGAAGGCGCCGTCCGAGCCCAGAACAGCCAGGGCCTCCACCGGCTTTTCCATGTTCTTGTAGAAGGCGCCGAGGGTGACGTACTGGCCGTTGCTGAAGTAGCGCTCATAGCGCGCATCGACGTTGATGAAGATCGTATCCTCAAGATACGGGTTGCCCGTGAGGATCCGGTCGGTCTCGGTGTCGCGGTACCTCTGGGGCGCCATTTCCCGGAACTGGGGCCGGCCGATGGTCTTGGAGACGCCGAAGCGCAGCTGCTGGTCCTCGGCGAAGTTCCAGGTCAGGGTCGCAGCAGGCAGGACGTAGTCCTTGGTGACCGTCCGGCTGAAGATCGGACCGGCGGCCTCGTTGAAAATGTCCAGGGTCTTCACGTACTGGTCAGCGGTCTCGTAGCGCAGGCCGAGGCTTCCGCGGAGCAGGGGGCGGATTTCGCTGTCCACCTGGATGTAGGCGGCGGCGACTTCCAGGCCCGCGTCGTACATCGCTGCGTCCCCGGTCAGGGAGGAGCCGGTCAGCTCCCGCAGCATGATGATGTCGTCGTTGATGTTGCGGTCCGAGACCAGATAGTCGATCCGCTCGCCGGCGTACCGCGCCGGGTCCCAGTTGCGGCCCTGGTCGTAGGTGAAGTCCCGGCGCACCGAGGTGCGGCTGTTCTTCTGCCAGGCGGCGCCCATCTTGAGCTGGGCCTGGCGGACGAATTCCACGGGCAGGTCGTAGGCGAGGTCGACGTTGGCCGAGCCGATGTTCTCGTCGAGGTCCGAGAAGGAGACCAGCTGGTTCGCGCCCGAGAGGAGGGCCGTGCGGGAGCCGTCGGCGGCGAGGCCGTACCGGTACATGCGCTCGTAGGGCGCCTGGCGGGCGGTGCGGCCATAGGTGCCCCTCCACTGGAGGTCCCAGTCGCCGATCCGGTGCTTGCCGGACAGCTGGCTCAGCTGGAGGATCCGCTCGTACCACTCGCTGTAGTAGGCGTTCACGTTGGTGTTGCCCTGGGAGAGGGCCGAGTTGGAGGTGATCCGGGCCCGCTTGGAGGTCGAGCGGATCCAGAGGCCGGTGTAGCGGACCTCGTTCTCGTCCATTTCCCAGGCCAGGCCGGCCAGTCCGCTCCACGCGATGTCGTTCTGGTTGGCCTCGAAGGTCGCGTCCGTCGCCAGGGCCAGGCCGCCGATGTCGGGAACGGTGGTCTGGCGCACGCCCTTCCGGGTCTGCCAGCCGTTGCGGTAGCTCATCACGCCGATGGCGCCGATGCGACCGTAGTCGGTGTCGAGGCTGTGGCCCGCCGAGATGTCGAAGTTCCCGTTGCCGGGGGTGCGGGCGCGCTGCAGCACGTTCAGGGGTGCGTTTGTGAAGCTGCGGGCGACGGCCTTGTACTGGTCGGTGGTCAGGCCTCCCGCTGATGTTCCGGGAACGACCGGCCGGCTGGCGGCGAACTGGCGGATTCCCACCGGAAGCTTGCGGGCGCCATTGTCGAAGCCCGTCCAGTCGGTCTCAGAGCCGAAATAGGTCAATCCCCGGTTGCCGGAGGTCTCGGTGTCGACGCTCAGCCCGACGCCCAGTTTGACGAAGCTTTCGTCGGGCGCGCCGACGGTTTGAAGGTCGATGATCCCGCCGCCGAACTCTCCGGGATAGTTCGCCGAATAGGTCTTCTGGATCACGGTTCCCGCCAGGATGGAGGCGGGGAATAGATCCAGGGGGATCACCCTCTGGAGGGGCTCGGGGCTGGGCAGGGGCGAGCCGTTGAGCAGGGCCTGCGAATAGCGCTCACCGAGGCCACGGACATAGACGAACTTGCCAGAGACCAGGGAGATGCCGGTGATGCGGGTCAGGGCCTGGGCGGCGTTGTCGTCGCCAGCCCTCTGGACGTCCTCGACGCTCAGGAAGTTGGCCACCTCGGCCGTGTCGCGGATCACATCGGGGATGAACCTGCCGTTGACGATGATCTCCTCAACCTCGGCCCCGCCCGCAGGCGGCGGGGTCTGCGCGAAGGCGGAGTGGGCCGTGGTCAGGGCGGCGCCGGCGAGCAGCAGGGTGCGGAGGGTGCGGTTCATCGGGTTCAGCCTTCAAGGAAGGAAGGGGAAGGGGCGGCGGGAAGGCCCGCCGCCCAAGACGTCTTCGCGGATCAGCAGGAGGCCGCGCCGGCCAGTCCGCAGGTCCAGCCCACGTACCAGTTGTCGTTCGGGCCGGAGACCGCGGCGATGAAGCCCGCCGACTGCAGGAAGCTGGAGAAGGGCGTCGGGTTCGTCGCGACCCGGCCGCTCTCGTTGCTGCCGTTGATGAAGACCTGGGAGAAGGTCGGTGTGTAACCCGTAGCGATGTTGTTCGGGCCGGCGGTGAAGAGCGCTTCCGGCGCGGTCGGCTGGTCGTTGTCCGTGGTCCGGAAAGGGCCGCCGGGGCAAGAGAAGGCGATCGAGGAGAAGGTGGGCTTCGGGTCGACCATCGTGGCGGAGCCGTCGACGTCCAGGCAGGGAATGGACGGATGGCCCGAGTAGACCACGCCATTCACGAAGTCGAAGCGGGTGCCGCTGTTGATCACGATGCCCTGGTGCTGGCGGGAGTCGAAGGTCGAGGAGGCGACGCCCAGCCGGCAGACGAAGTTCGAGATCTTCGGGTGCGAGCGGAGGAGCGGAAGGCCGCCCGAGGTCGAGCCAGCGGACGAGGCCTCGAAGCAGCGGGCCTCTTCGGTCGGCGCGTCCGAGAAGTTGATCACGTACTGGGCGGCGCCCGTGTATCCCTCGTCGGTGTCGAAGCCGTCGTCGTCCCACTGGTCAAGCACCAGGTGCTTGACGTTGACCGAACCGCCGAAGAACTCGACGGCGTCGTCAGCTGCGCCATGGACCTGGACGAAATCGACCAACGTGCCGTTACCCACGGAGCCGAAGGTGATGGCGTTCAGCTCCTCGTTGGGGGCCACTTCGTAGCCGGCTTCCTTGACCTGGACGTAGCGGAGCACGCCGCTGTTGTCGTTGGTCGCGTTACCGCCCCAGTTGATGGTCTGGATGGCCTCGAACCGGTACTCGCAGTTCGTGGGGTTGGCGGGGAAGCTGGTCACGGTCGGCGGGCAGCGGTTGATCGGTGCGCGCCCGGCGATGACGATGCCGCCCCACTGGCCCTTCAGGTCAGGGCCGCCGTTGAGGTCGTTCAGGCTGGTGAAGATGATCGGGCGCGAGGCTGTGCCGTCTGCAATCATCCGCGATCCGCGGTTGACGACAAGATACTCGGCGATGCCGCCGAAGACCGTGACGCCGGGCTCGATGGTCAGGATCCCCGAAGTCACCCCGGTCCGGGGGTTCTGGGCGTCAGGGCCAAGGTCCTGGCCCACTTCGGTCTTGCCGTCGATCCGGTAGGCCGTGCCTGGCCGGTAGGGCAGGGTCAGGTTGCCGGTGACGAGGCGAGGGATGCCGCAGGACCTCAGGGTCCCGTTGGCGATCGTGCCGAGGTTGATGAAGCCGGTTGGGCAATCCGCCGAAGCCCCGCCGGAGCCCCCGCCGCCGGTTCCGCCGCCCCCGGATCCGCCGGTGGCGAACTGGCCTTCGCCCGGCGAGGCGATGTCGGAGCCGCCCCCACAGGCTGCCAGCAGGGCGCTGGCCGCGGCGCAGAGGGCGAGGGTCTTCAGCTTACCGAGGGCTGTCATGTGTCGGGCTCCACCGTGTCGACATTTGGCGCGCAAACGGGGAGTGGCGACCTTCTCAGGCCGGTCGCCGGAACGCCCCTGTCGGCCCCTGTCTAGGCATGGGAAGTGACGCTCAGGCTTCGTTTTGATGACAGTTTGGTGTCAGTCCGGGGCGCCCGCGGGGGCGGCGCCGCGACTAGAGGATGTACTGGTCGCCCGTCGCTCGGACCGTGATGTCCGAGATCGATACGCCCCAGGGCTGGTCGATGGCGTGGATCACGGCGTCGGCGATGAATTCCGGGTCTAGCGCGAGATAGCCGACCGACCCGGGGTCGCCCTGTCGGGGATCCAGCGGCGTGTTGGCCCGCCCCTGCAGGGCGCCCAGGTAGCTGGCGGTGTTCTGGCCCAGTATGCCGACAATGGCCTCGGGGTTGATGACGCCTCCGCCCAGTCCGGTGCCAGGCACGCCGGTTGGCCGAATCGTCGTGACCTTGATGCGTCCCTGGGATTCCACCCTCAGCGACTCGGACAGGAAGTTCACCGCCGCCTTGGTCGCGCCGTAGATCCCGGCCCCCGCCACCGGGAAGTTGCCGTAGATGGAGGAGATGTTGATCACCTGGCCCTGGCCCTGGGCGATCATCTGGTCGTGGATCGCCATCACGCCGTTCATGACGCCCTTGATGTTGATATCGATACATCGTGACCAGGCCTGGGCCGCCGCCTCGTGGTCGCGCCAGAAGGCCAGGGGCATGATCCCGGCGTTGTTCACCAGGACGTCGATCCGGCCGAACTCGCGCACCCCCGCCGTGACCGCCGCCCGGAGATCGGACAGGGCGGTGACGTCGGCGCGCTGGTGAAGGATGCGTCCGCCCGCCGCCAGGACCGAGGCCGCCGTTCCCGTCAGGCCCGCCTCGTCGATATCCGTGCAGACGATTCTTGCGCCCAGGGCGGCGGCCTTCTCGCAGATCAGGCGACCAAAGCCGCCGCCGCCGCCGGTGACCATCACCACCCGGTCCTGGATGTATCCGCCCATTGTCATCCCCCCAGACGGCTGAAAGGTGCAGAAACCTGCAGCCTGCCGCTTGGTCACCTACTGGCGGCCCTGCCGGGGGTCTGTCAAACATCGGATCGGGCGCTGTCCTGCGCCCCGGACCCGGAGATCCCGCCATGCGTGGAAAGTGCCTCTGCGGTGAAGTCGCCTTCGAGTGCGACGCCGCCCCCGTCGTGACCGTCGCCTGCCACTGCACCCACTGCCAGAAGACCAGCGGCTCGGCCTTTTCGGTCAACGCGATCGTCCCGGGCGCCGCCTTCCGGCTGACCGGCGCCTACGCCGTCTTCGCCGACCAGGGCGAGAGCGGCGGATCCGTCGAGCGCTGCTTCTGCCCGAAGTGCGGCTCTCCCCTGGCCTCGCGCCTTGGCAACGGCATGGTCGCGGTCAAGGTCGGAGCGCTGGAGAGCCAGGAGGACGTGACGCCCGCCCTGCAGGTCTGGACCCGCAGCGCCCGGTCCTGGTCGAAGGCCCTGCTGGCCGCCCCCGGCTTCGAGACCAATCCGCCCTCGGCCTGACCCGGAGATCCGACGTGCTAGCTCCCCTCGTTCCGGCCGCCATCGGTCCGGAGGACGAAGCCCTCCGCGCAGAGGTCCGGGCCTTCCTGGCCGAGCGCCTCGCCGGGGTCCCCGGCGCCCTGCGGGCGCGGACCTGGATGGGTTTCGACGCTGATTTTTCCCGCGACCTCGCCGCCCGCGGCTGGGTGGGCCTGACCCTGCCGGTGGAGTTCGGCGGCGGCGGCCGCAGCCCCTTCGCCCGGTTCGTGCTGATCGAGGAGCTTCTTGCGGCGGGCGCCCCCGTGGCGGCCCACTGGATCGCCGAGCGACAGAGCGCCCCGCTCCTCCTGCGCTACGGAACCGAGGCCCAGCGCCGTGACATCGTCCCGCGCATCTGCCGGGGCGAGGCCTTCTTCTGCATCGGCATGAGCGAGCCCAATTCCGGCTCCGACCTCGCCAGCGTCCGCACCCGGGCCGAGCGTACCGCCACCGGTTGGCGTCTGAACGGCTCCAAGATCTGGACCACCTACGGCCACAAGGCCCACTACATGGTCGCCCTGGTGCGGACCAGCGGCGGACCGGATGACCGTCAGGCGGGCCTCTCCCAACTGCTGATCGACCTGAAGACCCCTGGCGTCACCGCCCGGCCGATCCGCGACTTGGCGGGGGACGAGCATTTCTCGGAGGTGTTCTTCGAGGACGTCGACCTGCCCGAGGACGCCCTGATTGGCCAGGAGGGCCAGGGCTGGTCCCAGGTGAACGCCGAGCTGGCCTTCGAGCGCAGCGGGCCCGAGCGACTCTACTCGTCCACTGTCCTGGTCGACGAATGGATGGACTTCATCCGCTCGCGGGGCGGGCCCACAGAGTCCGAGGCGGAGCTGGCGGGCCGGATGCTGGCGCGGCTCGCCACCCTGCGGAACATGTCCCTGGCGGTGACCGGCCAGCTGGCCCGGGGCGAAAGTCCTGTGGTGGAGGCCTCCATGGTCAAGGACCTGGGGGCCAGCTTCGAGCAGTCGATTCCGGCCCTTATCACCGATCACCTGGCTTCGGTGGAAGGGCCGGTCCCGGCCCCGCTCCTGGCAACGCTCGACTATCTGGCGGGCATGAGCCCGACGTTCTCCCTGCGCGGCGGTACGCGCGAGATCCTGCGGGGCATCATCGCCCGCGGGCTTGGACTGAGGTGAGGCCATGAGCGACGACCTGTTCCTCGACTCCTTCCGCAAGCTCCTGGACGGCCTGGGCGCCGACCCCTGGCCGGAGCTTTCCGCCTCCGGCTTCCTGGATGTCCTGCGGCCCGAGGCGGACGGCGGGGCCGGGCTGGACCTCTCCGGCCTCTTCCCCCTGGCCTTCGAGACCGGGCGCAAGGCTGCGCCGTCCGCGATCGTCCAGACCCTGCTGGCCCGCCTCATCGACCCGGAGGCCCTGGATTGCGCGGATGCAGCTCCCGTGCTGGCTGCGGGTGGGGTCCCGGCCGAGACGGCCCGCGCCCTGTGCGCCGCATCGGACGCAGCCGTGATGGCCGGGCTGATCGACTCCCTCCAGGCCATGACCCTGGACCACGCCTCGACCCGCCGGCAGTTCGGCCGCGAGATCAGCAAGTTCCAGGCGATCCAGCACCAGATCGCGGTGATGGCCGAAGAGGTGATGGCGGCGCGGATGGCGGCGGAGACGGCCCTGATGGGCGCCCCGCTCGAGGTTTCCGGGGCCGCCGCGGCGGTCGCCAAGCTGCGCTGCGGGGAGGCCGCGCTCGTCTGTTCCGGCGTCGCCCACGCGGTCCATGGGGCCATCGGGGTCAGCGCCGAGCACGCCCTGCACCGCTATACCGGCGTCCTGCATCGCCTTCGCCTGTCGCATGGGGGAGAGGCCTGGTGGGCCCGTCGCCTGGGCGAGTGGGCCTTGTCGCGGCGGGAGGACGCCGCCACCCTGGCCCGCAGCCTCTAGAGCCCGTCCAGCCGGCAGCCCCGCACCACCAGGAAGGGTCTCAGAGCCTCGTAGGCCCTGGCGTGCCTGAGCAACGGTATGCGGGGATAGAGGTGGTGCAGGATGTGGAACTGCATCCCGGAAGACATCAGGTTGCCGACCCGGCTGCGGAAGGCGCGGGTGTCGCGGTAGCGGCCCATCTCGTGCGCCGGATGGTGCGGCGCCCAGCTCAGGAAGAACTGGATGTAGGTCGTCCCCAGGATGCGGGGCAGCCACCAGATCAGGGCGGCCTCAATGGCGAACCCCGACCAGGCCAGGCCGAAGAGGATGGCGTGGTAGGCCAGGGTGTAGAGGGCGGCGACGAGCCCTGCCTTTTGGGCCTCGTCCGTGCCGATCCGCGCCAGCGCCTTGCCATAGTTCCCGCCGGTCGCCGACCCCGGCTGTCGGTGGGCGATGGTGTTCAGGAGGTGTCGCCAGGCGTTCGGCGCCTTGGTGTGTATGTCGGGGTCCAGGTCGGGATGGTTGGCGTGCAGGTGGTGCTCGTAGTGGGTCAGGCGCGCGACACCATAGGGCAGCAGCATGGGAATGGGCGACAGGTGGCCCACCAGCTCGTTCAGCCAGAACAGGGGCTCGCCCTCCCGGGCGATGATCCGGTGCTGGGCCTCATGCGAGGGCAGGTAGCAGAGGGCCACGTTCAGGGTGGCGATGGGAAAGGCCACCCAGAGGGGCATCAGGCCGGACAGGGTCAGGGGCCAGAGCGACAGCCAGACCGCCAGGTTTCCCAGGCCCCACAGGACTGAGCCCCAGGGCAGGCCGCCCATGAAGCTGCCCGCCACCTCGGCCTCCAGTCGGTTCAGCTCCCGGTCGGGCAGGGCCTGGAGGGCCTCGACCGTGAAATCTGAGTAAGCGGTCATACCCATCGTCCGGTCTTTTGGGCGATGGCGCCCCAACCCCCGCCGATCACCAGTCCGGCGACCAGCGGCCAGGCGGCGCCGGAAACTGAAGGGGTGGTCCGTTCGAGCACCTGGGTGACCAGCGGGGTCAGGAACCCCAGGCCGAACAGAAAGGGGAGGTTCTGGAAGATCAGGGTCAGGAGCCGCGCCACGGTGTGTCCTTTTTTATGCAGCGGTATGGAAAGTGAAAGTGACGCCCCCGTCAACTTTTGTTTGGTCTTGAGGGCGATCCACGCACACGGCAGCAAGGGGCATGTCCCTTGCCGACTTCCGTCCCTGGCTCGAGACTTGGCGCCTGGCGCCTGATGGTGAGCCCTTTTCCAGCACCTGGAGCCGCCTCCTGCCCGTCCGCCGCGATGGTCGGCCGCTGATGCTGAAGGCCTGCATGGCCGATCAGGAAGTCAACGGCTCGGCCTTCCTGGCGGGCTATGCCGGCGAGGGCGCCGTCGAGGTCCTGGAGCGTGAGGCTGATGCGGTTCTTCTGGAACGTGCGGAAGGCCCGCTCAGCCTGGAAAGGATCGCCGCCGGGGCCGGGGAAGCGGAGGCCTACCGGATCCTGACTCGGGGCGTTGCGACCCTCCAGGCGGCGGCGGGCCCCTTTCCGGTTGCGCCAATTCCACTGGCGACCTGGTTTTCCATCCTCCCGGAGGCTGCCGCCTACGTCGGCGGGGTTGGCGTTTACGCCCGGGCTGCAGGGGTCCTGGAGCAACTCCTCGCCACAACGGCTATCGAGGTCCCGCTTCACGGCGACCTTCATCATGGCAACCTCCTGGACGGCGGCCGCGGCAGGGGATGGCTGGCCATCGATCCGAAGGGATTGGTGGGCGATCCGGCGTGCGACTACGCCGTCATGCTCTTTCCGTCGGAGATGCCGGGGGAGATCGCCGCGCCGGATCGGGTCCGGGCGCGCATCAGCGTCGTAGCGGGAATGGCGGGGCTGACCGAGGCCAGGCTCATGGCCTGGGCCTTCTGCGTGGCGGCCCAGTATGCGGGCTGGTTCCATGGCCAACCGACGGGCGAGGCCATGATGGCGGTCGCTGTCGCCCTGGCGGACGACGGGACCCTGGCGGGGACCTGAGCCCCCGCCAGTGCGCCCAGCCTCAGGACTCCATCTCTTCCCGGATGGTCTTCCGTGCCATCCAGAAGAGCAGGAAGGCCAGCACGCCGAAGCAGGTAGAGATCATCAGGGCCCAGCGCACGCCCTGGGCCGAGCCGAGGCCCACGCCGTTGGCCATGATGTCGGAGATGATCCCCACGACCGTCGGGCCGAGGCCCAGGCCGATCAGGTTGATCACGAACAGCAGGATGGCCGAGGTGGTGGCCCGCATGTGCGGCGGCACGATGGACTGGCCGATGGCGTAGACAGGGCCATACCAGAGCGAACCCAGCAGGCCGTTGATCACCAGGATCCAGAGCGCGACCGAGGCCGAGGGGACGCTGACGGCGATGATGTAGATCGGAACCGCCAGCAGGGAAGCGATGGCGGGCACGACGACATAGCCCCGCAGGTCGGTCTTGGCGAAGCGATCAGCGATCTGCCCCCCGAGCCAGGCGGAGATCATCCCCGCCGTTCCGCCCATGAGGCCCAGGGCCAGGCCCATGAAACCAACCGACTTGAGCTCGAACATCGAGGCCAGCCGGGCGATCTCCTCGCTGTGAACCCGCAGGAAGAAGGAGGCGGTGAAGGGCGCGTGGCCGTAACCGATGAAGGCCTTGATGGCCGCGCCGAGGGCGATCAGCCAGAAGGTCTTCTTCTTCATCAGGTAGGACAGGGTTTCGCGGAAGGTGGCCTGGGCCGAGGTGATCCGGGCGCTGTGTTCAGCGAGAATCTTGCGCGGCTCACGGAGGGTGAAGAAGCAGAGGGCGGCGAACAGGAGCCCCGGGACGCCGGCGACGAGGAAGGCGAACCGCCATCCGTACGCATCCGCGATCAGGCCCCCCATGACCAGACCGAGAAGGCCGCCCAGGGGCGTGCCCATCGAGTAGAAGGCCAGAGCCGAGGCCCGCTTCTCCTTGGGCACATAGTCTGCGATGAGGGAGTGGGCTGGCGGCGTGCATCCCGCCTCCCCGATTCCCACGCCGATCCGGCACAGGACAAGCTGGACGAAGTTGGTCGTGGCTCCGGAAAGGGCCGTGAACCCGGACCAGACCGCTACGGAGGCGCCAATGATCATGGGCCGGTTTCGCCTTTCGGCGAGCTGGGCCAGCGGAATTCCCAGGATGGTGTAGAACAGCGCGAAGGCAAGGCCGCTCATTAGCCCCAGCTGCCAGTCCGCCAGCTTGAGCTCATTCTTGATGGGCTCAGCCAGGATGTTGATGATGGACCGATCGAGGAAGTTGATCGTGTAGATCGCCAGCAGCAGGAGCATGGCGTAGCGCGTGTACGCGGCGGAGTAGGGCGCCTGGCTAACGGTCGCCGTCGCCGGCGGGACAATGGGGTCCGTCGACGGGCTCGCTGTCTCGGTCATTTGGCTTTCCTGGGCTCCCCTTGGTGTTTGGTCCAAGATGACGCCTGGCGCGCATTTTTCTAGTCGGAAGTTTGGGTGATCTTTTCCATGGGCGCCTTGGGCGGAGGCCGGAGGATCAGGATCAGCGGGAGCATGGCCAGCGTGAGCAGGGTCATCCAGCTGAAGACGTCCACATAACCGATCATCATCGCCTGGCGGGTGACCTCCCCGTTCAGCTGGGTGAGCCCCGCCGTGGTGGTCAGGGCCCCAGGAACAGGAAGGATGTCGTTCAGCACGGGGCTGCTGGGGTCCATTCTTGCGGCCAGTTCACTGTGCGCCAGAGCGCTGTTCCGCAGGACCATGGCCTGGACGATCGAAATGCCCACGGCGGAGCCCATGCTGCGGGCCATGGTCGACAGGATTGTCCCCTCCACCCTGTGGACCGGACTGAGGGTGACATAGGCGAGTGTGCTGAGGGGGGCGAACAGCAACCCCGTTCCCGCTCCCTGCAGGAAGCCGCTGACAATGATCGGGCCGTCCGTCATCGAGAGGTCGAACCTGGACATGGCCCCCAGTGAGACGATGCTCAGCACCGTGCCCGCCAGGAGCACTGTCCTCGCCCCCAGCCGCTGGATCAGGAACGGCACCATCAGGAAGGACATGAGCGATCCCAGTCCTCGGCTGACGCTGGCCGTGCCCGTCTGCATGGCCGAGTATCCCATCAGGTTCTGCATCAGCACGGGCAGCAGGGCGGTGGTGGAAAAGAGGAGCACGCCCACGAAGAAGCTGAAGACGGTCGTGCCCACGAAGTTTCCGTCCTTCGCGAGGTCCCGGTGGAAGAAGGGGTGGGGCGCCGTTGCGGACTGGGTGATGAAGACCCAGAACCCGGCGAGGGAAAGGGCGGCCCATGTCCAGATCTCGGGAGACTCCCACCAATCCTGGCCAGGCCCGCGGTCCAGTAGGAGCTGAAGGCCAACGACAAAGGTAATGAGGGCGGAAAACCCAATAAAATCAAATGGCCGTTGTCGCCCCCCTGGGTCGTCAGCCATGAACCTGGAGACCCCCAGCACGGCGATGATCCCAAGCGGCAGGTTGATGAAGAAGACCCACCGCCAATCGAGATGCTCGGTGATCCACCCGCCGACGATTGGCCCGAGGATCGGCCCCAGGATCACCGCCGAGCTCCAGAGGCTCATGACCCGGGGGATCTGTTCCGGCGGATAGGTGTCCAGCATGACGGATTGGGACAGCGGCATCAGCGAGGCCCCCGCGAGGCCCTGGAGGCTCCGGAAGAGCACCATCTCGGGCACGGAGGTGGCGATGCCGCAAAGCATCGAGGCTGCAGTGAAGCCGATGATCGACAGGACGATCATCCGTTTGCGCCCAAACTTCATCGCCAGCCAGCCGCACAGCGGCGTCATGACCGCCGTCGCCAGGATGTAGGAGGTCAGCACCCAGGTCAGTTGCTCGGGCGAGGCCGAGATGCTGCCTTGCATGTTGGGCAGGGCCACGTTCGCGATCGTGCTGTCGAGCGTATGCATCAGCGTCGCCAGCATCAGGGCGCCGGTGATGGGGATTCGGTTCGCCTTGTCCTTTTCGAGGAAGTCGGGCGCGTCAGTCATCGGTCGCCGACCGCCAGTCCGAGCCCGCGGCTGCAAACAGCCCGATCATGTCGGACAGGCGGCGCGCTTCCGCTGCAGCCAGGCTCCGCCGCGCAAGGCTGAGCTGCCGTCGGGCATCGATCGCCCTGAGGAGGGGCGTGCCGCCCAGCCGTACTCCGGCGAGGGTGATGTCGGCGTCCTGCTGGGCGCTGTCCACGGCCCGGCGGAAGGCGGCGACCTCGGTCTCGCCCGCCTCAAGGGACGACATCAGCCCGCCCACCTGCGAGAAGGCGGCCAGCACGGTCTTGCGGTAACGCGCCTCGGCCTCCCGAAGGTCCGCCTCGGCCGCCTTGCGGTTGGCCTTGGCAAGGCCGCCGTCGTAGATCGGAGCGGTCAGACCGGCGGACAGGTTCCATCCCTTGGAGTCCGAGCTCGAGAGCTCTTCCAGCGCATTCGAGGTCTGGGCGTAGTCGCCCGAGATCCGGAACTTGGGCAGGGAGTCCGCCTGCTCCACCCGGGCGGCGAACCGGGCGGCGCGCAGCTCGGCCTCGGCGGCCTGGATGTCCGGGCGGCTCTTCACCAGCTCCGAGGGTAGGGCGACGGGCAGGGCGGCGGGCAGCTTGAGATCCGAAAGAAGAAAATCCGGCGGGGTCCACTCGGCGGGGGATCTCCCTGCCAGGACGGCGAGGCGCCGCCGGGCCTGGTCCTTCTGGCGGAAGAGGTCCGGCATGAGCGCCTCGTCAGCGGCCAGCTGGGCCTCGATCTCGACCCGCCCGGAACGCGACAGGCCGCCCAGGGCCTCGGCCCTGTGGGCGAGTTCGACCAGCTTGCGGTCATCGTCGAGCACCCTTTCGGCGGACTCGATCTGGGCGTTCAGGCCGGCGATCCGGACGGCTTCGATGGCGACATTGGCGGAGAGGGCCAGGGCTGCGGCGTCGGCCTCCCAACGCGCCGCCTCGGCCATGGCGCCGGCCTCGGCGGCCCGCCCGCGCCCGACACCGAAGAGGTCCGGGTCGTAGCTGACCAGCCCGCCCAGGCTGAAGATGTTGAAGGTCCGGCTGGGGAAACCGCTGAAGCCAAAGGCCTCGCTGTTGAAGAGCTGGCGCTCGACCCGGGCGTTGAGGCCGACCTGGGGCTTCAGCAGGGCCTGCGCGGCCTCCGCCTCGGCCGTGTGCCGGTCCAGGGTCGCGCGGGCCTCGGCGAGGTCCGGGGACCCCTCCAGGGCGAGGCGGATCACCTCATCCAGCTTGGGCGAGCCAAAGGCTGTCCACCAGTCCCTGGAGCGGGCGCCGGCCTCCAGGACGACCCGTGGCGGTGCGCGTTCTCCGGCCATGGCGTAGCCGGTCGGGGTCGGGGTCCCAGGGGGGGCGACAAAGGTGTCTGTGGAGGTGGCGCAGCCGCCCAGGAGCAGCAGGCCCGCGGCCAGCCCGAGGGCTCCCTGCTGAAGACGCGGCGGGTCACGCCTGTCCGGCATGGCCCTAGTTCCCGTCACGGCCGGACCGTACGTCGACCTTCACCATGGCGGACAGGCCCGCTCGGGCGGCCATGTCGGGCGGGGGCTGGTCGAACTCGATGCGCACCGGAAGCCTCTGGGTGACCTTCACCCAGTTGCCGGTGGCGTTCTGGGCGGGTAGGGCGGAAAAGGCCTGGCCAGTCCCGGGGGCGAAGCTGGCGACGCGACCTTTCAGACGGCCCTTGGGATAGGCGTCGATATCGATCTCCACCGGCTGGCCAACACGCATCCGCGCCACCTGGCTTTCCTTGAAGTTGGCCTCCACCCAGGGGCGGCCAGAGAGCAGCCAGAAGGCCGGCTGGGAGGCGTTGAGGTAGGCGCCGGCCGGAAGCTGGTCGACCCGGGCCACCACGCCGTCGGAGGGCGCCGTGACCTCAGTGTAGGAGGTGTTGAGGCGCGCGCGCTCCAGTTGGGCGCGCGCCTGCAGGACCGAGGCGGCCCTGGAGCCGGCCTGGGGATCACCGCCAAGGGCGGCGAGGGCTGCGGCTTCGGATTGTTTGGCCGCCCTCAACTGCTCGCGCGCAAGGCGGGCGGTGTGGCGGGCCTGGTCAGCCTGCTGGACGGAACCGGCCCCGGCCGCCGCAAGGCCCGCCTGCCGGGCGGCCTCGGCCTCGGCGTGTCTCAGGTTTTCCTGGGCAGCCGCCACATTGGCCTGCTCGCGACCGAAGGCCGCGCGCTGCTGGGCCACCATCTGCTCGGCGCCGGCAAGCTGGGCCTCGGCGGCCGAGAGGTTGGCCTGGGCGTCCCGGGCGTCGAGGCGGAAAAGGACCTGCCCCTTCTTCACCGCCTGGTTCTCGCGGACGTAGATTTCGATCACCCTGCCGCTGATCGAGGGGGCGACGGGCGTCTTGGCCACTTGCACGAAGGCGTTGTCCGTGGACTGGAAGCGACCCAGGGTCAGGATGTACCAGGCCAGGGCGGCGAGGATGACAAGGGGCCCGCCCGCCATCACGATCCAGCGTCGGGAGACGCCGCCCCTCTTGCGGGCTCCGCCCGCTGGCCCTTCCGGCGCCTTGTCGGTCACGCGCCTTCCTCCCCCGTCTGATCGTGCTGTTCCGTGGCGGCGCCACTAGGGCGGGACTCCGGGTCCGCTTGTTGAGGGACATGTTCCGCCCAATGCAGGGCGGGAGCAAGCGACCATGTCGTGTTGAAGGCGATTTTCCCACGGTTTTTCTATTACTTAGCCGTTGTGTACTCAGCCGTCCAGAAATGACTTCCCCGATCTCTTGCCTAACGGGTGGGTCGGGCGCAGCATGTGCCGACGTCTCCGTCGAAGCCCTCCCGTGATGACCCCCAGCCGCCTGCGCGATCTTGTCCGGACCTGGAAGACCGCCGCCGTGGGCGAGGTCCTCCGGGCCCAGCCGGACCTGCTCGGGCATCGCGATCCCCGGGGTCGGAACTGGCTTCACCTCGCTTGCATGGTGGAGCCTGGACCGCCGGAACGGCCCGCCGAGGCGGGTATCGCCACCGCGTCGGTCCTCCTCGATTTCGGCCTCGGCCTCGATGAGCCGGCCTTCTGCGAGGGCGCCTGGCGGGCCACGCCGCTCTGGCATGCAGTCAGCCGCGGGCGGAACCTTGACCTCGCGCGCTTCCTTCTGGAGCGCGGCGCCGATCCCGGCTTCTGTCTCTACGCGGCGGCCTGGCGCTCTGACCTGGCCGCCATCGATCTCCTGCTCGCTTGCGGCGCACCTGTCGACGAGACCACCTCGGAGGATGGCGCGACACCCTTCCTATGGGCGGTCGCTACAAGCCACTTCGACAGCGCCCAGAGGCTCCTTGAGGCTGGCGCCAACCCGGACCACCGGGGCCGGGACGGCCTGACCGCCCTGCATCTGATGATCCGCAAGTCGAGCCCTGCAGAGGCGCTCGCAACAGTCATTGGCTTCGGCGCCCGTGGTGACATTCCGGGGCCGGACGGCAGGACCGCGATCGACCTCCTGGCCCGCAAGCGGGATCCCGCCCTGCGAAGCCTGGCCGAGCGCCTGGCCGCCGCCTAGCCCGGGGCCTGCACCCCCTCGCGCAGGCTGGCGTCGCCGGCGCTGAAGCTCTCCTGCACCAGCCAGAGGCGAAGGAGATGGCGCTTGCGCACCGGGTCGTCCCAGTCCTCGTAGGCGGTGCGCTTATGGAGGATGGAGGCGTTCTTTAGCAGCTGGATGTCTCCGGGCTGGAAGTCCATGTCCAGGTAGTGGTCGGGATCGTTGGCTGTGGCCTCGATGAAGCTCAGTACAGCCTGCTGCTCTGCGGACAGCCGCGGGGCGTCCTCGTGCCGTTGGCTTTCGCCGATGTACCAGGGGATGAAGAACAGGTTCAGCCGGCCCTCGACCAGGCGACAGAGGGGACGGACGAACCAGGCGGGCGTCCCGGGCCTGTGCTGGCCCTGGGTGTCGAAGGGAAATGTGCTGAACAAGGCGGGGACGAGGTCCGGCCGCTCTTCCAGCAACCGATTGAAGATGGCGGCCGAGGAGGCGATGCGGCTCACCCCACCCGACTTCGCCCCCTGCAGGCAGAGCAGGCCGATGATGTCCGCGCCGTCGGTATGGAAGTCCTGCTCGGCCCGGGTCTTGTAGAGCCGGACCCCGTAGGCGTTCGGGTCGGCGCCTGTGTCCCGGACATGCCCCAGCAGGTCCCCGTCCGTGTTCTGCGAGATCGCCCGGCCCATGTGCAGGCCAAGTCCCCAGTAAATGTCGGCCGCCGCCTCGTGTCCCAGCTCCCCGACCGGAAGCCCCCTCAGCAGCAGGAAACCCCGGCCCTGGTCGAGGTCCTCAAGCCAGCCTCGGACCTCTTCGGCCAGGCTGGGAAGGGGGAAGTCCGCCTTGGTCCAATCCGCCCGATCAACGGTCCGGACCCTTGCCGTCGCCCGCGCCGCCACCAGTTCCTGCACCTCCGACCCCGTCAGGACCCGCCTCCAGTCCTCGCGCCGCGCCATGTCGCGGCCGAGCCAGGCGTCGGCGGTGGTCAGGGGGGAGGGCGTCAGCATGGGCCGTCCTTGCGCTGTCTTCCTGACTTCCAGACTGGGGTCTGGATTTAGATTCGACAATTCGAGAATTATCGATTTATCATCGACCGATGACCGATCGTGACCCGACGCATTCAGCCTCCGCCGTCGCCGCCCTGAGCGCACTGGCGCATCCTGGCCGGCTCGAGGTCTTCCGGCGGCTCGTCCGGACGGGCCCCGGGGGCCTGGCCGCCGGAGAGATCGCTCGGGCGACGGGCAGCCTTCCCAACACCTTGTCCTCCAACCTGGCCATCCTGGCGGGCGCGGGACTTGTCCGTTCGCGCCGGGAGGGGCGCTCGATCATCTACTCCGCTGACTTCGCCGCCATGCGCGGGCTCCTGTCCTACCTGATGGAGGACTGCTGCGACGGACGCCCGGAGATCTGCGCGGACCTCTCCCCCGCCTGCGCCCCAGCGCCGGCGCACTCAACCCTTTTGTCGAGAAGCGCCGATGAATGACGCACGCCGAAACGTCCTCTTCCTGTGCACAGGCAATTCCGCCCGTTCAGTCATGGCGGAGGGCCTCCTCCGGAGCCTTGGCGGCGACCGGTTCCGGTCCCACTCTGCGGGGTCCTTCCCGACCGGACGGGTCAATCCGGGCGCCTTTCCGGTCCTGCGGGCCCTCGGCCTCGATCCAGCGGACTTCCGCTCCAAGTCCTGGGACGAGTTCGCCGCACCCGGGGCGCCGCCGATCGATTTCATCTTCACCGTCTGCGACAATGCTGCGGGCGAGGTCTGCCCGGTCTGGCCGGGCCATCCGGTCACTGCGCACTGGGGGGTGCCGGACCCTGCGGCGGTGTCAGGTTCAGAGGCGGAGGTCGCGGAGGCTTTTGGCCAGGCGGCCCGTCGCCTCAGGGACCGGGTCGAGGCCTTCCTCGCCCTGCCGCCGGAGGATCTGGAAGGGCCTGACGCCAAGGCCGTTTTGGACCGGATCGGTCGCCGTGACCCTAACCGGGACATGTCGCCGTGACGGCGCCCGCCTTTGATCTTCATCGCCGCCTGGCCGCCGAGGGGCTGGGAACGGCCCTCCTGCTCGCCATCGTGGTGGGTTCCGGAATCATGGGTGAGCAGCTTTCCGGCGGGAACATGGCCGTCGCCCTGATGCTCAACACCCTGTCCACGGGCGCGGGCCTTGCGGTCCTGATCACCCTGCTCGGGCCGATATCTGGCGCCCAGTTCAACCCCATGGCCACCGCATCTGCGATTCGCGACGGGGCCTTCGGTGCGCGCGAGGGCTTCCTGCGGGTCGCGGTCCAGTTCATTGGCGCCTTCGCCGGGGTCCTCCTGGCGCACGCCATGTTCGACCTGCCCCTGCTGCAGGTCTCGGACAAGCTCCGCTCAGGCGCCGGCCAGGCCTTCTCGGAGGCCGTGGCGACTTTCGGTCTCATCCTGGTGATCCGGCTGGCCGGTCGCCTCGCCCCCGACCGTGTGGCGGCCCTCGTGGCCCTCTATATCACCGCCGCCTATGGCTTCACGGCTTCGACGTCCTTCGCAAATCCGGCCGTAACGCTTGCCCGGAGCCTGACGGATACCTTCGCTGGAATTGCTCCGATCTCAGTCCCGGGCTTCCTGGCGGGCCAGGGACTTGGAGCGGTCCTCGCTCTCAAGGTCAGCGATTGGCTGTTCTCTCGGACGGAGTCGCGGCCGTCCGGCTGATAACGGGGGCTCAGAGCCTTGTCGCCCGATAGGCGGGCAGGCCGGGGGGAAGGGTTAGGGCGCCGTAGCCCGGCAGGGTCTCCGCCTTGAAGCCCGCTGCATCGAGAGCCGCCAGGACCCGGTCGGGGGCCAGCAGGGCCAGGCGGTGGAGCTCCTGCGAGCGCCTCCAGGTCCCTCCGGTCTCGCGGAAGGTGGTGATCCTGCGGGTCAGGATCCCTCCGGCTTCCTCGCTGACGGCGCCCACTGCCCAGCCCGGGCCCTCGGTGAAGCTGCGGCTGGCGCCCCGGCCGGGGGCGGCGGCGTCGAACAGGAGGAGTCCCCCCTGGGGCAGGGCTCCGGACGCCCGGTGCAGGAAGTCCGCCAACCCCGTCTCGCCCGCCCTCGGGTCTGCCAGGTAGTTCACCACCTCGCCGATGGCGCAGACGACATCCGCCTGGGGTAGGTCCACCTCATGCAGGGAGCCCTGCCGGAAGACGGCGCCCGGCGCCTGGCGGCGGGCGATGTCCAGGAGGTCTGGCGACAGGTCGAGGCCCCAGACTTCCGCGCCGGCTTCGGAGAGCGGCGCGGAAAGCGCCCCGGCGCCGCATCCGATGTCGACGACCCGGGCGCCGTTGATCCGGTCCCCGAGGGCCTCATGGACGACCTGGGCCGCCGCTGCGCCGAGGGCGCCGAACCCCTCGGCATGTATCTCGGCCAGGTCCCGGGCGTAGAAGTCGCTCATCTCTGCACCCCTTTACCGGGAAGATCGACCTAGACGGTCCGCAGGGCCGTCGCCGGGCGGGCCGACAGGATGGGCAGGGCGCCAGCGAGGCTCAGTACGAGGGTGACCCCAAGGCCTGCGCCCAGGGTCGCCAGGACACGCCCCCAGTCTGGCGCCCAGGTGAACTCGAAGACCTGGACGATGATCCACCAGGCGCCGCCCAGCCCCACCGCCAGGGAGACAGCCGCCAGCAAGAGACCCAGCACGGCGTACTCTAGGGCCTGGACGCCGAGCAACTGGCCGCGCGTGGCGCCCAGCGTCTTCAGCACCACGGCGTCGTAGGTCCGCGACTGGCGCGCGGCCGCGACTGCGCCGGTCAGCACCGCCATGCCGGCCAGGAGGGTCACCGAGGCCGCCGCCAGGACCGCCAGGGCCATCTGGTCCAGCAGGGTCCTGGCCTGCCCCAGGACTTCACGGACCGAGATCACTGAAACACCGGGGAAGGCGGCGAGGATGGCCCGGGCCGAGGCGGTCTCGCGCTCGGGCGGCAGGCTGAGGGCGCCCGCCAGGGTGTGGGGCGCTCCGGCCAGGGTGCTGGGCGGGAAGACCATCAGGTAGTTGAAGCCCATGGTGTCCCAGTCAATCCGTCTCAGGGAGGCGATGCGCGCGGGGATTTCCCGCCCAAGCACACTGACCGTGAGCGTATCGCCCACACCGAGGCCAAGGTCCGCGGCGATCTCGTCATCCAGGGAGACGAGGGGAGGACCCGCATAGTCCTTCGGCCACCACTCCCCGGCCATGATGCGGCTGCCTGCGGGCAGATCCGCCGCGTAGGTGACGCCGCGTTCGCCGCGCAGCACCCACGCCTCGCGTGGGATCTCCTTGAGATCGCGGACCTTCTGGTCCCCATAGGCCGTGATCATGCCCCGCAGGGCGGGAACGAGGTCGACCTCGGCCCCGGGCGCGGCGTCCGTTACGGCCTTGCGAAAGGTGTCGGCGCCGGCAGAGGGCACGTCCAGTACGAACTGGGCCGGGGCCCGGGCCGGGACGGACCTGGCGATCTCGGCGTCCAGGCTGGTCTGGATGGCGGCGATCAGGACGAAGAGGGTCAGGGACAGGCCCATGGCGATCACCATGGCAGGGGTTTGTGCGCCGGGCCGGTGCAGGTTGGACAAGGCCAGTCGCAGCAGGGGCGAGGCCGGGCGCGGCAGTCGTCGGGCCATCGCCTGCACGCCGACGCCGACCGCCAGCAGGAACAGGAGGGCGCCGCCGGCTGCGGCCAGCACCCCGGCCGAGAACAGCGGCCTGTCGGCGGTTGCAAGCGCAAGGACCACCGAAAGGGCGGCCGCTCCGCCCACCACATAGAGGTCCCGCCGCGCGGGCCGACCCGGTGGCTCCAGCGCCGCCCGCCAGATGGCGGCGGGTGGGGTCGCCCCCGCCCGGGCGAGGGGCAGCCAGGTGAAGATGAAGGCGATCAGCAGGCCCTGGGCGGCGGCCAGGAGCAGGGGCGCCAGGTGCAGTGAGAATTCCGGCCGCACGGGCAGGCGGTCGCCGATCAGCGACAGGAGGACAGGGGGCGCCGCGGCCCCGGCGGCCAGGCCGGTGAGGATGGCGGCCCCGGCCACCACCCCGATCTGCAGAAGGTAGATCCCCGCAATGTCCCTGCCCGAGGCCCCGAGCACCTTGAGGGTGGCGATGGAGCCCCGGCGGGCGGTCAGGTAGCCGGAGACGCCATTGCTGACGCCGATCCCGGCGATGACCAGGGCGGCCAGGCCGATCAGTCCCAGGAACTGGCCCATGCGCTCGAAGAAGCGGCTGGCCCCAGGCGCTGCGCGGCTGTGGTCGCGCACCTGCCAGCCGGCCTCGCCGTGTTCGCGCTTGAGGGACTCCGCCAGTCGGTCGGAGCGCGGTTGTCCTTCGGGCAACCTCACCCGGTACTTAGCCTGGTAAAGGCTGCCCGGCTGGATCAGGTCCGTGGCGGGAATGTCCTCGATCCGGATCAGGGCGGCGGGGCCCAGGCTGAATCCCTCGCCGACCCGGTCGGGCTCGGTGTCCAGGACGCTGGCGACCCGGAACTCCGCCCGACCGAAGCCGACGACATCCCCGGGGCCGACGCCCAGGCGTTCGGCCAGGCCCCGTTCAACCAGGACCTCGCCGGGTCCCGGCCGGGGCGCGGCGCGCACGCCAGCAGCTGTCCGGACCGTCAGTTCGCCGTAAAGGGGATAGACGCCGTCCACGCCTTTCAGTTCGGCCAGCATGGGCGGGCCGGAGCCGCCCCGCGCCATGGCCCGCAGCCGGACGGTCTCGCTGACCCGCCCAAGGCCGGCCATGATCTCCTTCTCGGCGGCGGTGGCGTACCTCTGGGTCAGGGCGACCTCGATGTCCCCGCCCAGGAGCTCCCGGCCGCGCTTGGTCAGTTCGCCGGTGATGGCGGCGGTCAGGCTGCCGATGGCGGCCAGGGCGGCTACCCCCAGGAAGAGGCACAGGAACAGGAGCCTGAGCCCCCGGAAGGAGGCAGAAAGGTCGCGGCGCGCAATGCGCCAGAGGACGGCTGCGGGGACGGCTGCGGGGACGGGCGCGGGGGTCATGCGAGCCTGTCGGAGACGATCCGCCCGTCGGCCATCTCGACGATCCGGTCGCAGCGGGCGGCGAGCGCCGGGTCGTGGGTGATCATGACCAGGGTGGCGCCGGCGGCGGCCCGGCGCTCGAACAGGAGGTCGGCCACACGCCGCGAGGTGGCGCCGTCCAGGTTGCCGGTGGGCTCGTCGGCGAAGATGAGGCCGGGGCGGGGCGCCATGGCCCGGGCGATGGCCACCCTCTGCTGCTCACCGCCGGAAAGCTGGGTCGGATAGTGGCTGAGGCGGTCGGCAAGGCCGACAGCGGCAAGCTCTTCTATGGCCCGCTCGCGGGCGTCGGCGGCGCCGCAGAGTTCCATCGGCGTGGCGACATTCTCCAGGGCGGTCATGGTCGGAAGCAGGTGGAAGGCCTGCAGGATGATTCCGATCCGTCCGCGCCGGGCCCGGGCCAGGGAATCCTCGTCCAGGGGGCCGAAGTCCTGGCCGTCGATCCGGACCTCTCCGGCGGTGGCGCGCTCCAGTCCGGACAGGACGGCCATCAGCGACGACTTGCCGGAACCAGAGGGTCCCAGGACGGCCAGGCTCTGGCCGTGAGGCGCATCGAGGTCAACGCCCTTGAGGATGTCGGTGCTTCCAAGCGAAAGTGTCACTCCCCGCGCGCGGATCATCAGGTCGGTGTCGGCGGCGTGGGCGGTCATGCGTGGAGGTGTCCGGTGCGGTCAGGATCATGGCTATATGTGGTTATGGCGGGGCTTTGCCAGTTCGTCCTGGCCTGTTCACCCGCCGCCGAGGCGCCGCAGACACAGGCCGGCTCCGCCGCGGAGGCGGCCTTCACGGGTCCGATCATCGTTGCTTTTGGCGACAGCCTGTTCGCCGGCTACGGGCTGGAGCCCTCCCAGGGCTTCGCCCCGGCGCTTGAGCGGGCCCTCGAAGCCCAGGGTGTGAAGGCCCGGGTGATCAACGCCGGCGTCTCGGGAGACACCACCGCCGCCGGACTGGCGCGCCTGGGATTCACCCTCGACGGCCTGCCGCGCAAGCCGGACCTGGTCATCATCGGACTGGGCGCCAACGACATGCTGAGGGGCCTCAGCCCTGCCCAGACCCGGGCCAACCTGCAGGCCATGCTGGAGGAGCTGAAACGACGCGGGATCCCGGCCGCCCTGACCACCATGATGGCGGCGCCTAACCTGGGCGAGGACTACGCCCGGGCCTTCAATCCCATATACGGCGACCTCTCCCGCGCCAGCGGGGCGCGGCTCTATCCCTTCTTCCTCGAGGGGGTCGCGGGCCAGCCGGGCAAGCTCCTGCCCGATGGCATGCACCCCAACGCCCAGGGGGTGGAGGATATCGCCCGTCGGCTGGCCCCGGCCGTCGCCGGGGACCTCCCGAAGGGCTGAGGGGCGGGCCGGGACCCGCCCCCCCGGCCTACTTTGCCGCCGGCGGGGCGGCGATCACTTCGACCGGCAGGCCGAGCTTGTCCAGCTGCGGCTTCACCACGGCGGCGTCGCCCACCACTACGAAGGTCAGGCGCGAGGGATCGACGGCCTTGCGCACCGCCGCATCCATGTCCGCCGCCGTCATCGCCCCGTACCGCTCGGGCAGGCGCTCGTACCAGTCGTCCGAACGCTTGAACTCGGTCAGGGTCGACAGGCCGTTCAGCACGGAGGCGCTTCGCTCGAACTGGCCGGGCAGTTCCCGCGTGGCCCCGTCGACGGTCAGTTGCCGCTCTTCGGCGGAAGCGCCGCGGGTGGTGGTGAAGTCCCGGGTTTCCTTCAGGATTTCCGTCACCGAATCCGCCGTGCGGTCCGCCTGGACCGGGGCGGTGACGCGGAAGGCGACCCGCTCGACCGTCTCGGGAATTCCCGAGCGGACGCCGTAGGACCACCCCTTGGTTTCGCGCAGGTTCATGTTCAGGCGCGAGAGGAAGCCGCCGCCGAGGATCTCGTTGCCAGCCTGCAGGGCGAGGAGGTCGTCGCCGCCCCGGGCGTCGAGGACCTGTCCGGCCGCGATCACCGACTGGGGCGACTTCGGCCGGTCGACCAGCACGATCCGGTTGCCCGCCGGCGCAGGCGGCGCCGGGAAGGCCTTGGCGCCCCGCGTCGCGCCCGGCTCCGGCTTCCAGTCGCCCAGGGCGGCGTTCAGCTTGGGCAGGATCTCGGCCAGGGGGCGGTCGGAGACGATGATCAGGCGGCCATTGTCGGGCCGGATCCAGCGGTCGTGCTGGGCCTTGAGGTCCGCCGGGGACAGCCGGCCCACCACGGCGGCGTCGCCGGCCCCACCGGCGCGGACGCTGTAGGGATGAGCGCCGCCGTAGAGCCGCTTCGACAGTTCCGCCGCCGCGATGGCGGAGGGGTTGTTCGCCTCAGCCGAGATCCGCGCGAGTTGCTGGCCGCGCAGGCGATCGACGACCGCCGGCTCAAAGGTCGGCCGTCGCAGGACGTCCGCGAAGAGGGCAAGGGAAGGGGCGAGGTTGGGGGTCAGGGCGTCGAGGACCACGTTGGAGCGGTCGGGTCCCGCCATGCCGCCGACGCTGGCGCCCAACAGTTCGCTGCGCTCGGCGATCTCACGGCTGGACAGCCCGCCAGCGCCCTCGGTCAGGGCTCGCAGCATCATGGACTGGGCGCCGAAGTCACGCACGCCATCCGCGGCTGTGCCAGCGTCAAAGGTCGCCGCCACCAGGGTGCGCGGCTCGCTCGCGCGTCGGGCGTAGACCACGGGCATGCCGTTGGACAGGGTGGCGCGCTCTACGTCCGGGAAGTCCAGGGCCGGGACCTTGCCGGCCCCCGGCATGACAGGATCGGCGCGGGGCGTACCGGCGGCCTGGGCCACGCCGGTCCGGTCGATCACCGCGCCCTTGGCGGCCGTGTCGCCGCCCAGCGTGCCGCCGTCCAGGTCACGCTCGCCCGGATCGACGCGGAGGGCCAGGACCGGGCGGCTCAGCCAGGCCTGCAGGGCCGACTGCACGGCGCCCGGCGTCAGGGCCGCCCAGGCGTCCAGGCGCTTGCGGTACAGGGCCGCGTCGTCGGCGTAGAGCTCACCCTCGGCGAGGGTCACCGCCTTGCCGCCGAAGCCGCCGACGGCCTCGGTCTGGCGGATCTTGCCAGCGATCTCGACCCGGCGTGCGCGGTCCAGTTCCTCCGCCGTCGGGCCAGAGCGGACGAGGCCCGCAATGACTTCGTCCATCCGCTTGGCCACGAGGTCCGGAGACACGCCGGGGCGGACGTCGGCGGCGAGGGTCAGGACTCCCACGGACTGGAAGACGCCATAGTCGGCCGTCACCGAGACCGCGATCTTCTCGTCCCGCACGAGGGCGTTGTCGAGGCGCGACGAAGACAGGCCGCCAAGGACGCTGACCCCGGCCTCCAGGGCGACGGACGACAGGTCGTTGAGGCCCGGCGTCGACCAGCTGCGATAGATCCGGGTGGTCGCGACCCGATCCTTGTGCGCCAGGCTCACCGGCGCCTTGAGTGTCACCGGGCCGTCGGACACCGGGGCGACGCGGGGACCGCGCGGAATGGCGCCAAAGTACTTCTCTACCAGCTTCCGGGCCGTGGGCGCATCGATGTCGCCGGCCAGGACCAGGACGGCGTTGTTCGGGCCATAGTTGTCGGTGAACCAGCGCTTCACGTCGTCCAGAGACGCTGCATCCAGGTCGGCCATCGAGCCGATGGTGCTGTGGCGATAGCCATGCCCGGCTGGGAAGAGGTTCTGGTTGATCAGGTAGTCCACGAGGCCAAAGGGCTGGTTGTCGCCCTGCCGCTTCTCGTTCTGGACGACGCCCCGCTGGTTATCGAGCTTTTCCTGGGTCACGGCGCCGAGCAGGTGGCCCATCCGGTCGCTTTCCAGGAAGAGCGCGCGGTCCAGGGCGCCGGTGGGGACGGTCTGGAAATAGTTGGTCCGGTCGAACCAGGTGGTGCCGTTGAAGTCGGTGGCGCCGACCTCCTGCAGGGGCTTGAAGAAGTCGCCGGGGGCGTTCTCCGAGCCGTTGAACATCAGGTGCTCGAAGAGGTGGGCGAAGCCGGTGCGGCCGGCCGGCTCATGCTTGGACCCGACGCCATACCAGATGGACACCGCGACCACCGGAGCCTTCCGGTCCGTGTGCACGAGGACCCGGAGGCCGTTCGGCAGGGTGAAGCGCTCATAGGGAATGTCGACCAGGCGGGCCAACTCGGCGGCGGTGGCGGGCTGGCCGGCGTTCTGGGACGCCGGCGCCTTGGCGGGAGCCGCGATGGCCTGGGGCGAGGAGAGGGCGACGAGCAGTGCGAGGCTCGCGCCCGAGAAGAGCCGTCCGGCGAGGGTCATGGGAACTCCGGGGTAGGGCGACGCCCGGGCGCCGCGTCAGGATTTGCGCCTGACTTAATGGGATCGACCGGCAAGGCAAGGCCCGGGCGCCGAAGACCACTGGACCTCTCCGCAGGGCGCCTCATTATCTTGCAGAGAAGAAACCGTTTCCAGGGGAGGATGGGGCATGGCCGGGAATGCGGCGCCGAGGACGGCGCTCAAGGGCTCTAGCGTCGACGTGGTGGTGGTCGGCGCCGGGTTTGGCGGCCTCTACATGGTCCACAAGGCCCGCGAGGCGGGGCTGAGCGTCCAGGGCTTCGAGGCGGGCGGCGGCGTCGGCGGCACCTGGTACTGGAACCGCTATCCCGGCGCCCGGTGCGACATTCCCAGTCTCTTCTATTCCTTCACCTGGTCCGAGGAACTGGCGCGCGAGTGGCGCTGGAGCGAGAAGTACGCCCCCCAGCCGGAAATCCTGAGGTATGCCGAGCACATCGCCGACCGGTTCGACCTCCGGCCGGCCTTCCACTTCAACACCCGCGTCGAAAGCGCCGTTTTCGACGAGGCGACGGCGCGCTGGACGGTCCGCACCGACCAGGGGGATGAGGTGTCCGCCCGCTGGGTGGTGATGGCGACGGGCTGCCTGTCCGTGCCCAAGAACCCCGACATCCCGGGCGCGGACCGCTTCAAGGGCGAGACCCACCTGACCGGGCTCTGGCCGCATGAGGGGGTGGACTTCACCGGCAAGCGGGTCGCGGTCATCGGGACCGGCTCTTCGGCCATCCAGTCCATTCCCCTGATCGCCCGGGACGCCGCCCAGGTCACCGTCTTCCAGCGGACGCCGAACTTCTCCCTGCCGGCCCTCAACTCGCCGCTCAGCGACGCCGAGGTGGATGGCTACCTTGAGGGTTTCACCGGCTATCGCGACATGCTGCGGAGCGGGCAGTCCATCTTCCCCGCGCCGCCGCCGGACTATCGCGTCCAGGGCGAGGAACTGGAGACCCTGAAGTCCGGCCTCTGGAACGGCATGGGCCTGATGTCCCTGTTCGCCATTCCCAACCTCATGCGGATGCCCGACCTCAACGAAGAGGTCTGCGAGCATGTCCGCGACCGTGTCCGGCAGATGGTCCGCGACCCCGAGGTCGCAGAGCGGCTTGTGCCGCGCGGCTACGCCATCGGCGCCAAGCGGCCCTGCGTCGACACCGACTATTACGCCACCTTCAACCGGGACAATGTCCGCCTCGTCGACCTTCGCGAGACGCCGATCGAGACGATCACCAAGATGGGCGTCCGCACCACCGCGGGGGAAACACCCTTCGACGTCATCGTCTTCGCCACCGGCTTCGACGCCATGACCGGCGCCCTCCTGAAGATGGATATCCGCGGAAGGGACGGGCGCACCCTTGGCGAGGCCTGGGCGGAAGGACCCAAGACCTATCTTGGCCTGATGGTCGCGGGCTTCCCCAACCTCTTCACCGTCACCGGTCCCGGGAGCCCTTCGGTCCTGTCGAACATGATCTCGTCCATCGAGCAGCATATCGACTGGATCGACAACGCCATCACCTGGGCGAACGGCCGCCAGGCGCGCACCCTGGAGGCGGATCCCTCGGCGCAGGAAGCCTGGGTGGCGCATGTCAACGAAGCGGCGGAGGGCAGTCTCTATCTCGACGCCGCCTCCTGGTACATGGGCGCGAACGTGCCCGGTAAGCCCCGGGTCTTCATGCCGTACATCGGCGAGGGCTACAAAATCCGGATCGATGAGGTGGCGGCCCGGGACTACGAAGGCTTCCGCACGGAGTAGGGGCTCGCGCCTGCCGCGGGCCGTGGAGGAAACATGAAGCGTCTGTTCGCCGCCGCCCTCTGGGCCGGCGCCCTTTTCGCCGCGCCGGCGATGGCCCAGGTCGCGCTCAAGCCGGACACGCCGAACCTTTTGTTCTGGAGCCCCGAACAGCAGGCCCGGTGGTACCCGGCCATGGAGACGGTCTACGAGACCCGCCCGATCGCCTCGGGAGCCCGTATCCACGCCCTTCCCCAGGCGACGGGGAAAATCGATCCCAGCTTCACCCATGCAGGCCGCACCTGGACGGTGGACCAATACATGGAGGCCTACCGTGTCTCCGGGCTGCTGGTGATCCGGGATGGGCGGGTGCTGCTGGAGAAGTACGGCCTGGGTAGGGGTCCGAAGGATCGCTGGACGTCCTTTTCCGTCGCCAAGTCCGTGACCGCCACCCTCGTGGGCGCCGCGATCCAGGACGGTCACATCAAGAGCCTGAAGACCCCCGTCACCGACATCCTGCCCGAGCTGAAGGGCTCGGCCTACGAGGGGGTCACCCTTCGCCAGCTCCTGATGATGAGTTCTGGGGTGCGGTGGAACGAGGACTATTCCGACCCGAACTCTGACGTCGCCAAGGGGCCGCTCGAGGGCCTGAAGCTGGCGGAGGGCAAGCCCGGCCTGAACCCGGTGGTCGCCTACATGCGCACCCTGCCGCGCGCCCACGCCCCCGGGACGAGGTTCAACTACAATACCGGTGAAACGGACCTGGTCGGCATCCTGCTCGCCCGGGCGGTCGGCAAGGGCCTTGCCGAGTACGCCTCGGAGAAGATCTGGAAGCCCTATGGCATGGAGGCGGAAGGCGACTGGGTGACGGACCCCGGCGGGCTGGAGCGCGGCGGATGCTGCATGTCCATGACTCTGAGGGACTATGGCCGGATTGGGCAGTTCGTCCTGGAGGACGGCGTCATCGACGGCCGTCCGGTCCTGCCGCCGGGCTGGGCGCGCGAAGCGACAACCCAGCAGATCGAGAACGGCCAGGCCGGTTACGGCTACTTCTGGTGGATGCAGCCCAACGGCGCCTACCAGGCGACCGGGATCTTCGGGCAGTCCATCACGACCTTCCGGGAGGATCGCATCATCATCGTCGTGAACTCCGCCTGGCCGAAGTCCGGTGGACCCGACCTGAGGGACGGCCGGATCGCCCTGGTCAACGCCCTGCGGGAGGCGGCGCTGGCGCGTCCGAAGTGACCGATCCCTCCATCCAGGGCTCCAGATAGCGGACAAAGGCTTCGGTCGCCTCCTGCACCAGGAGTTCGGCCTCGGAGGCGGGCTCGGTCAGCAGGAGGTCCAGGACCCCGGAGACGCCTTCGATCGCCACCCGGGCGACCAGCAGGGCCCTGTCTGCGTCTCCCCCAGTGCTCCGGAGGATCGACCCCGCGAGGAGCCGGGCAGTGGCCAGGGAGGCGCTTGCATCCACGCCCTGGAGTTCCGGCGACAGGCGGATCGCCATCCAGATAGCCCTTTCGCCCGGGGAGTGGACCCGGCGGCGCGCCGCCAGGCGGATCCCCTCGCTGACTGCAGAACGCCAGGGGCGCCCGCCGTCGATCTGGGCGATCAGCTCCGCCAGCTGGGCCTGGTTCGCCTCCGCCATGCGCTCTGCGATGGTCGCGAAAATGGCCTGCTTGTTGGGAAAGTACTTGTAGATCGAGGCGATGTTCACGCCTGCGCGGGCGGCGATCAGGTTGGTGTTCACCGCCTCGAAGCCGACTTCGGCCGCCAGGTCGGTGGTCGCCTCAAGGATCCTGTTCAGGGTGTTCAGCCCACGGGCGCTCGCCGGACGGGCGCGGAGGGCCAGCGCGCCGGGGTCCTCGGACGGGGGCGTCCTGGGCGACGCGGTCTCTCGCAGGGCTTCCATGCCCTCCTTGCTACACAAGCCCGCCCGCCGGGGCCAGCGTCCGCCGCGGGCGTCCATTCGCGGCCTTGCATTTGCACTCCTGTCGGGGGACGTTTGTCACAAGCCCTCCAGAGCGGGGTGATTGAGGAGGATGACAGAGTCATGGGCTGGAATTTTGGTGACATTCTCGACGCGGTGGGTCCGAACGTGTCCCCTGAGGCGCCGGCCTTCATCCACGGTTCGCGGGTCATAAACTGGGGCGACGCCGTCCGGATGACCAACAACATGGCGCGGGGCCTGATCGCCCGCGGCGCCCAGCCCGGCGACAAGATCGCCATCTACATGCGCAACCGTCCGGAATACCTGATGGCCGTCGCCGCGGGATGGAAGGCGCGCCTGACCCACGTCAACGTCAACTACCGCTACACCCCTGAGGAGGTGTGGTACATCTTCGATAATTCTGACGCCCAGACAGTGGTTTACGCCAGCGAGTTCAGAGACGCGGTCACTGAAATCCGGCCGCGCCTGCCCAAGGTGAAGACCTGGGTCGAGGTCAGCGAGACCGGAGAAGTCGCTTCCTTCGCCGAGCACTTCGACGCCCTAGGCGAAGAGGGCAATGGCGGTCCGCTCGACATCCAGCGCTCCGGTGACGACCAGTTCTTCATCTACACCGGCGGCACCACGGGCATGCCCAAGGGCGTGATGTGGACCCACCACGACATGCGCGAGATCACCCTGCAGGGCGCGCGCAAGCTGGGCCCGGTTCCCGAGACCCTCGAGGAACTCGCCGAGGCGACCCGCCGCATGCCGGTAGGCTCGCGCATCCTGCCGGCGCCGCCCCTGATGCACGGGACGGGCCTGTTGACCTCCATGGGCACGATGATGGCCGGCGGCTGCGTCATCACCCTGGAGAAGCCCAACTTCGACGCCGAGGAACTCCTGACGGCGATCGACGCCCACAAGCCCCAGACCCTGGTCATCGTGGGCGACTCCTTTGGCAAGCCGATCCTGAACGCCCTCAACGCCGCCCCCGGGCGCTACGACGTGTCCAGCATCCTGACCATCGTCTCCTCCGGCGTGATGTGGAGCCACGAGGTCAAGAAGGGCATGCTGGAGCATATGCCCCAGGCCATGCTGAGCGACGGCTTCTCATCCTCCGAGGCCCTGGGCATGGGCAACTCGATCATGACGAAGGACTCCGAGGTCCAGACCGCCAAGTTCATGCTGGGAGAGCGCTGCAAGGTGTTCGACGAGAACGACCAGCCGGTCGAGCCGGGTTCGGGCAAGTCGGGCATGGTGGCCATCGGGCCGCCCAATCCGCTCGGCTACTACAAGGACGACGAGAAGACCGCCCGGACGTTCCGTACGATCAACGGCGTCCGCTACTCCATCCCCGGCGACTGGTGCATCGTCGAGGCGGACGGCACCCTGACACTGTTGGGGCGCGGCTCGGCCTGCATCAACACGGCTGGCGAAAAGGTCTTCCCCGAGGAGGTCGAGGAGGCCCTCAAGACCCATCCCAGCGTCGACGACGCCCTGGTGGTGGGCCTGCCCGACGAGAAGTGGGGCCAGTCGGTGACCGGCGTGGTCCGTCTCGCAGAGGGCGCCAGCCTGGACGAGGACGCCCTGCGCGCCCACGTCCGCAAGTCGCTGGCCGGCTACAAGACGCCCAAGCGGGTCGTCTCCACCGACCAGTCCATCCGCGCCAGCAATGGCAAGGCTGACTACGCCACCGCCAAGAAGATCGCCGAGACCACCCTGGCCTGAGGGCGCTTCAGCGCCGGCGCACCTCCATGGGGTAACCGGCGCGCGAGGCGCCTGCCGCCCGGTCAAGCTCGGCCCAGCCGGAGGCGTCTCCCGACAGGGTTGCGCGCCAGAAGGCGGACTGCAGGCCCCGTAGTCGGCCGGCGGCCTTGCCCAGGGCGGGATCGCTGTCCGGCGCGTCAAAGTCGCCGTGCCGGAAGCCGTCGAGAATGGCGGCGTACTGCCGCCCCGGCCGCGCGGTTCGGAAGGCCTCCAGACGCCAGTCCGGGGTCTCCCCCGCCGCCCCGAAGTCGCGGCTGCCAGTGATGCTGAAGAGGGGGGTGCTCATCCGGTCGAAGGCGCCGGGCTTCAGTCCGAGCCGGCCCGTTCCCTGGCCGCTGATGACGAGCCCGCTCCGGAAGCCTGAAGGCAGGATCTGCGGCTCGGGCGCCAGGCGGGCGCCGCAGGCCACCAGGGTCAGGTAGGCCCCGAAGGAGTGACCGCCCATGCCGATCCGCGACGGGTCGATCCGCTCGCGCACCGCCGCGGGAAGGCGAGCGTCCCGCGATTTAACCAGGCCCTGCAGGAAGCCGATGTCGGCCAGCCGGCTTCGCAGGAAGACGGGGCGTTCCATCACTTCGGTCAGCGAGACCCCCGACGCCCCCTGTCCCATGGCTGCGGCGAGGGCGGCGCGCACCGCGCGGGCGTCGTCCGCCGGCAGGGTCGGGTCCGGGAGCTGGACGGAGTCGGTATGGGTGGGGTGAAGGACCACCATCCCCTTCGACGCCCAGGCCCGTCCGGAATTGCCAAAGGCGGCGAGCGACCCGCCAAAGCCGTGGCTGAAGATGACGACAGGCCAGAGACCGGGCTCAGCCGGCATGTGGATGCGGGTCGGGATGGGCCGTCCCCGGGCCGGATCGACGAGGTCGACACGGTCGAGGGTCCGGACCTGACCCATCAGCCCGGAGGGCGCGGCCAGGGCGGGGGCGGCCTGAAGGAGGCGACGACGACTGAACATGTCGGGCATCTAGCCGCTGTCCCGGGCCTTGCGCCAGCCTCAACGAAGTCTGGCGCCGGGAGGACGCCTCCGCTACTCGGGACCCCAGGAGGCCGGACATGTCAGATACCGATGCAACGCCCTTTCGCCAGATGCTGGAGTCCCTCGCGCCCGAGGCTGGCGGCCTGGGCATCGACCTTCCGGGGGATTGGCTGCAGGGCCGCACCGCCTACGGCGGCCTGACCGGCGCCCTCTGCGTCGAGGCGGCCGCTCGCCTCCATCCCGACCTCCCGCCCCTGCGCAACGCCCACTTCGCCCTGGCCGGACCGGCCTCCGGGAGGCTTGCCGTTCAGGCGGAGGTGGTCCGCCAGGGCAAGTCCGCCGTCGTCATCGAGGCCTCTGTGACAGGAGAGGCCGGTCCCGCCGCCCGCGCCCTCCTGACCTACGGGGTGGGCCGGGACTCCCAGGTCCGGGCTTCGGGCGCGATCCCGCCCGCCGTTCCCGCCCCCGAGGCCTGTCCCACCTTTTTCGCTGCGGACCGAAAGCCCAGCTTCGCCCGTCACTTCGACGTTCGCCTGGCCGGCGGCGCCCGGCCCATGACCCCCGGGGCCGAGCCCCGGATCACGGTCTGGATTCGCCACGGCGACGGCGAGACCCCAGACGGCCTTCCCGCACTGGTGGCCCTGGCCGACGCCATTCCCTCGCCCGCCCTGGTGCTCTTTCCCGAGTTCGCCCCCTTCAGCACCATGACCTGGTCCCTGGACCTGACCTCGGCGGCGCCCGCCAGCGCCTCGGGCTGGTGGCTCCTGGACAGCACCATCGACGCCGCCGACGGCGGATACGCCTCCCAGGACATGAGCCTCTGGAACGACGCCGGCGAACTCGTCGCCCGCGCCCGCCAGATGGTGGCCGTCTTCATCTGAAGGGATCCAGGCCCAGCCAGGACCGGACTCGCGGGATCCGGCGAAGGACCAGGAACTCAACCAGGGCGACCAGGACGAGGCTCGCGCCGAGGACCGGCATGAAGACGCCGAGGGCCAGTTTGGCGAGGCCGACGCCCCGGGCGGCGTTTACGTTGGCCAGCCGCTCAGGCGCCCCCAGCACGCCCTGAGGTCCGCGCCGCCGCCACATGACGATCCCGCTCAGCGAGAGCGTCACCAGACCTGTCGCCGCAAGCAGGCCGAGGAGCTGGTTGGCGAGTCCAAAGAGCTGTCCCTCATGGGCCGCGACCCCGAACCCGATGGCCTTGTCGATGGGGTGCTTGCCGGCGAAGGTCTCGGCGCCCGTCACCTGGCCGGTCGCGGGATCAAGGGTCAGCACCACCCGTTGGGGGCGGTTTGCCGTCTCTGACCGGACCGTCCAGGTCGGCGAGGATCGCCACCCGCCGCCCGGCGCTGGCGGGGCGATCAGCACCGGCGGCGGCAGGTCCATCAGTCGCGCCGCAGCCGCCATCCGGTCCAGCGACGCCGCAGCGGGCTCTCCCGCAGGGACGGGTTGGCTGGCCAGTGCGCGATGGCCGGCCTGTGCGTCCGCCTGCTCGGACTTTCGTCCGGACGACCACTCCTGGGGGGCGTTCAGGGTCCCCGTCGCCCGCCGGACCTCCTTGAAGGCGTCGTTCCAGACCGTGGTCCAGGGCAGTCCGGTCAGGAGCAGGAAGAGGGCAAGGCCCGAGACCCAGAACCCGGTGACGGCGTGCAGGTCCCTCCAGGCGAGACGCCCGCCCAGGCCCAGCCGGGGCCAGAGGACGCCGCCAGGGCCGCGCCCCCCCCTTGGAAACCAGAGGACCAGGCCGGTGAGGATCATCACAACCGCCCAGCCCGCCGCCAGCTCCACAAGAATCGAACCCCGCTCACCCATCAGGAGTTCACCGTGGATCGTCTTGATGACTTCCATCGGCCGGTCCGCTTCCCATTCCAGACCCAGAACCACGTTGGCTTCCGGATGGACAAAGGCGATCAGGGGGCCGTTCGGCGTGGACAGGATGACCCTCGCCGCGTCGTCCGTCTCACGGCGGACCTCATAGAACTTGAGCCGGGAGCCTTCAGGCGCGGCCGAGAGGGCGGCCTTCACCTGGGCCTCGGCGCTTCGCGGCCCGCCCTCTGTGACCAGGTGGTCGTAGGGGCTGTCGAGGAAGGCTTCGACCTGTGGCTTGAAGAGATAGGCCGCCCCGGTCACGGACAGGATGATGACGAAGGGGATGCAGAACAGGCCGGCGTAGAAGTGCCAGCGCCAGACCGTCCTGTGGGCCAGGATGGACTTGCGCTCTGCGCCGGGCAGGGTGTCGGGTTCGGTCATGGCCCTCACCACCGGCTCTTGAGGTCGACCACGAAGGTCCGTTGGGGCAGGGGATGCGAGACGTAGGCCTGGTCGTTCAGCAGGTTATCGACACCCAGCCCCACTTCCGCGTGTTGGCCGATCGCCCAGGTGAACCGACCATCGAGGGTGAAGTACTCAGTCTGGAAGCCATAGGCGTCGCCCCGCGAAAGCCCGAAGAGGTCGGAGTTCGGACGCGTGGCGTAGCGCCATCCCAGCGAGGCGCGCGCAGAGTCGCTCACCCGGTACCGGATCGAGCCGTTGGAACGCCATTCCGGGATCCGCGGGAACATCCGTCCCTCCGCCGCGGGCGCCGAGGCGTTACGGAGCGTCCTAGCGTCCATCCAGGAGAGATTGGCGTCGATGTCCAGGCCGGCGACGCCGACATCCCTTGCCTCGGCGATGAGCTCGACGCCCACCTGCCGGACCCGGTCGACATTCTTGAAGGACGAGACGACCTGGCCGAAGGGGTTGAGACCCTGGAAGCTGAAGATGGCGTCGTGAACGTCCTGCAGGAAGACAGAACTGGTCACCCGGACGTCGCCGAAGCTGCGCCTCAGGATGAGGCTGGCGTCAACTGAAGTCTCCGGCCTCAGGTTGGGATCGAAGCTCTGCGGATCGATCTGCTGGGTGATGTCGTCAATCCGTCCCTGGAACAGTTCGCCCACCGTCGGGAAGCGGGTCGCTGTCCCGAGGCTCAGCTGGACGTCCCACCCTGCGGCCAACGGACCCTGGAAGCTCAGCTTCGGGCTGATGGCGCTATCGGTCCGCTCCGGATAGACGTCGTCCACCCTCCGGCCGGCGACCTGCTTGCCGATGCCGCCATCGTGCGCCTTCCAGGCGTCGTATCGGACGCCTGCGGTCAGGCTGTAGTCGCCCGGAAGAGAGATCTCGTCCTCGGCGAAGATCCCGAAGGTGGTCGTCTTGCCCCAGGTGGAGGCTGAGAAGACGGGGTTGGAGGCGTTCTTCCAGGCGGTGGTGTTGAAGGTCTCCGACCTTGTCTCATAGAGGCTGGCGTCAGCCCCGAAGGCGACGGCGTGATCGCCGATCGTCCTCTCCAGGGTCACGGCGCCCGTCCACCATCCGGGTTCCCGGGCCTGGGTCTGAGTCCCCGCGCCGTTGGCCAGTCCTGTCGCCATGTCGCGAGAGGTCCGCCCATCCTGGCTCGCGATCCAGTATCGCGAGGCGTTGGCCGACACCGTCCAGCCGAGAGCGTCGCCGCCCGCCCGCAGGCCGGTGAGATACTCGGTTCGACGGGTCAGGGACTGGGTGAGGCCGGTCGCGTTCCAGGTCCGTCCGCCGAAGGCCACGCGGCCCTGCCAGACCGGCGACCCGCCGGCGTCCTTCAGGAAGGTCCGCGTGTCGGTGAGGTCCTGGTCGGTCAGCCAGGCGAATCCCATGGCCTCCAGCTTCCACCCGTTCTCCAGCTCCCAGCTCGCGCGGAGACGGAACTGGTCCTGGATGACGTGGACTGGCGAGGCTGCGCCGAAGACCGGGGTCGCCAGCCTCGGGTCCACAAAGGCTCCGGTCACCGCCGCTCCCGTTCCGGTCGCTGGGGTCAGGAGGTTGTAGGTCATGGACTGGCCGGTGTTCTCGAAATGCCGGAAGCCGGCCCGCAGGCTGAACGGCGAGTCATCAGGCTTCCAGGCCAGGCCCGCCTCGGCGCTGTAGCCCCGGAAGGTCTCGTCGAAGCCGTACTCCGTGAAGGGCATCAGCATGACCTGGGCCTGGCCATAGACCTCGTTCCGCTCAGGCGCCCGGGTGGTGACCGAGATCACCCCGCCCATGGAGTTGCCGCCGTAGCGCGCCGAGTAGGGGCCGTAGACGATGTCGAACTGCCGGACCTCTGCGGGCCCCACTACATTCCATTTCGGCGGGAAGTCGAACCGGTTTCCGAGGAAGTTGGAGACGACAAACCCGTCGACCAGGACCAGGGTCCGGGCGCTCTGGACCGTGTTGGCGCCGCGCAGGGCGACCACGGCGTTGTCATCGCCGGCAAACCGCTTCCGGACGAAGAAGTTGGGCGCGTACTTCATCAGGTCTTCGACATTGATGGCGTTCACGGCCCGGAACTCGGTCTCTCCAAGCGAGACCGAGAGGCCCCTGGGCTGGACGGTGATAGGCCGGTCGCCCTGGCCGACGACGATCACGGCGTCGACTTCCGGGGCTTCGGCGGCGATCACAGGCAGGGGCGCAGCGGCGAGCGTCAGGGCCGCCGCGAGGGCGCGGCGCGGGGCGCCGGCGCGATATGGGGAAGGCATGCAGTATCTCTCGACTGAATGTCAGGCGTGACCGGACGCGTCCGGCCGGGCGACGGATTCAGGCGAGGATGGGGGGACCGGTCTTTGGCGGAGGGGGCGCCGGGAGCCCGAGGCCGGGTCGAAGATCCTCCGTCCGGACGTCCCCGGACACCGCCGGAGCAGGCCAGGGCGCGGGAACGGGCAGCAGCACGGACTCGGCGGGAGTGAAGACGGCGAGGCCTGCAAAGGCGCAGGGGGAGTCTGAAGCGCCCTTGCCGGTATCCGGAGCCTTTCCTCCGTCGTCCGGAGCGAAAGTCATGGCGCCCATGCCGGTGCAGAGGGTCATCTGCAGGCCGCCATCCGGCGCTGCGGCGACCATCACTCCGGTGGGGACAAGGATGCGCAGAGTCAGGGCCAGGACCGCCAGGACAGGGGCGGCCCGCCGGATCCTATGAAGGAAGCCCGCAACGCGCATGCGGCGGGAGGTATGCCCTCGACCCTCGCTTGTCCAGACGGTCCGGCCATCGCCGTTGTCTCGCGCCGGCTAACGGGCGAGACTGGGGCGATGGCGAAAGAGGCTCCTGCCCAACCGATCCGCCGGCGCGCTGACGCCGTTCTGGCCGGGCGCGGCTTTGCGGAAAGTCGGGCCCGGGCCAGGGCGGCCATCGAGGCGGGCGGGGTGACGGCGGACGGACGGCTCCTGGTGCGGGCCTCGGACCTCATCGACCCGGATGCGGACATCGGCTTCCGCCCCGCCTTCGAGGAGGTCAGCCGGGCGGCGGGCAAGCTCAAGGCCGCGCCGGGCTTTGACGCCGCGCCCCTGCAGGGCGCCGTCGTGCTGGACGTCGGAGCCTCTACGGGGGGCTTCACGGAGGTCTGTCTCGGCCGCGGCGCCGCCCGGGTCTATGCGGTGGATGTGGGGCGGGGCCAGCTGCACCAGCGGCTGGCCGCCGACGCCCGGGTGGTCAGCCTGGAGGGCGTCGATGCGCGCCGGCTGGACGCCGGCCTGATTCCGGAGGCGCCAGCGGTGGTGGTCTGTGACGCCAGCTTCATCAGCCTTTCCAAGGTCCTGCCGGCGGCCCTGGCCCTGGCGGGTCCGGGCGCCTGGCTCTTCGCCCTGGTCAAGCCGCAGTTCGAGGTCGGACCCGAGCGGGTCGGCAAGGGCGGCCTTGTCCGCGATCCCTCTGCGCGGGAAGAGGCCTTGCAGGCGGCTTGCCGGTTCCTTGAGGCGGCAGGCTGGCGGGTCACGGGCACGGCGCCAAGCCCGGTGACGGGCTCGGACGGCAATGTCGAGTTCCTGGTGTCGGCCCGGAAGGCCTGATTACTCGCGGCCGCTGGCGCGCCAGACGCCGTCGGCGTTCTGGCAGACCTCGAACTGGCGGGGCTTGCCGTCCTGCGGCGACTGCTGGACCCAGCGGCAGTGCTCGCGGCTGTAGTCGGTCTGGGTGACCTGGGGCGGGTAGTCGACACAGGTCACCGATCCGCGCCCGACGCCAAAGCCCACGCCTGCGCCCGCGGCGGCGCCCAGCAGGGTTCCGTCCGTCTTGTGGCCCCGGCCGGCGATGGCCCGGCCGAGGAGCGCGCCACCCAGGGCGCCGATCAGGGCGCCCTTGGTCCCGGCTTCCTGCTTCTGCTCCTGGCAGACGTCGCCGCGGCCGAACTCCTGGAGCGGCGCGGACTGGGCGCGGACTGGGGCCGGGACGGCGGCGAACAGGGCGAAGGCGGCGGCGCAGGTGACCAAGGAACGCATGTCGGGACTCCTTTGCGTACGACATGGAGCCTATGGCGGAATGCGACGATTGCAAGACAGGCCGCACGGGGCTCACTGTCTTCCGGGCAAATGGTCTAGACTGTCGCCGTGCCCCCCCGCAGCCCCCCCCGCAGAGCCCCCCGTTCCGCCGCCCCTCGCCCGGCTGCATCCGCACCTCCCGCCGGGCCCCCCGCCGGGCCCCCCACCGGGCCCCTCGTCGTCATGTCCATGGGCGGGGAGGGGGATGGTGTGATCCGCCTCGAGGACGGCGGCGTCCTGCATGTGGCCGGGGCCCTGCCCGGGGAGACGGTGCGCTTGCGGGCCGGTCCCGAAGGTTTCGTCCTCGACGAGGTTCTTGAGCCCAGCGCCTCGCGCCGGACTCCGCCCTGTCCGCATTTCGGAGCCTGCGGCGGCTGCGTCCTCCAGCACTGGGATGCGGAGTCCGCCCTGGCCTGGAAGGTCGAGCGCCTGAGGGCCACCCTCGCCCTGGAGCGGCTGGAGACCGAGATCCTGCCCGTCTTCTGGACCTCGCCCGGCGGACGTCGTCGGGCGGCCCTCCACGCCCGGCGGGGATCCTCCCGCACCGAGGCGCGGATTGGCTTCAAGGCGCGCAAGTCCTGGAACCTGGTCGACATCGACGGGTGTGCGGTCCTGAACCCGGCCATCGTTCGCGCCCTTCCGGCCCTGCGGCGGCTGGCGGCGCCGCTGCTGGAGCACCCGAAGTCGGCGCCCTCCCTGCATGTGACCATGACGGATGACGGCCTCGACATCGACGTGACGGGCGTCGAGGCGAGGTCCGGCGGCCTGTCGGCGGACGCCCGCCAGGAGGTCGCGGCGCTTGCGGCCGAGACCGGTCTGGCCCGCCTGACCCTCGCGGGAGACATCCTGTTCCAGCAGCGCCAGCCCAGCCTGAAGATCGGCCGGGCCCGGGTGGCCCTGCCGGCCGGGGCCTTCCTTCAGGCCGATCCCGCCGCGGAGGCCGCCATGGTCGCCGAGGCAAGGTCCGCGGTCGATGGCGCGCGCCGGATCGCCGACCTCTTCTGCGGCCTGGGCGCCTTTACCTTCCCCCTCGCGGAAGTCGCCCCGGTCCTGGCCGTCGATGGGTCCGCCCCCGCCATCCGGGCCCTGGGCGCCGCCGTGGCCACCGCACCCGGCCTGCACGGGATCACCGCCGAGGCTCGAGATCTTTTCCGGCGCCCCCTTTCCGCGGCCGAACTCAAGCGGATCGACGCCGTCGTGTTCGACCCGCCCCGCGCCGGCGCCCTGGCGCAGGTCGCCGAGATCGCCCAGTCGGGGGCCGCCCGCGTGGTGGGCGTCTCGTGCAATCCCGCCACATTCGCCCGGGACGCCCGGCGGTTGGTCGATTCGGGATTCCGCCTGGAGCGCATCCTTCCGGTGGACCAGTTCCTCTGGTCATCGCACCTCGAACTCGTGGCGGTGTTCAGCCGCTGAGGCGCGCGCCTTGCCCGGCGCGTCCGGAAAAGGCAGTGTCGCGCGGTTTCTCGATGGGAGTTCCGGCATGACCGCAGGGGCGGGTGAGCGCCGTCACGATGCGGTGCGCCAGGACCTGGCCGCCCTTTTCACCCTGGCCTGGCCGGTGGTCATCTCCCGGCTGGGCATGATGGCCATGGGCCTGAGCGACGCCATTGTCGTGGGCCACCACTCGGCCATCCAGCTGGGCTGGCACGCCATGGCCTGGGCGCCCAGCACGGTGGTCCTGGTTGTGGGGACTGCGCTTCTTGGCGGCGTCCAGGTCATGACCGCCCGGGCCATGGGCGAGGGCCGGCCGGAGGAGACCGGCGCCGTCCTGCGGCGGGGACTGGTCTATGGGGCCAAGGTCGGCATCCTGGCTGCGGCCGTCCTGTTCTTCCTGGGCCCCTGGATTCTCGGGCTGCTGCAACTGCCGTACGACCTGGTGGCCGGGGCGACGCCACCCCTGCAGATCTTCGCCCTTTCCATGCCCATCTTCGTGATCGGATCGGCCTGCTCGGCCTGGCTGGAGGGCCTGGGCCGTCCCCGCGTCGGCGCGGTCCTCATGTGGATGGCCAATGTCATCAACCTTCTCGCCCTCCTGGTTCTGGTGCCGGGGAGCTTCGGACTTCCGGCCCTTGGCGCCGCAGGCGCAGCCCTCGCCACCCTGATCGCCCGGGGCGCGCTGACCCTGGCCCTGGTCGTCTATATCCTCCGCATGCCCGAGGCCCGGAGCCTTGGCGTCTTCACCCCGCCGCCCCCGACGCCCCAGGCGAGTTCCGAACAGACCCAGATCGGCCTGGGCGCCGGCGCCTCCGGCTTCTTCGAGATGGCGGCCTTCGCCGGCATGAACGTCATCGCCGGATGGCTGGGGATCCTCCAGGTGGCGACCTGGAGCATCGTGGTCAATGTCATCTCGGTGGCCTTCATGGTGCCCCTGGGCATCGCCACCGCGGTGTCGGTCCTGGTGGGCCGCGCCTATGGCGCGGGGGACGCCGAGGGGATCCGCCGCATCAGCCTGATCGCCTACGGCGTCACAATGGCGTTCTGCCTCCTCGTCACCCTGGTCGTCTGGCTGGGCGCCGGCTTCATCGCGGCGGGATACACCACGGACGCCGCGACGGTCGCCCTTGCGGTTCCGGCCCTTGTCCTTGCAGCGGCCATCATCCCGCCGGACGCCCTTCAAGTCGTCATCGCCCAGTCCCTTCGGGCCAGGGGCGACATCCTCATTCCCACCGCAACCCATTTCGTCAGCTACGTCCTGGTCATGGCGCCCCTCGCCTGGTTCCTGGCCCTGCCCGGCGGCCGGGGGATTAACGGCATCGTGGAGGGGGTGCTGATCGCCAGTCTCCTGTCGTCGGCCCTGCTCCTCATCCGCTTCGCCCTGCTGTCGCGGAGGCCCGCGGTGTGACCGGCGCCGGAGACTGGACCGACGCGGAGAACGACCGGATCGTCGCTGACTATCTCGATATGCTGGCGGATGAGCTGTCCGGCCGCCCCTTCAACAAGGCGGCGCACAACCGGGCCCTGCAGGCGCGCCTGCCGGGGCGATCGCAGCAGTCCATCGAGTTCAAGCACCGGAACATCAGCGCGGTCCTGCAACTCCTCAACCAGCCCTGGATCCAGGGGTACCTGCCTGCGCAGGCCTTCCAGGTCCGACTGATCGACGCCGTGCTGAGGCGCCTTGGGAGGGAGGGGGCTCCCTATCGGGCTTCTGTGTCCGGCGGACAGGAGGCACGGGCGCTCTTCTTCCAGCCGCCGCCGCCGCCCCTCAACCGACCTTCCATCGACCCCATGCGCGCCGAGGCCATCGCGCGCCGGTTCGACCCGGCTGAGGCGGATGCCAGGAACCGGGACTTGGGCCGTGCCGGCGAGGCCCTGGTGTTCGCCCACGAGCGCCACGCCCTTGCGGCGTCCGGCAGGGAGGACCTCGCCGCCCAGGTCCGCTGGACCTCCCAGGAGGACGGCGACGGCGCCGGCTACGACATCGCCAGCTTCACGCCTGAAGGCCGGCCGCGCCTGGTCGAGGTCAAGACCACGAATGGATGGGAGCGTTCGGCCTTCCACATCTCCCGGAACGAACTGGCGGTAGCCAATGACAACCGCGAGACCTGGCGTCTTGTCAGGGTCTGGAACTTCGCCCGCGAGCCGCGCGCCTTCGAACTGGCGCCGCCCCTGGACGCCCATGTCCGCCTGGCGCCGACGAGCTTCCTGGCCACGTTCGGCTAAAGGTTGCGGCGGCCTCCACAGAGCCCCTGAATTGCGCGCTCCTAGGGAGAGCTCCGCGCGAAGCGCGATGAGGGAAGCTACGGCGATTCCGGCGACCCCCTCCGGCCCGCTGCGCGGTCCACCTCCCCCTTGGGGGAGGAATGACTCAGCAATTGCTCCCCATAAGGGGGAGCTGTCAGCGAAGCTGACTGAGGGGGTCTACAGCCTACCAGCTGCCCCCCCTCCGTCCTCCCCCTGGGGGAGGAGCTGCAGAGCCATTGCTCCCCCAAGCGGGAGCTGTCAGCGAAGCTGACTGAGGGGGTCAATGGCCTCGCGGCTTGCCCCCGGTCGGCTTGGCCGTGACCGGTTCAGGGGAGGCTGACGGCTAGCCCTCGACGCCCAGGATCCAGCCTTCCTCACGCTCGGCGTCGGTGATGACCTCAGGGGCGAGCGCCTTGCCGGGGCCGAAGACGGCGCCGAGTTTTCCGGCCTCGTCCAGCCGGGCGAAGTGCTCGGCGGTCGCCCGAACCTGGGCCAGGTCCTTGACCTCGCCCGGCCCCGGCTGGGCCTTGTAGAGGGACGGGTAGACCTCGGTCGCCACCACCTCCACCCCCGCGAGGGCGGCCTCGGACAGGGGCTGGAAGCCGGTCTCGAAGGGCCAGATGCGGAAGCCCTCGCCGCGGTTCGCCTGCAGGCGGCGTACGAAGGGGATGCCCAGCAGGGCCTGGCCGCCCACCGAGCCGTTGTAATAGAGCTTCCAGATCGAGGCCGCCTTGGCCGCGGCGTCGGCGTGGCGGAACTCCGGCAGGTCCTCCGGGCCGTGCTCGCGGGTGCGCTTGGGCTGGAGAGTGGTCAGCGTGTCCTTGGGCGGGCAGCCCCAGAAGGGGAAGGGGCCGCCGGTCATACGCCGGTTGATCTCCGAGCCGACGCCGAACCGGTTGTTGGTGTTGTCCGGCTTGTCCTTGACCATCCGGTCCAGCTGGTCCCATGCCGCCCGCCAGGGCGCCTCGCCGGGCAGGTTGAGCGCCGCCGCAAAGCCGCGCGGGAAGCCGAGGGGGAAGTCGAAGCCCAGGAGGGCGCGCTCTGACCGCTTGCGGAAGTCCTCGAGCAGGACGGTGAGCTTCTTCTCGGCGTCCGCCCGGGTCGGCGGGTTGAAGGCCTCGAAGGTCAGGCGGAAGCGGACGTCCCGCTTCATCACGCCGATCCAGACGGAGTCCGCCCCGGTGGTCGGCTTGGCGGCGGCGCTCCAGTCGACGATGACGTAGGCGTTGAAAAGGCGGGACACGGGCGGGCTCCGGATTTTGCTGGCGTCTCTTTAGCGGCTGGGCGTGGCCGCGCCAACGGGCGGACTTGGTCGAGGGGCGAACCCGTGGGAGGCTGTGCCCAGCCTGATGAGGACCGCTCCATGATCGACGCCCTGCGAACCCCCGACGAACGCTTCGCCAACCTGCCCGATTTTCCCTGGGCGCCGCGCTACATCGACGACCTGCCAGGTTACGAGGGCCTGCGCTGCGCCGTGATTGACGAAGGCCCGAAGTCCGGAGCGCCGACCTTCCTGTGCCTGCATGGCGAGCCGAGCTGGAGCTTTCTCTATCGCCGCATGATCCCGGCCTTCCTGGCCTCGGGCGCCCGGGTCGTAGCGCCCGACCTGTTCGGCTTCGGACGGTCGGACAAGCCGGTAGACGACGCCGTCTACGGCTTTCACTTCCATCGGCGCATGCTGCTGGCCCTGGTCGAGCGGCTGGACCTGCAGGACATCACCCTGGTGGTCCAGGACTGGGGCGGACTGATCGGCCTGACCCTGCCCGTGGAAGAAGGGTTCCGGGGCCGGCTCTCCCGCCTGATCGTCATGAATACGACCCTGGCGACGGGAAGTCCGCCTTCCCCGGGCTTCCTCGCCTGGCGCGCCTACGCCAAGGCCAATCCGGACCTTGAGGTGGGCGCCCTTCTCGGACGCGGGACGCCGCACCTGACGGAAGCTGAGTGCGCCGCCTACGACGCCCCGTTCCCGGACATCCGCTACAAGGCCGGGGTCCGGGCCTTTCCCGAACGGGTCATGACCGATCCGGGCATGGAGGGCATTGAGGAGAGCCTCGTCGCCCAGGACTTCTGGTCCAAGGACTTCAAGGGCAAGGTCTTCATGGCGATCGGCGAGGCCGACATGGTTCTGGGACCGCCGGTCATGGAGAACCTGAGGCGCTTCCTGCCAAACTGCCCCGAGCCCCTTCGGATCCCGGAGGCCGGACACTTCGTCCAGGAGTGGGGCGGCCCCGTCGCCGAGGCCGCCCTAAAGTCATTCGCCAGCCGCTAGGCCAGCTTGACCAGCATCTTGCCCATGTTGGCCCCGGTGAAGAGGCCGATGAAGGCGTCGGGGGCGGAGGCGATGCCCTCGCGCACGGTCTGGCGCCACTTCAGCTGGCCTTTGGCATGCCAGGCGCCGAGTTCCTTCAGGAAGTCGCCCATCATGTCCCAGTGGTTGGAGACGATGAAGCCTTCCAGCCGCAGGTTCTTGCCGATGATCAGGGCCATGTTGGCGGGGCCCGGAACGGGGGCCTCGGCGTTGTACATGGAGATCATGCCGCAGATGGCGAACCGGGCGTAGGGGCGGGCTGCGTTCAGGGCCGCCTCCAGGTGGCCGCCGCCGACATTGTCGAAATAGACGTCGATCCCCTCGGGCGCGGCCTCGGCCAGGGCGGCGGTCAGGGCGGCGGCGCTGTCACCGGTCGCCTTGTAGTCGATCACCGCATCGACCCCGATCTCGTCCTTCAGGAAGCGGGCCTTCTCGGCGCCGCCGGCCGAGGCGATGACCTTGTGGCCCTTCAGCTTGGCGATCTGGCAGACCAGGGAGCCGACAGCCCCGGCGGCGCCGGAGACGAAGACCACATCGCCCGGCTTGAGGGCGGCGACGCGGAGCAGGCCCGCATAGGCGGTCAGGCCCGGCATGCCGGCCACGCCCAGGAAGGCCTCGGTCGGGAGGCCATGGGTGTTGAGCTTCTGGACGCTGGAGGCCGGAGCGTTGAAGGCCTCGCGCCAGCCGAAGTTGGACTGGACGAGGTCGCCGGGCTTCAGGGACGGGTCGTTCGAGGCGATCACCTCGCCGATGGCGCCGCCCTCGAGGGGCCGCCCCAGCTGGAAGGGCGGGACATAGCTCTTCACGTCGTTCATGCGGCCGCGCATGTAGGGATCGACGGTCATCCAGGTGTTGCGGACCTGGACCTCGCCCGGCCCGGGGGCGGCGAGCTCGACGGTGGCGAGCTCGAAATTGGCGGCTGCGGGCAGGCCCTGCGGGCGGCTGCGCAGTCGGATTTCCCGTGAAGTGGTCATGTCTTCCCCCTAAGGAACTTGGTGAGGCGGCGGCGCCGCCGCTCTGGAACCGCACCCAAGGTGGCGCCCGGGGGCTTGGAATGCTAGGCGCAAGCGAGAATTCCGGAGCAGAGAATGGACAAGGTCCTGAGGGGCGGGGTGATCGGCGCCGGGGTGTTCGGGGGCTACCACGCCCGACAGTACGCCCAGGCTGCGGGCGCGCGACTGGCCGCCGTCTTCGACCCGGACCTGGAGCGGGCCCGCGAGGTGGCTTCCCGACATGAGGCGGAGGCCTTCTCGGAACTCCCGGCCTTCCTGGACGCCGTCGATGTGGTGACCGTGGCGTCCCCGGGGGTCCGTCATGCCGACGGCGCCCTGGCGGCCCTCAAGGCGGGGCGTCCGGTTTATGTCGAGAAACCCCTGGCGGTGAGCCTGGAGGAGTCCGACCGCATCCTGGCGGAGGCTTCGCGGCGCGGCCTGGTGGTGGCGTGCGGGCACCAGGAGAGGGTGGTCTTCGACGCCATCGGCCTGTTCAGCGCGCCGGAGCGACCCCTGAGGCTCGAGGCGGTGCGGCAGGGACCTGTCAGCCAGCGTAGCCTCGACATCTCCGTCATCCTCGACCTGATGATCCACGACCTCGACCTGGCCCTGGCCCTCTCGGCGGGCGCGCCCCTGGCGGCGGAGGGGGAGGGCGACATCGCCTACAGCGGCGGGCTGGACGCCGTGCGCGCCGAGGTGACCTTCGACGATGGCTTCACCGCCCTCTTCGACGCCTCGCGCATGGCGCCCGAGCGACGGCGGTCGATGAAGGTGGTCTATCCCTCCGGCGAGCTGGAGATCGACTTCCTGGCCCGCACCTTCCGCAACACCACCGGCTTCGACCTCAATCCGGACTTCGCCGAGACGCCCGGCGCCCGCGACCCTCTGGGGGCCAGCGTCGGCGCCTTCCTGGCCTGCGTCCGCGGAGAGCGGGGCCGTCCCGTCGTGACCGGCGAGGAGGCCGCCCGGGCCCTCGACCTCGCCCTCGCCATCGAAAGGGCGGTGGACGAAGCCGGTCCCCGTCACCACGTCTGAGTCCGGAACCAGGAGAGCCCCATGACCAGCCTCTACGACTTCAGCTTCACCTCCATCGACGGAGAGCCTCTGCCAATGACCGGGTTCCGGGACCGTGCGGTCCTGGTGGTCAACACCGCCTCGCGGTGCGGGCTGACGCCCCAGTATGACGGCCTTGAGGCCCTCTACGCCAAGTACCGGGAGCAGGGCCTGACCGTGCTCGGCGTGCCCTGCAACCAGTTCATGGGGCAGGAGCCGGGCACCGAGGCCGAGATCAAGGAATTCTGCGAGACGCGCTTCAAGATCGATTTCCCCCTGACCGCCAAGGCGGACGTGAAGGGCGCCTCGGCCCATCCCTTCTACAAGTGGGCCCTCGAGACCCTGGGCGAGGCGGCGGACCCGGCCTGGAACTTCCACAAGCTTTTGGTGGGCCGTGACGGGCGACTGATCGCCGCCTTCGGCCCGCGCACGGATCCCCAGGCTCCCGAGATCGTCTCGGCGGTCGAGGCGGCCCTCGCGGCCCCCGCCGGCGCGTGACAACGGGGGATCCGGCGGCCCTGTTCGACGCCGCGGTCGCGGATCACAGGGCCGGCCGCCTCGACGCCGCGCGACAGGGCTACCGGAGCGTCCTGGCCGCCGTTCCTGGCCATGGCCACGCCCTCTACAACCTCGGGGTCGCCGAGCGGTCCCTTGGACGGGTCGGAGAGGCGATCCGCCTCTGGACGGGCCTGGTCGAGGCCGAGCCCCGGCGTGTCGAGGCCCTGCTGGCCCTGAGCCGGGCCTACCGGACCCTGGGAGACGATGCTGGTTCCCTCGCGTTTGCAGAGCGCGCCGCCGCGGTCGAACCCGCCTCTGCGGACGCGCAGAACCTGCGATCCAACGCCCTTCGAAGCCTGGGGCGCAATGGCGAGGCGCTGGAGGCCCTGGACCTCGCCCTCAAGGCCGATCCATCCTACGCCCTCGGGCACGCCAACCGCGGCCACCTGCTGTCCGCTCTCAAGCGACATGCCGAGGCCGTGGAGTCCTACCGGGCGGCCTTCGCCCTGGACCCGGACCTGCCCGACCTTGCCGGAGCCCTCCTGGACCAGCAGATGCGCTGCTGCGACTGGCGGGATTTCGGCGACCTGCAGGTGCGGGTGCGCGACGGGGTCCGGCGCTTGGAGCCGGTCACCATCCCCTTCACCTTCCTCGCCCACAATGATGACCCGGGCGACCAGATGGCCTGTGTCCGCACCCACGTGAAGGTCCGGTTCCCGCAGGTCCCCGCACCGCTCTGGACGGGACAGACCTATCGCCACGACCGCATCCGGGTGGCCTATGTCTCTTCCGACTTCCGCATTCACGCGGTCTCCCAGCTGCTGGTCGGGCTGCTGGAGCGTCACGACCGGGACCGGTTCGAGATCCATGGCCTGGCCCTTCCGCCCCGGGTCGAGGACGACATGCGCGACCGGGTCCGGGCGGCCTGCGACGTCTTCACGGACGTCTCGGGCCTTGACGACGCGGCCATCGCCGCCGCCATCCGCACGGCGGAGATCGACATCGCGGTGGACCTCAACGGCTTCACGACCTTTTGCCGGCCGGGGGTCTTCGCGCGACGATGCGCCCCCGTGCAGATCAACTACCTGGGCTATCCGGGAGCCATGGGCAGCCTGGCGGCGGATTACATCCTGGCGGATCGAACCGTCATTCCACCTTCTGAATCCGTTCATTACGACGAAAAGATCATCCGGCTTCCCTTTGCCTACCAGCCCAATGACGACCGCCGGGTGATTGCGCAGGAGACGCCCACACGCACCGAGGCCGGCCTGCCGGAAACGGGCTTCGTCTTCTGCAGCTTCAACGCCAGCTACAAGATCACCCCCGAAGTCTTTGATGTCTGGATGGGGCTTCTGCGCCAGGTGGACAACTCGGTCCTGTGGCTTCTGGGCGGGGACGCCGGGATCGAGCGCAACCTCAGGGCGTCGGCGTCGGAACGGGGAGTGTCTCCGGAGCGGCTGGTGTTCGCCCCGAAGGTCGCGTTGGAGGCGCACCTGGCCCGCCACCGCCTGGCTGACCTCTTCCTAGACACCCTGCCGTACAATGCACACACCACCGCCAGCGACGCCCTGTGGGCCGGCCTGCCGCTGATCACCTGCGCCGGCCGCAGCTTTGCAGCGAGGGTGGCGGCCTCCCTGCTGGCCGCCACGGGCCTGCCGGACCTGGCGACGACCTCCCTGGACGATTACCAGGCCCTGGCCCTGGCCCTGGCGCGCGATCCGCAGCGCCTCGCCGCCCTCCGGGCGCGCCTGGCGGCCAACCTTCCCGACGCCCCCCTGTTCGATACGGACCGGACCCGGCGGCAGGTGGAGGCGGCCTACGCGACGGCCTGGCGTCGCCGGATGGCCGGGCTGGCGCCGCGCAGCTTCGACGTGCCCGAGGACGCCTGAGGCCCTTCAGTCCTCGAGGATCCGGCTGGTCCGACGGGTGTCGGGCATGAGGAGGTAGGTCAGGAGGGAAAGGCCGATCACTGCGGTGACGTAGATGTAGAAGCCCGGCTCGAAGCCCGCCTTCTTGAAGCTGAGGGCGATGAACTCGGCTGAACCGCCGAACAGGGCGTTGGCGATGGCGTAGGGCAGGGCGACGCCCAGGGCCCGGATCTCGGTGGGGAACATCTCGGCCTTCACGATGGCGCTGACCGAAGTGTAGCCGCTGATCACCGCTAGGCTGCCCAGCACCAGGAGAAAGGCGGTCAACGGCTCGCGCGTCACCGCAAGGGTCGTGAGGACCGGCCAGGTCATCAGCACCCCACCGACCCCGAAGGCGAGGAGCAGGGCCCGCCGGCCGAACCGGTCGGACAGGGCTCCGGACACAGGCTGCATCAGCACGAAGCAGGCGAGCGCCGCCGTGGTGATCAGGTTGGACTGGTCCTTCGAGAAGCCTGACGTGTTGACCAGGAACTTCTGCATGTAGGTCCCGAAGGTGTAGTAGGCGAGGGTGCCCCCGGCGGTCAGGCCGAAGACCATCATCGTCTCCCGCGGATGCTCGGTCAGGAGACGCAAGGTGGCGGTGCGCGAGCCATCGCGCGCCTTGAAGGAGGGGGTTTCCTCCATCCCGCGCCGCATGAACAGGACCGCCGTCGCCATCAGGGCGCCGACGATGAAGGCGACCCGCCAGCCCCAGGCGTTCATCTGGTCCGGCGGCAGGAGGGCGGTGAGGGCGAGCAGCAGGAAGAGGGCCAGGAGTTGGCCGCTCATCAGGGTGGAATAGAACACCCCCGACCAGAAGCCGCGGCGGTCCCGCGACGCCATCTCGGACAGGTAGGTGGCGCTGGCGCCGTACTCCCCGCCCATGCTGACCCCCTGCAGGATACGGGCGAAGACCAGGATGGCCGGGGCGGCGATCCCGATCTGGGCGTAACCTGGGCACAGGCCGATGATCAGCGAGCCCAGGCACATGAGGGCCACGGAGGCGATCATCGCCGCGCGACGGCCGGAGCGGTCGCCGTAAAGGCCCATGATCCAGGCGCCGAAGGGCCGGGCCAGGAACCCCACGGCGTAGACCGCCGCCGAGCCGAGGAGCTGGGCGGTCTGGTCGCCCTTGGGGAAGAAGGCGGGGGCGAAATAGAGGGCGAAGGCGGCGTAGACGAACCAGTCGAAGGTCTCGACCATGTTGCCGGTGGATCCGGCCAGGATCGACCTGAGCCGAGAGCGGTCCGCGCTGGCCTTGTGCGCCATGAAGTCCCCCCGTTTCCTTCCCCCCGGCCATACCCTGCTTCGCCGGGCTTGTCGCCGCAGGGGCTTTCCTGTCCCCGTCGCGGCGACTAGGTAAGGACCGACGCCGACAAGGAGCCCCTGACATGATGCGCAAGCCCGACGGAACCTGGGACAAGTCCCGCCTGCCGAGCCGTCATGTGACGGAGGGACCCGCCCGGGCGCCGCACCGGTCCTACTACTACGCCATGGGCCTTGGGACGCGGGAGATCGCCCAGCCCTTCGTCGGCGTGGCGTCCTGCTGGAACGAGGCCGCCCCCTGCAACACCGCCCTGATGCGCCAGGCCCATTCCGTCTCGGAAGGGGTCAAGAAGGCCGGCGCCACGCCCCGGGAGTTCTGCACCATCACCGTTACCGACGGGATCGCCATGGGCCATGAGGGCATGCGCTCCTCCCTGGTGAGCCGCGACCTGATCGCCGACTCCGTCGAGCTGACCATGCGCGGCCACGGCTACGACGCCTTGGTGGGCATCGCCGGCTGCGACAAGTCCCTGCCGGGCATGATGATGGCCATGCTGCGCCTGAACGTGCCCGCGGTCTTCCTGTATGGCGGCTCGATCCTGCCGGGGTCCTGGCAGGGCCGGGACGTCACCGTGGTCGACGTCTTCGAGGCGGTCGGCCAGCATTCTGCGGGCAAGATGAGCCTGGATGACCTGTGCTCCCTCGAGCAGCACGCCTGTCCCTCGGACGGCGCCTGCGGCGGCCAGTTCACCGCCAACACCATGGCCTGCGTCTCCGAGGCCATCGGGCTGGCCCTGCCGCTCTCGGCGGCCCTGCCGGCGCCCTATCTCAGCCGTGACGCCTACGCCGTGGCCTCGGGCGAAGCGGTCGTTCGCCTGATCGAGACCCAGCTGCGGCCCAGGGACTTCATCACCCGCAAGTCCTTCGAGAACGCCGCCGCCGTGGTCGCCGCGACGGGGGGCTCCACCAATGCGGCGCTTCACCTTCCGGCCATGGCCCACGAGTGCGGCGTGTCCTTCACCCTCCGCGACTTCGCCGAGATCGCCCAGCGCACCCCGCACATCGCCGACCTGAAGCCGGGCGGCCGTTTCGTGGCCAAGGACATGGGCGAGGCCGGGGGCATGCCCATGCTGCTCAAGACCCTGCTGGAGGGCGGCTACATCCACGGCGACTGCATGACCGTGACCGGCAAGACCATTGCCGAGAATGTCCGCGACGTGGCCTGGCGCGATGACCAGGAGGTGATCCGCGCGGTCTCCAACCCCCTTTCGCCCACCGGCGGCGTGGTCGGGCTCTGGGGCTCGCTGGCCCCGGACGGCGCCATCGTGAAGGTGGCGGGCATGGCCTCGCACCGGTCGCACCGGGGGCCGGCCCGGGTGTTCGATGGCGAACAGGCCTGCTTCGAGGCCGTCGAGCGCGGCGACTACCAGGACGGCGACGTGCTGGTCATCCGCTACGAGGGCGCCCGCGGCGGGCCGGGCATGCGCGAGATGCTGTCGACGACCGCGGCGCTGAGCGGACAGGGGCGTGGCGACAAGGTGGCCCTGGTCACCGACGGCCGCTTCTCGGGGGCCACGCGCGGCCTCTGCATCGGCCATGTCGGCCCCGAAGCCCAGATGGGCGGTCCCATCGGCCTGATCCAGGACGGCGACATCATCAATATCGACGCCGATGCGGGGATCCTCGACCTGGAGGTCGCCCCCGAGGAGCTGGAGCGTCGCCGCAAGTCCTGGAAGCCCCGCCAGACGGACTACGGCTCCGGCGCCCTTTGGAAGTACGCCCAGATTGTCGGCCCGGCGCATGAGGGCGCGGTGACGCATCCCGGGCTGGCCGGCGAGCGTCACGTCTACGCCGACATCTGAACGTCGGGGTCAGCCCAGGGCCGGGACTCCGGCGATGAGCGGGTGGGCCAGCAGGGCCGCCAGGTAGATCGCCAGGGCGATCAGGGCCTGCAGGCCGAACTCGGCCGGCCGCAGGGCCTGCCGGCCCTGCAGGATGGCGCCGAAGGGCAGGAAGGACGAGCGGGCCTCGAAGGCCGCCCAGCCTTCGCCATGGGTCCGCCGCCGCTTGGCGTCGATGCTCGCGGCGCCGCCGACAGCCAGCACGCCCATCGTCCCGAACAGGATGAGCGAGATCAGGTCGCCGTTCACCAACAGGTGCCCGGCCGACCAGATCGCCACCCCCCAGAGGAAGGGGTGCCGCGTGATGCGCAGGACGCCTCGCACCGGATCGGGGTCCTGGAGGGCGCCGGTCTGGCCCACCGAGCCGGGGTTCCGGGTCAAAAGGCCGGGAACCGCCAGCAGGAAGGCGACCAGCATGAGGACCAGCTGGATATGGAGGGTCAGAGGGGAGGGCCCCCACCAGACCGCATGGGGTCCCTCAGACCGGGCGGCGCCGTAAGCCATGAGCATCCAGACCAGCACGACCACCGAGGCCAGGGAGAAGAGGCCCAGGTAGGGACCCTCGCCCAGGCGGGCGACCAGGCGATCCCGCAGGGGCGTTCCGGACACCCAGAGGTGCAGGATAAGGAAGACGGCGCAGGACAGGATGAGCTGGAGCAAGACCTTGGCCTCCCCGAGGGTCTGGGAAGAGGCTGGGCATGACCGCTTACGCTGTCAAGCGAAAGGCCTATTCCAGGATGGGTCCGTCGCCATCCCGGGCGGTCATGGTCCGGCCCATGGCGTCGAAGAGCAGGTTCATGGACACCGGTTTGAGCACGACGTCATCGGCCCCGGCGGCCAGGCAGTCCTCGCGGATGGTCAGGCTGGTGTCGGCGGTGACGACAATGACGGGAAGGCGCGCCTTGTCGTCGGGCCGTGCGCGGATGTGCCGGATGGCGGTCAGACCGTCCATGCCCGGCATGCGAAGGTCCATCAGGATGAGGTCGTAATCGCCCTCGTCGATCATCCGAAGGCCGGTCATGGCCTCAGGCGCCTCGTCGACGCGCACGCCGGCGACGCCCAGCATGTCCTTCACGACACGCCGGTTCATCTCGTTGTCCTCGACGAAGAGAACGTCCACGTCAGCAGCTTCCACGATCATGACCAGATCTACGCAACTTGACTCAGCCTGCGCCCAAAGCGGTTAACTTGCAATTTCCCCAGACCCAAAAAATCAGGCCTTTGCGTCAAGTCCCTCGCGAAGGGCGGCTATCAGGCGGGCGGCGGAGATCGGCTTGGCGATCACCTGGGCTGCGCCCGCCTCCCCAAGGGCGTGCAGGGTCTCCGCGTCCGGAGAGGGCCAGGTCACGACGATGCGCCGCGCGCCGGCCGCGGCCAGCCGCGAAACCGACTGGAGGCGATCCTCCATCTCCGCGCCCAGGCCCGCCGCATCCACGAGAACTGCAGAAACGCCGCCGGCGGCGAGCCTTTCCATGGCAGCGTCAAGGCTGGCTGCGGTCTCAGCCGCCAGGCCCAGGGGCGCCACCACCGACTTCAGGACCGACTGGGTGAGGGGATTGGCCTCGACGATCAGGAAGACATCGCCATCGGGGCAGGGGTCTTCGTCCATGCCTGCGGCGCTCGAGGAGAGCCGGACAAGAGGCAGGGTGAGGGTGAAGGTGGATCCCCTGCCCAACTCGCTTTCCACGCCGAGGGTTCCGCCCATGGCCTCGGCCAGGTCCCGGCTGATCGACAGGCCAAGGCCCGTCCCGCCGAACCTGCGGGTCACCCCGCTGTCCACCTGGCGGAAGGACTCAAAGATGCCTTCCATCTGATCGAGGGGAATGCCGATGCCGGAGTCGGCCACGCGGATGACAAGGCGCTCTGCGGGGCCCTCGCCCTCGACGCCAGCGGTGAGCCCCACCGATCCCGCGTCCGTGAACTTGATGGCGTTGGACAGGAGGTTGAACACGACCTGCCGAAGGCGCGGACCGTCCTCGACGATGCGGGCGGGCGTTTCGCCCCGGTCCACCGTCAGGGAAAGTCCCTTCTCCTCCGCCTTGTCGGTCCAGAAACGGCCTGCATCGTCCAGCAGTCCAGCCAGGTCCGTCTCCCCCTTCTCGATGGTCAGGGATCCATTCTCGATCTTGGCGGCGTCCAGGATATCGCTGACCAGGGCGCGCATGGTCTCTCCGGCGCCATGCATGAGCGTGACCCGGTCGCGGACCTCGGGCGTGATGTTCGGGTCGGCCAGAAGGACCTGGGTCACCCCGAGAATGCCGTTCAGCGGGGTGCGGATCTCGTGGCTCGTGGTGGCCAGGAACTCGCTCTTGGCCTTGAGGGCCTGCTCCAGGGAGTCGTTGGCGGCGTTAAGGCGCGTATTGGCCGCCTCGATCCGCCGGCTGCTGCGCCGCAGGGACAGGAAGTTGAAGCCCATAAGCCCGGCCGTCAGGACCGAGCCGCCCAGGAGGATCAGTGTGATCCGGTTCCGGGATCGCGCCAGCTCCGCATCCTTCTGCAGCTGGTCGGCCTTGAGCCGGGCGATGCGAAGGTCCTGGTTGGCGAAGTCGAACTGAGCCGCCACCAGGGCGGAGTTGGTGTTGACCATCAACTCACGAGATTGGTCGTCAAGTCTCTTGAAGGCTTTCTGATGATCCAGTGCTGCATTGTATCGACCAACCCGCTCATAGATCTCCGCTGCGATACGGTGGAAATCCTTGAATGGCGGTGTTGTCTCTGTAGTACGCACACCTCTGAAGGCGCGATCCATCCATTCTGCAGCAGAGGAATAATTGCCCTGTCGCGACCAGTAAAATGCATAGACGCCCTGTATGTAGGAGGTTTCGGCTTGCTCCTTGGCGCTTCCAACTATACCGAGTGCTTCCTCGATATGAGACCTCGCCTCCTCAAATCGTCCCTCTGAAATCTCTGCGTAAGCGAGATTGGAGAGTACTTGGCATATCAATCCTGGATTTCGGAACTCACGGGCGATTTGAAGGCTTTTAATGAAATCTTCCCGAGCCTTTCCGTTTTGACCCATATCCCTATACGAATTCGCCCTGTTGTTGAAAGAAGCGAGATTAAAGAACCGATCTCCGGAATATAGATCAATTGCCTGGTCATAATACTCGATTGATTTTTCGTAGTTTCCGGCCTGTCTATAGAGAGACGCCATCAGCACAAGTGACTTTGCCTGTCCCTTTTTATCACCGGCTTTCTCAAAATAAGAAAAAGAAGAACGAAGACCGGAGAATGAATCCTGAACTTTTCCTTGCTTCTGTAAAATACTTGCGAGGGTATATAGAAGTTCGGCGTGCACTGGCGACCCCGGCTCTGCCGTTTCCACCTGACTAAGCACAGGCGCGAGCACCTGCCGGGCTTCATCCAGCCTGTTCAGCCTGTTCAAGGCCTGGGCTTCGAGCCAGACCGCATTTGCCTCGAGGCGCCTTGTCTCCGGGTCTGCTGGCAACTGCTCTATCTCGGAGAGAGCAGCACGGCTTCGGTCCAGCGCTCTGGCAGGGTCTGTGGGAACGAGTCCTTCGGCTTCCGAAACGAGTGCTTCTGCCCGATCGCGCGGAGGGGACGCCGCCGCAGCGGGTGCGGACACCGCAAAGGCGACAGCAAAGAGGGTCGCAGCCAAGCCCAAAGACTTCAGCGCCCGCATTCGAGAACCTCCCGGCAATCCGCCACAACAGAGGTTGCCCCGAATGCGTTAAGCTTGCGCTAAGTGCTAGAACCCAATGCGGACCCGGGCGCCGGCAAGGTAGACCTGACGGTCCGGCGTATACCCCGGGTTCACTTCAGCGCGACCGAAGAAGGAAACCTCGGACTGGCCGAATGGCAGCTGCCGGCCATAGGAGACCTCCCCAGCGAGCGGCCGCTCCTGTTCGACATCGAACGAACGCGTCACGACACCTTTTTCTCCGGTCCGCCGGTCTACGACCTCGACACCGGTGAAGGCCATGCGGCCCTTCTCGATGAAGAGGGGCTGGAGGAGGGAGATCCTGGCGGAGTCTCCGTTTGCGAAGAGGTCGTCTGCCGACAGGGTCGCCTGCCAGGCCGAAGTCTTCAGCCCGTCCGCATCGGTGCGCAGGAAGCCGTCTTCCGCCCGGGTTTGCCCGACCGAGCCCGAGACAGCCAGCCGGACGCCCGCGCCAAGGTCGGCGTCAAGGCCGAGCGTAACGGCATCGCTGACGGCGCCCGCACCAAGGTCCGAGGCGTCGAGCGACTGGACGCCGAGGATCGCGGCGTCCTCGCGCAGGCGGACATAGGATCCGCTGACGTTCACGCGATCGGACAGGGCATAGCGCAGTCCCAGGGTCGCCGCCTGGGCCGAATAGGTCTCTGCGGCGCTGCCGGGTTGGGTGACCGCCCACCCGGCGGAGGCGTCCCGCCGGTCCAGGCGCTGTGTAGCGCCGGCCGTGAGGTCTAGCCGGTCAGTCACATGCGCCTGGTAGCCCATGAAGGCGCCGCCTGAGGCGAAGCCGAGGAGGGGATTGGCGCCCCCCATTGCCGGATCGAAATCGGAAGCAACGGTGGCCGGCGAACCGGAGGCGAGGTAACGCGCGCCGTCGCCGAAGCCAAAGTCAGCGGTTCCCGCATCCGTCGTGAGGTGCAGTCGCGACTGGGTCTCGAGGCCCTCGGAATCAAACCCCGACCGGGCTTGTCTGGGAGCTACCGAAAGGGTCAGGTCTGCGCCCCAGGGGTTGGCCACGGTGTAGGCCCCGGCGCCGAAGCCCAGGCCGCCCGACGCGAAGCCTTGGGTCTGGGTCTTCGCCCAGGTGCTGAGGCGGTCAAGGATGTAGCCCTGGAAGTACTCCGAAGCGCCGGACTTGGCGTTGAAGGTCTGTCCGATGAGGCGCGATGAGAGGGGGATGCCGAAGTCACGCTCGGTCGTCCCGACAGTCTCGAAGGCATAGTAGTAGAGTCCAACGGACTGGATTCCCTTCAGGGACTCTGAAGCGAAGTCATTCAGGACCTGCTTGACCGAGTACTCGCTCGTCTTTCCGGAGGGGCTGACCGTGTACCAGCGGAGCGCCCCGAAATCGAGCGGTGACTGGGCGGCGGTGATGTCGAGAAGACCGGCGCCATACACCGGGTCTACCCCAGGATCGCCCAGGTCCCGCGCAGTCCGCAGGAGAATCTCGGCGGTTTCGGCGGGCTTGGCCGCGAACCAGGGCCAGCGGTCCTGGATCAGGGCGGCTGCGCCAGAGACCAGGGGAGCGGCGAAGGAGGTGCCGGTGGCGCGCTTGACGCCACCCTTGTCGTCTTCGACCAGGATAAGTTCGCCCGGCGCCACCAGGAACCGGTCCATCAGGCGGGAGCCGGTCTTGCAGGTATCGCCATCCAGCAGGCAGGCCGTACCTGGACGGTTGGAGAAGTTGGAGATCCGCCCGTCCATGGTGACCGACCCCACGAAGAGCATCTGGGGATTGGTCGAGAAGTTCCACTTCACGTCAGACGTCTGGGACACGCCCTGGTTGCCGGCGGCGACGATGAAGAGGGCGTTCTTGGCCGTGGGGGACACGTCCGAGCGCGTGAAGACATCGTTCCAGCCCTGGTCCAGGACCGTTCCGGGCACGCCCAGGGACATGTTGACGATGCTCGCCCTGTTCGCGGTCAGCATCTTGATGCCGGAGGCGATGTCTTCCCAGCCGGCGGTTCCCGTCTCGTCGAAGGGGTTATAGGCCACCACGTGCGACCGGGGCGAAATGCCCATGACGCCCAAGCCGTCGTGGGCGCCGACCATCAGGCCGGCCACAGCGGCGCCGTGTCCGTTTGTGAACTTCGAGGCGCCATCATAGCTGACGACATTGTTCTTCACGATGGAGCCATTCAGGACGGTGAAGTCCAGGAGGCCGATCACCGTATCGGCGCCGGAGCCCATGGTCTGGGTCAGCTGGGGCGTCCAGCGGGTCGTTCCCATCCAGTGGTCGACATGGTCGGCCCCGGCATAGTTCATGAGCCCGTCATAGAACTCCATGAACAGCATGGCCTGCTGGGAGCCGGAGAGCTTGGAAAGGGAGGTCGGGTCCGTGCTGCTGATCCCGTACTTGGCCAGGAGGGGGGCGACGAAGCCCGCCGACAGGGCCTGGCCGGTCTTGGCCTTGTAGGCGGTCCCCCAGAACTCGTCGGCCTTCTTGGTGACCTCGGCGATCTTGGCGTTCACCTCGGTATACTTCGAACGGGTCCCCGACTTCTGGGCTTCCGCCCAGACCGTCATCACTTCCCGCCATTGCGAGCCGGCTTCCTTCCAGTACTCGCCCACGGCTGCACCGTTGGACTTGCCCTTGGAGTCCGTGAAACCCGCTTCTGAACCCCAGAAGGAGGAGCTTGTCGCGCTCGCGCCATTCGAGGTGGTCGAAAACGGCTGGATGTCTCCCCAGAAGGGCTGGATATCACCCCAGAAGGGCTGGATGTCGCCCCAGAAGGGCTGGATATCACCCCAGAAGGGCTGGATATCGCCCCAGAAGGGCTGGATGTCTCCCCAGAAGGGCTGGATGTCACCCCAGAAGGGCTGGATGTCGCCCCAGGACGCCCCGATCGGCCGAGCCGGCGTCGTGGCGGTGGTGGGCGGAGCGGTGGTCGTGCCCGTGGTCGTCACGGGCGGCTTGGTCGCAGTCGTCGATCCCGCCGGCTTTCCCGTCGCGCTCGCCGCAGGCGTCGTCACAGGAGGCGTGGTGGTCTTCGTCGGAGACGACTTCGAAGACGTCTTGGTCGACGCAGGAGTCGTCGCCGGCTTGGCGGTCGCGACCGAGGAGGCGGCGTGCGCCTGCACAGCGAGCAGGGAAACCCCCGCCATGGCGGCCAGGGCGAGGGAGCTGCGGCGCGTGTTGAACCTGCGAGACATATCCTGCTTCCTTCGGTCGGAATGACACTGGTGAGCAGCATCCGTATAGGGGTTCAAAAGTTAATGGAAGTTAACGGGGGTGGGTAAAAAAGGCATTAACCATGTTTCCGGAGCCCATTCGGCCTGATCAGCGCCTCGGGCTTGGTATCTTTCTTAATCATCAGTAAACAAAAGGCATTAACAAAAGTTATCAGTCTTGTTGTGTTTCCGCATTCATCGCTCAAGAACAGCGTAATCACTGTACTGTTTCAGAATACAACGTAGGACATCTCCAGCGTTCCGCTGGAAACAGAAGCCGCGCCTGAAGTCTCCGGTACGTCGGGAGGTGTCAGGGCGCCAGTTCGACGATCAGGGGTGTATGATCGGACGGCTTGTCCCAGCCCCGGGGCGCCCGGTCGATCCGGCAACCGGTCAGCCGGTCCGCCGCCTGGGGGGACAGGAGGCCGTGGTCGATGCGGATCCCGTTGTTCCTGGGCCAGGCTCCGGCCTGGTAGTCCCAGAAGGTATAGCCGCCGGGCCCTTCGCCGGCCTCGGTCCAGGCGTCGGTCAGGCCCAGCCAGAGGAGGGCGCGCAGGGCGGCGCGGCTTTCGGGCTGGAAGAGGGCGTCTCCCGTCCACTCGCCGGGATTGGCGGCGTCGAGCGGCCCGGGGATCACATTGTAGTCCCCCATGAGGGCCAGGGGTTCCTCCTGCCGGAGCAGGTCGGCGGCGTGGCGATGGAGCCGCTCCATCCAGGCCAGCTTGTAGTCGAACTTCTCCGTACCCAGGGGGTTGCCGTTGGGCAGGTAGATCGACGCCACGCGGACCGGCTTCTGGCCGGAGACCACCGCCTCGATGTAGCGGGCCTGGTCGTCGGTCTCATCGCCGGGAAGGCCGCAGACCACATCCTCAAGGGGGGTGCGGCTCAGAATGGCCACGCCGTTGTAGGTCTTCTGGCCGTGCACAGCGACGTTGTAGCCCAGGCGCTCGAAGGCCTCGGCGGGGAACTTCTCGTCGACGCACTTGATCTCCTGGAGGCAGGCGACATCCGGCCGCTCGGTCTCGAACCAGCGCAGGACGGTTTCCAGGCGGGCGTTGACGGAATTGACGTTCCAGGTGGCGATCCGCACGGGGTCAGATCGAGAAGCTGACGCCGCAGCCGCAGCTGGACCGGGCGTTGGGGTTGCGCACCCGGAACTCGGCGCCGGCCAGCTCGTCGACGAAATCGATCTCGGATCCCTTCAGGAGGACGAGGCTGATCTCGTCCACCAGGGCGGCGGCGCCGTCGCGCTCGATCCGCAAGTCGTCCGGCGCAGCCGCCTCGACGAGTTCGAACTGGTACTGGAAGCCCGAGCACCCCCCGGCGTCGACGCCGATCCGGAGCATGAGGGGACGGCCCTCGATCCGTGAGAGCTCGGCGATCCGCCGCGCCGCCGCGGGGGAAAGGGAAAGGTCCGGGGCGTTCAAGACTGCATCCTTGGCCATAGTCCTCTATATGAGCCGGGTTTGGCCGCCTTGGAAGGGGCCGATCCCAAGGAGCCGTCTCCCGCATGGTCTTCCCCAGCGCCCCCTACGCCCAGAACGCCGCCGCCTCGCGCGGTCGCCGCCATGACGAGCCCGAGAGCCGGACGCGCACGCCCTTCGCCCGGGACCGGGACCGGATCATCCACACTACGGCCTTCCGGCGGCTCAAGGAAAAGACCCAGGTCTTCGTCGCCCACGAGGGCGACCACTACCGGACCCGCCTGACTCACTCGCTGGAGGTGGCCCAGATCGCTCGGTCGGTGGCGGCGGCCCTGGGCCTGGAGGCCGACCTCGCCGAAACCATCGCCCTGGCGCATGACCTGGGCCATCCGCCCTTCGGTCATGCCGGCGAGGACGAGCTGGACAGCGCCATGCAGCCCTTCGGCGGCTTTGACCACAACGTGCAGACCTTCCGGGTCGTCACCCGGCTGGAGCGCCGCTATCCGCGCTGGGACGGCCTGAACCTGACCTGGGAGACCCTCGAGGGGATCATCAAGCACAATGGTCCGGTCACGGCGCGCCTGGAGAGGCCCTCCTGGAGCGCGGTTGCCGAGTTCGACCGCGGCTACAGCCTGGAGCTGGGCGGCTGGGCCTCCGCCGAGGCGCAGGTCGCCGCCCTGGCGGACGACATCGCCTACAACAACCACGACGTCGACGACGGCCTGGTGGCGGGCATGTTCACCCTGGCGGACCTGATGGACGTGCCCCTGATCGGCCCCATCCTGCATGGGGTGAAGCGCGACTATCCCGACCTCGATCCCGCCATCTTGCGGATGGAGGCGGTCCGCCGCATGATCGGGGCCATGGTCGATGACGTCATCGCCGAGACCACCCGCCGGGTGGCGCAGACGGGGGTGGCCTCGGCCGACGCGGTTCGGGCCCTGGACCACGCCCTCGTGGCCTTTTCCAGGCCCATGCTGGAGGACCTGTCCGCCCTGCGGGAATTCCTGATGAACCGCATGTACCGCCACTGGCGCGTCAACCGCACGCGGAGCCAGGCGCGGCGCATCCTGGCCGAGATGTTCCAGCTTTTCATGACCGAGCCCGACGTCCTGCCCGCCGACATCTACGCGGCGCTGGAGGGACGGGATGAAGCCTCCCGCGCCCGGGCGGTCTGTGACTATATCGGCGGCATGACCGACCGGTTCGCCATCGAGGAGCACCGGCGCCTGTTCCAGCTGGAGGCGTGGACCTGAAGACGCCCGGGGTGCGCGGGGCCGGTCGGGACGGCTAGACTGGCCGTCACGCTGCGATTCCTGATGATTCGCGCGGCCGGGACGGGAAGGGCCATGTCTGACCATGATCGCGGCGGCCCGCCGCACGACGAACCCCTGGCGTTTGACCGACGGGACCGGCCGGCGGCCCGGGACCCTGCACCCCTGACCCTGATCCTGTCGGTGCTCCTCCTGCTCGCCCTGGCGGCGGCGATCTTCGCCTTCTACCGCGGCGGCCTGTCGGAAGGCGCCCGGGCGCCCAAGGCCATCGGCGCACCGGTCGGCGAGCTTCGCGCGGCGCCGCCGGCGGGGGAGGGCGACGTCGATCCCGCTGCGGGCCTTAAGATCTACCAGCAGGCCGAGGGAGAGCCGCCGCCCCTCCAGCCCAATTTCACGCCGCCGCCAGAGCAGCCCCTGCCGCGGCCGACAGCCCCGGCCCCCGCCGTCGTCGCCCCCCCTGCAGCGGTGGCGGCGCCGCCCCCTGCGCCCCCTGTCGCCTCGCCGCCGCCGGCGCCGGTGACCGTCCTGCCCAAAACCCCCGCTCCTGAGCCGGCCAAGCCCGCTGCGCCGCCTGCGAAGGCGGAGCCCAAGCCCGAGCCGAAGCCTGCGGCCAAGCCGCCTGCCGCGGCGCCCGCGCCAGTCCCCGCCAAGCCGGCGGCGGCGGGCGGCCCTTCCAGCGTGCAGATCGGAGCCTTCTCCTCGGCCGCGATCGCGGAAAAGGAATGGAGCGCCGCCGTGGCCAAGGGTGGCGGCAGCGGGCGCGGCAAGCGCATCGAGAAGGTGGAGCGCGACGGTTCGACCCTGTTCCGGACCACCGTGACCGGCTTCCCCGATCGGGCCTCCGCCCAGGCCTTCTGCGACCGGCTCAAGTCGGCCGGCAAGTCGTGCTTCGTGCGATGAGGACGTCCGCCGCCATTTATGGCTGCCTCGGGCCGCGCCTCGGCGCGGAGGAGATCGCCTTCTTCCGGGACGTGCGTCCCTGGGGCTTCATCCTCTTCGCCCGCAATATCGAGGGGCCGGACCAGGTCCGCAGCCTGGTCAACGCCCTGCGCGAGACGGTGGGCCGGGAGGACGCGCCCGTCCTGATTGACCAGGAAGGTGGTCGTGTCCAGCGTTTCGGCCCTCCCCACTGGCGGAAGTATCCACCGGCCCGCATCCTGGCGCGCCTGCCAGGCGGCGTTGGCGCGCGCCGGGAGGCGGTCCGCCTGGGCGCCCGCCTCATGGCGGATGATCTCCACGCCCTGGGGGTCAATGTGGACTGCGCGCCGGTGCTGGATGTGCCCCAACCCGGGGCGCACGACGTTATCGGCGATCGCGCCTACGGTGAGACGCCGGAGGAGGTGGCCGTCCTTGGCCGCGCTGTCGCCGAAGGGCTTCTGGCGGGCGGAGTCCTGCCGGTGATCAAGCACATCCCGGGGCATGGCCGGGCCGGCGCTGACAGCCATTTCGACCTGCCTGTGGTCGAGGCCTCGGCGGAGGCCCTGCGCCAGACGGACTTCGCGCCCTTCCAGGCCCTGTCCGACATGCCCTTGGCGATGACCGCCCATGTCCTCTACCGCGCCCTGGACCGGCGCCGGCCGGCGACGACGTCCCGCCGGGTGATCCGGGGCGTCCTAAGGGATGCGCTTGGCTTTTCCGGCCTGATCATGAGCGACGACCTGTCCATGAAGGCGCTGGACGGCGACATGAGGCAGAGGGCGCGCCAGAGCCTCTCGGCCGGCTGCGACGTCGTCCTCCACTGCAACGGGGACATGGCCGAGATGCAGGCGGTCGCGTCCGGGACGGGCGCCCTTTCGGGCCTGTCCGCCCGCCGGGCCGAGGCCGCGCTGGCCCGGATTCCCCGCCGTCCTGAACCGCTGGACCGGCGCGAGGCCGAGGCCCGCTTCGACGCCCTGATTGCCGGAGCGACGCCGTGAACGACGCGCCCGGGTTCCAGCCGCGCCTGGACTTTGAGGCGGCCGAGGGCGCCGCCCTCGACGGCGAGGCCCTCATCGTCGACGTGGACGGCTACGAAGGCCCGCTCCACGTCCTCCTGGCCCTGGCCCGGAGCCAGAAGGTGGACCTCCTGCGGATCTCGGTGACCCGCCTGGCCGACCAGTACCTGACCTTTGTCCAGCACGCACGGCGGCGCAGCTTCGCCCTGGCGGCGGACTACCTGGTCATGGCCTCCTGGCTCGCCTACCTGAAGTCGCGCCTCCTGCTTCCGCGGCCTGAGCGGCCGCAGGCCGAGGAGGCGCCAGCCGAGGAGATCGCCGCGCAGCTGGCCTTCAGACTGGCCAAGCTTGACGCCATGCGAGGCGCCTCAGAGACCCTCCGCGCCCGGCCCCAGCTGGGCCGGGACGTCTTCGTCCGCGGAGACCCGGACGCGATCCGTATCCTTCCCTCGACCCGGCTTGAGGGCGATCTCTACGCCCTGATGCAGGCCTATGTGGAACAGAGGCGGCGATCAGACACCCGCAGCTACACACCCGCCCTGCCCAAGGCCTACGCCCTGGAGGCCGCCCGCGACCGGTTGCGGGGCCTGCTGCCGGAACTCGCCCGCTGGACCGCCCTGGCGGGCGTGGCGCCGCATCCTCCAATCGACGCAGAGGCGGCTCCCAGCCGGGCCTCCTACGTGGCGTCGACCCTCTCGGCCAGCCTGGAGCTGGTGCGTGAGGGCGCCCTGGAGGCCCGCCAGCTTGAGGCCTTCGCCGACATCTACCTGCGCAGCCGAAACGGGGCCGCCGCGTGACGGCCGCCGACGACCTTCCGGCTTCGCCCGATCCCCAAGAAACCGAGCGCCGGGTCGAGGCCCTGCTTTTCGCCGCCGCCGGGCCGCTCAGCCTGGATGACCTCGCCCGGCGCCTGCCCGAAGGCTCTGATGTCGAAGGCGCCGTGGCCGCCCTGTCCCGGCGATATGTGGGGCGGGGGGTGGAACTGGCCTGCGTCGCTGACCGGTGGCGCTTCCAGACCGCCCCGGACCTGTCCTTCCTGATGACCGTCGAACGGGAGGAGCCGAGGCGGCTTTCCCGCGCCGCCCAGGAGACCCTGGCCATCATCGCCTACCACCAGCCGGTCACCCGGGCGGAAATCGAGTCCGTACGCGGGGTCCAGGCCAGCCGGGGCACCCTCGACGTCCTTCTGGAGCTGAAGCTGGTCCGCATGCGCGGCCGCCGCCGCACGCCGGGCCGCCCGGTCACCTACGGGACCACGGACGCCTTCCTCGAGCACTTCGGTCTCGCCACCCTCGCCGACCTGCCCGGGGCGGCGGAAATGCGGGCCGCCGGCCTGCTGAGCCTCGACCTTCCGGCCGACTTCAACGTGCCGACGCCGGGGCTCGCCGCCCCGGAGGAGGACCCGATCGAGGACGACGGAGAGGCGCCGGAGTTCCACCTGGACTTCCTGGGGGAGGCCACGGAGGCGGACCGAGGAGACGACGTCGGCGCCTGACCCTTGGCGCTGCGGCGGCGGGGCGTCTATATAGGGGCCTGAGCGACCCGTCGGGTCGCCTGGGACCCGATAAGGAGTTTGCACATGGGCGGGATGTCTCCGGTCCACTGGATCATCGTCGCAGTGGTCGTCCTGGTGCTCTTCGGCGGTCGAGGAAAGCTGTCGGGCCTGCTCGGCGACGCCGGGAAGGGCATCCGCGCCTTCCGCGAAGGCCTCAAGGACGAGGGAAAGCCTGCCCCGCCTGCGGACGCGGCCGCCAAGGTCGAGGCGCCGAAGGAGGACGCCCGGGGCTGACCCGGACGACCTGAACAGCTCCCAGGCCAAGGGCGTGGGCACATTGCTAGGACCTGGCCATGCTCCCTGAAGTCGGCGGGCTTGAATACATCATCATCGCCGCCGTCGCCCTGATCGTGGTGGGTCCCAAGGACCTGCCGGTCATGCTTCGCAAGCTGGGCCAGTGGGTGGGCCGCCTGCGCGCCATGGCGGCGGAGTTCCGCGCCAGCTTCGACGACATGGCCCGGCAATCGGAACTCGATGAGCTGCGGCGCGAAGTCGAGGCCATGCGCCAGGCGCAGGGCAATCTGATCACTTCCGAAACCGCAGAGGTGAACCAGATCTTCAACGAGATCGGCGATAGCCTGAAGGCTTCTGACATCCAGTTCCATCCGCCCCTAGGGGGCGCATTGCCAGCCCAGGAGCCTGTTCCGGGGCCGGAAGCCAGTGTACCTGTCCCGGCGCCGAAACGTCGGCGCAAGGCTCCGGAGGCCCCGGCCCCGGCCCCGGCCTCGGGAGAGGGTGCTGAGTCGCCCAAGCCCCGACGTCGTCGCAAGTCTGCGGAGGCGCCGGAATGAGCGCGACCCACGAACCCGACGACGAGATCGAGGCCTCGCGCGCGCCTCTCCTGGACCACCTTGTCGAACTCCGGCAGAGGCTGATCCGGTCCCTGATCGCGGTCGCCCTGGCCTTCGTGGTCTGCTTCGCCTTCGCCGACGACATCTACAGCCTGCTCCTGCGGCCTTACGAGGCGGCGGCGGCCATCCTCGCCGCCCAGAAGGCCGCTGCCGCAAATGCGGTCAAGACAGGCTTCCTGGATGGAATTCTGCAGGCGCTGCACCTGAAACCGGCTTCCGGGGGAACCGGGGGAGGCGGCCCCTTCGACCTGCTCCTGGTGCTGGTGGGGCTCAAGGAAATGCCGCCGCTCGAGGGACAGACCCTCAAGCTCATCTACACCGCCCCCCTCGAGTTCTTCTTCACCAAGCTCAAGCTGGCCGGCTTCGGGGCGATCGTGCTTTCCTTCCCCGTCCTTGCCAGCCAGGTCTACGGCTTCGTGGCGCCCGGCCTTTACAAGCGCGAACGTCGCGCCTTCCTGCCCTTCCTTGTCGCCTCGCCCCTGCTTTTCAGCCTGGGTGCAGCCCTGGTCTATTTCTTCATCTTCCCCTTCGTCCTCTGGTTTTCCCTGTCCCAGCAGATCACCGGCGCCGGGGCGATCACGGTGGAACTCCTGCCCAAGGTCTCGGACTACCTGACCCTGGTCACCACCCTGCTGATGGCCTTCGGTCTGTGCTTCCAGCTTCCCGTGGTCCTGACCCTGCTGGGCCTGGCGGGCATGGTCAGCGCCCAGGCCCTGCGGGAATTCCGCCGTTACGCCATCGTCGGCATCTTCGTGGTCGCCGCGGTGGTGACGCCGCCGGACCCGATCAGCCAGCTCATGCTCGCCCTGCCGATCATCCTGCTCTACGAGATCTCGATCTGGTGCGTCCGCATCATCGAGTTCCGGCGGCGGGATGAGCCCTCCGAAGACGTCATCGCCTGAACCCGGCGCGGCGGATGGTTGGCGCCTCCGCCGACGCGGACTAGACAGGTCGGCTCAGCCTTGGGACCTCCCCGACATGCACGACATCCGAGCGCTCCGCGACACCCCTGACCTCTTCGAAAAGGCCTGGGCGGCGAAGGGCCGGTCTGGCGCAGCGGCCCAGGCGATCGATCTCGACCTCGAGGTGCGCACCGCTCGCACCGCCTCCGAATCCGCACAGGCGCGCCGGAACGACCTCTCGCGCCGGATCGGCCAGGCCAAGGCGGCCAAGGATGAGGCCGAGGCTGCGCGCCTGCTCGCCGAGGTGGAGGCCCTGAAGGCCGAGGCCGCCGGGGACGCCGAGCGCGAAAAGGCCGCCGAGGAGGCCCTGCGCGACCTCCTCGCGAGCCTGCCCAACCTGCCCGCCGCCGGCGTTCCGGAGGGAGAGGACGAGTCCGGGAACGTCGAGGTCCGTCGGTGGGGCGAGCCCTTCTCGATCCAGTCCCCCCGCAATCACGCCGATCTCGGCGAGGCCCTCGGCCTGATGGACTTCGAGGCCGCCGCCCGCATGAGCGGCGCGCGCTTCGTGGTCCTGAAGGGCCGGCTGGCGCGGCTGGAGCGGGCCCTGGGCCAGTTCATGCTGGATATCCAGACCCTCGAGCACGGTTACACCGAGGTCTCTCCACCCCTCCTTGTGCGGGACGCCGCAGCCTTTGGCACCGGCCAGTTGCCCAAGTTCTCGGAAGACCTCTTCCGGACCACCGACGACCGCTGGCTCATTCCCACCGCCGAGGTGTCCCTGACCAACCTCGCGCGCGAGCAGATCCTGGCAGCCGAGACCCTGCCGCTGCGCCTGACCGCCCTGACGCCCTGCTTCCGTTCAGAGGCGGGCGCCTCCGGCCGGGACACCCGCGGGATGATCCGCCAGCATCAGTTCTACAAGGTCGAACTGGTGTCGATCACCGAGCCAGACCAGTCGGATGCCGAGCACGAGCGCATGGTGTCCTGCGCAGAGGCGGTCCTGAAGCGGCTGGAGCTGCCCTTCCGGACCATGCTGCTCTGCCGGGGCGACATGGGCTTCAGCGCCCGCCGCACCTACGACCTGGAGGTCTGGCTGCCCAGCGAGGGGCGGTATCGCGAGATCAGCTCCTGCTCCAACTGCGGCGACTTCCAGGCCCGCCGGATGGACGCCCGGACCAAGTCAGCCGGCGAGAAGGGCACGCGCTTCGTGCACACCCTCAACGGCTCGGGCCTGGCCGTGGGCCGGACCCTGGTGGCTATCCTCGAGAACTACCAGGACGAGGGCGGACGGATCGCCATTCCCCAGGCCCTCCAGCCCTACATGGGCGGGCTCACCCATATCGACGCGGCCGGCTGATCCCGTGCGCATCCTCCTGACCAATGACGACGGCATCCACGCAGAGGGCCTGGTCTCTCTGGAGCGGATCGCCCGGGTCCTGAGCGACGACATCTGGATCTGCGCGCCTGAATACGAGCAGTCCGGCGCCAGCCGATCCTTGACCCTCGCCGAGCCCCTCCGGGTTCGCCGGCTCGACGATCGCCGGTTCGCGACCACCGGGACGCCCACCGACTGCGTGATGCTGGCCGTCACCGAGCTCATGGACGGCCAGAGGCCCGACCTCGTCCTGTCGGGGGTGAACCGGGGCGCCAACCTCGCCGAGGACGTCACCATGTCGGGAACGGTCGCCGGCGCCATCGAGGGCATGGCCCTTGGCGTCCCGGCCATCGCCCTGTCGCAGATGAGCTGGCCGACCCCCGGCGAGGAGCCGGCCGACCAGCCGGTCTTCCTGCCCGCAGAGCACTTTGGCCCCGGCATCGTCCGCCGGCTGGTGGAGATCGGCTGGCCCTCGGACGTGGTGATGAACGTCAACTTCCCGTCCCGGCCCCTGGACCAGATCCGCGAGGTCGAGGTCACCCGCCAGACCTTCCGCGACCTCCATGTCCGCCAGGCCGTCCAGCGCACCGATCCTAGAGGCGAGACCTACTACTGGATGGGCTTCCGGCGGGAGCTCTCCAAGCCTGCAGACGGCACAGACCTCCGGGCCATCTACGACGGCCGCATCTCGGTCACGCCTCTGCACATCGACCTGACCCACCAGGAAACCGTCCACCGGATGCGGTCGGTCCTGGGCGGCGCCCCGCCGAGGGCCTGAGGATGGCTCGTCGTCCACAGCCGCCGGCCGACCCCCGGCACGCCCGCCTGATGGAGGGCTTGAAGGAACAGGGCGTGTCCGACCCCGCGGTCCTCGCCGCCATCGCCTCGACGCCCAGGGACCTCTTCACTCCGGACCTGTTCCAGGAACGGGCCTTCGAGGACCAGGCCCTGCCGATCGCCTGCGGCCAGACGATCAGCCAGCCCTACATCGTGGGGCTCATGACCCAGGCGCTGAGGATCGAGAAGCGGTCCCGGGTGCTCGAGATCGGGACCGGGTCGGGCTACCAGACCACCATCCTCTCCAAGCTGGCCCGGCTGGTCTATTCGGTGGAGCGGTACCGCACCCTGATGTCGGCCGCCGAGGGCCGGTTCCAGACCCTGGGCCTGACCAATGTCATCACCCGTTTTGGCGACGGCGGGCAGGGCTGGCCCGAGCAGGCGCCCTTCGACCGGGTCATGGTCACGGCCGCCGCATCCGAGGACCCTCGCGTCCTGCTGGCGCAACTGAAGCCAAACGGGGTATTGGTGGCGCCGGTGGGCCGCGGTCCGGTCCAGAACCTGAACCGATATGTCGGGGACGGGGAGGGCGGTTTCACGGTGGAGACCCTGACCGAGGTCAGGTTCGTACCCCTGCTGGACGGCGTGGCGAAGGAATCCTGAGCCCGCCAAATTGGTGACGATTTTCTGGGGCCATGAAGCCGGATCGCGTCGACGATCTGAATCGTGGCGCCAAACTGGGTGAACAGAGCCGGAGCGGCAATGAGCAGTCTTCTCAACCGGACCGTCATGATGCTTGCGGCGTCCACGGCGCTTGCGGGTCTTTCGACACCTGTCCTGGCCCGTGAGGCGCCGTCAGGTGACGTTGCGCCGGTCCAACTGGCCCTGCTCCAGGCGTCCGGGGACACCTATACGGTCCAGCGGGGCGACACCCTTTTTGGCATCAGCCGCAAGCTGGGCGTGTCGTCCGAGGCGATCGCCGAGGCCAATGACCTGGGTGCAGGCGCGCGCATAGACGCTGGCATGAAGCTGCGCGTGCCGGGTGCGTCGGGCGAAGCCCGCGCCTCGGCGGGACCGCAGGCCGCAGGCCGGGTTGTCACCGTCACGGGGGGCGCCTCCACCTATGTTGTCCGGAGCGGCGACACGGTCGACGAGATCGCCGACCGGATGGGAATCACGCGCAAGGCCCTGGCCGACCTGAACGGGCTCAAGCCGCCTTACGCCCTGAGCGTTGGCAAGAAACTGAAGGGGCCGCCGGAGACCCGGAAGGCCTATGTGGCGGTGCAGGGAGACAGCCTGGACGCCGTCGCGCGCCGCTTTTCCGTAAGCCCGCGCGCCCTGGCGGCCGAGAATGGAATCCGCACCAGCGCAAGTCTTCGCGCTGGCCAGAAGCTGACCCTTCCCGAGGGATATCGTGACCGCGGGCCGATCCGCAGCACTTCGCGCCCCGCCTCTGTGACCAGCCGGCCCCCGGCCGAGGCGCCCGCCCGCACTCCCCGTACAGAGACCCCCCGGCCCCTGGAGGCGGAGGCCCCCGCGCCCGCCGCCCGCGGCCAGGAGTCCGTGCGGGTCCTCGCTGGCGGGCGGGTCATCAGCGTCAAGGGCAAGCCGAAGACCTACACCGTCCGCAAGGGCGACACGGTCGACGAGATCGCTGGACGCATGGGCCTGAGCCGCAAGGAGCTCGCCAGCCTCAACGGGCTGAAGTCGCCCTACGCCCTCCAGCCCGGCCAGGTGCTCAAGGGCCCCGCGGAAACCCAGCGCGCCTATGTGGCCGTGACGGGGGACACCGTCTCGGTGGTCGCCCGCCGGTTCGGCGTGACGCCCCGCGCCCTGGCGGCCCAGAACGGCTTGAAGACCGGCGCGGCGCTCAAGTCCGGCCAGAGGGTGATCCTTCCCGACGGCGCCAAGGACCGAGGTCCGATCCGCGAGACGGTGCGCACGCCGGCTCCGGCCGCCCCCGCCGTGCGTCCGCCCCCGGCTCCGACCGCGCCTGAGCCTGAAGCGCCGCTGGAGGATCCCGGCGTCTCGGGTCCGCCAGAGCTGCGCAAGGAACCTGGCGTCGCCTCTGCGCCGCGACCGACGTCTCCGGCCCCCACGGCAAACGTTCCGGCCCCCGGGCCGACCCCGCCGCCCCAGCCGAAGGTCGAGGCTCCGCCTCCGCCTCCGCCCGAGCGGACAACGCCCGCGGTTGCGCCCCCGGTCGCGCCTCCGCCCCGCACCACTCCGCCGCCTGCATCGCGCCCGGTCCCACCGCCCGTCCGGGTCACGCCCCCGCCGGTGACGCCCCCGCCGGTGACCACCCCGCCGCCATCCCGGTCGGCGCCTCCGGCGGCGTCCCGGCCCCAGTCCGGCGGTTTCACGCCGCCGCCAACCGCCTCGACCACGCCCCTGACGGACGTCCAGATCGCCGCCCTGGGCAAGGGACGGTTCCTGTGGCCCTTGCGTGGGGAGGTCCTGTCGGACTTCGGTCCCAAGGGCACCGGCCAGCGCAATGATGGCGTCAACATCCGCGCGCCCCGCGGGGCGCCCGTCCGGGCTTCGGCGGCGGGCGAGGTGGTCTATGCCGGCGACCAGGTGCCCGGTTTCGGGAATCTCGTGCTGATCAAACACCCCGACGGCTGGGTCACGGCCTACGCCCACATGTCCAACGTCGACGTGAAGATCCAGCAGAAGGTCCTGCAGGGCCAGCAAATCGGCGAGGCCGGCGATACCGGCGGGGTCGCCGAGCCGCAGCTGCACTTCGAGATCCGATATGCGCCCACCCCTGCGGAACGGGCGCGGCCGGTGTCTCCGACCCTTCTGCTGCCGCGCTGATCCGGGTCAGAGGGGCAGCGACACGCCCTTCTCACCGGCAAGGTCCAGGATGAACTGCCAGGCGACGCGGCCCGACCGACCGCCGCGCGCCTGGGCCCACTGCAGGGCCCTGCGGTCGATGCCGCGCACCGGCAGGCCATAGCGGCGGGCATAGCCGCGCACCGCGGCGAGATAGGTCGGCTGGTCCATGGGCGGAAAACCGATCCAGAGACCGAAGCGATCGGATACGCTGACCTCCTCCTCGGCGTCCTCGGCGGCGGCGATCCGGCCGCGATCCTCGATGTGTCCCCGAGGCATGAGATGGCGCCGGTTCGAGGTGGCCAGGAACAGCACGTTGGGCGGCGGACCCGAAACCCCGCCCTCCAGCGCCGACTTCAGCGCCTTGGCCGCCTCGGCTCCGTCCTCGAAGGACAGGTCGTCGCAAAGGACCACAAAGCGTTCCGGCCTGCCGCGCAGAAGGTCGAACAGCCGGGGCAGGGCGGTGATCTCGTCGCGGTCCACCTCCAGCAGCTTGAGGTCGTCGCGGTCCCGGGCGCAGGCCATGAAGGCCGCCTTGGCCAGCGAACTCTTCCCGGCTCCACGCACGCCCCAGAGCAGGGCGTGGTTGAAGGGCAGGCCGGCGGCGAAGCGCTGGAAGTCCCTGAGCAGGGTATCCTTCTGCCGGTCGACGCCCACCAGGGCTTCAAGGGGCAGGGGATAGTCCGGGGCCGGGACAAAATGGCTCCGGGCCGCATCGTGCCGGAACAGGCGGGCCTGGGCGAAATCCGGCGCGGCGGACGCGGGCGGCGAGAGCCGCTCGAGCGCCCCGGCGATCCGGGCGAGTAGGGGGAGGACGTCCTCGGTCATGCGAAGTGATTAGCCATCCGGGCCGTCCATTGCAAAAGGCGGGGCGAGCGCATAGCTTCCGGCCACCCTGAATCCGGGCGCTACGCCCGGCCGTTCACCTTCCGGAGAGGCCATGTTCGCCACCCCTGCCTATGCCCAGACCGCCGCCGGAGCCCCCGCTGGAGGCGGGATCGAGGCGATGCTCCTGCAGATCGCCCCGCTGGTCGGCCTTTTCGTCCTGTTCTACTTCCTGCTGATCCGTCCGCAGCAGAAGCGGATGAAGCAGCACCAGGCGATGCTGGCCGCCCTCAAGCGCAATGACGTGGTCGTCCTCGCCAGCGGCGTTGTCGGCAAGATCGTCCGGGTCGAGGACGCCGAGGTCGGCGTCGAGATCGCCCAGGGCGTGACCGTCAAGGTGGTCCGGTCGATGGTCTCCTCGGTCCGCTCCAGGGGCGAAACCGCCGCCAACGACGCCAAGGCCTAGGCCGGCCCCATGCTGGCTCCTTCGCGCTGGCGACTGATCTCCGTCGTCGCCGCCCTGATCTTCGGGGTCCTGTTCACCCTGCCCAACCTGCTTCCGGCGGCGGCCAGGGATGCCTTGCCCGGCTTCCTGCCGAAGCAGACCCTGAACCTCGGGCTGGACCTGCAGGGGGGCTCCTACCTCAAGCTATCGGTGGACACCCGCGCCCTGCGCGCGGAAAAGACGACCAACCTCATCGAGGATGTGCGCACCACCCTTCGGTCCGAGGACATCGCCTTTACCGACCTTGGCCAGGTGGGTTCGGACGTCACCGTCCGGATCACCGACCCGGCCCAGTCCAACGAGGCCCTCAACCTGCTGCGCAACCGGCTGGGCGGCGCCATCGCCAGCGGCGGCAGCGGGCTTGAGCTTTCGTTGCAGCCCGACCAGCGCATCCGGATGGGCTATTCCGAGCAGGCCCTCAACGCCGAGGCCAGCCGCGCCGTCGACCAGTCGATTGAGATCATCCGGCGACGCATTGATGCGCTGGGAACGCGCGAGCCCGCCATCCAGCGCCAGGGATTCGACCAGATCGTGGTCCAGGCGCCCGGTGAGAGCGATCCGGAACGCCTGAAGTCCATCATCGGGCAGACCGCCAAGCTGACCTTCCAGATGGTGGATGACTCGGTGTCCGTGGCCGAGGCCGTTCAGGGCCGCGTTCCCCCGGGTTCGGTGGTCCTGCCCAGCCAGGATGAAGGGCCGCTCCTGCTGAAGAAGCGCGCCGTGGTCACGGGCGAGATGCTGACCGAGGCCTCCCAGGGCTTTGACGGCCAGTCCGGCCAGCCCGTGGTGAACTTCCGATTCAACGGACAGGGCGCCGCCCGGTTCGGCGAAGTGACTGCGGCGAACATCGGCAAGCGCTTCGCCATCGTCCTGGACGGCAAGATCATCTCGGCGCCGGTCATCCAGAGCGCCATCATGGGTGGCTCGGGCCAGATCTCCGGGAACTTCACCCCCGAGAGCGCCAACGACCTGGCGGTCCTACTGCGCGCCGGCGCCCTTCCCGCCCCGCTGCGAGTGGAGCAGCAGAATACCGTCGGGGCTGAGCTTGGCGCCGACGCCGTCCGGGCCGGCGCCATCTCGATGGCGATCGGCGCTGCGGCGATGTTCGCCTTCATCGTCCTGGCCTATGGCCTGTTCGGCGTCTTCGCCGCCCTGGCCCTGGCCCTGAACGTGCTGCTCATCGTCGGCGCCATGTCGATGACCCAGGCGACCCTGACCTTCCCGGGCATCGCCGGCATCATCCTGACCCTCGCCGTGGCCGTGGACGCCAATGTTCTCATCTACGAACGGGTGCGGGACGAGGCCCATCTGGGGCGATCGCCCTTGCAGGCGCTGGAGCACGGCTATGAGAGGGCCCTGGTGTCCATCTTCGACGCCAACATCACCAGCGCCATTTCGGCCATCATCATGTTCATGTTTGGCGCCGGGGCCGTCCGCGGTTTCGCCTGGACCCTGCTGATCGGCGTCATCACCTCCGTCTTCACGGCCGTGGTGGTCACCCAGCTCCTGATCGGCTGGTGGTTCCGGGCGAAGAAGCCCAAGACCCTTCCCATCGTCTAGAGGCTCTCATGCGCTGGCCCCTCATCACCAACCTGCCCCGAGAGTTCAACTTCGACTTCGTGCGGCTGGCGCCCATGGCGGCGGTCTTCTCGGCGGTCCTCATCGCGATCTCCCTGGGATCCATCGCCTTCCGGGGCATGAACTTCGGCATCGACTTCGTCGGCGGCGCCCTGATCGAGGTCGAGACGCCCAAGCCGCTCGACATCTCCGGCCTCCGGCGGGTCATGACCGAGGCTGGCGGCGAGGACGCGCAGGTCCAGTCCCTGGGCCAGGGCAATGGCGCCATCCTGCGTTTCCGGGTGCCCGATGAGGCGGACCTCAACGCGAGCACCCAGAAGGTCAAGGGCGCGCTGCAGGCGGCCTTCCCGGGCATCGAGATCCGGCGCGCAGAGACCGTTGGCGGGAAGGTGTCCGGCGAGCTGGCCAGGTCGGGCATCATCGCCCTCTCCGTCGCCATGCTCCTGATGCTTCTCTACATCTGGTTCCGGTTCCAGCTGCAGTTTGGCCTCGGCGCCATCGCCGCCATCCTGCACGATGTGGTGCTGACCATGGGCGTCCTGTCCCTGATGCAGCTCGAGGTGTCGATGACGTCGATCGCCGCCCTCCTCACGGTCATCGGCTATTCGATGAACGAGAAGGTCATCACCTTCGACCGGCTCCGCGAGAACCTGCGCAAGTACAAGACGACGCCGCTGCGGGACATCATCAACCGCTCCGAAAACGAGCGGCTCTCCCGAAACCTGATCACCGGGACCACGGCCATCATCGCCCTCGCCGGCGCGCTGTTTTTCGGCGGTCCGGTCCTCTTCCCCCTGGTCTTCACCATGGTGTTCGGGGTGATTGTCGGGACCTATTCCTCCATCTACGTCGCGCTTCCGATCATCCTGCTCTGGGGCGTGAGGCGCGACGAGGATGACCCCGTGCCCCTCAAGCCCGCCAGCGCACGGCAAGGATGAGCCGCTCGGCTCCGCAGGTCGACGCCTTCGGGGGCGGGGGCTTCCGGCTGTCCGGAGAGTGGCGTCAGGGTTCGGTCCTGATCCTGGACGATGTCGCCCAGGACTGGGATGTAAGCTCCGTCTCCGGCCTTTCCGTCGCGAGCCTCTCGGCCGTGCTTCAGGCCGGCCCGGGCGCCTGCGAACTCCTTGTCCTGGGAATGGGCGCGGCCAACGCCCTGCCGCCCCGCGAGGTGCGCGAGGCCTTCCTGCGCGCGGGCGTGGGGCTGGAATACCTCGACACTCCCGCCGCGGCGCGGCTCTACAACCTTCTTACCTCTGAAGGCCGCCGCCTCGCCGCCGCCCTTATCGCGATTTGATCCAGATCAAACCCGCGCTTCCCGCCGCCCCCGAATGCCCTTAAGAGAAGGTTTCAGGGGAAGACTCTCAGAGGGCTAAACATGTCGAATCTTGTCTCGGGACTCCTGTCGAACCTCCGCAATACGGTGATCCTCAGCTCGATCATCACGCTTGTGGTTGTTGGCGGTTACCTGCAGCACGCGGGCGCGTTGGACGCCACGTTCATGCAGGCTGTCCTGCGGTTCCTGCACCTGGTGTTCGGCATCATGTGGATCGGGCTGCTGTACTATTTCAACTTCGTCCAGCTTCGGAAAATGCCGGAGATCCCGGCCGAGCTGAAGCCGGCGGTGTCCAAGTACATCGCACCTGAGGCCCTGTTCTGGTTCCGCTGGGCGGCCCTGTTCACCTGGGTGGCGGGCGTCCTCCTGGCCTACAACCGCGGCTACCTCTTCGACGCCTTCGCCCTGGGCCTGACCAGCGGCAACCCGCAGCACAGCTTCATCGGACTGGGCATGTGGCTGGCGACCATCATGTTCTTCAATGTCTGGGTCTTCATCTGGCCGAACCAGAAGATCGCCCTCGGGATCGTGGAGGCCGACGCCGACGCCAAGGCCAAGGCCGCGAAGACGGCCATGCTGTTCTCGCGCCTGAACACCTTCCTTTCCATCCCCATGCTCGCCACCATGGGCATGAACCAGACCATCTTCGGCTGATCCTTCGGATCAACGCCGGACGGACGGGCCCGCAGCACCTGCGGGCCCGTTTCCATGTGAGGACGCCTTGAGCCCGGACGGTTTGCAGACGACGGAACCGGGTCCCGACGAGGACCTTGAGGGGGCGCTTGCGCGCAGCGATCCCGATCGCTGGCTCTCGAGCCGGTTCGCCGCCGGCGTCGGAGCCCGCCGCGCCCTTGTCGCGATCTATGCCTTTGACAACGAGCTGGGACGCGCGCCCCGCGCCGCCTCCACGCCCCTCGTCGCCGAAATGCGCCTGGCCTGGTGGCGTGAGGTGCTGGAGGAGATCCGGTCCGGCCGACCAGTCCGTCGGCATCCGGCCGCCCTGGCCCTCAGCACCGGAGTGCGCGAGCATGGCCTGGACCTCGATCAGCTTGAGACCCTGATTGACGCCAGGCTGAGGGAGCTGGACCCTCGACCCATGACCCTCGAGGAGGCCCTGGAATGGGCCGAGGGCACGGGCGGGACCTGCGCCCGGCTGGCGGCCGCTGTCCTGGACCCCGGATGTGATCCGCAGGCCGCTGCATCGGGCGGCGCGGCCTGGTCCATCGGGCGCCTGATCCTTACGGCCGGCCTGTCGGTCGAGGCGGCGCAGGAGGCCCTTGCGGATCGCCTCGCGGGCGCGCGCGGCGTAACCCCCGCGGCCTTTCCCGCCATCGCCCACGCCGCCCTGGCCCGGGCCCGGGCGAAGGGGCGCCGCCCGTCACCCCTCGGCGACCGCCTTCGCCTGGTGCGGGCGGTGCTGGCCGGGCGCGTCTGAGGCCCAGGCCGCCAGGTCCGCCAGGGCCCGCTCGCCCATGGCCAGCTTGCGGCCCCGGCTGCGCACCTTGGCGCCCAGTCGCCGGCCCTCGGCGTCCCGCTTGGGCGTCTCGACGGGCGGCATCAGGCCGTAGTTGATGTTCATCGGCTGGAAGGAGCCCTTGCCGCCATCGAGGTGGCCGCCCGTGATGTGGTTGACCAGGGAGCCCAGGGCGGTGGTCGCGGGCGGCGCCTCAAGCGGGCGTCCGAGGCGCTCCGCCGCGGCCAGCCGTCCAGCCAGGAGCCCCATGGCCGCACTTTCCACATAGCCCTCGACCCCGGTGACCTGCCCGGCGAAGCGCAGGCGCGGCTGGACCTTCATCCGCAGGCTGCGGTCCAGCAGCCGTGGGCTGTTGAGGAAGGTGTTGCGGTGCAGGCCGCCCAGGCGGGCGAAGACGGCCTTCTCCAGACCCGGGATCATCCGGAAGATATCCGTCTGGGCGCCGTGCTTCAGCTTGGTCTGGAAGCCCACCATGTTCCAAAGCGTGCCCAGGGCGTTGTCCTGGCGCAACTGGACCACGGCCCAGGCCTTCTCGTCGGGCCGGTGGGCGTTCGTCAGGCCCACGGGCTTCATCGGGCCGTGACGAAGGGTCTCGCGGCCCCGTTCCGCCATGACCTCGATGGGCAGGCAGCCGTCGAAGTACGGAACGTTCTCCCACTCCCGGAATTCCGACTTCGGACCCGCCAGGAGGGCGTCGATGAAGGCCTCGTACTGGTCGCGGTCCATCGGGCAGTTGATGTAGGCCTGTGCGTCCCCGCCGGGCCCCGCCTTGTCGTAGCGCGACTGCCGCCAGGCGGCGCCCATGTCGATGGACTCCAGGGTGACGATCGGGGCGATGGCGTCGAAGAAGGACAGTTCCCCCTCGCCGGTCAGGCCCTGGATGGCCTCGGCCAGGGCGGGCGAGGTGAGGGGCCCCGTGGCGACGATCACGCTGTCCCACTCGGCGGGTGGCAGGCCCGCCACCTCGCCCCTTTCGATCGTCACCAGGGGATGGGCCGTCAGCCGGGCGGTCACCGCCTCCGAGAAGCCGTCGCGGTCCACCGCCAGGGCGCCGCCTGCGGGCACCTGGCAGGCGTCGCCGCAGGCCATGATCAGCGAGTCCAGGCTCCGCATCTCGGCGTGCAGCAGGCCCACGGCGTTCGACGTCCAGTCGTCGGCCCGGAAGGAGTTGGAGCAGACAAGTTCCGCGAGGCCGTCGGTCTGGTGGGCGTCGGTGCCCCGGACGGGGCGCATCTCGTGCAGAATGACCGGGACGCCGGCCCCGGCGATCTGCCAGGCCGCTTCCGAACCGGCGAGTCCGCCGCCGATGACATGGATGGGTGCAGGTGACATGCGTGGCTAACTAGCAACGATCCGGCCGGATCGCGAGCCGAACCTCCGCAGTGCTTGCACTGGCGGCGGACGGAAAGCCAAATGGACTTGGGGAAGGGCCGATTCAGGACCCGCCGGGTCACGGTTCAGGTGCACGAAATGACGGTGTTTTCCGCAGTCGATGCGGCCTTCGAGGGCTTCCGGGTCACCTGGGAGAAGCCGAAGACCCTTTTGATCTGGACGGGTTTTTTCCTGATCGTGAACCTGTTGATGCCCCTGGCCCTGTTCGGGCTGGGCCTGAACACCAAGGTGGCCGAACTTGAGGCGGCCAGCGGAAACCCTTCCCAGGATCCCACCGCGGCCATGGAGAGCCTGGCGGCTCTTGCGCCCCTCTACGCCGTCCTGATCCCCGTGGGCCTCGTGGTTCAGGCCATGATCGCCGCCGCAGTCTTCCGGCTGGTCCTGGACCCCGAAGATTCCCGGATTCACCCCGTCCAGTTCGGGCGGGAAGAGGTCCACCAGATTGTCCTGGCCCTCGCTTACACCCTGCTCTTCCTTGTGGCGGTTGTCGTGGCGGTCCTGGTCGGTGGGGTCTTCGCAGGCGTTGCCGCCGCCGTCGGCGCCAGTCCGCTGGTCGGACTGCTGGTCAGCTTCGCCCTCATGGGAGGGCTCGTCTATGTCGCGATCCGCATGTCCCTGGGGCCGGTCATCACCTTCTCCGAGGGCCGGATCGCCCTCTTCGACTCCTGGAACCTGACCCGGGGCCTCTTCTGGCCAATTCTCGGCGCTTATGTCCTCGCGGTCATCGCCATCGCCGTCTTCTACCTTCTGGCGATGGTCCTGGTGGCCGCCCTCGGAGCCCTGATCTCGGGCGGCGATATCGAGACCGTGGGCCGCTTGATGAACCCGGACATGAGCTCGATCCAGGCCTTCTTCTCACCCGGACAGGTGCTGATGATCCTGTTCGGCGCCTTCATGAGCGCAGTCTACAACGCCGTCATGTCCGCCCCGGCGGCGGTGATCTACCGCGAGATCCGGGCGCGCCGCGCAGCGGCCTGAGGTCAGGCGCCCGCGCTCGGGCGGGCGGCCAGCCTCTCCCGCCAGGCGGCGAGGGCCTTGAGCTCAGGGTCGCAGGGCAGGCCTATCCAGTCGGCGAAGTCCACCGTGGTCTGAAGGCAGATGTCCGCCATGGTCAGGGTGTCGAGGGCCAGGAACTCTCGCCCCTGTAGCGAGCGGTCAAAGAACCGCTGGGCCCCGGCCCAGGTGTCTCGGTTCGACTCGCCGAAGTCCTTGTACTGGGTCAGCAGGGCCGCCGTGCGGGGATGGGCGTGGCGCCAGAAATTGCCCACCGGCATCATGGCGACGAACTCGACCCGGCGGACCCACTGGTCCACGAGCGCCTTCTCCACCGCCGTCCTGCCGAACATGCGCGGCTCGGGATGGATCTCCTCGAAATAGCGGCAGATGGACACTGTCTCGGAGATGCAGGTCCCGTCATCCAGTTCCAGGGTGGGGATCTGGCCCAGGGGGTTACGGGCCCGGAAGTCCTCGGACTTGTGCTCGCGCTTCATCATGTCGATGCGCGTCTCGGGCAGGTCCACGCCCTTTTCCGCCAGGAAGATGCGCACACGGCGCGGGTTGGGGGCCGGGTTCGGCGCGCCATAGAGCTTCATGGATTTCCTCCCTGGGAGCGTCGGTCCGTATGTTCAGGCCATGACCGCGCGACGCCGGGCCAATCGCCTGTCTTCATGCCGCGCCAGAATGTCCGCCAGATAGCGTCCCGTCCAGCTTGCCGGCTCGGCGGCGACGGCCTCGGGCGTTCCTGAGGCGACGATCCGGCCGCCGCCATCCCCGCCTTCCGGGCCGAAGTCGAGGATCCAGTCCGCCGTCTTCACGACGTCGAGGTTGTGCTCGATCACAACCACGGTGTTCCCGGCGTCGGCCAGTTCATGCAGAACCTCCAGCAGCTTCCGGACGTCCTCGAAGTGCAGGCCGGTGGTGGGTTCGTCCAGGATGTAGAGGGTCTTGCCGGTGGCCCGGCGGGACAGTTCCTTGGACAGCTTGACCCTCTGGGCCTCGCCGCCCGACAGGGTGGTGGCCTGCTGGCCGACCTTGACGTAGCCGAGGCCCACCCGTTTTAGCGTCGCCATCTTCTCCCGCACCGTGGGCACGGCCTTGAAGAAGTCGTGGGCCTCGTCAACCGTCATGTCCAGGACGTCGGAGATGGACTTGCCCTTGAACAGGATCTCGAGGGTCTCGCGGTTGTACCGGCGGCCCTGGCAGACGTCGCAGGTGACATAGACGTCCGGCAGGAAGTGCATCTCGATCTTGATCAGGCCATCGCCCTGGCAGGCCTCGCACCGTCCGCCCTTCACGTTGAAGCTGAAGCGCCCCGGGCCATAGCCCCGGGCCTTGGCCTCGGGCAGGCCGGCGAACCAGTCGCGGATGGGCTGGAAGGCGCCGGTGTAGGTGGCCGGGTTCGAGCGCGGCGTGCGGCCGATGGGCGACTGGTCGATGTCGATGACCTTGTCGAAGTGCTGCAGCCCTTCGATCCGGTCATGGGGCGCCGGCGCGTCGGCGGCGTTGTGCAGGCGCCGGGCGGCGGCCTTGTAGAGGGTCTCGATGGTGAAGGTGGACTTTCCGCCGCCGGAAACGCCGGTGATGCAGGTCAGGGTGCCGACGGGGATCTCGGCCGTGACGGACTGGAGGTTGTTCCCGGTGGCGCCCACGACCTTCAGGACCTTGGCGCCCTTGACCGGGCGCCGCCGGTCAGGAAGCGGAATTTCCTCGGCGCCGCTCAGGTAACGCCCGGTGACGCTGGCCGGATCGGCCATGATCTCCGCCGGGCGACCCTGGCTGACCACGTGCCCGCCATGGATCCCGGCGCCGGGTCCCATGTCGATGACATGGTCCGCGGTAAGGATGGCCTCCTCGTCGTGTTCGACCACCAGCACGGAGTTCCCGAGGTCGCGCAGGCCGCGCAGGCTGTCCAGCAGGCGGGTGTTGTCTCTCTGGTGCAGGCCGATGGATGGCTCGTCGAGGACGTAGAGCACGCCGGTCAGGCCGGAGCCGATCTGGCTGGCCAGCCGGATCCGCTGGCTCTCGCCGCCCGAGAGCGTGCCAGAGGCCCGGGACAGGTTCAGGTAGTCCAGGCCGACATTCACCAGGAAGCGGAGGCGGTCGTTGATCTCCTTCAGAATCCGGCGGGCGATCTCCATCTGCTTGGGCGTCAGCCGCCCCTCCAGGCTGGTGAACCAGGCGCCGGCCTCGCGGATGGACATGCGCGAGACCTCGCCGATGTGCCGGGCGTCGATCCGCACCGCGAGGGCCTCCGGCTTGAGACGATAGCCCTCGCAGGCCTCGCACGGCGTCTCGGACTGGAAGCGGCCCAGCTCCTCGCGCACCCAGGCGGAATCGGTCTCGCGCCAGCGGCGCTCGAGGTTGGGCAGGACCCCCTCGAAGGTCTTGTTGACCTCGTACTTCCGCGCATTGTCGTCGTAGACGAACAGGATCTTCTCGCCCGCCGAGCCATGCAGGACCACCTTGCGGGCGGCCTCGGGAAGGTCGCTCCAGGGCGCATCCATCGAGAAGGCATAATGCCTGGACAGGGCTTGGAGGGTCTGGGTGTAGAGGGGGGAGGGGCCCTTGGACCAGGGGGCGATGGCGCCCCCGTGCAGGGTGCGGCTGCGGTCGGGCACGACCCGGTCGGCGTCGAAGGCCAGCCGCGCGCCAAGGCCGTCGCAGGACGGGCAGGCGCCAAAAGGATTGTTGAACGAGAAGAGCCGGGGTTCGATCTCGGAGATGGTGAAGCCGGAGACCGGGCAGGCGAACTTCTCGGAGAAGATCAGTCGCCGAGGCTCATCCTCGCCCTCGGGACTGTCGGCCCACTCGGCCACGGCGATGCCGTCGGCCAGCCGCAGGGCGGTTTCCAGGGAGTCGGCGTAGCGGCTCTCAAGGCCGCCGCGGGTGACCAGTCGGTCCACCACCACGTCGATGTCGTGCTTGAACTTCTTGTCGAGGACCGGGGCGTCCTCGATCGGGTAGAAGGCGCCGTCGATCTTGAGGCGCTGAAAACCCGCCTTCTGCCACTCGGCGATCTCCTTGCGGTACTCGCCCTTGCGGCCGCGGACGACGGGGGCCAGCAGGTAGAGCCGCTCGCCCTCGGGAAGGGCCGACAGCTTGTCGACCATCTGCGAGACGGTCTGGCTCTCGATGGGCAGGCCGGTGGCGGGAGAGTAGGGCGTGCCGACCCGGGCCCAGAGCAGGCGCATATAGTCGTGGATTTCGGTCACCGTGCCCACGGTCGATCGCGGATTGCGGCTGGTGGTCTTCTGTTCGATGGAGATGGCGGGCGACAGGCCCTCGATCAGGTCGACGTCGGGCTTGCTCATCAGCTCCAGGAACTGGCGCGCATAGGCTGAGAGGCTCTCGACATAGCGCCTCTGGCCTTCGGCATAGATGGTGTCGAAGGCCAGCGAGCTCTTGCCTGAGCCCGACAGGCCGGTCAGCACGACCAGCTGGCCCCGCGGGATGTCGATGTCGACGTCCTTCAGGTTGTGCTCGCGGGCGCCCCGCACCCGGATGAAGTTCTGGTCGTCGGACATGGCGCGCTCGCCGCGGCCCGGTAACGGGCTAGCGGACTCCCCCTTGCAGAAAGCCCCGGATAACACCGGAACATGAGGCGAACAAGCGGCGCGGAGCCGCCGTCCGCCGGACCCTGTGCATCAGCTCTCGCGCGTGGCGTAGACCGGCTTGCGCTTCTCCAGGAAGGCGCGGACGCCCTCGCCGAAATCGCCGTCCTGGGCGCAGAGGATCTGGTTGCGGTCCTCCATGGCGATGGCCGCCTCCAGGCCCTGGGCGTCGATGGCGTGGTTCAGCGCCTCCTTGGTCAGGCGAAGGCCCAGGGGCGTGGCGTGCAGCATGTCGGCGGCGAAGTCCCGGGCCTCGGCCTCGAGGGCGTCGGGCTCGACGATCCGGCTGACCAGGCCCAACTGGTAGGCGCGCTCGGCGCCCATGAAACGGCCGGTCAGCATGTATTCGGCCGCCACCGAGCTGCCGACCATCCGGGGCAGGAAATAGCTGACCCCGATGTCGCAGGCCGACAGGCCGATGCGGATGAAGGCGGCGTTCATCTTCAGGGAAGGGGTGGCGATCCGCACGTCCGAGGCGAGGGCCAGGGCGAAGCCGCCGCCGCTCGCCGCGCCGTCGACGCAGGCGATGATGGGCTGGGGGCACCGGCGCATGGCGATGACGATCTCGCTGATCCGCCTCTGCCCGGTCAGGCCTGCGCCCACGGACCGGTCGGCGTTGTCGCCGCTGCGTTCCTTCAGGTCCAGGCCGGCGCAGAAGGCCCGTCCGGCCCCGCGCAGCACGACGACCCGCACATCCCGACGCCAGTAGAGGCCGGTGAAGAAGTCCCTCAGCTCCTCGACGAGCCGCGGATTGAGCGCGTTCAGCCGGTCGGGCCGGTTCATCGTCGCCCAGGCGACCTGGTCCTCGATGCGGACGTCCAGGTGTTCGTAGGTCATCAGTCAGCCTTTCCGGTCTTCAGGCGGTCCCGGACGGCCTCGGCCTCCTTCAGGACCCGCAGGGCGTTGCCGCCCCAGATCTTGTTGATGTCGGCCTGGCCATAGCCGGCGGCGATCAGGCGACGGGTGATCTCGGGGTAGCCGGTCACGTCCTCCAGGCCCTCGATGCCGCCGCCGCCATCGAAGTCTCCCGAGACGCCCACATGGTCGGGCCCCGCCACGGCCAGGGCGTGCAGCATGTGCTTCATGAAGTCATCCATGTTGGCCCGAGGGAGGGGCCAGCGGGCGTCGATCGGCTTGCGGCCCTCGACGAAGGCCCGCCTCTGGGCCGGCGTCATCTCGCGGCCAGAGACGCCGAGGGACTTCGCCAGTTCAGCCAGCGCCGCCTCCCGCTCCGGGATCCTCGGGGTCGGGACCATGTAGGCGGAGAAGGCGTTGATCTGGATGACCCCGCCCTTGGCCGCGAGGGCCTTGAGCCGGGTGTCGTCGACGTTGCGAGGGTGGTTGTAGACATCCTTGCAGCCCGAGTGGGACAGGATGATCGGCGCCTCCGAAAGGGCGATCATCTGGTCGAGGGCGAGGTCGCTGGCGTGGCTGGCGTCGATGACCATGCCCAGCCGGTTGGCCTCGGCCACGAAGGTGCGCCCGGCAGGGGACAGGCCGCCCCACTCCGCAGTGTCTGTGGCGGAGTCGGCGAGGTCGCTGTTGCGGAAGTGGACGGGGCCGATCATCCGCACGCCCAGGTCGTGGAAGGTCTTCATGAGCGACAGGTCGCCTGCGACGGGGGAGCCGTTCTCCATGCTCATGAAAACAAAGCGCTTCTTGCGGGCCAGGATCTTCTCCGCGTCGTCCGCCGCCAGGGCCAGTTCGAACTCACGGTTGTGACGCGAGACCATCTCCCGGATCTCCATCGCCCGGTAGAGGGCGTGGTCGCGGGCCCCTGCGTTGCCGGCTGTCCCGCGGGGGCCCTGCGGAGTGAAGACGACAAAGAAACCGCCGTCGACCCCGCCTTCAATCATCCGGGGCAGGTCGACCTGGCTGTCATCCAGCTTGACGTCATGCCGGTCGAGGATGCTCCAGCCCGGACGGGACAGGTTTGCGGGCGTGTCGAAGTGGGTGTCCAGGACGACCGCAGCCTCGTGCGCCTTCCTCGGATTCAGCGAGGCGGCCTGGGCGATGACTGGCAGGGCAACGATAAGCGACGCCGTCAGGACGGCCTTGGAAAGAAGGGGGAGGCGGTGGGGCACGGGGAAGACTCCGGATGAGCCGTCACCCTGCCTCCTCGCGCGCGTGGGGCGCAAGCCCCGCGGGGCCTGCGCGCCGTCGTCAGGCCCTCTGGTTCAGGGTGATGGAGGTGGCCAGGCTCAGTGCGTGGGCCTGTGCGCCAGGGCCGTAGCCCACCGCCCGGGTGCGCTGGGCGGCGACTTCGTTGGCGATGGCCTGGACCAGGCCCTCCGTCACGGTCCGCGCCGCTTCCAGGGCGCGTCCCTGGCGGGCCAGGACGGCGTCAAAGGCCTCGGTGGCGCGCATGAGCCGGGTCCGGCCCTCGAGGTCGGCGGGTGCGATCAGGTCGGGATTGGCCCGGACCCGCGCCGACTCATGCCGGTAGAGGTTGGCGAGGCGGGAGGTCTCCTCCACCAGGGCGGCGGCGTCCTGGGGGCGGTGGGTTTCAAACGCCTGGGCCTCGGCGGCGATGAGCTCGGTGAGGCGCTCGGTCAGGGCGATCAACTGCTCGACGCGTTCGCCGGCGGTGTCTGCGGACAAGGCCATGGTCATTCTCCTAGCTGAGCCCCTGAAGCTTGAGCATTTCCGCCTGGACGGGGCCGGTGAGGCCGACGCCGCCGGAGCGAGTGATCTGGCGCGCCATGGCGTCGCTCAGGAAGGACCGGAAGGCGCCTTCACCGGCCCCGCCGGTGAAGGGTCCGTCGGCCTGCAGGCCGGTGAACATCTGGCCGATCATGACCGACAGGAACGAGGTCTCGAAGTCCTGGGCCGCCTGGGCGATCCGCCGGCGCTGGACCTCGTCCGAGGGCGTGGTCAGGGGGGAGGGGGCGAAGCCGGGAGTGACGGTGGATGTCATCACATCACCTCGATGTCGGCCTGGAGGGCGCCCGCCGCCTTGATGGCCTGCAGGATGGAGATCATGTCCCGCGGCGTGACTCCCAGGGTGTTGAGGCCGGCCACCAGGCTCGAAAGCGAGGCCCCGTTCCTGAGGGTGACCAGCTGGCGGCCCTTTTCCTCCTCGACGTCCACGCTCGACATGGGCGTGACGGTGGTCTGGCCCTGGGAGAAGGCGTTGGGCTGGCTGACGGCGGGCGTCTCCTGCACCCGGATGGTCAGGTTGCCCTGGGCGATGGCGACGGTGGAGATCCGGACGTTCTCGCCCATCACGATGACCCCGGCGACTTCGTCGATCACCACCTTGGCGGGTTCGTCCGTGTCGACGGCCAGGTTCTCGATGCGAGAGATCATGGCGACCATGTTCACGCCAACCGGCGGCCGCAGGGTGACGATGGTGGGGTTCTCGACGACCGCCGAGCCCGGATAGACGCCATTGACGGCTTCGGCGACGCGACGCGCGGTCGTGAAGTCGGGATTGCGCAGGGTCATGCGCATCTGCGGCATGGAGGCCAGCTGGAAGCCCAGCTCGCGCTCGACAATGGCCCCGCCGGCGATCCGCCCAGCGGTCGGGACGCCCTTGGTGATCGAGCTGCCCGAGGCGCCGCCAGCCGAGACCGCCCCGGTCTGCACCGTGCCCTGGGCGACGGCGTAGGCCTCTCCATTGGCGCCCATCAGGGGCGTGACCAGCAGGGTGCCGCCCAGCAGGCTCTTGGCGTCGCCCATGGCCGAGACCGTGGCGTCGATCGGCGCGCCGGCGGTAGTGAAGGGCGGGAGGCGCGCCGTGACCATCACGGCGGCGACGTTCTTGGTGTTGAGGTTGGTCTCGCGGATGTTGACCCCAAGACGCTCCAGCATGGCCTCCAGGCTCTGCCGGGTGAAGGGGGCGTTACGGAGGGAATCCCCGGTGCCATTGAGGCCCACCACCAGGCCGTAGCCCACCAGCATGTTGTCGCGGACGCCCTCGAACTCGACGATATCCTTGATGCGCGATCGGGCCTCGGCCTGCCCCGCGGCCGAAGCCAGGACGAGGGCGCCGGCGAGGGCGAGACAGAATGCGCGGCTGCGTCGGAACATGAGAACGCCTTCAAGGCAATGAAACCCGCACTCGCCCTTGCGAGGCCCATGCCAGACCGGCTGGTGGAAAAAGCCCTTAAGAGTCAGCGTGCCCCGGCCCGTTGGCCTCCGCCTGGTCCGGCTCCATCGGCGCCGGGTGCAGAAATTGCCCGGCATTAACCATACCTCAAGGCCGGGAGGTGCTAGTTAGGGGGCATGAAGGTCACCGGCCCCAATGGAGTCTCCTCGGGTCCCGCCTCCGGGCGCAGGACCGGCGCGGCCGGCGGCGGCTTCTCCGTCCCCGCGGCTGGCGCATCCGGCCCCGCGGCGCCTTCGTCGCCCGCCGCCGGGACCAGCGGCCTCATGGGCGTCGAGGCCCTCCTGGCCCTCCAGGATGTGGGCGGACCCCTTGAGGGACGGCGGCGGTCCGTGCGTCGCGCAACCCGCCTGCTGGACGTCCTCGACGACCTTCGGATCGCCCTGATCGACGGGATCATGCGCCCCGACCAGGTCCGGGCCCTGGCCTCCGCCATCGCCGAGCAGAGGTCGTCTACCGGCGATCCCCGGCTGGAAGCCGTACTCGACGAGATCGAGACCCGGGCGGCCGTGGAAATGGCCAAGATGGAGATGCGGGGCTTCGCCTCCTGACCCTGCGTTTGTTGGACGTTGCGCGGCCAATCGGGTTTGCTATAAGCCGCGCAGATTCAGGCCTTCGGGCCCCGGGGGGTGAGGTGTCAATGTCCAAGGCCGACGTCTTGGCGAGTGAGCCGGAGTATCGTCCCAGGGACGATGAGCCGTTTATGAACGAACGGCAACTCGAGTACTTTCGACGCAAGCTGCAGGCCTGGAAGGACGAGATCCTCCGGGAATCCCGCGAAACGGTCGCCCATCTCCAGGCGGAGACGGAAAACCATCCTGACCTCGCTGATCGCGCGACCTCCGAGACCGACAGGGCCCTGGAACTGCGCACCCGCGACCGCCAGAGGAAGCTGATCTCGAAGATCGACGAGGCCCTCCGCAGGATCGAGGATGGCTCCTACGGTTATTGCGAGGAGACGGGCGAGCCCATCGGCCTCGCCCGGCTGGACGCGCGTCCTATCGCCACCCTGAGCCTCGAGGCCCAGGAGCGGCATGAAAGGCGCGAGCGGGTCCATCGTGACGACTGAGCCGTCGGCGCTCCCGAGTATCGATCCCTTCTACGCCATCGGCCTCAGCGTCCTCGCCCGCCGGCTGGAGTCCGAGGGCGCCAAGATCATTCACATGGAGTTCGGCCAGCCGTCGACGGGGGCGCCCGCCGCCGCCCTCGCCGCCGCCCACCGGGCCCTCGACACCGACCCGGGCAGCTACTGGGAGAGCCAGGAACTCAGGGCCCGGCTGTCGCGCCACTATCAGGAGACCTACGGCGTAGACCTGCCGCCGGGGCGCATCCTCCTCACCTGCGGGGCGTCTCCGGCCCTGGTGCTGGCCCTGTCCGCCCGGTTCGCCGCCGGCGACAGGGTCGCCCTGGCCCGCCCGGGCTATGTCGCCTACCGGAACACCCTGCGGGCCCTTCATCTCGAGCCCGTCGAAATTCCCTGTGGACCGGATGTCGACTACCAGCTCACCGCCGCGGCCCTGGAGCGGATCGAGGGCCCCCTGGCTGGGGCCATCATCGCCAGTCCCGCCAATCCCACCGGGTCGATCCTGCCCCCCGCCGAACTGGAGGCCATCGTCCGGGTCTGTGACGACCGAGGCCTAGGCCTGATCTCGGACGAGATCTATCACGGCCTGTCATACGGCGAGCGCGCCCGATCGGTGCTGGAGTTCACCGACCAAGCCTTCGTCGTGAACAGCTTTTCCAAGTACTTCAGCATGGTGGCCTGGCGACTCGGCTGGCTCGCCGCGCCCGCCGCCCATGCCGACCGGGCCCGCGCCCTAGTCAGCAACCTCTTCCTGACCCCGCCGTCCCTCAGCCAGCACGCTGGCCTTGTCGCGATGGACTGCCGCGAGGAGCTTGAGGCGAACCTCGCCGTCTACCTGCGCAACCGGGCCCTGATCCTCGAGGCCCTGCCGCGGCTGGGCCTGGCGACCATCGCGCCGCCGGACGGCGCCTTCTATATCTATGCCGACGTGGGCCACCTGACGGACGACAGCCTCGCCTTCTGCGAGCGCCTGCTGCGCGACACCGGCGTGGCCATCGCCCCGGGCGTGGACTTCGACCCCGTGGAGGGACGCCGGTTCATCCGCATCAGCTTTGCAGTCTCGACGGACCTGGTCCGGGAAGGCGTCGAGCGGCTTGTCCCCTGGTTCGCAGCCCAGCCCCGGCGGGCGTGAACCACGGCGCTTGACCGGCTCCATAGCGCCCTGAGATTGTCAGACGTCCGCCCAGGTGGGGTGGAGAAGGAGCGTGTCGATGCAAGCCCTGGCCCGTTTCCTGACCGACCAGCAGCTCTGGATCGTCGGCCTGAGCCTCTTCATCCTGATGGTGGTGGTCCGGTCCCTTGCCGAGCGCATCCGACGGCGCCGCTCACGGGCGGCCGGGGAGGGCCTGTCCCAGGCGGGGGAAGGCCTGATCGCCACCAGCGTGGTCGGCCTCCTGTCGCTGCTGATCGCCTTCACCTTCTCCCTCGCCCTTGCGCGGCATGAGCTGCGCCGGACCCTGGTGGTGGAGGAGGCCAACGCGATTGGCGTGGCCTACATGCGCGCCCAACTGCTGAAGGAGCCCTACAGGACCGACCTGAGCAACGTCATTGTCTCCTATGCCCAGGTCCGGCAGGTCAGCGGAGAGCTCACCGGCCCCGCCCAGCTCGCCGCCCAGGAGCATTCCGAAGCCCTCCAGGCGCCGCTCTGGCAAAGGACTGCCGAAGCGGCCCGGATGTCCGACACCCCCGCCCTCGCCAACTTCCTGGTCCAGAGCGTCACCCGGTTGATCGAGGTGGAGGGCCAGCGGAAGGCCGCCCTGGCCGCGCGGATCCCGCAGGCGGTCCTGGTCGCCCTCATGGGATTCGCCGTGGGGGTGGCGGGCATCCTGGGTTACGTCGCCGCCGGCGCTCACGCCCACCGGAAGCGGGTCAGCTTTGTCATGTTCATGCTCGTGACCCTGGCCTTCCTGATCATCCTTGACCTCGACCGCCCGGGAGATGGCCTGATCACCGTGTCCGAGGCCAACATGAGCGACATGGTCCGGGCCCTGCCGTCCTTCACCGTTGCGGGCCCGGGACGCTGAATCCGAGGGTCGGGCGACTGGCGGGCCGCGACGGTCGGGGCTAAAGGTCAGGACATGACCCGGTCCATCGTCATCGCCGCCGTCCAGGCCAATCCCACCGTCGGGGCCATCGCCGCCAATGAGGCGCAGGCCCGCCTCCGGCTGGCCGAGGCCCGCGCCGCCGGCGCCGACCTGGCGGTCTTCCCGGAACTCTTCATCAATGGCTACCCGCCTGAAGACCTGGCGCTCAAGCCCGCCTTCTGGCGCGCCGGCCAGGCGGCTGTGGAGCGCCTCGCCCTGGAGACCGATGACACCTTCGCCGCACTGGTGGGCGTGATCTGGCCCGCCGAAGGCCCAGGCCGCCGTCCCCGTAACGGGCTGGCCTTCCTCGCCGGGGGCCGGGTCCAGGGCGTGGCCTTCAAGTCCGACCTGCCCAATTACGGTGTCTTCGACGAGAAGCGGGTGTTCGAGCCGGGTGAGGGGCCGTCTGTCTTCACCTGGAAGGGCGTTCGCCTGGGCGTGCCCATCTGCGAGGATATCTGGTCGTCGGGTGTCTGTGCGGCCCTGGCCGCCCAGGGCGCCGAGATCCTGGTCGCCCCGAATGGCTCGCCCTATCGCCGCACGGCGGATCGGGAACGGACCGGTGTCGCCCGAGCCCGGGTGGCCGAGACGGGCCTGCCCCTGATCTACCTGAACGAGGTGGGCGGCCAGGACGAACTGGTCTTCGACGGCGCTTCCTTCGCCCTCGACGCGCGGGGACGCGAGGTCATGCGCCTGCCCATGTTCGAGGAGGCTGTCGGCGTGATGCGCTGGTCCGAGGGTCCGGAGGGCTGGACGGCGACGGGCGCACCCCTGGCGGGCTGGATGGACGGGCCGGGCGAGGTCTACCACGCCATGGTCGTCGGCCTGCGGGACTACGTGAACAAGTCCGGGTTTCCCGGGGTGCTGCTGGGCCTGTCCGGCGGCGTGGACTCCGCCATCACAGCCGTGGTCGCCGCCGACGCCCTGGGCCCCGACCGGGTTCGCTGCTTCATGCTGCCGTCGCGCTACACCAGCCGGGAGAGCCTGGAGGACGCCGAGGACTGCGCCCGCCGCCTGGGCGTCAGGCTCGACGAGATCCCCATCTCCCCTGCGGTCGACGCCTTCGCCGGCATGCTGACCCCCCTGTTCGAGAACCGTCCGCCGGACCTGACCGAAGAGAACATCCAGGCCCGTATCCGCGGCCTGTCACTCATGGCCCTGTCCAACAAGCTGGGGTCCATGCTCCTGACCACCGGCAACAAGAGCGAGATCGCGGTCGGCTACGCGACCCTCTACGGCGACATGTGCGGCGGCTACAACGTGCTCAAGGACCTCTACAAGACCGAGGTCTATGAGGTCTGCCGCTGGCGCAACGCCCACGACCCCTTTGGCGTCGCCGCCGACCCCATCCCCGACCGGATCCTGACCAAGCCGCCTTCCGCGGAGTTGCGTCCGGACCAGAAGGACCAGGACAGCCTCCCGGAATATGCCGACCTCGACGCCATCCTGCACGGCCTGGTCGAGGAAGAGGCCTCCCTGGACGAGATCGTCGACCGGGGTTTCCCGCGCGAGATGGTCGAGCGGGTCCAGCGGCTCCTCTACGGCTCGGAGTACAAGCGGCGGCAGGCGGCCCCCGGCGTCAAGATCGGGCCGAAGGCCTTTGGGCGTGACCGCCGCTATCCGATCGTCAACGGTTTCCGCGACCAGGTTTCCAAGGGATGAGGCCCTGGCGGGCGTCGCACCTGGGTCGATTCCTGGGCTCGTCCCTGGCGCTCGCCGTCGCCGCCTGCAGTCCCTCGGGGGCGCCGCCCGTCGCCGGCGCCGCCCGCCAGGACGAGGCTGCCTACCTTCCACCTCCCGTCGTGGACCAGGTGTCGGCCGAGGCTGGAGCCACCCGTCTTGAGGGCCAGGCGACAGCGGGGGCGAAGGTGCGTCTTGCGAGCCCGGGCGGCGCAGAACTCGCCACGACCGCCGAGGGCGGACGGTGGGGCCTGGTGGTTCCGGGCGCGGGTGCGCCACGGGTCTTCGGCCTGTCCCAGTCGCTCGAGGGCCGGACCACGCAGGCCGAAGGCTACGTCTTTCTGGGCGCTGACGGAGGCGGTTGGCTTCTCAGGTCGGGCGGTGCGGCGCGTCCCCTCGGGTCCGCCCCGGCCCGCGGTCTTGTCATCGACTACGACCGCAGCGGCGGCGCCGTGGTCTCCGGCCCGGGCCCCGCCGGCGCCCTCCTGGTGGCCCAGCTGGATGGCCGGAGGGCGGGGGAGGGCCGCGCCGACCCGAAGGGCCGGTTCGAGATCCGGCTGAACGGCCCGGCGCCCATGGGGGAAAGCCGCCTGCGGGTCTTCGGCGAGGGGCTGAACCTCGAGACCCGGATCCGCCTGTCGCCGCCTGCGCCCCTCACGGCCGGGCCGGTCCGGGCCGAGGATCGCGGCCAGGGTTTGCGGATTGACTGGATGACGCCCGGCGGCGGGGTCCAGACCACCCAGATCCTGCCCTGAGACCCGCCCATGGCCTTCCACCATGGCGCACGCCCCGGAGCCGAGACCCCGCCGGCTGAGACAGGGTTCGACTTCTGGGGGTCCATGCGGGATCTCTGGCGGCTGGTCCTCCGCAGCGGTGCGCCAGGGCTGAGCTGGCGGATCGCCCTCGCCCTGGTGCTGATCGTCCTGGGCAAGGCCGCCGGGGTCGCTGCACCCGTCCTGCTGGGCGACGCCATCAACCGCCTGGCGGATCACAGGCTGGGAACGTCCGGGCTGGCGCTTGGAGGGGGGTTCATCCTGCTGGCCCTTGGCTTCGCCGGACTTCGCCTCATCGCCTCGACCGCGCCCAACCTTCGCGAGGTCATCTTCACCCCGGTTTCCCAGGCGACCATGGCGCGGGCCGCCGAGGAGAGCTTCGGCCATGTGCTGACGCTGTCCCTCGACTACCACCAGGGCAAGCAGACCGGCGCCCTGGCCAGGATCATCGACCGGGGGTCGCGCTCCACCGACTTCCTGATCCGCAGCGTGGTCTTCAACCTCGGGCCCACCGCCCTGGAACTGATCCTCGCTATGGGTGTCATGGCCGGCAGGCTCGACTGGCGCTTCGCGGCAGCCACCTTCGTCACCATCGTCATCTACGCGGTCCTGACCTTCCGCATCACCGACTGGCGGCTTTCGCACCGGCGCGAGCTCAACCTGGCCGATGGCAAGGCGGCGGGCCTGTCGGTCGACGCCCTCATGAACTTCGAGACCGTCAAGGCTTTCGGGCAGGAACGCCGGACGGTCGGATCCTATGCGGCGGCGCTGGCTGGCTACATGCGTGCGGCGGTGCAGGCCAATACCTCCCTGTCCCTGCTGAACGGCGTCCAGGCCCTGGTCCTTAACCTTGGCCTCGCCCTGATGGTTCTGCTAGCCGGTCTGGAGGTCCTGGAAGGCCGGATGCGGCTCGGGGACGTAACCATGGCCGTCCTCCTGGTCATCGGCCTCTACCAGCCCCTCAACATGCTGGGCTTCAATTACCGCGAGATCCGGCAGGCCTTCATCGACATGGAGCAGATGGTGGAGATCGGCCGGGCTGTCCCTGACGTAGCCGAGCCGCAGTCGCCTCGCTCCCTTCCCCCGGCCACGGGCGGCGGGGCTCACCTCGCCTTCCGGGATGTCGCCTACCGTCATGGGGGCCGCGCCCTGGGCCTTGCCGGCATCTCCTTTGAGTCGCCCCCGGGAACGACCACCGCCCTGGTAGGTCCCTCCGGGGCCGGGAAGACCACCATTGTCCGCCTCGCCCTTCGCCTGGTTGATCCTGACTCTGGGGCCGTCACCCTGGACGGTGTTGACCTGCGCGACCTCGCCCGGACTGACCTAAGGCGCGCCACGGCCCTGGTTCCCCAGGAAGTGGCCCTGTTCAACGACACCCTGGGCGCCAACATCGCCTTCGCCAGGCCCGGCGCCTCCGAGGCCGAGGTCCTTGAGGCGGCGGAGGCCGCCGAGCTGGGCGCCTTCATCCGCGCCACGCCCGGCGGCCTGGCGGTGCGGGTGGGGGAACGGGGCCTCAAGCTCTCCGGCGGCGAGCGCCAGAGGGTGGGCATCGCCCGGGCGCTGCTGGCGGATCCCAGGCTTCTTGTTCTGGACGAGGCGACGTCTGCCCTCGACGGCCCGACCGAGGCGGCGATCCAGGAGACCCTTCGTCGGGTGCGCCGGAACCGGACCACCCTGGTCGTCGCCCACCGGCTTTCTACCATCGTCGACGCCGACCAGATCCTGGTCCTGCGAGCAGGGCGGATTGTCGAGCGCGGCGACCATGCCGCCCTGCTTGCCCGGGACGGGGAGTACGCCGCCCTCTGGAGACGCCAGACCCGGGAGGCCTGATCGGCCTCCCGGCTATTCCGCCGGGGTGGGCGAGGGGGCTTCGGGACCGCCCTGCGGGATCCGGACACCGTCAAAGGCCCGCCGGCGCGCCTTCATTCCCACTCTGCGGCGGATGGCGTCAAAGACCGTCCCGAACCGCTCGGACAGGACCTTGGGCATGGCCAGCATGACCGGCGTCACCACCAGGGTCAGCAGGGTGGCGAAGGACAGGCCCCAGACCACGGCGGCTGAGAGCTGGACCCACTGCCCCGAGCCCGGCGCCTGGTACTCCAGAACCAGGTTGTGGAAGTTGGGATGCACCTGGAACATCAGCGGCAGGAGGCCCACTACGGTCACCAGGGTCGTCAGCATTACCGGGCGGAACCGCTGTGCGGAGGCGCGGACCGCGGCCTCGTAGGCGTCATAGCCGGCTCGTTTCAGCTGGTAGAAGCTGTCCACCAGGACGATGTTGTGGCCCACCACCACGCCGGCCAAGGCCACGACGCCCGTCCCCAGCATGATTACCGATATGTAGTTGAAGGTGTTGGCGAAGTTGATGACCACGCCCAACAACACACCGACGGTCGACAGCAGCACGGCGAACAGCGTCACCGCCACCCCCCAGAAGCTGTTGAACTGCCACAACAGGATGATCATCATCATGAACAGGGCCGCGAAGATGGCCGTGATGAAGAACAGTACGGCGGCCCGGCCCTCCTCGTCGGCCCCGGTGAACTTCCACTGCACGGACGAGTCGATCGGCGCCTTCTCAAGCCAGGGCCTGAGATCGGCGATCTTCTGGTTGGCCGCCACGCCCTTGGGGACATTGGCCTGGACGATGACCAGGCGCTGGCCGTCGCGACGCTGGATCTGGGTCACCTGCTGGGCCGGTTGCCGGTCCACGAAGTAGCTGGCGGGAACCGGTCCGAAGGGCGTACCGATCTTCAGCGAGTCCAGGGCGTCGAGGTTCCGGCCCTCGGGCGTGAAGCGCACCCGGATGTCCAGTTCGTCCTCGGCGTCATCCGGCCGGAACCGGCCCACGAGCACGCCCGTCGTCGTGTACTGGATGGCCTGTCCGACCGTCAGGACGTCGACCCCGTAACGGCCGGCGGCCTCGCGGTCGACGGCGAGGTTCCACTCGATGCCCGGCGAGGTCCGGTTGTCCTCAAGCTCGATGACCTGGGGGTCCGAGGCCAGCTTGGACTTGACCAGCTCGGCGGCCGCGTTGAGGGCGGCGGCATTGTTGCTCCTCATCTCGACCTGGATGGCCTTGCCTGTGGGCGGACCGCCCTCAGGCTCGCGCACCTCGGTCTCGATCCCGGGGATTCCGGCGACCCTGCGGCGGACTTCCTCCGCAAGCCCCGAGCCCTTCAGGCCCAGTCGCACCCGGTCTTCATACTTCAGGAACTCGACCTCCATCGTCCCGATGGTGTCGTTGGGCGCGCCGAACCGGCCGCCGAAGCCGGCGCCGCCGCCACCGCCAGCGCGCACGAACAGGGCCTTGACCCCCTTCATGCCGGTGAGGCGGTCCTCGACCTGGCGGACCAGCGCATCCTGGGCCTGGGCGTTCAGGTTGCCCCGCGCCTTGACGTAGACCTGGACGCTCTCAGGGTCCTCGTCGAGGAAGAACTCGATGCGGTGCGGCGTCTTGGCGAACCAGACGAAGACCAGGATGACGATCAGGAAGGTGGTCCCCAGGACCCGGAAGGGATGGTGGGACAGGAAGGCCACGGTCCGGGCGTACCAGCCCATGAAGCCCGTCATCTGGGTCGGATCGCCCCGCTCGGCCTTCTCCAGCTCGGCCAGTTCCGCGGCGTCCGCCTTGCGTTCCTTGGCGAAGATGGAACCAAGCGCCGGGGTGAAGATCAGGGCGATGAAAATGGAGGCGCCCAGCACGAAGAACAGGGTCAGCGGCAGGAAGCTCATGAACTTACCGGCGATCGAGTTCCAGAACATGAAGGGCACGAAGGCGCAGAGGGTCGTCAGGGTGCCGTTGAGCACAGGCCAGAACATCCTCTTGCCGGCGACGGTGAAGGCCTCGACCCGGTTCAGGCCCTCCGCCATTTTCCGTTCGGCGTACTCCACCACCACGATGCCGCCGTCCACCAGGATCCCGACGGCCAGCACCAGGCCGAACATGACCATCTGGTTCAGGGTCACGTTGATGGCGTTCAGCATCATGAAGGCGAGGGCGAAACAGGCCGGGATGGCCAGGCCGACCATCAGGCCCTGGCGCACCCCCAGGCTGGCCACGATGATGACCATGACCAGGAGGGTCGCGGAAAGCAGCCCGCCCTCGAGGACCAGAAGGGTCCGCTCGATGAACTCGGATTCGTCGAAGGTGTAGTCAACCTTCACGGTCGGCGGCCAGGCCTTCTGCTCGGCCTCCACCGTCTTGCGGACGGCCTTGACGGTGTCGAGCACGTTCGCGCCCGCGCGCTTGGAGACATAGATCGAATAGGCTGGTTCGCCGTTGTACCGGGCGATGAAGGTCGGATCCTTGAAGGTCCGGCGTACGTCGCCGACGTCCCCGACGGTGATCAGGCGGTCGCCGTTGCGCTTGATCGGCAGGGCGAGGATGTCCTCGGGCTTCTCGATCACCCCGGGGACCTTGACCGCGAACTTGCCCTTGCCGGTCTGTAGGTCGCCGGCCGGCACCAGCTGGTTGTTCCGGCCGATGACCTGGGCCAGCTCGCCGGAGGTGACCTTGTAAGCTTCCATCCGCACCGGATCGACGGTGACCTCGAGGAACTCCTCGCGGATGCCGGACACGTCAGCCTTGAGCACCCCGGGCACGGCTTCCAGCCGATCACGAAGGGCGTTGGATATTCGCACGAACTCCCGCTCGGGGGCTGGTCCGGAGAGGACGATGCCGATCACCGGCTGGTCGGTGAAGTTGGCCTCCTCGATCACGGGCTCGAGGGCGTCCGGCGGGAACCGCCCGCGCGCCTGATCGACTTTGGCGCGCACGTCCTGGAGCGCCCTGTCCTTGTCGAAGGAGGGCTCGAACTCGAGGGTGACGAAGGCCGAGCCCTGCCGGGCGACGGCGTTCATCTGCTTCAGCCCTTCAATGGACTGGAGGTTGGTCTCCAGGGGCTTGACCAGCAGCCGCTCGGCGTCCTCCGGGCTCACGCCCGGATAGGGAACGATCACCGCCACGAAGGGCAGGTCGATGTTCGGGTTCGCCTCCCGAGGCATGGTGTTGTAGGCGATCAGGCCGAAGATCGACGCGATCAGCGTGACCCCGAGGACCACCTTCCGGCGCTTGATGGCGCCTTCGATCAGGGCTCCGATCATGGGGCGGTCCTCCTCAGCGAGCCGCGGTCACGAGGACCTTCTGGCCCTCGGCGACATAGGACTGTCCAACGGTGATGATCCGGACCGGGCCCCGCAGTCCCGTGACCCAGGCCCCCTCGGGGGTTTCCTCGATCAGGGTGGTGGGGGCGAAGCGGACCGAGCCGCCCTCGTCGACGTAGCGAACGCCCTGCCGGCCAGCGGAATCGAGGACCAGGCTCGAAACCTGGATCAGGTGGGCGGGGCCCTGGCCAGCGCTGATCCGGACATCGGCGCTGAGGCCGGACCGGGCCGAGAGCTTGGCGTTCCGGGCGGAAATCTCGACCCGGTAGGTGCGGGTCTGGGGATCGGCGTCCCGGGCGACATAGCGAACAACGCCGTTCAGCACCTCTCCGCCGACCAGGGTGGCCACCGCAGAAGCGCCCACCTGGAACTTGCCGGCCTCGGTCTCGGGCAGGTCAGCCACGATCAGCAGGGGATCGAGCTCAATCATCGTCCCGCAAGCCTGGCCGGGGGCCAGGTAGGTCCCGACCTCGGCTTCGCGGCGGTCAAACACGCCGTTGAAGGGCGCACGGATGTTGGTCTGCTCAAGGGCGATCTCGGCCTGGCGCAGGGCGGCGCGCGCGCTGTCGAGGTTGGCCTGGTCCTGCAACACCTGGGTCTGGGAGCGATAGCCCTTGGCGGACAGTTCCTCGGTCGCCTGGCGGGTCAGTTCGCGCGAGCGGACGGCTGCGCGGGCCTGGGCGAGGCCGGCCTCACGGGCGTCGACGTTCAGGCGACAGAGGACCGTCCCGCGCGTCACGTAGGCGCCCTCGACGGCCGGGGTCGCGGCGACGATGCCGGCGGTCTCCGACCTCACGACCACCGATCGGGCCGCCTCGGTACGGCCGCGGACCCGGACGCTGTAGGCGCGGGAGCCCTCGGGCGTCGTCGTGACCTGGACCGAAGGGGTCGTCACGGCCGCCTGGCCCGCCGCCTTGCTCTTCGGCGCCGGTTCACGGCTGACCTTGGCCTTGTTGAACAGGGTCCCGGCCAGGAACAGCAGGACCACGACAGCGACAATGCCAATGGCGAACTTGTGGGCGGAGGTCAGACGCATTCTCATCCCCGGAAACTGAAGCGGGATGCCGGCCGCCCGTGTTCGGGTCAGCGGCCCCCCTGCGCTGCGCCTGTTGGCGCTGGCTGCTAATGATGCGAACTTGGAGTCCAGACAAATGAATTCGCGGATAGGATTGCTGCAGTGCGGAAATCCTTTCTGCGCGTGACTTTTCCGCCGCCCCGGCCGGTGCGGCGGGGCCGGGACGAAAGGGGAATTTCCGCATGCGCTACCTGCACACCATGGTCCGGGTCCGGGACCTCGACGCCTCCCTGAAGTTCTACTGCGACCTGCTGGGCCTGGAGGAGGTCTCTCGCAGCGAGAGCCCGCAGGGCCGCTTCACCCTGGTCTTCCTCTGCGCCCCCGGCGACCGGGAGCTGGCGCGGGAGCGGCGGACGCCGACCGTCGAGCTGACCTACAACTGGGATCCAGAGGATTACCAGGGCGGCCGCAACTTCGGGCACCTGGCCTACGCCGTCGACGACATCTACGCGACCTGCGAGCGCCTCCAGGCGGGCGGCGTGACGATCAGCCGACCGCCCCGGGACGGCCGCATGGCCTTTGTCCGTTCGCCCGACGGCATTTCTGTCGAGCTGCTCCAGGTTGGCCAGGCCCTGGCGCCCGCCGAGCCCTGGTCTTCAATGCCCAACGTCGGGGCCTGGTGAGTCAGGCCTTGTCCGGGAGGACATGAGTCCCGCCCCAGGGATCGGTGGCGGCCAGCCCTGTTCCCGACGGCTCAATCCACGCGGGCCCCGCCGGGACCTTTCCGAATCCGCCTGGAATATCCAGGACATAGGTTGGCTGACATAGGCCGGAATAGCGGCCCCTCAGGCCCCGGACCAGGGCCTGGCCCTCGGCGAGGGAAATCCGGAAGCGGGCGGTGCCCGGTGCGGGGTCCGGATGGTGCAGGTAGTAGGGCCGGACCCCCCGCTCCACCAGGGCGCGCATCAGGTCTCCCAGCACCTCGACCCGGTCGTTGATCCCCTTGAGCAGGACGGTCTGGCTGAGCAGCACGGCGCCGGCGCCCGCCAGCCGGGCCAGGGCCGCGTCGGCGGAGGGGGTCAGCTCACGGGCATGGTTCACGTGGACGCCGACGGCCAGCCTGAGGCGCGAGCCCGACAGGGCGCTGACCAGAGCCTCGCTGACCCGCTCCGGGTCGGCCACGGGCAGGCGGGTGTGGACCCTCAGGATTTTCACGTGCGGGATGTCGGCGATCCGCCGGACCAGGTCCTCGATCCGGCGCGGCGACATCACCAGCGGGTCCCCGCCGGTCAGGATCACCTCCCAGACCTCGGGATGGCCTGCGATGTAGGCGAGGGCGGCGTCCAGCTCCGCCGCCGTCAGCCCCCCCGCGCCGCCGGGCCCCACCACTTCGCGCCGGAAGCAGAACCGGCAATAGACGGCGCAGGCGTGGGTGGCGGTCAGGAGCAGCCGGTCCGGATAGCGGTGGACAATCCCCCTCACAGGGGAATGGACCCCGTCGCCGATGGGATCGTCCTTCTCATTCGGCGCGTGCTCCAGCTCCTCGGGCGAAGGCAGGTACTGCAGGCCGATAGGGTCTGAGGGATCAGTGGGATCGATCAGGGCGGCCACGGCCGGGGTGACGGCGATGGCGTAGCGGGCGGCCACGGCCTCCAGCTCCGCCGCCGCCCCCTCGGGCGCGAGTCCAGCGGAAACCAGCTCCCCAGGGGTGTGAAGGACCTTGTTCATGGCGCCTCCGCCACGGGGGTCCAGAGCACGTCCTCGATCGTCCGGGCGCCGGTGGCCAGCATGACCAGGCGGTCGAAGCCCAGGGCCGCGCCCGAAGCGTCCGGCATGTGCGCCAGGGCCGCCAGGAAGTCCTCGTCCAGGGGGTAGCGCTCGCCGTAGAGGCGGGCCTTCTCGTCCATCTCGGCCTCCAGCCGCCGCCTTTGCTCAACCGGGTCTGTCAGCTCGCCGAAGGCGTTGGCCAGTTCGACCCCGCAGGCATAGAGTTCGAAGCGCTCGGAGACCCTGGGGTCGTGGGCGCAGCGCCGGGCGAGGGCCGCCTCGGGCGCGGGGTACTCGCACAGCAGGGTGGGGCGTCCGTCGCCCAGGGTGGGCTCGATCCGCTCGACCAGGACCCGGCTGAAGACGTCGCTCCAGGTGTCGTCCGGCGCCACGCGCACCCCGGCGTCGCGGGCCGCCTCGGCCAGGGCCGCAGCCTCGCCCCTTCCGTCCAGCCCAAGGGTGGATAACAGGTCGATCCCGGCCAGGTCCCGGAAGGCCTCGGCCAGGGTCAGCCTGCGGGGTGCAGCGAAGGGATCGCAGGTGCGGCCGCGCCAGGTCAGGGCCGTCGTCCCCGCCGCCTCGGCGGCCAGGCCCAGCAGGGCGGCGCAATCGGCCATGAGGACCTCCCAGTCCTCGTCCGCCCGGTACCACTCCAGCATCGTGAACTCGGGATGGTGCAGGGGCCCCCGCTCGCGGTTCCGGAAGACCCGGGCGAAGTCGAAGATCCGCGTCTCGCCTGAGGCCAGCAGCTTCTTGCAGGCGAACTCCGGCGAGGTGTGCAGGTAGAGGGCCGCTCCGCCGCCCTCCAGGGTCAGGGCCCGGGTCTCGAAGGCGTGCAGGTGGGCCTCATTGCCCGGCGAGACCTGCAGGGCCGCCGCCTCGACCTCTGTGAAGCCCCGGTCCTCGAACCAGTCGCGGATCGCCCGGCGGATTCGCCCCCGGGCCTCCAGGCGCGGCCGGCGGTCTGGCCGGCGATCCGGACTCCACCAGGGCGAGGGGGAAGGGGACGAAGGGGTCAAGGACGGCTCCGGAAAGGGCGCTGCGGGCGTCCGCCGCGCACGGGTGACTGGCGAAGCGGGCGCTGATGGGTTAGGTCCGCGCCATCGCCGCGCTTCCGCCGGCTCCTATAGGCTCGAGGAACAATCACGTGAAGGTCGCCGCAAGTTCGCTTCGCAAGGGCGCCGTCGTCGACATGGACGGCAAGCTCTATGTCGTCCTGACCGCCGAGAACATCCATCCCGGCAAGGGCACCCCGGTCACCCAACTCAACATGCGCCGCATTTCCGACGGCGTGAAGGTGTCCGAACGCTGGCGCACCACCGAGCAGGTCGAGCGCGCCTTCGTGGACGACCGTCCCCACACCTTCCTCTACCAGGACGGCGAGGGCTTTCACTTCATGAACCCCGAGAACTACGAGCAGGTCGTGGCCTCGGAAGATGTGGTTGGCGACGCCTCCCAGTGGTTGCAGGACGGCATGACCGTGACCCTCTCCACCCACGAGGGCGTGCCCATCGCCCTGGAACTGCCCCGGACGGTGACCTTCGAGATCACCGAGACCGAGCCGGCGGTGAAGAACCAGACGGCTTCGTCTTCCTACAAGCCCGCCATCCTTTCCAATGGCGCGCGGATCATGGTGCCGCCCTACATCGCGTCGGGCACCCGGGTGGTCATCCTCACCGAGGACGGCTCCTACCAGGAACGCGCCAAGGACTGATCCGGACCCGGCGGGCCGCCCCGGTGGAACGTTTCGACGTCGTCGTGATCGGGGCCGGCGCCGCCGGCATGATGTGCGCCGCCGAGGCCGCCCAGCGCGGCCGGCGGGTGCTGGTGCTGGACCACGCCCGGGCGCCCGGCGAAAAGATCCGCATCTCCGGCGGCGGGCGGTGCAACTTCACCAACCTGGGCGTCCATCCGTCCCGCTTCCTGTCGGACAATCCCCGCTTCTGCATCTCGGCCCTCAGCCGCTACACGCCGGCGGACTTCATCGCCCTTCTGGATCGCGAGGGGATCGCCTGGCGCGAGCGCACGCTTGGCCAGCTCTTCCTCGAGGGCTCGGCCCGGCAGGTAGTGGACCTCCTCGTCCGTCGGATGACGTCGGCCGGGGCGGAGCTTCGCCTGTCGACCCCGGTCCGCGACCTTTCCCCGGCCGAGCCCGGCTTCCGCCTGGTTCTCGACAGCGGCGAGGTCCTGGCCGAACGGGTGGTCCTGGCCACGGGCGGCAAGTCGATCCCCAAGATGGGCGCCACCGGCTACGCCCTTGATGTGGCCCGGCGCCTGGGCCTCGCCATCGTCGAACCCCGCGCCGGCCTGGTCCCCTTCACCCTGGCGCCCGACTTCCTGGAGCGGCTCTCGCCCCTGGCCGGGGTCTCTGCGCCCGCCCGGGTGACGACGGGCGGGGTCGCCTTCGAGGAGTCCCTGCTCTTCACCCACAGGGGCCTCTCAGGTCCCGCGGTCCTCCAGGCCTCCTCCTACTGGCGGGAAGGCGAGGGGGTGACGGTGGACCTCGCCCCTGGGGTCGACCTTATGGCGCACCTCAAGGCCGAGCGCGGTCGGGCCGGTCGCCAGTCGCCCGCCGCCCTCCTGTCCGACCTCCTGCCCGCGCGCCTCGCCCGCACCCTGGCCGAGGCGGCCGAGGCGCCGCCCCGGCTGGGCGACTGCAATGACGCCGCCCTGGCCCGCCTGTCCGCCTCTGTGAACGCCTGGACCTTCCGTCCCGCCGGCACCGAGGGCTACCGCACCGCCGAGGTCATGCTGGGCGGTGTCGACACCCGCGAGCTCGACAGCCGCACCTTCGAGGCCCGCAGGGTCCCCGGCCTGCATGTCATCGGCGAGGCGGTGGACGTCACCGGCTGGCTCGGCGGGTACAACTTCCAGTGGGCCTGGGCCAGCGGCTGGGCGGCGGGGCAGGCGGTCTAGACAGGCGGCGTCCGGGGGGCTGGCCCCGTCTCGTCCGACAGGATCGGTCGTCCCCGAGCTCCACCCTGAGAAGCTCCGACCAACCATGTCGCATCAGGGTGCGACTAGGGGGCCGCCGGCGCGGCCTCGCCGCCGCCGGAGCTTCAACAGGGATATCTTCATGATTAATCGCTTCGCCACGGCTGCGGGCTTCGCCGCCGTCCTCATCTCCGCCGGGATCGCCTCGGCCGAACCCTTCTCGGGCGCCTATGCCGGGGTCGCACTCTCGTCTGACTCCTTCGAGGCCCGGGCCGAAGACCTCATTGAAACCGGCGACAAGTTCGACGGCCTGAGCGTCAATGGCGTCGGCTTCGGCGGCTATGCCGGCTACGACTTCCCCGTCGGCGAGCGCATGTTCCTTGGCCTGCAGATGGGAATCGAATCCTCGAGTTCGGAGTTCACCGCCTCCGACGGCTTTAGCCGTATCAAGCTTGAGGCGGGCAGGTCCTTCGACATCGGCGGGCGGGCCGGCGTCATGGTGAATGACGCCACCGCCCTTTACGGCCGGCTGGCCTGGGGCCAGACCAACTTCAAGGCCTCCGTGGACGACGAGTCCGATGACCGCGACCTTTCGGCCTGGCGCCTCGGCGGCGGCCTGGAGACCCGCCTCAACGAACAGGTCGGCCTCAGGGTGGAGTATCTCTACTCGGCCTATGAGGATGAGGCGGGGCTGGAGCCTAGCGGCTCCCAGTTCCGCGCCGGACTGAACTGGCGCTTCTGACGCCGGGGTCGGGTCCTCGTCCTGAAGAGCCCGGCGGGGACCCGGCATCGCCTGCGACCGATTTCGGCGTCGCCAGGGTTCAGTCTCCCAACTCGGCGGCTGTGGGCCACCAGGGCAGGAGGAGCAAGTGAACCCCCAAGCAGCGCGTGGCCTCGTCTTCGCAGGGCTGGTCCTCCTCGTCTTCGCAGGAGGCCTGATCTCCGGCGCCAACCTGCCGGACCGGTTGGCCTGGGAGGTCCCGAAGCCTGTCCCGGGCTTCTGGAAATGGCTCGACCGAACCCTGCCACGCCGGGCGCCGACGCTTGAGGAGCTCCATCCGTCGCCACCCCCGGCGATCGTCGAAATCGCCGTCGTGGACTTCATCTCGGCCTACCGGAATGGCGGCATGAGCGAGGCCATGGGTCTCGTCGAGAACTGCTATGCGGACTGGGCCGCCCTCAGGCCGGCCCTGACGCGCAATGTCCTTCTGCGGTGCGCGATGATGGACAGGCTTGCAGTTGCGTACGACCGGTCCTTCCGCAGGAACTTCCGGCTGCCTGATGGTTCCATCCCGGCGCCGATCTCGCCGGCCCTGGCTCCGGACAGGGTCTTCGCCCGCGAGAGATTGAACGCGCGGATGCTGTTCGGGGGCGACCTTAGACACCAGGAATTCGCCTTGGAACTCGCCCTGAAGCCGGTCCTTGAGGCCTTCCTCGCCCGGGGCAGGCCCGACAGTAAGCCGCCCGCCAAGGCTCCGCCCGCAAGGACTTCGTCCGACCGGCCGGCCTAACCCTCCGACAGGGCCTCGTCCGAGACGAACGGGTTGGTCTGGCGCTCGCGGCCGAAGGTCGACATGGGGCCGTGGCCGGGCACGAAGGCCACGTCCTCGCCCAGGGGCCAGAGCTTGCCGGTGATGGCGGCGATCAGCTGCGGATAGCTGCCGCCCGGAAAGTCAGTCCGGCCGATGGAGCCTTGGAACAGGACGTCCCCGACCTGGGCGAAGCGGGCCTCGCGGTTGAAGAAGACCACGTGTCCGGGGGTGTGGCCGGGACAGTGGTAGACCTCAAACTCGGTCTCGCCCAGGGTGACGCGGTCGCCGTCCTCGAGCCAGCGGTCCGGCTCGAAGGCCTGGGCGTCGGGCATGCCGTAGCGGGCCCCGGACTCCGGAATGCCGGCGATCAGGGGGGCGTCATCCCGGTGCGGGCCCTCGATCACCGCCCCGGTCAGGGCCTTGAGCTGGGCGGTGGCGCCTGCGTGGTCCAGGTGGCCGTGGGTGATCCAGATCTTCTCCAGCGTCAGGCCATGCTGCTGCAGCCCGCCCATCAGCCGCTGTACCTCACCGCCAGGGTCGATCACCGCCGCCTTCATCGTCTTTGCGCACCAGACGATGGTGCAGTTCTGCTGGAGCGGGGTGACGGGCGCGATGATGGCGCGGATGGGCGGCTGGCTCATGGCCCTATCATCGGTGCCGCGCGGGGATTTGCAAGGTGGACAGGCTGCGCTTAGCAGTTGCATCCTTTCCCAAAGGGAAAGACCCCGGCCGAGCTTCGCGCAGGAGAACATGATGCGCCGGTATGCCTTCGCCACGGCGGTTGCCTTGGCTGCTGCAATCTCGGTATGGACCGTCGCGGTCCAGGCCGCGCCCGCCGCTACCTCCGAGGCCGCCGCCGCTTGGTCTGCCTACGACCAGGGTGACTATGTCGCGGCCGCCCCCAGCCTCAGGCGCTTGGCTGAGGCCGGTGATGGAGAGGCCCAGGCGGCCATGGGCTGGATGTACGAGAAGGGCCTCGGGGTGAAGGCCGATGGGGAGGCGGCCTGGAGCTGGCGACGCCGTGCAGCCCAATCCGGAGAGGCCCGGGCACAGTACGCCTACGCCACCAATGGTTTTTCGCTGCAGATGATCTCTCGGGCGGAGTCGTTGAAATGGCTGCGTAAGTCCGCAGGCCAGGGCTACGCGCCAGCGCAATTCGAATTGGGAAAGGCCTACGCGCGCGGCCTGGGCCTGAAGAGGGATGACGCCCAGGCCGTCGCCCTGTTCTCCAAGGCTGCTGGGCAAGGGTATCCCCGGGCGCAGGTGGCCCTGGGACAGATGTACGAATCGGGGCGGACGGTTGAGCCTTCCAAGGCCATCGCCCGGGACTGGTACCTGAGGGCTGGGCTCCAGGGGGATCCGGAAGCTCAGGCGCGGCTTGGGGATCTTGCCTCCAGGGCCGTCAGTGTTCGGGCGTACGACAGGACCTACGATACCCCCGATCCCTTAGAGGCCGCGCGCTGGTTCGCCCTGAGCGGGGATCGACAAGCCACTGACCTGGCGATGCGACGGATGACGCCCGACGAGGCGGCGAGCGTCCGCGCCGCGGTCCGGGACTGGCGCCCCAGGCCGGAATGGACTCCCGGGCGGGTCTTCAATTGGGAGGAGGCCCTGATCGTCAAGGAAGCGCAGGAGGTGACCCAGACCGAGGATCCCGGGGCGCTGTCCAACCCGACCCTCGCCACCATCGCCGCCGCAGAGGCCGACCTGGACTTCGCCCGCGCCCGGAAGTTGGCCCGGGCAGGCGCCGAAGCCGGCGACCCGGCCGCGCAGTCCTGGCTCGCCAGAATGGACTTGGAAGGCATCTCGGGACCCCGGGACCTGCGCGCCAGCCGGGACTGGATGAGACGCGCCTCAACACAGGGGCATGCGGCCAGCCAGATTGAGCTGGCCGTTCAACTCCAGCAGCCCGGAATTTACCAGCCAGGCGTCCCCGATCCCGAAGCCCTCGCCGAGTCCTACTTCTGGGCCCAGATCGCCGACGCCAATCCGTCCTCGAGTCAGGACCAGCGTTTTTTCGCCAAGCGGCTTGTGAGCGATCTGTCCGGTCGACTGACCCCGGACGCAGCGGCAGATGCCCGTCGCCGAGCCGCGGCATGGAAGGCTCAGCCTGAGGGGGTTCGCCCGGCGCCGCCTGCCGCCTGACATCCCGTGGCCCATGTAGCCCTTGGCCGCCTTCGTGGCGGGGGCTAGACCCCTCCCATGCTGCCCGTCGAAGAGGTCCTGCCGTCGCTGGTCGACGCCCTTGAGGCCGGGGCCTCGGCCGTGCTCGTGGCGCCGCCGGGCGCGGGAAAGAGTACGCTTGCGCCCCTGAAGTTCCTCGACGTCCCCTGGCTGGCGGGACGCAAGATTCTCATGCTGGAGCCGCGGAGGCTGGCTGCGCGGGCCGTGGCCGCCCGGCTGGCCGCCAACCTGGGCGAGACGGTGGGGGCGACCGTGGGCTTCCGCGTGCGCCTGGAGAGCCGGGTGTCGGCGGCCACGCGGCTGGAGGTGGTGACCGAGGGGGTCTTCGCCCGGATGATCCTGGACGATCCCGGCCTGGAGGGCGTGGGCCTGGTCATCTTCGACGAGTTCCACGAGCGCAGCCTCGACGCCGACCTGGGCCTGGCCCTGGCCGAAGACTGCCGCCGGGTGCTGAGGCCGGACCTGCGGCTCCTGGTCATGTCGGCCACCCTCGACTGCGCCGCCGTGGCGGGCCTGCTGGGCGGGGCGCCGGTGATCGCCAGCGAGGGCCGGTCCTGGCCGGTGGAAACGGTGCACCTGGGACGCGATCCGGGGGCGTCGGTGGAGGACCAGGCGGTGCGGGCCGTACGCCGGGCCCTGGCGGAGACGCCGGGCGGGGTGCTGGTCTTCCTGCCCGGGCAGGCGGAGATCCGTCGCACCGCCGAGCGCCTGGAGACGGCGGGCCTGCCGGGGAATGTGGACCTTGCGCCCCTCTACGGCGCTCTCGATCCCGCCGCCCAGGACCGGGCCATCGCGCCGGCGCCCGCCGGGCGTCGCAAGGTGGTGTTGGCCACCGACATCGCCGAGACCAGCCTGACGCTGGAGGGCATAGCGGCGGTTGTCGACGCCGGCCTGGTGCGCTCGCCGCGCTTTGATCCCGGGAGCGGGGTGTCGCGGCTTGTCACCCTCCGGGCCAGCCGGGCGGCGGCGGACCAGAGGCGCGGCCGGGCGGGCCGGACCGGACCGGGAACCTGCTATCGCCTCTGGGACGAGGCCGAGACCCGGTCCCTGCCGGCCTTCGCCCCGCCCGAGATCCTCAACGCCGACCTGTCGGGCCTCGCTCTCGATCTGGCCCGCTGGGGGGTGAAGGACGCCGGGGACCTGGCCTTCCTCGACCCGCCGCCCGCCGGCGCCCTGGCCGAGGCCCGGAGCCTGCTTTCCCGGCTGGGCGCCCTGGACGGGCAGGGGGTGCTGACCCCCCACGGCGAGGCCCTGTCGCGCCTGCCCCTGCCGCCCCGGCTCGCCCACATGGTGCTGGCCGCCGCCGCCCGGGGGCAGGCGGGGCGCGCGGCCCGGATCGCCGTCCTGGCCTCGGAGCCCGGGCTGGGCGGCCGCGATCCAGACCTGCGCCAGAGGCTGGAGGCCCTCGAGCGGGACCGAGGGGGCCGGGCGACGGAGGCGCGCCGGCTGGCCCAGCGCTGGGCGGCCCTGGCGGAGCGAGAGGCGGCGCGGGCTGCGGACCCTTCGTCCCTTGATGACGGCCTGCTGCTGGCCCTGGCCTGGCCGGAGCGGGTCGCCCGGGCGCGGGGCCCCTTGGGGCATTTCCAGCTGGCCAGCGGCCGCGGCGTCTGGCTGGAGGAAACCGATCCCCTTGCCCGCGAGGCCTGGCTGGCCGTGGGCGAACTGGGCGGGGGCGGGCGGTCGGACCGGATCCTCCTGGCGGCGCCTCTGGACCCGGCGCAGATTCCGGCCCTGTTCGCGGCCGACATTGTCCGCGAGGCCCGGATCGAGCCCGGCCCCTCGGGCCGCCTCCGCGCCGTGCGGATCGAGCGCCTGGGCCGGCTGGTGCTGAAGGAGACCCTGGACGAGGCGCCCTCCGGCGACCTGATCCGCGCCGCCCTCCTCGACCAGGTCCGTGCGGAGGGGCTGGCGTCCCTGGCCTGGGGGGAGGCGGGTCGCAGCCTGCGGGCCCGGGTCGCCTTCCTGGAGGGGCTGGGCGAGGCGGACCTGCCGGACCTGGGTGACGAGGCGCTGGTCCGGGACCTCGACGACTGGCTGGGTCCGGCGCTGAACGGCCTGCGGGGGCTGGAGGACCTGTCGCCTGTCCGCCTCGACGCCGCCCTGGCCGGACGACTGGACTACGCCGTCCAGAGACGGCTGGACGCCCTGGCGCCCGCCCGCTGGACGGCGCCGACGGGCAACAGCTTCGCGATCGACTACGCGGCTCCGGGTGGGCCGCGGGTGGAGGTGCGGGTGCAAGAGGTGTTTGGCTTGGGGGTCCATCCCGCCGTCGCGAACGGCCGGGCGCCCCTGACCCTGGCGCTGACCTCGCCCGCGCACCGGCCCATCCAGACCACCCGCGACCTGCCGGGCTTCTGGCGCGGGTCCTGGCGCGAGGTGCGGGCCGAGATGCGGGGGCGCTATCCTCGCCATGTCTGGCCGGAGGATCCCGCCTCGGCGGCTCCGACCTCCCGGGCGAAGCCCCGAGGAACCTGAGGAAGATCAGGCCGTTACAGCGTAGATCATGATGCCGGCCGCCACCGACAGGTTCAGGCTGTCCGCCCGGCCGCGCATGGGGATCTTGACGTTGACGTCGCAGAGGGCGGCCATGTCGGGCGGCAGGCCCTGCTGCTCGTTGCCCAGCAGGACCAGGGTCGGACGGCGATAGGCGGCCTCGGCGTGGGAGACGGTCGCGGACAGGAGGGTTCCCACCACCGAGCCCGGCCAGCGGGCCCGCCAGGCGGCGAACTCGCCCTCGTCCGCGCAGACGATCGGCAGGGCGAAGATGGAGCCCATGGTCGCCCGCACGGCCTCCACGGAATAGGGGTCGCAGCACTCGCCCACCAGGATCACAGCCCCGCAGCCGGCGGCGTCCGCGGTGCGGATCACCGTGCCCAGATTGCCCGGGTCGCGCACCCGGTGCAGGGCGACCCAGCCTGATGCGGCGGAGGGGTCGAGGGCTTCGAGGTCGGTGAAGGCTTGGCGGAAGACGCCGATCACCGCCTGCGGATTCTCGCGCCGTGAGACCTTGGCGAGGATGTCCCGGGTGACCTCCACGGCCTGGCCGCCCGCGCCCAGGGTCGCCTTGACGGCGCGCTCGAGCAGGGGGTGTCCCGCAGCTTCGGGCCCGTGGAGAAGGATCTCCGGAAATCGACCGAGTTCAAGGGCTTCAATGACAAACTTCAAGCCTTCCGCGACGAACTGGCCGGTCTCGTCCCGGGCCTTGCGCAGGTGCAGGGCGCGGACCGCCTTGACCAGGGGATTGGTCAGGGAGGTGACCTGGCGGGGCGCGGCCGTCATGCGGTCCAGCGGGCGTAGAAGCTCATGCCGATCTCGCGCTGGCGGGCGCTTTCCACCAGGACGAGCTCGCCCCAGGAGATGGTCCCGGAGCGCCCTTCCAGCCGGTCGGCCAGAAGTCCCGCCAGGGCGGCGCCCGAGATGCGCTCGGCATAGGCGTTGAGCAGGAGGAATCGGGCGTCAGCCGTCAGGAGCTCGGCGCACATCCCGGCCAGGTCGGGCAGGTCGTCGAACAGGCGCCAGACCTCGCCATCCGGACCGCGGCCGTACTTGGGCGGATCCAGGATGATGGCGTCGTACTTCACGCCCCGGCGGATCTCGCGCTGGACATACTTGCGGGCGTCCTCGCAGATCCAGCGGATCGGGCGGTCCTCCAGGCCGGAGAGGGCCGCGTTCTCGCGGGCCCAGCCGATCGCCTTGCGGGAGGCGTCCACATGGGTGACCTGGGCGCCGGCGGCGGCGCAGACCAGGCTGGCGACGCCGGTGTAACCAAAGAGATTCAGTATGTTGAGTGGACGGCCTGCGGCGCGGACCGTCTGGTCCAGCCACTCCCAGTTGGCGGCCTGCTCGGGAAAGAAGGCCAGGTGACGGAAGGGGGTGAAGCGGCCCCGGAAGCGCACGGCGCCCCAGCCGGAGACCCAGGGCTCGATGGGCGCGTCGCGGAACCTCCAGCGACCGGAGTCCTCCTCGTCTGCGGGGTCGAAGACGGCGTCCGCCGTGCTCCATTCGGAGGCCGCCAGTCCTGGCGACCAGAGGCACTGGGGCTCTGGCCGCACGACCATGCGGTGGCCGTAGCGCTCAAGCTTGCGGCCGCGGCCGGAGTCGACGAGGTCGTAGTCCGACCAGCCCACCGTCCGCAGCAGGGTCGGCTCTGTGTCGACGGCGGGGCCAGGCGGGTTCCGGGCGGTGCTCATCTCGCAGGCTCCGGCGGGGTCGGGACGGGCGTCGGCTGGGGCGTCGGCTGGGACGCCCGGGGGGTGTAGACGCCGCGCCTCAGGTCGTCGGTCAGGGTCAGGGGCGTCGATCCGCCCCGCGCCTTGGCCCGGTAGACCGCCACGGCCTCCATGACCCGCATGACGTAGTTGCGGGTCTCCGAAAAGGGAATGCACTCGATGTAGTCGATGGGATCGACGTTGGCCGAACGCGGATCGCCGCAGAATCCAGCCCACTGGGTGGAGCGACCCGGCCCGGCGTTGTAGCCCGCCACCGCCATGACGTAGGAGCCGCCGAAGGTGGAGATCAGGCTGCCCAGGTAGGTGGAACCCAGGCGCATGTTGTAGTCGGGCTCGTCCAGCATGGAGGGGGCGTAGGGGACCCCCATGCGTCGTGCCGTCGCCGCGGCCGTGGCGGGCATGAGCTGCATCATGCCCCGGGCGCCGACACCGGACCGCACCAGGGGGTCGAACCCGCTTTCCTGCCGGGTGATGGACAGGACGAGCGCCGGCTCGGGGGCGTTGGAAACCTCTGGCGGGGTGCGGACGGGATAGCCGCGGTCGGGCAGGATGAAGCCGCGTTGGGCCGCCGCACGGACGACCTTCATCGAGGTGTCCCGGTCCCCGTAGCCCCGCACCAGGTCGACCAGCATGGCCTGGTCGGCGTCGCTGTCGAGCACGTCGTCCAGGCCCAGGACGAAGTTGCGGAAGAGGTCCCGGTTCCCGGTCTCGTAGAGGATTCGCGCGGCCCGGGTGGTGTCCTTGGCCTCGAAGCGGGCCCGCTCGCGGGGGCCGGTGGCGGGGTCCTTGCCCAGGTCGAGCCGGGCGTAGCCGGCGCGTTCGGCGGCGAGCTGGCCATAGAAGGTGGTCCGGTGCCGGGCGGCGGCCTGGTAGAAGACATCGGCGGCGTCGACGCCCGCCAGGGCCTCCACGGCCCGGCCCCGCCAGTAGAGGCCCCGCGCCAGGGTGATGGGTGAGGTGCCCACCCGGTCGATGTGCTTGAAGTGGGCCTCGGCCCGGGCCGGATCCTTCAGCCGGGTCAGGGCGATCCAGCCTGCGTAGAACTCGGCCTCCACCGCGTCGGCGCCGGTCTGCAGGCCGGTGTTGGCGGCCGCCTCGTAGGCCGCCCGGGAATCACCGTTGCGCAGGGCCGACAGGGTCAGCTGGTAGCGTTCGTCCCAGATGCGGGTTCCCATCTCGTCGGACCAGACCTCACGAGGGAACCGGACGAGTTCGGCCCGCGCCAGCTGGTCCAGGCCCGCCCGGCGGTAATGCGCCGCCTTCTCGAAGGCCAGGCCCGGTGCAGCGGCCACCGAGGGGGGAAGGGCGTTCGCCAGGGCCAGGGCCGTCGGCGACTTCTGGCGGAAGGCGATGCGGGCCTGGGCGAGGGCCTGCTGGTCCTCCGGCAGGAGGGGAATCAGGTCGCGCGCCGCCGGTCCCTGGGCGCCAAACAGCAACATGTCAGCCCGGCGGATGTGGTCGTCCACGCTGAGGACGTCGCCGAACCTGGACATCATGGCCCGCTGGTCGTCGAGGTCGAAGGGCTTGCCGCGCCAGGTCCGCCGGATCAGGTCCGCCGCTGCCCGGTTGTCGCCGACGCCGCGCAGGGCCGAGGCCAGGGCCATGACCCCTCGGGGGTGGCGGGGGCCTCGCGGCCGAACCAGGCGATAACCTGGCGCGGCGTCAGCCCAGAGGTCGCGATCAGCCGCTCGGCGGCCAGCCGCCGGCGGGCCGGCCGGGGCCAGTCGGCCATGTCGCGGAGCGACCTGTCCACCTCTGCGAAGCCCATGCTGGGGCCGTTGGTGTCCAGCAGCAGCCAAAGGCCGAGCCGCCGGGCCGAGGGTTCGGAAATCCGCGCCATGGCGTCCCGCCCGCCGTTGACGTCGCCGCGGCGGGCGTCGCCGATCAGTTCCTGGAGGGCGTCAGCGTCGGCGTTCGAGATCGACGTGTAGCGCGGGGCCGCGGGCACAGGCGGGACGACCACTGTCGGTGGTGCAGCTTCCGCACCGGCGGATCGAGGCGCCTCCATGGCGGGAGAGGCCGGCGGCGGGCCTGCCGGGGCGACCTGGGCCGCCGAGGCGACCGGCGCAACGGCGAAACCCACGACCAGTCCGGCCGTGACAATGCTCTTCACCCTTCGCTCCAGCATACGCACTCCGCCAGCGGCGTCTCAGAACCCCGACTCAATCGGTTGCGGCGGGGGGGCTGTCGGCCATATTGTCCGTGCCCGACCTCCTGCCGCAACCGGCGGCGCGTTCTTACGGTATTCTGCATCCCATGTCCGATCCCTTGTTCAGGGGCGTGTTCCCGGCCCTCGTGACTCCCTTCCGGGGGGGCGAGGTCGATGAAGACGCCTTCATCCGGCTGGTGGAGCGCCAGATCGAGGGCGGTGTGCACGGGCTCGTGCCCGTCGGTACGACCGGGGAGACGGCCACCCTCAGCCATGACGAGCACCGCCGGGTGGTCGAGCTCGCGGTGCAGACCGCAGCTGGCCGTGTGCCCGTGATCGCCGGCGCCGGGTCGAACTCCACCGCCGAGGCCATTGAACTCGTCCGCCACGCCAAGCAGATCGGCGCCGACGCCGCCCTGGTGGTGACGCCCTACTACAACCGGCCCAGCCAGGAGGGGCTCTACGCCCACTACGCCGCCATCAACGAGGCGGTCCAGCTGCCGGTGCTGGTCTACAATGTCCCTGCCCGGACCAGCGTCGATATCTCGGACGCGACCCTGGCCCGGCTGAGCGTCCTGCCGAACATCGTCGGGGTGAAGGACGCCACGGGCGATCTCGTCCGGGCCACCCAGCAGCGCATTACCTGCGGCGCCGACTGGGTCATGCTGTCGGGTGATGACCCCACCGCCCTCGGCTACATGGCTCATGGCGGCCACGGCTGCATCTCGGTGTCGGCCAATGTGGCGCCCAGGCAGGTGGCGGCCTTCTACGAAGCCGCCCTGTCGGGGGACTGGGAGGCGGCGCGCAACTGGCAGGATGGCCTCCTGCGCCTGCATCGGGCCCTCTTCACCGACGCCTCGCCGGCGCCGACCAAGTACGCCCTTTCGCGGCTGGGCCTCTGCGAGGAAACCGCCCGCCTGCCCATCACTCCGGCCTCCGAGGCTTCCCGCCGGGAGGTGGACGCCGCCCTCGCCGAGGTCGGCGTCGCCTGACGCCCCCCGCCATGTCCAAGCTCATCGCCGAAAACCGCCGCGCGCGTTTCGACTATTTCCTGGAAGAGACCTTCGAGGCGGGCCTCGCCCTGACGGGGACGGAAGTGAAGTCCCTGCGCAACGGCCGGGCCAATATCGCCGAGTCCTATGCGGCGGTGGAGGGGCGGGACATCTACCTGATCAACGCCGACATCCCGCCCTACGCCCAGGCCAACCGCTTCAACCATGAGCCCCGGCGTCACCGGAAGCTGCTGCTCCACCGCAAGCAGCTGGACAGCCTGATCGGCGCGGTCCAACGCGAGGGCCGGACCCTGATCCCGACCAAGCTCTATTGGAACGACAAGGGCCTGGCCAAGCTGGAGCTGGCCCTGGCCAAGGGCAAGAAGCTGCACGACAAGCGCGAGACCTCCGCCGAGCGGGACTGGCAGAGGGACAAGGCCCGGCTGCTGCGGGACAAGGGCTGAGGTGGAGGCCGACGACGTTGCCCGGCTCGAGCGCGCGACCGTCGCAGGCGTTGCGCCGCGCCGGGTGGTGGAGCGGGACGGCTGGATTCTGGGCCTCGACGACGGGCCCATGGGCCGCGCACGCTCTGCGGCGCCCCTCGCGCACGAACCGCCGCCGCCGGTGACCCCGGCCCTGGTAGAGGCCTACGCCGTCGAGGGCCTGCCGGCGTCCTTCCGGGTTCCGGACCTCGCCCCCCTGTCTCCCGTGATCCGGTGCCTCGCCGAGGCGGGCTATCGTCCCTCAGAGCCGACCTGGATGATGACCGCCGGGTCCGGGGTGGTCTCCAGCTTCGCCAACCCCGGGGTCAGGGGACCCTGGCCGGTCCTGCTGGCGGCGCCGGACGAAGACTGGGCGGCGACCTTCTGCGGACCGGGCTTCGATGCGGATGAGGGCGCCCGACGCGTGGCCCAGTTGTCGCGCTCTCCCGGCGCACGATACGCCGCCGTTCGCGAAGGCGACCGGACCCTTGCGGTCGGTGTCCTGTCCCGCGCCGGGGGTGTAGGCGGGATCCATGGCATGCGCACCGCGCCCGACCAGAGGGGGCAGGGTCACGCGGGCCGCATCCTCGCGGCCTTCGCGCGCGAGGCCGCCGCTTGGGGGCTGAAGGAACTGGTGCTGCAGGTGGAGGCCGGAAACCCGGCCCGTCGGCTCTACCGCGCCGCCGGTTTCACCGAGTTGTGGCGCTACTGGTACTGGCGCTGAGCCTCAGAGCCTGAGGGTCATGAAGACGCTGAAGGGATCGGGGCCATAGGTGTCGAAGGGCCCGCAGGTCGTGAACCCGACGCTCGCGTACAGCGTGCGGGCCGGAATGAAGCCTTCAACCGAGCCGGTCTCAAGCCAGAGCACCGCAAGGCCCAGGCCCCGGGCCTCTGAAAGGATGTGATCCAGGATGGCCCGGCCAACGCCCTGGCCCAGGAAGGCGTCCGCCACCCGCATCGACTTGATCTCTCCGTTCCCCGCGTCGATCCGGCGAAGCGCGCCCATGCCGGCGAGGTCCTCGCCCTTCCAGACGCTCCAGAACCGGATGGCGGGATCCCTCAGCCCTTCGAGGGCGAGGGCATGGACGCTCTCCGGTGGACTCTGGGCATGCATGCCGGCCAGGTGACGGGCCACCAGGTCCCGGACCGGCTGGCGGGAGAGATCGTCCAGTTCGAAGCGGAGATCATCTGGAAGTCTGTCGCCGCGCGGCATTGCGGTAAGGTTCATCTGACTTCCGGGCCTGTCAACCGGAACCGAAGCCGGACATTTGATGGAGCGGCGTAGCGCCATCCCGGCGCACGCCATCGGTCTGATGGGGCGGGGGGTTGATCCCCGCGCCGACTGACCCGAAAGTCTGCCCCGTCAACATACCAGAGGGGAGACATCCGGGCATGACCAACCATCAGAACAACCGCCGTCCGCCCAAGGCGCTTGCCGCCGCTTTGGTGGCCGCCACGGCCCTGGGTGCCTGCGCCTCTACCCCGCAGAAGACGATCTCGAATCTGGACGAGCGTGACCCGAAGTATTCCTCGCAGGAGTGCCTCGACGCCAGGAACATCGCCCTGAAGTACGATGACAAGACACTCTCTCGAATGGGAACCGGCGTCGGTCTGGGCCTGCTGCTTGGTCCTTTCGGCATCCCGTTGGCTGGCGTCGCCGACATGAGCCAGAACGACAAGCGCGCCCTGATCAACAAGGAAATCGAGCGCCGCTGCACGACGCCGCGCTGACGGAGACTGACTGAGGTCAGCGCCGCCGTCGGATCAGGATCTGCTCTGATTTCCTTCAGCTGCGATCGCGGATAAGCGCGCCGCCGTCTTTGCGAGTCGCCGCCGCTCGCTGAGAACTTCGAAGAACGGATGGTGTTCGTTTCCCTGCAGGTTGAGCGGAACAGGGACGCGCTCAAGCAGTTCCTTCTCAAGAGCCCATGGGAGCCGGTCTGTCACCCAGCTAACCCGCGCGTTCTCCTGAAGCCACCTGTCGAGCCATTGTTCGCCAAGGTGCGTCAGAGTCATTCGCCTGCCGCTTCCGACCCTGCGAAGCGGGAAACCGCTCAGATCCTCTAGAAGAACCCCCAGCGAGAGGCGCAGGGTTGATCCCTCGGCGTTCCCCGAAAAATGATACCTGAGGCGAGAACGAAGCGTCTGCCGGCTCGTCTCATTCTTCGGTGAGATGCCAATGTAGAGAAGGGTTAAGCCATCCATCACAAGGCATCCCGACGTCAGGACCTGCGGGGGCGGCTCACGAAACCACCAAGCATAGACCCCACGATCCCTGGGAACCGGGCAATCCGATCCGAGAACCTCATCACGGGAGAAGAGGTAAGCAGGACGGAGTAGGGCTCCAGGCTCCAAAGAATCCCGGTCCTATTCCGCGGCTTCCGCCAGGATCACCGCCTCGCGGCCGCCTCGGACCAGGCCGCCGGGGAGGGCGCCGGTGTGCTGGCCGTCCTCGAAGGTCACCTGGCCGGACTTGACCGTGTAGCGATAGCCTTCGACCCGCTGGACAAGGCGCCGGCCGCCGGCCGGCAGGTCGTGGATGGCTTCGGGGCGGAACAGGCGCAGGGCCTCGAAGTCGATGACGTTCAGGTCGGCCAGCAGGCCTGGCGCGATCCGGCCGCGGTCATTCAGGCCGTAGGCCCGGGCGGTGTCGCTGGTCAGCTTGCGGACCAGGAACTCCAGGGGGAACTGCTCGCCCTTCACCCGGTCCCGGGCCCAGTGGGTGAGGATGAAGCTGGGCATGCCCGCGTCGGCGATGACCCCGCAATGGGCGCCGCCGTCAGACAGGCCGAACAGCACGTTCGGGTGCTGCATGTTCTTGCGGAAGAAGTCGAAGTTGTAGGTCTGGTAGCCGCCGAGGGGCTGGTAGAAGAGCTCGCGACCGCCATCCCGCAGCAGGAGGTCGTACATCATCTCCACAGGGGAGACGCCCGCGGCCTCGGCCAGGCCCGCCACACTGCCCTCGCGGTCGGGCTCGTAGTTCGGGCGCTCGCCCAGGGGGAAGATGCGCCACAGGAGGCCATCGAGGCCGGCGACCTGGCCACCCACCGGCGCCGACGTGGCGGCGCGGATCAGGGGGGAGTCTTCGGCGAGCAGGGCGGCGCGGATATCCGGGCGGCCCATGGCGGCCACCTTGTCCTCGACGGACAGGGCCTCAAGCTCGGACTTCCAGGTCGGGCTGGCCAGGAAGATGTGGAAGTTGGAGGTCAGGCCGTGCAGCACGCCTGTGGGCCGGCCGGCGATCTGCGGCCGGATGTCCATGCCCTTCTGGCGGGACTCCTCGGCGATGTTGAACATCTTGTCGCCCTGATAGGCGCCGGCCGAGGTGGCCACGAGGGTGACGGGCAGGCCGGTCTCCTCCACGAAGCCCTTCACCCAGGCCCACTCGTCATCGTCGCCCAGGTGGTCGGAGACCATCTCGAAGACGCCGTGGGTGAGGCCCTTCATGGACAGGCCGAGGGCCAGCATCTCGTCCGAGCCGGCGAAGGTGCCGGGAACGTGGACGCCGTGGACGTCCTTGTGCAGCAGGGTGCGGGAGGTCGAGAAGCCCAGGGCGCCGGCGGCGACGCCCTCGCGCACGATCTGGGCCATCTCGGCGATCTCGCCCGCGTCGGGCTTGTAGTCGGTGTTGCAGCGGTCACCCAGGACATAGGCCCGGACCGAGCCGTGGGGCACGTGGACGCCCACGTCGATGGCGCGGGGCTTGGACTCCAGGGCGTCGAGGTATTCGGGGAAGGTCTCCCACTTCCAGTCGATGCCCTCGGCCAGGGCGGCGCCGGGAATGTCCTCGACCCCTTCCATGAGCTCGATCAGGAAGTCCTGGCTGCCCGGGCGGACGGGGGCGAAGCCGACCCCGCAGTTGCCCATGATCGCCGTCGTCACGCCGTGCCAGCTGGACGGCGCCATGACCGCATCCCAGGTGGCCTGGCCGTCGTAGTGGGTGTGGATGTCCACCCAGCCGGGGGTGACGATCAGGCCGGTGGCGTCGATCTCGCGCCGGGCGGGGCCCTCGACCTTGCCCACGGCGACGATGCGGTCGCCCTGGATCCCGATGTCCCCGACGGCGGGCGCTGCGCCCGTCCCGTCCACCACAGTCCCGCCCCGGATGATCAGGTCCAGCATGTCGTCGTCTTCCCAAATGAGCGCCAGCATTGCGCCGGTCTGAAATTCCGCACCACTCTAGGGCCGAAACCCGGCAGGTTTCCAGTCCTTTGCCCAAGGCCCTACTGCCGGCGCAGGGCCGCCTCGAGGCTGGCCTGGGCGTCGGTCTGCTGGTCATCCCCGAGTTCGACCTCCACGCGGTGCAGGACGCCGGTGAAGGGGAAGGGCGCAACGAAGTCCGACACCGCCGGCTTGGGCGCCCGCCCGATCTCCATGCCGATGAAGGAGGCCTGTGCGCGGTAGGTCTGCGGCAGCACCGCCGACCCGCAGGGTTCGTCGTCGATCCGCAGTTCGCCCTCGGCGGTGTACTCGCCGGTCTTGCGCACCACCCAGCTCAGGGTGTGGCGGCCCGCCGGCACGGGCCGGGCCGACCGGGCGACGTAGTGGCGGTTCACGAAGTTGTAATCGTGGATGAGATGGCCGTCCTTCAGGTAGAGGGCGTAGCCGCCGCACCAGTCGCCCTGGGCGATGAGCACGCCCTCGGCGCCGCCCTCCGGGATCTCGACTTGGGCGTCGATCCGGTAGGAGCGGTTGCGGATGTCGGGCGCGGCGGCCTGCGGAATGCGGCCGCCCCCGGGCTGGAGCACCCAGGACCGCCGTGACGCCACGCTGTGCGGGTTGGAGCTGACGAAGCGGTTCAGGGTGTCGTCCAGGGGCAGGACGTTGCAGGCCCCGGCTTCCGAGAACCAGCGCGCGACCATCGCCTGCAGGCGCGCAGGCTCCTGCCCGGCCAGGTCGTGCATTTCGTTGAAGTCCTGGTCCAGGTTGTAAAGCTCCCACTGGTCGGCGTCGAAGGCGGTCCCGGGCTTGTGCCAGGTCACCGCCTTCCAGCCCTCATGCCAGATGCCCCGGTGGCCGAGCATCTCGAAGTACTGTGTCCGCTTGCGGGTAGGCTCGGCGCCTCCACCGAAGGAGTAGGCGAAGCTGGTCCCCTCGATGGGCTGCTGGGTGACCCCGTGGATCTCGGCCGGGGCCTGCACGCCCGTCACCTCGAGCACGGTCGGCGTGATGTCGCAGACATGGTGGAACTGGTGGCGGATCTCGCCGCCCTGCGGGATGCCCGCCGGCCAGTGCACGATCATCGGGTCACGGACCCCGCCGCCATGGGTGTTCTGCTTGTAGCGCTTGAGCGGGGTGTTGCCTGCCATGGCCCAGCCCAACGGGTAGTTGTTGTTGAGGTGGGCCTCGCCGATGGCGTCGATGTGCTCGAGATTCTCGGCCAGGGTGTCGCGCACGCCGTTGAAGTAGCGAAGGGCGTTCACAGTGCCGAAGGGCGAGCCCTCCTGGCTGGCGCCATTGTCCGAGATCAGGGTGATCAGGGTGTTCTCCAGGCACCCCTGCTCGCGCAGCCAGTTCACCAACCGGCCCACCTGCAGGTCGGCGTGCTCGAGCATGCCCGCGAAAGCCGCCTGGAGCCGCACGGCCAGCCGGCGCTCGTCATCGCTCAGGGCGTCCCAGGGCTTCACCCCCGGATTACGCTCAGGCAGGACGGTGTCGGCGGGGACCAGGCCCAGGGCCTTCTGTCGGGCGAGGCGGTCGGCCCGGGTGGCGTCCCAACCCTTTTCGAAGACGGACTCATAGCGGTCGATGAAGGCCTTGGGCGCATGGTGCGGCGCATGCTGGGCGCCCAGGCACATGTAGAGGAAGAAGGGCTTCTCGGGCGTGATGGTGCGCTGGGCGCGGATGAAGCCGATGGACTGGTCAACGATGTCCTCGGACAGGTGATAGCCCTCGTGGTCCGGCGCCTCGATGTGGTGGTTGTCGAGCACCAGTTCGGGGTGCCACTGGCTGGTCTCGCCCTCGAGGAATCCATAGTAACGGTCGAAGCCGCGCTGCAGGGGCCACTGGTCGAAGGGGCCGGCCTGCGAGGTCTCGAAGGTGGGCGTCAGGTGCCACTTGCCGGTGGCGAAGGTGTTGTAGCCGGCGGGCCGCAGCATCTCGGCCAGGGTGCCGGCGCTGCGGGCGATGCGCCCGCGCATGCCCGGAAAGCCAAGATCCCAGTCGGCCAGCCCGCCCATGCCCACCGAGTGGTGGTTGCGACCGGTCAGCAGGGCGGCGCGGGTCGGCGAGCACAGGGCCGTCGTGTGGAAGTTGGTGTAGCGCAGGCCTCCGGCGGCCAGGGCGTCGATGTTCGGCGTGGCGATCTCGGAGCCGTAGCAGCCCAGGTCCGCAAAACCGAGGTCATCGAAGACAATGCAGACCACATTGGGGGCGCCCGACGGGGCCCGCGCCGGCTCGGGCCAGAACGGCCGGGACTCGCTGGCGGTCAGGCCAAGGCCGTTGCGGTTGGGCGTCGGGCTCATCGGGTGTCCTTTCGGGAGGGATTGGGGTCAGGGTCGTCGGGCAGGGCGTCGGCGGCGCAGCGAAAGCCCATATGTCCGGCGGTGGCCTCGGGCATGTTGGCGCTTCTGGCCGCCACGCGAAAGCGGAAGCAGTAGCTCTCGTGGCAAAGATAGCTGCCGCCGCGGATCACCCGCCGCTCGCCCCAGGACGGGCCGGCGGGATCGCGCAGCGGTCCAGGGGGATGGGGGGCGCTGAACCGGTCGGCGCACCATTCCCAGACATTGCCGCAGGTATTGTGCAGGCCGAAGCCGTTCGGCGGATAGGCATCGGCGGGCGCGGTCCCCGCGTGACCGTCCGCACATTCGTTCCGAAGGGGAAAACGCCCCTGCCAGACATTGCAGGCATGTTCACCGCCCGGGTTGAGGTCGTCGCCCCAGGGATAGCGGCGGCCCTCCAGGCCCCCGCGGGCCGCGTACTCCCACTGCGCCTCGGTCGGCAGGCGCAGGCCTGACCACCTGCAGAAGGCGAGGGCGTCGTGCCAACTCACATGGACGACGGGGTGGTCCTCGCGCCCGCGCCAGTCCGATCCGATTCCCTCGGGCCGGCGCCAGCAGGCCTGCGGCGTCTCGCGCCACCAGGGCGCATCGACGAGGCCGCGGGTGGGGGGAAAGTCGTCCGGCAACAGGCCCGCGAAGACGAAGCTTGAGCCCACCTCCTCGGCATATGTGACGTAGCCGGTGACCTCCACGAAGGCGGCGAACTGGCGGTTGGTGACGGCGGTGCGCGCGATGCGGAACGGCGACAGCCAGACCGGACGCGCAGGCCCCTCGCCATCGGCGGGCTCGCCCTCGCCAGCGTTGCTGCCCATCAGGAACTCTCCACCCGGCAGGGAGACCAGGGACAGGTCAGGGACCGGGCCGACGGGACCGGCGGCTTCCTCGCCAGGCGTCGCACGCGGGCCAACGGCCCGGACCCGGACGCCGGCCGTCTCGGTCGGCCCGCAGCACCCGCCCTGGCTCATGACGCCCGCCCCGTGGAGATTTGTCCCGGGACCTACCGGCCCAGATCCCGGATCAGGGAGTCCCAGTGGACAAGGGCGCCGGGAATGGCGGCCAGGGGCGCGCGCTCGTTCAGGCCGTGGGCGTAGGTGTCGTCATCCCGGGTAAAGAGGCCCGAGACCCCGTAGCTGGGAACGCCGGCGGCGCGGAAGTACATGCTGTCGGTCGCCCCGGCCGACTGGGCGGGCACCACGGCCAGTCCGGGGTGGACGGCATGCACGGCCTTGGTCACCGCCCGCACCACGTCAGGGCGCAGGGGCGAGGGGGGGCTGTCGATGGAGCCGTCGTCATTGCGGGTCACGGTGATCGCCGGGTCGGCGACAATGTCCTTCAGGACCTGGAGGACGGAAGTTGACGGCGTCCCGGGGAAGATCCGGCAGTTGACGTTGGCGCTGGCCCGCTGGGGCAGGGCGTTGCTGGCGTGTCCACCGCTGACCAGGGTGGCGACGCAGGTGGTCCGCAGGTAGGGCGCCCAGGACGGGTCGTCCGACAGCACCTTCGCAGCCGCGGCGTCGTTCGGATCGGCGGCGAACCGGCGGAGGGCCTCGCCGGTCGGTCCCTGCAGGTCCCGGCCGCTGGCGGCCAGTGAGGCGCGGGTGATCTCGTTGGACTGGACGGGGAAGCGATGCGCCTCGATCCGCTCCAGCGCCCTCGCCAGGCGATAGATGGGGTTGCCGGGGGTTGGCCGGCTGGACTGGCCGCCAGGGTCCACGGCCAGCAGGGTGAAGTCGGCGTAGGTCTTCTCGGCGCCCTGGATTCCGTAAGAAACCGCCTTGCCGGAGGCGTCCAGCTCGCCGCCGCCGCCGTCCGCGTTCAGCACCAGATCGGCGGATTTCAGGCGCTGGGCCAGGACGGCCGTGCTGCGCATCAGGGTTTCCTCGTCGCCGGAGAGGGCGAGGATGACGTCGCGCCCGGGTCGCCAGTTCTCGGCCCGGAGGCGGGCGAGGGTGGCCACGACCATGGAGACGTCGAACTTGTTGTCGGCTGCGCCCCGTCCGAAGACGTAGCCCTTCTCGACGACGGGCGTGAAGGGATCGCGGGTCCAGTCCTCGGCCCGGGCCTCGACCACGTCCATGTGGCCGGAGATGACCAGGGGCTTGCGAGACGGGTCGCGACCCGGCAGGCGGCCGATGAGGACGGCGGTCCCGGCCACGGGCTCCACGGTGACGTCCGCCTCGCGGTATCCGGCCTTCACCAGGACGCCCTTGAGCCAGTTGGCGTAGGCCAGCATCGTCGCCTGGCCGGCGCTTTCGGTCGTCCTGTAGCTGATGCTGGACTTCAGGATCTCGAGCGCCTGCGCCTGGTCGGCCGGGCCCGGAGGCGCCGCCACGGCGGGCAGGGCGGCGAGGAGGGCGGCGGTGAAGGCGAGGGCGCGCACGGCGGAACTCATTGCGGGACTCCGGGACCTGCGAGGACAGTCTCCCTGCCTAGACCGCCCGGCCGGGCTTGTCAGCCGTCCAGCAGGTTCCTGGCGCGCCGGAAGACAGCCTCGAACATCTCTGGGGTCAGCCGGCCCGTGTTCGTGTTGAGACGCGAGCAGTGGTAGCTGTTCAGGACCCTGTAGGGCCCGGCCTCGAACTCCGCGCCATGGCCGCTGGTCCCCGCCGAGGCGGGCAGGCCGAGGGACCTCAGGAGGTTGCGCCGGGAGACGTCGCCCAGGGTCACCACCACCTCCAGGCGGGGCAGGGCGGCGAGCCGTGCGGCCAGGAAGGGGCGGCACGCGGCCTCCTCGGAGGTCTCGGGCTTGTTGCCGGGAGGGGCGCAGCGCACCGCGTTCGAGATCATGCAGTCGACCAGGGTCAGGCCGTCGTCGGGCCGGGCGTCGTAGCGGCCCCGGGCGAACCCGGTCTTCAGGAGGGTCTCGAAAAGCATCACCCCGGCGTGGTCGCCCGTAAAGGGCCGACCCGTCCTGTTGGCGCCCGTGCGGCCGGGCGCCAGCCCCAGGACAAGGAGCCTGGCCTGGTCATCGCCGAAGGAGGGCGCGGGCCCGTTCCACCAGTCCGGGTTCCGGGCCCGGTTCTCGGCCCGGTAGGCGACGAGGCGGGGGCAGAGGCCGCAGTCGCGGTCCGGCTCGGGACCGGTCGCCGCCGTGACGAGGGCCACGATCAGGCGTCCGGGGCGTCGCGGTCAGCGCCGACGCGGCTTTCCTGGATGAACCGGGGAAGGCGCGACGGACGGCCGATCAGGTCGGCCAGGTCCGCCAGGTCGATGAAGGAGTCCGACTGGCGCCGCAGGTCGTCCGAGGCCATGGGCGGCTGGGACTTCACCGTCGAGACCACCGTCACCCGGGCGCCGCGGCGCTGGACGGCCTCGACCAGCACGCGGAAGTCGCCGTCGCCGGAGAACAGCACCATGTGGTCGGCGTGGGCGCTCATCTCCATCATGTCGACGGCGATCTCCACGTCCATGTCGCCGCGCCAGCGCTTGCGGCCCTGGGAGTCGGTGAATTCACGTGCGGGCTTGGTGACAAGCCGGAAGCCGTTGTAGTCGAGCCAGTCCACCAGGGGGCGGATCGGGGAATACTCCTGATCCTCGACCAGGGCGGTGTAGTAGTAGGCCCTGACGAGCACCCCGCGCTTGCGGAACTCGTCGAGGAGCTTGCGGTAGTCGATATCGAAGCCAAGGCCCTTGGCGGCGGAGTAGAGGTTGGCCCCGTCGATGAAGAGCGCCAGCCTGTCGGTGGGGTAGAAGGTCATTGAGTCAGGGTTTTCCGGAGTCTGGCGTCGTCGCCGGGAGGCCCGTCCGGGCCGTAGTGGCGCTGGGGTCCAACCTGGCCGGCGATCACGCGTCGCCGGAGGATCTTCTCGAAGCCGCTCTGTCTTTCTTCTCGGAGGCGGGATTGCCGATTCTTCGCCGGTCCTGCTGGTGGAGATCGTCCCCATGGCCGGACCCGTCGGCGAATGAGTATCGCAACGGGGTCGCGATTGTCGAGGCGACGATCACCCCTCAGGAGACGATTCGGCGGCTCCTGGAGATCGAGGCCCGCTTCGGACGGGCCCGGGGCGTCCGCAATGCCGACCGGACCCTGGACCTGGACCTGATAGACCATGGAGGAAGCCTGATGCAGTCGCCCGGCCTGACCCTGCCGCATCCGCGGGCGCACGAGAGGCTTTTCGTCATGGGGCCCCTGGCCGAAATCGCCCCGGACTGGCGTCATCCGGTCCTCGGCCTGACCGCGTCAGAGCTTGCGGGGCGGGCGACCGCCGGACGCGATGCGAGGCCGGCCCGATGAGCGCCCGGTCCGGGGGACTGGCGCGCGGCGCGCCAATCGTGCAGGATTCCCGACCGGAAGAGGGGGAGGGTGACGGCCGGTCGTCGCCCGGGGGGAAACGCTTGGCCTATCGGCTCGTCATCTTCGATTTCGATGGAACACTGGCTGACAGCGCTGACTGGTTCATCAGCATGGCCAATGATGTCGCGCGCCGGTTCCGCTTCCGCCAGATCAGCGACGACGAAATCGCCATGCTTCGCGGCCGGTCCAGCCGCGAGGTGGTGGCCTACATGCGGGTGCCGGCCTGGAAGATGCCCTTCATCGCCCGGCACACCCGGCGGCTGGTTTCCGAGAACACCTCGAAGATACCGCTCTTCCCGGAGTCGCCGGCCCTGATCCGGGCGCTCCATGAGGCTGGCGTGGTTCTGGCCCTGGTCAGCTCCAACTCCGAAGCCAACGTCCGGAAGATCCTGGGTCCCGAGCTTGCAGGTTGTATCAGCCACTATGCCTGCGGCGCGTCCATGTTCGGCAAGACGCCCAAGTTCAGGAAGGTCATCCGGCGTGCGGGGGCCCGGCACGGCCAGGTCCTGTCCATCGGCGACGAGACCCGGGACATCGAGGCCGCCTCCCGGGCCGGGATCGACTCCGGCGCGGTGACATGGGGCTACGCCCGGCCCGAGATCCTGGAGGCCCATCGGCCAACCTTCCTGTTCAACACCATGGACGACATCGCGCGGGCGGCTCTCGGCCGGGACTGATCGCCCGGCGCCTTGCGGCGTTGCACAATCGGCCCCAAGGCTCTATGTGGAGCGGTTCCATCCGCCTGCCGAGGTAGCCATGGCCCGCGTCACCGTCGAAGACTGCATCGAGAAGGTCCCGAACCGCTTCAGCCTCGTGCTGCTGGCGGCGCACCGGGCCCGGGGCATCTCCGCCGGGTCGCCCCTGCTTGTCGATCGGGACAACGACAAGAACCCCGTCGTGGCCCTTCGCGAACTGGCCGACGACATGGTCGACCCCGAGGAGCTGAAGGAAAGCCTCATCACCACCCTGCAGCGGGTGGACGAGCGCTCCGAGGCCGAGGAAGAGGCTGAGACCCTGGCCCTTCTGGCGGATCCGACCCACCAGCAGATGAGCGAGCTTGAACTCGTCCGGGCCCTCCAGAGCGACCGCGACGGCGGTCAGGAAGAGCGCTACTGAGCCCTGAGGCGCCAGCCGAGCGCCCGCCTGCAACCCTAGCCCCGCAGGCAGGGACCGCATTCGCCCCGTCTCCAGCCGAGGCCGCCCCCCGGCGGTCCATGCTTCGCCAGTATGAGCTGATCGAGAAGGTCCGCTCCTACGATCCCAGCGCAGACGAAGCGGTGCTCAACCGCGCCTACGTCTACGCCATGCGAATGCATGGCTCCCAGAAGCGGGCCTCGGGCGATCCCTATTTCGCCCACCCCATCCAGGTCGCCGGCATCCTGACCGACTACCGGATGGATGCCGCCACCATCATCACCGCCCTTCTGCACGACACGGTGGAGGACACCGAGGCCACCTCAGCCGAGATCGGGCGTCTGTTCGGAGTCGAGATCGCCGGGCTGGTCGAGGGGGTGACCAAGCTCACCAAGCTGGAGCTGAACAGCGAGCACACCCGGCAGGCGGAGAACCTGCGCAAGTTCATCCTGGCCATCTCGCGGGACGTACGGGTGCTGCTGGTCAAGCTGGCGGATCGGCTGCACAACATGCGCACCCTCCAGCACATCAAGGCGCCCGCCAAGCGCGAGCGGATCGCCCGCGAGACCCTGGACATCTACGCGCCGCTTGCCCGGTCCATCGGCTGCCACCGTATCTGCACCGAGCTTGAGGAACTGGCCTTCACCCACCTGAACCCGCTGGCCCGGGATGCGATCGAGCGGCGCCTGAACGCCCTGCGCACCGAGCAGGGCGGGGCTGTGGCCCTGGTCTCGCAGGAGATCATCAGTCGGCTGCAAGCCGCGGGCGTGCCCAGCCGAGTCCTGGGCAGGGAGAAGAACCCCTACTCGATCTGGCGGAAGCTGCAGCGCAAGTCGATCGGCTTCTCGCAGCTCTCGGACATCTATGCCTTCCGGGTGATCGTCGACACCGAGGAGGATTGCTATCGCGCCCTGGGCGTGGCCCACCGGGCCTGGCCCTCGGTGCCGGACCGCTTCAAGGACTACATCTCGACCCCCAAGCGGAACAACTACCGGTCCCTGCACACCACCGTTGTAGGCCCCCGGGGCATGCGCATCGAGATGCAGATCCGCACCGAGTCCATGGACCGTATCGCCGAGGAGGGCGTAGCCGCCCACTGGCGCTACAAGGACGCCTCCTACGGGTTCGACGCCGAGCACCAGGCCGAGCAGGGCGGGCGCGACCCGCTGGTCAACCTGCGGCACCTCGTGCAGGTTCTGGAGCACGGCGGCGACGTTGAGGAACTTGTCGAGCACGCCAAGCTCGAGATGTACCTCGACCAGACCTTCGTCTTTACGCCCAAAGGCCGGCTGGTCAGCCTGCCCCGGGGCGGCATGCCCCTGGACTTCGCCTACGCCCTGCACACCGATATCGGCGACACCTGCATCGGGGTGAAGATCAACGGCGAGCCGCGCCCCCTGCGTACGCCCCTTCAGAACGGCGACGTAGTGGAGGTGGTGCGGGCCCCCAAGCCGGTTGTGCCGGCCGACTGGCGCTCGCTGACCGTGACCGGGCGGGCGAGGTCGGCCATCCGGCGGCACATCCGCCAGACCGAAAAGGACGAGTTCACCCGCCTTGGCCGGGCGGCGCTGGACCAGACCTTCAGCCGCGCCGGCAAGTCCCGGGGCGACGTCTCGCTGGCCCCCGCCCTGGAGCGTCTGGCGGTCGGCTCTGCCGACGAGCTGTTCGAAAGGGTCGGCCGGGGAAGCATCGCGCCCGCGGAGGTGCTGGATATCCTCTTCCCGCGGCTCGATGCGGCGGCGAGGGAGGCGGCGACGGCGGTGCGACGCATCGAGGGCGGCGCCGGCGCGCGGCTCTATGTCCGGGGCGGCGGACTTACGCCCGGAGTCAGTCTGCACTTCGGCGTCTGCTGCACGCCCGTGCCCGGCGACCGGATCGTTGGCATCCTGGAGGGTGACGGCCAGGGCCTGACCGTCCACACCATCGACTGCGCGGAACTCGCCGCCTTCGAGGAGAAGGAGGACCTCTGGCGGGACTTGCAGTGGACCCCCGAGGCCGAGCGCGACACCCTGACCCAGTCCCGGCTGACGGCGACCATCCGCAACGCCCCCGGGGTTCTCGGCCAGGCCTGCACGACCATCGGCGAGGCCGGCGGCAACATCGTCAACCTTCGGATGCATCGGCGGATGACGGACTTCTTCGACGTCGACTTCGACATCGAGGTCAAGGACGCCCGGCACCTGACCAACATCGCTGCGGCCCTTCGCGCCAACCCCGCCATCGAGACGGTCGAGCGCTCGAAGCGGGCCGGGTAAGCCGGCTCAGGCCGGATCCACCGTGACCCGCCGCATGTGCCGGCGCTGGCCCGGGTAATCGTTCAGGGCGAAATGCCAGACCTGCCGGTTGTCCCAGAAGGCCACCGAGCCCGGCCGCCAGTGGAAACGGCAGGTGAAGCCCTCGTAGCGGCAGTGCTCGAACAGGAAGTCGAGGAGGGGCCGGGACTCGCGCTTGGTCCAGCCTTCGAACCGCAGGGTGAAGGCGGGGTTCACGTACAGCGCCTTCCGCCCCGACTCCGGATGCACGAGCACGACGGGGTGGATGTATTCGCCCACGGCGCCCTCGGCCTCGGTCACGCTCATGGAAGCCCGCTTCTGGGCCGAGTGGCCCTGGGGGGAGTATTCGCGGCCTGCCGAATGGACCGCCCGCAGCCCTTCCAGCGTCGCCTTCAGGCCCGGCGACAGGGCGTCCCAGGCGGCGACCTGGCTGGAGAAAAGGGTGTCGCCGCCCCATTCGGGCAGCTCGATGGCGTGCAGGATGGAGCCGATGGCCGGACGCTCGAGGAAGGAAGTGTCCGAATGCCAGCCGCCGCCGAAATTGGTCTTGTCGCCGGGCTCCTTGATGATCTCCATCACCTCGGGGTGCGCTTCCATACCCTTCACATAGGGGTGGATGTTCAGCGGGCCGAAACGCCGGCCGAACGCCACCTGGCGACCGGGGCTGAGGGCCTGGTCGCGAAAGAAGATCACCTGGTGTTCGACAAGGGCGGCGCGGATCCCCGCGATCACCGCATCGGGCAGGTCCTGCGACAGGTCGACGCCAGAAATCTCGGCGCCCAGCGCCCCGGCGACCTTGCGGATGGTCAGGCTCATTCAGTCCTCCCTCAGACGGCGGCGCACCTTGCCCGCAAGCGCGAGGCTTGCAAAGCCGGCCGAAAGCCGCTTTCACCGCCGAGGCGCGGGGAGGGCGCAACATGACCGGACTGTCCTGGCGACAAGCCCTGCTCGCCCTCGCCGTGGTTTCGGTCTGGGGAACGAACTTCGCGGTCATCAAATCCGCCCTGTCGCACTTCGAACCCTTCACCTTCGCGACCCTGCGATTCCTCTTCGCCTTCCTGCCCGCGGCCTTCTTCCTGAAGCGTCCGCAGGTTCCCTGGCGCAACCTCGCCGCCTACGGCGTCCTGATCGGGGTCGGCCAGTTTGGGGTCCTCTACTTCGCCATCAACGGCGAGATCTCGCCAGGACTCGCCTCCTTGGTGGTGCAGAGCCAGGTCTTCATGACCATTGGCCTCGCCATCTGGCTGAAGGGGGAGAGGCTCACGCCCCGGCAGGGCCTGGCCCTGCTGCTGGCGGCGGCCGGCCTCGCCCTGATCCTGCGCCACGTGGACGCCGTGACGACCCCGCTGGGCCTCGCCCTTGTGCTCTTCGCCGCCCTTTGCTGGGCCCTCGGCAACATGGTCCAGAGGGCGACGCCAGAGGCGCCCAGCCTGGCCTTTGTCGTCTGGGCCAGCCTGTTCTCCATCCCGCCCCTCCTCATCCTGGCCCTGGTGTTCGAGGGCGCCCCCGCCATGGTCGCCTCGGTCGCCACCATGACCCCCGTGGTCTGGGCTGAACTTCTCTACCAATCCTTCGGCAACACCCTCTTCGGCTACGCCGTCTGGGGTTGGCTGCTGGCGCGCAATCCCGCCGCCGTGGTCTCGCCCTGGGCCCTTTTGGTGCCCGTCTTCGGCCTCACCGCCTCGGCCCTGGCCCTGGGAGAGCCCCTGCCGCCCTGGAAACTTGCGGCCGCCGCCCTGGTCATCGGCGGCCTGGCGCTGAACACGCTTCCGGGCTTCCCCCTGCGGCGTGACAGGACTGGCGCCGTGGGCTAATCCGGGCGCGCAAGGAGCGCCCCATGAACACCGAACAGGTCCTCGACGAATTCCGCGCCGCCGGCGCCCTGCGCGAAGGCCATTTCGTGCTTTCGAGCGGCCTGCATTCAGGGGTCTTCCTCCAGAAGAACCTCGTTTTCCAGCACCCCGACCGCACCGAGCGCCTCTGCCGCGCCTTGGCCGAGAAGATCCGCGCGGCCGTGGGGCCGGTCGACATCTGCGTCTCGCCCGCCGTCGGCGGCATCATCCCGGGATATGAGACGGCCCGTCACCTGGGAGTCCCCTCGGTCTACGTCGAGCGGGAAGGGGGCGAGTTCCGCCTGCGCCGCGCCTTCGAGATCCCCGAGGGGGCCAGGGTGGCCATGGTCGAGGACATCGTGACCACCGGCCTGTCCTCCCGCGAATGCGTCGAGGCGATCCGCAAGGCGGGAGGGAACGTCGTCGTGGCGGCCTGCATCGTCGACCGTTCCGGTGGTCGGGCCGACCCCGGCGCGCCCTTGGTCTCGCTGGCCCAACTGGACGTCCCGGCCTATCCCGCCGATCAGCTTCCGCCCGAGCTGGCGGCCATCCCCATCGAGGATCCGGGCAGCCGGCGGCTTTCGAAATGAGCCGCCTCCGCCTTGGGGTGAACATCGACCACGTTGCGACCCTGCGGAACGCCAGGGGCGAGAGCTATCCCGACCCGCTCCGGGCCGCCGAAGTCGCCATCGCCGCAGGGGCGGACGGAATCACGGCCCACCTGCGCGAGGACCGGCGGCACATCCGTGACGCCGACATCGCCGCGCTGGCGGCTCTCTGCGTCCGCCTGGAGCGTCCCCTGAATTTCGAGATGGCGGTGACGGAGGAGATGGAGGTCCTGGCGCTCAAGCTTCGTCCCCATGCGGCCTGCCTGGTGCCCGAGCGCCGGGAGGAGGTCACCACCGAGGGCGGACTGGACCTGGCCGGCGGATTTGACCGCATCGCGCCCGTGGTCCGTCGCCTTTCGGGGGCGGGCGTCCGCGTCAGCTGCTTCATCGACGCCCGTGACGACCAGGTGGACGCCGCCGCCGCCGCCGGGGCGCAGGTGGTCGAGTTCACCACCGGTCCCTACTGCGACGCCGTCCGCGCCGGCGACCCTGACGCCCCGTCCCACCTGGCCCAGCTGGCCCGCGCCGCGCGCCGTGCCGACGCCGCCGGACTGGAGGTCCACGCCGGGCACGGGATCGATTTCGGTACGGTGGGCCCCGTCGCCGCCCTGCCGGAGATGTGCGAACTCAACATCGGGCATTTCCTGATCGGGGAGGCGGTCTTCATCGGACTGCCGGCCGCGATCCGCGGCATGCGCGAGCGGATGGACGCGGCCCGGGGCGCAGTTGGCGCGTGATCCTCGGGATCGGCTCCGACCTCAGCGACATCCGGCGAATCCAGGCCAGTCTGGACCGTTTCGGCGACCGCTTCCGCAACCGGTGCTTCACCGAGATCGAGCGACGCCGGTCGGAGGCCAAGCCTGATGCGGCCTCCAGCTACGCCAAGCGTTTCGCCGCCAAGGAGGCCTGCGCCAAGGCCCTGGGCACTGGCCTGAGGCGGGGCGTCTTCTGGCGGGACATGGGGGTGGTGAACCTTCGGTCGGGCCAGCCCACCCTGGCCCTGACCGGGGGCGCGGCGGCCCGCCTTGCGGAAATGACCCCGCCGGGTCATCGGGCGGTCATCCACCTTTCGATGACCGACGACCATCCCTACGCCCAGGCCTTCGTCATCATCGAGGCCCTGCCCGAAGCCTAGCGCTTGCCAAGTTTTCACGTGCGGGCGAGCCGGTTTGCGGTATGTCCGGGCGGAAACCTGATCCGGAATCCCAATGACCGAGACGACCGCCACGCCTCCGGGCGACCGCAACGAGACGATCGAGATCCTCAAGACCGTCGCGGTGGCCCTGCTGATCGCCCTGTTCCTGAGGGTTCTGCTGTTCCAGCCCTTCACCATTCCGTCGGCGTCGGAAGAGCCCAACCTGTACGAGGGCGACTACGTGATCGTGACCAAGTTCGACTATGGGTGGTCGCGTCATTCCATTCCGTTCAGCCCGTCGCTCTTCGAGGGCCGGATTCTCTCCAAGGCGCCGGAGCGCGGCGACATCATCGTCTTCAAGCTGCCGAGGGACGGCCGGACCGACTACATCAAGCGACTGATCGGCGTGCCTGGCGACAGGGTCCAGATGCGCCAGGGGCTTCTCTACCTGAACGGCCAGCCTGTCGAGCGGGTGCAGAAGGAGATCGTCACCGAGACTGGCGGCAGCGGACTGGTGCGTCCCGTGGCCCGGGTCGAGGAGACCCTGCCTGGCGGGCGGCGCTACATGACCAACGATTTCGGGACCGGCGGCGACCTTGACGACACCCCGGAGGTCGTTGTGCCTCCCGGTCATTACTACTTCATGGGCGACAACCGCGACAACTCGGCCGACAGCCGGCTTCCGCCCGAGATCGGCGTAGGCCTGGTGCCGGAGGCGAACCTGGTCGGCCGGGCGCGACTGGTCCTCCTGTCCTGGTCGCCGGGCGCCTCGATCTTCAAGCCCTGGACCTGGGTCCTGAACCTGCGGCCCAGTCGGTTCGGAAAGGTGCTGCACTGACCCGGCCGGACAGGCGCAGGGCGGCCGTGGAGGCCCTTGAGGCGCGGCTGGGCCATGTCTTTTCGGACCGCGACCTGCTGGAGCGCGCCCTGACCCACGCCAGTGTCGGCAATGGCGGTTCGCCTGGCCGGGACAATGAGCGCCTGGAGTTCCTGGGTGACCGGATCCTGAACCTGATGGCGGCCGAGCACCTGCTGGCCGCCTATCCCGCCGCCCGCGAGGGCGACCTGGCCCGCCGGCTGAACCGGCTGGTCAATTCCGGGGCCTGCGCCGAGGTGGCGCGCGCCGTCGGCCTGCCGGACGCCCTGCGCCTGGACGCCAGCGCCACCAAGGTGGGCGCCCGCGACAGCGAGCGGGTCCTGGGCGACGCCTGCGAGGCCTTGATGGCGGCCCTCTACCTGGACGGTGGCGCGGAGGCGGCCCGGGCCTTCTTCCGCACTGGCTGGCGCGACCTCGCCGACGCCCTGGACCGGGAGCCCGACCGCGATCCGAAGACCCGGCTGCAGGAGTGGGCCATGGGCCTGGGCCTGCCGCCGCCGGACTATGTGGTGGTCAGCGCGGAGGGGCCGCCTCATGATCCCCGCTTCACCATCGAGGCCCGCCTGCCGGGCCTGGCCCCGGCGGCCGGCGCCGGACGCTCCAAGCGCGAGGCCGAGAAGGTCGCCGCCGCCCAGTTCCTGAAGAGAGAGAAGATACAGCCATGACCCGCGCCGGTTTCGCCGCCATCATCGGCGCGCCCAATGCGGGCAAGTCCACCCTGACCAACCGCCTGGTCGGGGCCAAGGTGTCCATCGTCACCCGCAAGGTGCAGACCACCCGCTTCCCGGTCCGGGGCGTGGCCCTGTCCGGGGAAAGCCAGATCGTGCTGGTGGACACCCCCGGGATCTTCACCCCGCGCAGACGCCTGGACCGGGCGATGGTCCGGTCGGCCTGGGGTGGGGCGGAGGAGGCCGACGCCGTCGTCCACCTGGTGGATGTCCAGGCGGAGCTGGCCCTGGACGCCGGCGAGGCGCGGGGCGCCGACCGCAAGGCCCACGAGGACGTGGAAACCATCATCGAGGGCCTGCGCACCTCCGGCCGCAAGGCGATCCTGGCCCTGAACAAGATCGACGGGATCAAGCGCGAGCGCCTCCTGGCCCTGTCCGCCCGCCTGTTCGACACGGGGGTCTATTCCGAGGTCTTCATGATCTCGGCCGCAGATGGCTCGGGGGTGGACGACCTGCTGCAGAGGCTTGCGGAACTCGTCCCCGAGGGGCCATGGCTCTACCCCGCCGACCAGACGGCTGACCTGCCGGTGCGCCTCCTCGCCGCCGAGATCACCCGCGAGAAGGTCTACCTGCGCGTCCACGAAGAGCTGCCCTATGCGGCCGCAGTGGAGACCACCGGCTTCAGCGAGCGCAAGGATGGTTCGGTCCGCATCGACCAGACCCTCTATGTCGAACGCGAGAGCCAGCGTCCCATCGTGCTGGGTAAGAACGGCCAGACCCTGAAGTGGATCGGCCAGAAGGCGCGCGAGGAACTTACCGAATTGCTGGACCGGCCGGTCCATCTGTTCCTGACCGTCAAGGTCGACGAGCGCTGGGCCGACCGTCGGGAGTTCTACGGCGACGTCGGCCTCGACTTCGAGGCCTGAGGGGGTGGAGTTCGAGGACGACGCCTTCGTCCTGTCGGCCCGCGCGCATGGTGAGAACGGGGCCATCGCCGAGCTCCTGACCCGCGGCCACGGCCGCTATCCGGCCTTCGTCGCCGGCGGCGGCTCCCGGCGGATCCGGCCCCTGCTGCAGCCAGGCAGCCGCGTCACCGCCCGTTTCCGGGCCCGGACCAGCGAGCAGCTGGGCTCGGCGGCCCTCGAGGCGGCCGGCGCCGGTCCGTCGGACCTGTTCGATGATCCCCTGGCCCTGGCGGGGCTCGGCTCCGCCGCCGCCGTGGCCGCCGGGGTCCTGCCCGAGCGCGAGCCCCAGCCTGGCGCCTTCGCCGCCTTCGAGGCCCTGTCGGGCGCGCTTCGGCACGAGGAGATCTGGCCCGCCGTCTACATCCGTTTCGAGGCCGGCGTCCTCCAGGCCCTGGGCTTTGGACTGGACCTGTCGCGGTGCGCCGCGACGGGCGCGGTCGACGACCTGGTCTGGGTGTCGCCCCGGACGGGGAGGGCGGTGAGCCGGGCCGCTGGAGAGCCCTACAGGGACCGGCTCCTGCGCCTGCCGCCCTTCCTCCTGTCCGCCCAGGGGGGGCTGTCGCCTGGCGACATCGGCGACGGCCTGGCCCTCACCGGCCACTTCCTGGACCGGTGCCTGTTCTCGGCGCTGAACCGTCCGCTTCCGGCCGCGCGGGTCTGGCTTGTGGACAAGCTGACCGAGGCGGGCCGGCTCTGATCGCGCGGGATGACGCCGCCGCACGCCCGGCCTAAGCAGGGGCGGGCGGCGCCGCCGCCGATTCGCCGCCGATCGCCTCATGACCGACACCCTTGCACCGCCCCCCGAGGGCGACCGCACCATTGATGAGCCGCTGAGCGAGGCCCTGTCGCGGCGGTACCTCGCCTACGCCCTGTCGACCATCACGGGCCGTGCGCTTCCGGACGTCCGCGACGGCCTGAAGCCCGTGCACCGCCGGTTGCTCTACGCCATGCGCCAGCTCCGGCTGGATCCGACCTCGACGGCCAAGAAATGCGCCCGGGTCGTGGGCGACGTCATCGGCAAGTATCACCCGCACGGCGACTCCGCCGTCTATGAAGCCCTGGTCCGGCTGGCGCAGGACTTCGCCCAGCGCTACCCCCTGGTCGACGGGCAGGGGAACTTCGGCAACATCGACGGCGATAACGCAGCGGCCATGCGCTACACCGAGTGCCGGCTGACCCTGGCCGCCCAGCTCCTGCTGGAGGGCATAGACGAGGACGCCGTCGACTTCCGCGCCACCTACGACGGCGAGGAGGAAGAGCCAGTCGTCCTCCCGGCGGGGTTCCCCAATCTCCTGGCCAATGGCTCCAGCGGCATCGCCGTGGGCATGGCGACGTCCATCCCGCCGCACAATGTATCAGAGCTGATCGAGGCCTGCCTGCGCCTGCTGGAGCAGCCCGACATCTCGACCGTCGAGCTCCTCGCGATCTCGCCGGGTCCGGACTTCCCCACCGGGGGGGTCATCGTCGAGTCCGCGGCGAGCCTGCGGGAAGCCTACGAGACGGGACGGGGCGGGGTGCGGGTCCGGGCCCGCTGGACCCGCGAGGACCTCGGGCGGGGCCTGTGGCGCATCGTCGTCACCGAGATCCCTTACCAGGTGAAGAAGGCCGATCTGGTCGAGCAGCTGGCTGAGTTGATCGAGACCAAGAAGGCGCCCCTGCTGGGCGACGTGATGGACGAGAGCGCCGAGGACGTCCGCCTCGTGCTGGAACCCAAGTCCCGGAACGTGGAGCCCGAGGTCCTGATGGAGAGCCTGTTCAGGCTGTCCGCCCTCGAGGCCCGGATCCCGGTCAACATGAACGTCCTGGACGCCCGGGGGACGCCGGGTGTGATGGGGCTCAAGGGCCTTCTGCGGGCCTTCCTCGACCACCGGCGCGAGGTGGTGGTCCGACGGGCCCGGCACCGGCTGGCGCGCATCGAGTCCCGCCTTCACATCCTGGACGGCCTGATCATCGCCTTCCTGAACCTGGACGAGGTGATCCGGATCGTCCGCCAGGAGGACGAGCCCAAGGCCCGGCTGATCGAGGCCTTCGACCTGTCCGACCTCCAGGCCGAGGCCATCCTGAACACCCGCCTGCGCCAGTTGGCCCGGCTGGAGGAGATGGAGCTCCGTCGCGAGCATGCCGAGCTGGCCGAGGAGCGCGACGGCCTGAACGCCCTGCTGGGGTCAGACCGCGCCCAGTGGAAGCTGGTCGGAGTGGGCCTGCGCGACGTCCGCGAACTGCTGGAGAAGGATGGCGCCCTGACGCGCCGGCGCTCCACCTTCGAGGCTGCGCCCTCCGTCGACGCCGACGCGGCCCTGGAGGCCCTGGTGGTGCGTGAGCCCATCACCGTCATCCTGTCCGAGCGCGGCTGGATCCGGTCGGTGAAGGGCCGCATCGAGGACCCCTCCGAGATCAAGTACAAGGAAGGCGACGCCCAGGGCTTCATCCTTCCCGCCGAGACCACCGACAAGCTGCTGCTCTTCGCCTCCGATGGCCGGTTCTTCACCCTGGCCTGCGACAAGCTTCCGGGGGGACGCGGACACGGGGAACCCGTCCGCCTGATGCTGGAGCTGGATGACCGGACCGAAATCGTGGCGGTCTTCCCGCACCGCCTGGGAGCGAAGCGGTTTGTCGCCTCGAAGGAGGGCTACGGCTTCCTCCTGCCAGAGGCCGAGGCGGTGGCCATGCGCAAGGCCGGCAAGCAGGTCCTGACCGTGGGCAAGGGCGGGGCCGCCTTCGCCCTGCCGGTGGAGGGCGACCAGGTCGCCGTGGTCGGCGACAACGGCAAGATCCTGGTCTTCCCCCTGGAGGAACTGCCCGATATGCCCCGAGGCAAGGGGGTCAAGCTCCAGGCCTACCGCGAGGGCGGGCTCCGGGACGCCCTTGTCTTTCGGGCGGAGGAGGGGGCGGCCTGGATCGACTCCGCCGGCCGCACCCGTGCCTGGCCAGACTGGCGTGACTGGTCCGGACGCCGCGCAGGGGCCGGTCGTCTGGCGCCCCGCGGATTCCCGACGAGCCGGCGCTTCCGGCCGGGCTGAGGACGGGGACTCAAATCGCGTCTTTGCGGCGGCCTTGCCGCGCGGCTAGTCTGCCCTCCATTCGATAGGGGGGATTCCATTGACTCAGTTTTTCCGAAGCCTGGCGTCGGCTGTCGCCGTCGCTGCACTCATTTCCGCGCCCCAGGCCCTGGCGGCCCCGCGCAAGGCCGCCGAGGTGAAGCCCGAGGCCGTCGGCTTCGACTCCGCCCGCCTGAAGCGTCTGGATGACGCCATGGCCAAGGTGGTGGCCGATGGCCGGGTCTCCGGCATGACGACCCTGCTGGTTCGGCACGGGCAGGTGGTCGGCTTCAAGACCTACGGCAAGAAGGACCTCGCCACCGGCGCCCCGATGGATAAGGACACGATCTTCCGCATCTACTCCATGTCCAAGCCCATCACCGGCGTGGCCATGATGATTCTCTACGAGGAGGGCAAATGGAAGCTGGATGACCCGGTGACCAAGTTCATCCCCGAATTCAAGAACCTGAAGGTCATGGCCGGGGTGGACGACAAGGGGAACATGATCACGGTTCCCGCCGAGCGTCCGCCGACCATGCGCGAGATCATGAGCCATACGGCGGGCTTTGGTTACGGGCTTGGCGATCGCCACCCCGTGGACCGCATGTTCCGCGAAAAGCGGGTGCTGGGCGCCAACGGGCTGAATGACATGATCACCCGGATCTCAGACATCCCGCTCATGTTCCAGCCGGGAACCGCCTGGTCCTATTCGGTGTCCGTCGACATCCAGGGGGCCATCGTCGAGCGGATCAGCGGCCAGACCCTGGGCGCTTTCATGGAGGAGCGGATCTTCCGCCCGCTCAAGATGGTCGACACAGGATTCTACGTTCCCGCCGGCAAGACGGATCGGCTGGCGACCCTCTACATGACGGATCCCAAGACCCGTCAGAACGTACTCGCCACCGCCATCTTCGATAATCCGCCCCCGGACTACACCAAGGCGCCCACCATGGAGTCCGGCGGCGGCGGGCTGGTCTCGACGACCTCGGACTATGGCCGTTTCTCACAGATGATCCTGAATGGCGGCGAGCTTGAAGGGGCCCGCATCCTTTCCCCGGCCGCGGTCGAGCTGATGCGGACGAACGTCATCCCGAAGAGCGTGCTGGTGACCTCGAACGGCACCTCGGGCTCGCGCTTCAATGAGGCGGTGGGCTTCGGCCTGGACTTCATGGTCAACCTCGATCCCCGGGCTTCCGGGAGCCTTGAGGGCGCCAACACCATGAGCTGGGGCGGCGCGGCCGGCACCTGGTTCTGGATCGATCCGACCAACGACCTCTACTTCGTGGGCATGATCCAGCGCCTCGGCGGCACCGGCGGCGAGGACCTCGGCACCGCGGCCCGGACCCTGACCTACCAGGCCCTGGTCGACCCGAAGAAGTAGGCTTCGGCACGCGCTTCGGCCGGCGTTCGCAAGGGGCGGAAACCTTGACTTTCCGCCCCTTGCATGCGCCCTTCCGCGCCTTGGATTCCGGAGCCCTTGCGACCCCATGCACGCCTATCGCACCCACACCTGCGGCGCCCTGCGCGCCGGCGACACCGGCCAGTCTGTCCGCCTGTCGGGGTGGATCAATCGCAAGCGTGACCATGGCGGCCTGGTCTTCGTGGACCTGCGTGACCACTACGGCCTGACCCAGCTGGTCTTTGCGCCGGAGACCCCCGGCTTCGCGACCATCGAGCGCCTGCGCGCCGAGAGCGTCATCCGCGTGGATGGAGAGGTCGTGGCCCGCACTCCGGAGACCGTGAACCCCAACCTTGGCACGGGTGAGGTCGAGGTGCGCGTGCGGGCCGTCGAGGTCCTGTCCGAGGCCGCCGAGCTGCCCCTGCCGGTCTTCGGCGAGCCCGACTATCCGGAAGAAATCCGGCTCAAGCACCGGTACCTGGACCTGCGGCGCGAGACCCTGCACCGGAACATCGTCCTGCGCTCGAAGGTCATCCACTCGATCCGCAACCGGATGATCGGACAGGGCTTCCTGGAGTACCAGACCCCGATCCTGACGGCCTCGTCGCCCGAAGGCGCGCGGGATTTCCTGGTGCCTTCGCGGATGCACCCCGGGACCTTCTACGCCCTTCCCCAGGCTCCCCAGCAGTTCAAGCAGCTGCTGATGGTCTCGGGCTTTGACCGCTACTTCCAGATCGCCCCCTGCTTCCGGGACGAGGACCTGCGCGCCGACCGCAGCCTGGAGTTCTACCAGCTCGACGTCGAGATGAGCTTCGTGACCCAGGAGGACGTCTTCGCCGCCATCGAGCCCGTCATGCACGGGGTCTTCGAGGAGTTCGCCGAGGGCAAGCCGGTCACCCCCTATCCCTTCCCGCGCATCCCCTACCGGGAGGCCATGCAGAAGTACGGCTCCGACAAGCCGGACCTGCGCAATCCCCTGGTCATGCAGGATGTCTCCGAGCCCTTCCGGGGCGGCGGCTTCGGCGTCTTCGCCCGGATGCTGGAGACCCCGAAGAACGCCATCTGGGCCATCCCGGCGCCGGGCGGCGGCAGCCGGGCCTTCTGCGACCGCATGAACAGCTGGGCCCAGTCCGAGGGCCAGCCGGGCCTGGGCTACATCTTCTGGCGCGAGGGCGAGGAGGGCGGCGCAGGTCCGATCGCCAAGAACCTCGGCCCCGAGCGCACCGAGGCGATCCGCGAACAGCTGGGCCTGAAGGTCGGCGATGCGGCCTTCTTCGTCGGCGGCGATCCGAAGGTCTTCACCAAGTTCGCCGGCCAGGCCCGCACCCGGGTCGGGACCGAGCTCGGCCTGGTGGACGAGAACCGCTTCGAGTTCGTCTGGATCGTCGACTTCCCGATGTTCGAGCTGAACGAAGAGACGGGGCTGGTGGACTTTTCCCACAACCCCTTCTCCATGCCGCAGGGCGAGCTTGAGGCGCTGAACACCCGCGATCCGCTCGACATCCTCGCCTACCAGTACGACATCGTCTGTAACGGCTATGAGTTGTGCTCAGGCGCCATCCGGAACCACCGGGCGGACGTCATGCTGCGCGCCTTCGAGATCGTCGGCATGGGGGCGGAGGACGTGGAAAGCGCCTTTGGCGGCATGCTCAACGCCTTCCGCTATGGCGCCCCGCCGCACGGCGGCCTGGCGCCCGGCATCGACCGGATCGTCATGCTGCTGGCTGGACAGACCGCCATCCGCGAGGTCATCGCCTTCCCGATGAACCAGCAGGGCCAGGACCTCTTGATGAGCGCGCCGTCGCCGGTGGAGGACAAGCAGCTCAAGGAGCTGCACATCCGCACGGCCCCGCCGATCAAGGTCTGAGGCCGGGGCTAGTCCCGGGGGCAGGCGCGCAGGACCATGCCCCTGGGCAGGCGCACGGAGCCGACGGCGCAGGCGGCGTCTAGCTGCTCCTGCCGGAGGTTGCGGACGCCCCCAAGGTCGACCCCGTAGAAAACGACGCCCCGCAGGCTGGCGCCCTCGAAGTCGGCTCCCGCGAAGCTGGCGCCCCGGATCCGGGCGCCGTCCAGCCGTATGTCCTTCATGCGCGCACCGTCGAAGTCGGCGCCGGTGATCTCGGCGTCGCTGAGGTCGCTTCGGGACAGATCCGAGCCGCTGAAGTCAGCCCCCAGGAGGCGGACCTGGCGCAGGTCCGCTCCGATGAGGGCTGAGCCCGAGAAATCCGCACCGAGGAAGTGGGCGCCGACAAGGGCCCGCCCGGACAGGTCGCAGCCGACACAGGGACCGCCGAAGCTTACGGCGCGGGGAATATCCTTGCCGCCCAGCAGGACCAGGGCCTGAGCGCCGAGGGGAAGGGCCAGGACGCCGGCGGAAAGCAGGATGGACACGCTCCGGGCGAAGCGGCTCGATACAGACGCGGACATCGGCGGGTCATGACGCCGCAAGGCCTGTCCCGCCACTTAAATTGCTGTAACTGTGAGTGGAAATCGCCTCTGCGGGAGCTGAATGATGAGCCTGCGTCCTCCCCGCCTCGGGCAGGGTTCTGATCCGGGTCGTGACACCGGTCTGAGCGTTCTCGAGGCCGAGATGATGTCCGAGGCCGCCGCCGCCCTGGGGCGCGCCGGGAGCCGCGCGGAGGCGGCCCTTTCCCGGCTGACCGACCCTGAAGCCCTGGAGCGCGAAGGACGCGACGCCCTTCTGAAGGCGGCGGCCGAGGCGGTCTGGAGCCTCTTCATCCAGCGTGAGTCCTGCGGGCTGCGGGACCAGAGGCAGGTGATCACCGACCTGGGAATTCCCCGGGCCGTGCTGGTGCGTCTGGGTGCTCGCTAGTGGACAGAACCTGACGTTGTAGACCCCTTTGGGTAGACCCCTTGGGGACGGCTCGGTGAGGGTCCGCTTGCGGATGCCGAGCCAAAGGTGAGATTCGACCCGAAGCGGTCATTGTCAGCCGCGTGCAGCTAACTAAATGTCCGGGGTGGCGAGCAAAACTGGAGGCGTCGTGAGCGATCCGGAACAGGCAATAGCGAACCCGTTCAGAAACATCGAAGCGAAGACAGGGTCGTCGATTGGCGAGATGCGCACGGCGGTATTCGCGGCGGGCCACGATCTTAACCCCTCGACAGGTGACCGCCCATGATCAAGCCGACCTCGACTGTTGCGAGCAAGCCGGACCGTTCTCCTCGTCCGTGGGCGATTGCGCTCGCCGGCGCATTGGTGCTGGCCGGCGGGGCCGTCGCCGCCGTCTCGGCCCTGGCGGAGCCCTCAGCCCCACCCAACGCGCCGTTCCGGATCGAGGAAATCGCCGACCTCGACCAGCCCTGGGCCATGACCTTCCTGCCCGACGGCCGCATGTTGATCACCGAGAAGGCTGGCCAGCTGTTAATGCTCTCAGCAGACGGCAAACAGCGGAAGGCCGTGACCGGCGTCCCCGCCGTGACATCCCAGGGACAGGGCGGACTGATGGATGTCGTGCTTCACCCCCGGTTCGCCAAGAACCGGATGGTTTACTTCAGCTATTCGGAAGCCGCCGGGAAGGACTCAAGCGTGGTCCTGGCGCGCGGCGTGTTCAAAGACGGAGACGCCCCGTCGCTACGCAACGTGCAGGCGCTTTTCCGAGGCCCCAAGTATGACGCGAAGGCGGGCCACTATTCTGGCCGCATCGCATTCTCGCCCGAGGGCAAGCTGTTGTTCGCCGTCGGTGATCGCCAGCAGTGGGACGGTTTCCAGCGCACGGAGCCGCAGGATATCAAAATCCTCTCAGGCAAGGTTCTGCGCCTCAACGACGACGGCACGCCGGCAGCTGGCAATCCCCTGGCGGCGCGCGGCGGTGATCCCGCCATCTGGACCTATGGCCACCGCAACCTCCTCGGCCTGGCGTTCGACGCAAACGGCAACCTGTGGGAGCAGGAGATGGGCCCTCTGGGCGGCGACGAGGTCAATCTGATCCTGCCCGGCCGCAACTACGGATGGCCGGTCGTCTCCAATGGCGACAACTACCCGCGCCCGCCGACCAATGGGGCGGCGATCCCGGATCATCGCCCTGGCGACGGCTTTGAAGCGCCGAAGGTCTGGTGGAATCCCGCCATATCGCCCGCGGGTATGATGGTCTACTCCGGCAAGCTCTGGCCGCAGTGGCGCGGCGATATCTTCATCGGCGGTCTGTCCAGTCGGAGTCTGGTCAGGGTCGATGTCAACGGACCCGAGGTCACGAAGGGCGACCAGTTCGCGCTGGGTTCGCGCATTCGCGAGCCGGAGGAGGGGCCTGACGGCTCAATCTATCTTCTCACCGATGGCCTGCGCGGCTCCGACGGGATGCTGGTGAAGCTGACGCCCAAGAAGTGACACAAGGGGCTGTCCAGGAGTGACGCCTGGCGCACAGCGGACTGGCCCGACCTTGAGCTTTACCGAGCGGAAGCGGGAAGGTCTGCTCACGGGTGGAACGCCCAAGCGGCCGCGAAGTGATCTGGCTCAATTGATGCAGAGCCGTCAGCCGGCGAGGTCGCCCTCGGCGCGGACGCCGCAGGTGTCGCAGATGAGGTCTGCCCCCTTTCGCACCAGGGCCGTGTCGCCGCAGTCCGGGCAGACGTCGGCGTCCCTGCGCAGTCCCCCAAGCGCGCCGCGCTCCTGCGCCGTCGGCAGGAAGACGAGGTTGTCGGGCGCCGCCCCCCGGGAGAACCCGCGGGAAATGAGCCGTGACGCGGGCTGGGGTTCGGGATCCTCCAGGGGCTGGCCATCGGCGGCTCCGCGGCCCAGGCCGTCCGCGTTCAACTCGCCATCGGCGTTCGCCAGGTCGTTGCGGCCGAGATAGGAGATGCCGAGCTCGCGGAAAATGTAGTCCAGGATCGAGGTCGCGGAGCGGACGGCGTCATTGCCGGTCACCTGTCCAGCCGGCTCGAAGCGGGTGAAGACGAAGGCGTCTACGAACTCATCGAGGGGCACGCCGTACTGGAGGCCCAGCGAGACCGAGACCGCGAAGTTGTTCATCAGCGACCGGAAGGCGGCGCCCTCCTTGTGCATGTCGATGAAGATCTCACCGAGTTCGCCATCGTCGTATTCGCCGGTGTGGAGATAGACCTTGTGGCCGCCCACCGAGGCCTTCTGGATGTAGCCTTTGCGGCGGTCCGGAAGCTTGCGGCGCGTTGGCGGGCGTTCGACCTCGATGTGGCGCTCGATGATCCGTTCCTCGACGATGCGCTCGCCGGCGGAGGGCGGAGGCTCTGCGGCCCGGGGCGCCTCGCGCTCCGCAATGGGCGGCAGGTGGAGGGGCAGGGGACGCAGGCGGACCTGCAGCACGGTTCCTGGCGCCTCAGGCAGGGCCGCAAGCAGGTCCTCGACCCCGGCGCCTGAGGCGGCGTCGATGGCGATGACAGGGGGCAGGGCCAGGTGGGAGGCGAGTGCAGAAGCCATGGCCAGTCGCGCGGCCGGCCCTGCCTCTGCGCCGACGGTGAAGACCGCCGCCTGGGCTTCGCTCAGGCCGGGCAGGTCCGAGAGGCGGCCCGCACCGGCGAGGGCGGCGTCGGCCTGGGCGATCTGGTCCGGGCTGAAACCCATCCGGACCGCCAGGTCCAGCGCCGGGTCGGCGAACTCCGCCTCTGAGAGTCCCAGGACATCCGACAGGAAGCCCGGGTCGATCACCTGCGGCGACAGGGCGTCGGAAAGCCGCCCGGCGAAGGGCAGGGCGGATTCGACGGCCGCGATCTCGTGGTCTGTGAAACCCCGGGACTCCAGGGCTGCGCGGTCGATCCCGGGCAGGCCCGTCAGGTCCCGGGCGCCCAGGGCGTGCAGCCGCGCCGTCGACGGGTCCAGGCCCAGGAGATGGAGGGCCCGCAGTGCGGGACCTGACAGGGTCCGCATCAGGACACCGTCCGAGGTCTCGATCTCCAGGACTACGCCCGGCGAGGGCGCCCCTGACGGGTCGGCGCCGCCAAGGCGGAGGGCGAGTTCGGGGTCCTCGAAGAGGGCGAGGCCCACATCAAGTCCCTCCGGCAGGGCCCGGCGCGCGCGCTTGAAAATCGCCCTGGCGGCCTTGCGTGCGGCGTCGGAGTCATAGGCGAGGCCCTGGGCCAACAGCCAGTCTCCCAGTCCGGCAAGGGCGATCCGGCCCGGCTTTCCGGAGGCGGAGAGGGCCAGGGCCAGGTCGGCGACGGCCTTGCCGAAGGCGGTCGCGTCGAAATCTTCCCCAAGTCCGAAGGCGCAGAGGCTGACGGCGCCGCGCACGCCGGGGACAGCAGAGACCAGCGCCTTGGCGGTGTCGGCGCTGTCCGCCAGGCCGACGCCAGAGGTGACAAGGCGGCTCAGCCCCGGGGCAGGCTTTTGTGTGGTCAGGACCCGCCGCAGTCGGTCCTCCGAGGCTTCGGGGAGGGTCGCCGTCCAGGTCGTCCGTCCGGCCTGTGCAAGCTCGAGGGCCTCGCTGACCAGGGGCTCAGGCGCCCCAGACGCAAGGGCGCGCTCAATGGCGCGGGCGAGGCCCGGATTGTCCGAGGGGGAGGCGCAGGCTGCAGCATCCCCCTCGCACCGGGAGACGGCGTCCAGGACACCCTGCATCGCAGCAGAGGCCTTGAGCGCGACGGAATGGGCAAGACGTTCGCCTCTTTGGGTTGCCGCCAGGGCTTCAAGTCGGGCCGCAAGGCCGGGGTCGTCAGCGTCGAGGACCTCCGGCGCGGCGGCGCCCGGCCGGCCGATCGCCGCGGCGGCGTTCAGCATCAGGGCCAACAGGCGGTCCCGGAATCCGGAATCGGCTCCCCGTCCGCCCGTCTGGCTCCGGCCGGAAAGCTGGGTGGCGATGCGTGTGGCCAGGCCCTCGATCGCGGCTCCAAGGTCTTCGGCCCCATCCAGGACCTCGATCCAGGCCTCGGTCTGGGCGTCTGTCCAGCCGACCGGCGCGATCACCTCTGCGCATCGGTCCCGCAGTTCGACCTGTCGGGGCTCAAGAACGGGCGGGGTCTGCATGAATACGGCCTCCAGTCGCGTGAGGTTAGGGCGGGCGGGGGGAGGCGGCAACAGATGTTGCGGTTCCTCGGGCGGGCATCCACAACATGTTGGGGGCGTCTCGTCGCTGGACGCTGGGAGCCGCCCGACCTATAGTCCGCCCGCGTTGAAGCTGAGTGGACCTGGACAGGCGTGCTGAAAGCGATCTTCACCTGGTGGAACGGCGCCACGATCGGCGCGGGTTTCCATATCAAGCGCCGCGGCGCCCTTGTCGGCCAGGACGACTATGGCAACCGCTATTTCGAGGCGCGGGACGCCCGGGACTCCTACGACGGCCGCCGTCGGCGCTGGGTGATCTACAAGGGGTATCCCGACGCCTCCAAGGTTCCCGCCGAGTGGCACGGCTGGCTTCACTACACCTTTGACGAGCCTCCGACCGTCGCACCGCTGACCCGCCGGTCCTGGGAGAAGGACCACCTGCCGAACCTGACCGGCACGGTCCACGCCTGGCGGCCCAAGGGGTCCATCGCCCGCGGCGGCGAGCGCGCCCGCGCCGCAGGCGACTACGAGGCCTGGCGGCCCGAATAGGATGACCGGGCGACCGCAGACCCGGGTCTTCGCCGCCGTCCTCCTGGCGTCGGCAGCCCTTCTGGGGCCCGCCGGCCTGGCCCCTGCGCAGCAGGCTCCGGCCTCACAGGACGCCGGCGCCCCGCCTGCTCCCGCGCCTGAAGCCCCTGCGCCCATCGCCCCCGTGATCGAGGAGGAGGCGCCCCCGGCGGTGGTCGAGGCGCCGCCTCCGGCCGTGACCCCGCCCGTTCCCGCCTCCCAGGTCGCGCCGGCCGAACCGCCCGAGCGCCAGGTCGCCGAGCGTCCTGTCGAGAGCGTGAAGAAGCGAGAGCGCTTCGACGTCGCCGTCCTCCAGGCGGTCGACAAGGTGACGGCGGAAACGATCCGCTTCGAGGCCCCGGTCGGCCAGCCCGTGCGCTACAAGTCCCTGATCCTGACGGTCCGGGCCTGCGAGCGGACGGCGGCGGATGAGCCGGCCGAGGACTCCATCGCCTACCTGACCGTCGACTCCCAGCCGAGGCCTCAGGCCGGGCGCCCGGCGCCGGGCGGGCGACAGGTGTTCCGGGGTTGGATCTACGCCTCGTCACCGGGCCTCAATGGCCCCGAGCATCCGGTCTACGACACCTGGCTGATCACCTGCAGGACTTCCGCTCCGCTCAGGACCGCAGGAGCCCCGATCACGCCCTCGACCTCCAGCGCCCCGGCCAGCCGCTCCAGGTAGGCCGGACGGGGGATCTCCTCGGCCCCCAGGCTGGCCAGGTGGTCGGTGAGGAACTGAGCGTCCAGCAGCCGGAACCCACCCCGGACCAGGTGCGCCGCCAGGTGGGCCAGGGCGACCTTGGAGGCGTCGGTCTCTACCGAGAACATGCTTTCGCCGAAGAAGGCCCCCCGCAGGCTGACCCCAAACAGGCCGCCGGCCAGCCGGCCCTCGCGCCAGGCCTCCACCGAATGGGCCGAGCCCGAGGCGTGCATCTCCAGGTACATGCGCCTCAGGGCGGGATTGATCCATGCGCCCGGCCGCTCGGGCCTTGCGCAGGCGTCAAGGACCTCGGGGAAGGCGGAATTGACCCGCACCACGAAGCGGTCCTGCCGCACGGTGCGCAGGAGCCGCCTGGGAAGTCTCAGGCCCTGAAGGGGAAAGACGCCCCGGAAGTCGGGCTCGACCAGGAAGACCGCTGGATCATCAGCGGCCTGCGCCATGGGAAAGACGCCGCGGGCGTAGAAGTCCAGTGCAGGGTGGCGGCGCGAAGGGCGGCTCACCGGGCCTCCGACTGATCCTTCAGCCAGCGTTCAAGCCAGTGGATGGTGTAGTCGCCCATCAGGAAGTCTGGCTGCAGTAGGAGGTCCTGGAAGAGCGGGATGGTGGTCTCAACCCCGCTCACGACCATCTCACCCAGGCAACGGCTGAGACGGGCGATGCACTCCTCGCGGTCCCGGCCATGGACGATCAACTTGCCGATCAGGCTGTCGTAGTAGGGCGGGATGACGTAGCCGGCGTAGATAGCGCTGTCGAGGCGCACGCCCAGTCCGCCCGGGGCGTGGAAATCCGAGATGAGGCCAGGCGAAGGGGTGAAGGTCCGCGGGTTCTCGGCATTGATCCGGCACTCGATGGCGTGGCCCTCGAACACGATGTCCTTCTGCGAGAAGGACAGGGGCAGGCCGGCGGCGATGCGGATCTGCTCGCGGACCAGGTCGATGCCGGTGATGGCTTCGGTGACCGGGTGCTCCACCTGCAGGCGGGTGTTCATCTCAATGAAAAAGAACTCGCCGTTCTCATAAAGAAACTCGATCGTGCCCACGCCGAGATAGCCGATCCTGCGGATGGCCTCGACGACGACGTTCCCGATCTTCGCCCGCGCGGCGGCGTCGATGACCGGCGACGGGGCCTCTTCCAGAACCTTCTGGTGGCGGCGCTGGAGGGAGCAGTCGCGCTCGCCCAGGTGGCACACATTGCCGAAGCGGTCGGCGATCACCTGCAGTTCGATGTGGCGCGGCCCCTGGAGGTAACGCTCCATGTAGATGGCGTCATCGCCGAAGGCGGCCTTGGCCTCGGCCCGGGCGGTTGAGACGGCCTCGGCGAGGTCCTCCTCGGTGCGGGCCACCTTCATGCCCCGTCCGCCGCCGCCGGCTGCAGCCTTGATCAGCACCGGGAACCCGATCTCCCGGGCGGCGGCGAAGGCCTCCTCCTCGGTGGTCACGGCGCCGTCCGAGCCCGGGACCACCGGGATGCCAGCGTCCCTCACCGCCTGCTTGGCGGTGATCTTGTCGCCCATCATGGTGATGTGTTCGGGCAGGGGACCGATGAAGGTGAAGCCGTGGGCGTTCACGATCTCGGCGAAGCGGGCGTTCTCCGAGAGGAAGCCATAGCCGGGATGAATGGCCTGGGCGCCTGTGATCTCGGCCGCGGCGATGATGGAGGGGATGTTGAGATAGCTCTTCGCGGCCGAGGCCGGGCCGATGCAGACGCTCTCATCCGCCAGGCGCACCCACATGGCGCCGGCGTCCGCCTCGGAATGAACGGCGACCGTCGCGATGCCCATCTCCTTGCAGGCGCGGTGCACCCGCAGGGCGATCTCGCCCCGGTTGGCGATCAGGATCTTGTCGAACATGGCCTAACCGATGATCGCGAGGGGTTCGCCGAACTCGACCGGCTGGCCGTTGACGGCCAGGATCTCCAGCACCTTCCCGGCCCGGGGGGCGGGAATGGGGTTCATGGTCTTCATGGCCTCGACGATCATCAGGGTCTGGCCCTCGCTGACCGTGTCTCCGACCTTGATGAAGGACGGGGCGTCGGGCTGGGGCTGCAGGTAGACGGTGCCGACCATCGGCGACTTCACCGCGTCTCCCGCCGCCACGGCCGGGGCGGCCGCGGCCGCCGGGGCCTCTGCGACAGGCGCGGCGACGACCGGCGCGGGCAGGGGGGCGGCGACGGCGACGGACGCTGCGGCGGTCAGGGTGCGCGCCACCCGGATGCGGAGCCCGTCATGCTCGACCTCGATCTCGGAGAGCCCCGTATCATTCAGGATGCCGGCCAGACGGCGGACAAGACGTGCATCGATCTGTTCGGCGGGAGCCTTCGGACTGGACGGCATTTGGGGATCCTGTGCTTCGTCGTCTCGGCGACCGCTCAGGGCGGACGTCCTGACCTTTTATCGAACCGGAGCCGGCGCGAACACGGGGAGCACCCCCGCCCCGGACACATCGGCGTGATGCCGAAGGCCGGTCCCCGCCGACTGCCCTCCGACCGGTGCAGACTCACCGAAACCGGATTCGGCATCTTGTAACGGGGGGCGGCTGGGGTCACAAGCAGGGCCATGAACCTGACCCTGGTCCTGAACGGCGAGCGCCGCATCATGGAGGCGGTCCGCACGGTCGCCGAACTGGTCGCCGCCCTGGGCCTCGACGCGCGGAAGGTCGCGGTCGAGCGCAACCTGGAGATCGTGCCCCGCTCGGCCTACGGGCGGACCGAACTGGCCGAGGGCGACCAGGTCGAAATCGTCCACTTCATTGGCGGAGGCTGAAATGTCCGGTGAGACCGCATCTTCCGGAACGGCCCCGGACACCTGGACGGTCGCTGGCCGCACCTTTCGCTCGCGGCTGATCGTCGGCACCGGCAAGTACGCCGACTACGCCCAGAACGCCGCCGCTGCCGAGGCGGCCGGGGCCGAGATCGTCACCGTGGCCCTGCGCCGGGTCAACCTGTCCGACACATCGAAGCCCATGCTGGCTGATTTCGTGAAGCCGGAGCGCTTCACCTACCTGCCCAACACCGCAGGCTGCTACACCGGTGAGGATGCCGTGCGCACCCTGCGGCTGGCCCGGGAGGCTGGCGGCTGGGACCTGGTCAAGCTGGAGGTCCTGTCCGAGACGCCTCACCTCCTGCCGGACATGGAGGAGACCCTTCGGGCCCTGAAGATGCTGGTCGCCGACGGTTTCCAGGTGATGGTCTACTGCAGTGACGATCCGGTCTACGCCCGCAAGCTGGAGGACGCCGGCGCCGCTGCCATCATGCCGGCGGCGGCCCCGATCGGGTCGGGTCGCGGCATCCAGAACGCCCTCAACCTCGGCCTGATCCTCGAACAATCCCGGGTGCCGGTTCTGGTGGACGCCGGGGTGGGGACGGCTTCGGACGCTGTGATCGCCATGGAGATGGGCTGCGACGCCGTCCTGATGAACACCGCCATCGCCGAAGCCAAAGATCCGATCCGAATGGCCGACGCCATGAAGCACGCGGTCATCGCCGGCCGGCAGGCCTTCCTGGCCGGACGGATGGCCGAGCGCCGCTACGGGGATCCCTCCTCACCCCTTGCCGGGCGGATCTGATCGGCCACGGTCAGGCCTGGAGTACTCGCGGGGGAAGTCGGGCGCGCCTATATCTGCGGCCCCGGTGTTTTTCAGGACGCCCGCCATGAAACTTCCTATCGGCAGACCCTGGTTCGGCCCACGCAGGTTCGGCTTCGGTGTCACGCCCGTCACGGGGCAGGGCTGGGCCTGCGTCGGCCTCTATGTCCTGGCCATGGCTGTCACCCCGACCCTCATGGGGCGCGACCTGAGGGGGGGCGAGGCTCTGGGGACCCTGGGGGTGCTCCTGGGGTGCACCGTCCTCCTGCTGGTCGTGACCTGGCTCAAGATGGACAGGACCAAGCCCCTGCGCTGGCGCTGGGGCGAGGACTGAAGCGCTAGCCGGCCATCACCCGGGCGACGTCAAGCTGGGGGTCGAGGCCCACGGCGCGCATGAGCTCCGCCCGCCCGGGTCCGGCCTTGGGCGGGTAGACCCCGGCCTTGGCGACGCGGGGCGTCATCCAGTGCAGGAGGACCTTGGCGAGGTTGCCCGGGCGCTTGAGCCAGTCGGCCGGCGGCTCCAGCATGTGGAAACCCCGCAGGGCGGCGCGCAGCAGGTCGGGGTCGGAGCGAACCGCAATGGCCACGCCGTCCTCGGCGAAGCTCTTCAGGATGCGGCTGCGCAGGGAGGGACGGTGGTTGGGGTCCAGGGCCTGCCGGGCCCGGCGGACGGCGGCCCGGTCGTCCTTCTGCATGGCGTCGAAGAAGGGATGGATCTCGCGCTTCAGGCCCGCCTCGTAGGCGACGATGCGGCCGGCGGGATCCGCGGTCGAGTCCAGGGCGCTGCGCAGCAGGGTCGCGCTGACCGCCGCAAAGGCGCAGCCCCGGCCATAGAGGGGATTGGTGCGGATCAGGCTGTCCCCGACCGGGAAGAAGCCGGTCACCGCCGCCTGGCCGCCAGGCGCCAGAGTGCGCCAGCGGCTCTTGAGGTCGCCCATGCCGAAGACCTTGCTGACCGCATCGGTGCGGTCCGGCTCCAGCCAGGGACGCATGCCGGGAATCTCCCGGCAGATGCCGTCGAAGATCTCGGGATTGACGATGGTCTTGCGGATCTCGAGCTCGATCTCCGGCACGCAGAGGGTGATCGAAAAGCAGCCGTTGTCCGCCGGGAAGACCCCGAACTTGATGAAGCCCAGGTCCCCGGTCGACGGCGCGCCGCCCCGGGGCGGCTCGACCTGGCCAGGCTTCAGCCGGTAGTGGCGGGTGAAGTAGAGGATGCCGGCGTCCTCGGCGGTCTCCCCGACGGGGGCGCCCATGTCGGCCAGCTGCTCGAAGCAGGAAGAGGTCCGGCCGCCGGCATCGACCACCAGGTCCGCCGTCACGGTCTCGCCGCTACGCAGGCGGACCCCCGTGACCCGGACCGGCGTCTCGCCAGACGCCGCCAGCCCCTCCACGAAGCACTCGCTGCGGATCTCGACATTGGGCATGGCCTCGACATAGCGCCGGATGACCAGCTCGAGCGTCGTGCGGCGGCTGGTCAGGACGACCAGGTCCGCGTCCTCCGGGCGGGGCGTCCAGCGCTTGCGATGGCGATCGGTCAGCATGCCGTCGAGGCCCAGTTCGCGGCAGCCGGCGGCGCCAAGGGCTGCGAGAAGGGCGGGGTGCTCGTCGCGGATGATGCCCCTTAGGCGGGCGAGGAAGGCATGGCTGTGCCGCAGGTGGGTGACGCCCCTGTGGGCCCAGTCGTTGAACGCGGCGTCCGCGTCGCCCTCGGGGGGCGGCGGATCGCGGTCGAGCAGGATGACCCTGCGCCCGGTCGGGGCGAGGGCCAGGGCGGTCCAGAGGCCGGCCATGCCGGCTCCGATGACGGCGACGGTCTCGGTCATTCTATCCAGGCCTCTTGAGGGGTCCGCGCCGGGCGTCCTCGATGGCGGCCTTGAGGGCCTCCAGGTCGGCGCCGGGGATCATCCGGTCGCCGACGATGAAGGCCGGCGTACCCTCGATGCGCAGGTTCTGGGCCAGCTGGCGGGTGTCGGCCAGCTGGCGGGTGATGGCTTCATCGCGCAGGGCCGCGGAAATCGCGTCGGCCCGTATGCCCGCCGCCGCGGACAGGCGCATGATGGCGGTCTCGTTGAGGGTCTTCTCCTCCATGAGGGCTTCATGGAAGGCCAGGCCGCCCGCCCGCCCCGCAGGGGTCAGGGCCGCCCGTGCGGCGAGGTCTGAGGCGCCGCCAAAGATCGGGAATTCCTTGAGGACCAGCCGGATATCGGGGTTCCCGCGCACCATGGCGGCGAGCTCGGGGGCGATGTTCTTGCAGTAGCCGCACCGGTAATCGAAGAACTCAACCACGGTGATCTTCCCGTTTGGGTTGAAGACCACATCGCGGGGGTCGCGCTCCAGGGCCGCCCGGTTAGAGGCGATGGCCTTGCGGGCCTCCTCGGACTGCTGGACGAGCTTCTTTTCCTGCAGCTTCGTCGCCATCTCCTCGAGAAGCTCGGGATTCGCGAGGAGGTAGCTGCGGAGAGGATCGCCGAGGACGGCGTCAAAGGCCTTCTTGCACCCGCCGAGGAACAGGGCGCAGGACAGGAGGGCGGCGAGGGGAGCGGCTTTCATGGGCGCAACATAGGGGGGATGGCGGCGGTGTGAAGTCCTAGCCGCCTCGTCGGGCCCGGATCACCTGGGGGTCATTCTCGGTCGCCAGGACGATGTCATTGGCCCGGCGCCATTCCGGCGTATTCCGCTCCAGGAGATCCCGGGCCCGAAGGGCGAAGATCAGGGCCTGGCGCTTGTCGCCCTCGATGTAGTTGTACTCGGCCGTGGCGTAGCGGGCGAGGCCGTCCCGCTTGCGGGCGTCGTAGGCCTGGGCCAGCAGGCGCCAGGCCACCGAGTTCTCGTCGTCCTGGTTCAGGGCGGTCTTCAGCTCGCGGATCCCCTCGTCGACCTTGGTCTCCTCCGGCAGGGCGATCAGGGTCTGGCCCAGGTTCACGCGCAGGAGCGGGGCGTTGGGCTTGAGGGTGACCGAGCGCCTCTGGGGCGCCTCGGCTTCGGCGGTGCGTCCGAACTCGAAGAGGATCTGGCCCTTGAGTTCCCAGAGGTAAGGGTTTTCCGGCTGCTCGGCGAGCAGGGCGTCGATCAGCTTGAGGGCCCGGTCGGGCTCCTTCAGCTGGTACTGGGCGATGGCGCAGGCGTAGCGGGTCGGATAGTCCGCCTTGGGCTCCGCGCATTTCACGATCGCCACGCCGGGATTGATGAAGCCCTGCAGCTTGGCCTTCATGATCGTGTGCCGCCGGACGCTCTCCGGATCATCCGGCGCATCGACATGCGACATCTGCTCGACCCGGGCGCGCAGGGCCTCGATCCGGCTCGAGCTCAGGGGGTGGCTGCGGAAATAGCCGAAGCGGCGCGCCTCGGCGAACACCTCCTGGTAGCGAAAGTTGTCGAAGAAGGTCACCAGGCCGCGGCCCGAGAGGCCCGCCGCCTCAAGGTAGGAGGCACCCGCCTGGTCGGCGCGGCTTTCCTGCTCGCGGCTGTAGCCCATGGCGCCGAGGGCCCCGAAGAAGCTGGCGTTCGACGCCAGGACCGCACCGGCCTCGACATTGCCGGCGAGGGCCGCCAGGACGCCGAGGCCCATGGTCAGCAGGAAGGGCCTGAGGCCCGCCTGGGACATCTCGCCGGACCGCGCCGAGTGGCCGCCGGCCAGGTGGGCGACCTCGTGGGCGATGACGCCCTGGAGCTCGTTGGGCGACTTGGATTCCAGGATTAGGCCGGTGAAGACGGCCATCACCCCGGGTCCGGCGAAGGCGTTCAGGTCCCGCGACCCGATCAGGAGGATGCGGATCGACTTCGATTCCAGGCCCGCTGCGCGGAACAGGGGCTCGGAGTCGAGCCGCAGGGTCTCCTCGATCTCGGTGTCCCGGATCAGGGACATAGGCTCGGAGGACTGGGCCCGGGCCGGTGCGGGGCCAAGGAGGGGGGCCAGGGCGGCGACCAGGCAAAGTGCCGTGGCGGCTCCCTTCCTGAGGTGCGCAAGGCGACGGCCGCCCATGGCGTATCTCCTGATGGTGCGCCCCGCCCCGGGGTGAACCTAGCCCGTCAGCCCCGACGCCACCAGCCCTTGCGCGGCTGGGACGGCGGCGTGCTGATCTCGGCCGGATCCGGTTCGCGTGGTGCGGGCGGCTCCGGCTGGGGCTCGGGTTCAGCCGCCGTGACCGGTTCTTGCGCCGGCTCCGCCGGAGCGGGGGCGACCTCGGCAGCCGCTTCCGGCGCAGCCTCAGCCGCCGGCTCGGCGACGCGGGCCCGCGAGCGCCGGGCCCGGGGGGCCTTGGCCGGCGGTTCCGGCGTCTCGGCCTCAGCGGCGGGCGCCTCGACCTCGGCTACGGCCTCAACTCCAACCTCTGGCTCCGGAGCGGCCTCTGCACCCTCCGCCTCAACGGCGACGGCCTCTGCACCCTCGTCCTCCCCGCGGCGACCGCGACCCCGTGTGCGGCGCGCGCGGCGCGGCTTCTCGGGTTCAGCCTCGGGCAGCTCCACCCAGATGTCGACCTCGGGCGTCTCGGGCGCCGCCAGGGGCGGCTCGGCGACGGCGGCGTCGGCAGGGCGCGGCTCGGGCGCGCGACGACCGTCCTGCGAGGGATCGAACCAGATGAAGGGGTCGTCCTCGTAGGGCACCCAGGGCCGGGTCCAGGCATAGGCGTCGGCCGGACGGCCCTCGTCCCGTGACCGTCGTCCCCCCCGGCGTCCGCGCCGACGGCGACGACCGCCCTGACCATCGTCCTCGTCATCAGTCCGGGCTTCGCGCGCTTCCTCCGCGCCCTCGGGCGCAGCGGCGCGGGGCTCGCCATCCCGGCGACCGCGGCGGCGACGGCGGCGGCCGCGGCGATCGCCCCGGTCCTCACGGCCCTCGTCATCACGATCCGCCCGGGCGTCGCCCCGGTCGTCCTCGTCTTCGTCTTCGTCGTCGGCGTCGCTGGGATCGATCTCTTCGTCGTCCTCGGCCTCATCCTCGTCGACCAGGTCCAGGTCGTCGTCGTCCGGAACGTAGGGCTCCAGCGGCTTGCGCGACGAGGGAATGTCGGAGGGCCGAGCCTCGTCGGAGGTGCGCTCCAGAACGAACTCGGCATGGGGCAGGGCCTCATCCACCACCACGGCGACGAAGACTCCCTGGTCGGCATGTAGCCGTGCGAGATGGCCGCGCTTTTCGTTCAGGATGTAGAGGGCCACGGGGCGCGGCGCCCGCAGGGTGACCTCGCCGGCGCCCTTCAGCGCCTCCATCTCGACCGCGCGCAGGGCGCCCAGGGCGGCGGACTCGATGGACCGCACCCTGCCGGTTCCCGCGCAATGCTCGCAGACGTGGGTGGTGCCTTCCAGCAGGCTGGAGCGCCGGCGCTGGCGCGACAGTTCCATCAGGCCGAAGCTGGAGATGCGGCCGACCTGGATGCGCGCGCGATCGTCCTTGAGGGCGTCCTTCAGCTTTTTCTCGACGGCGCGATTGTTCTTCGACTCATCCATGTCGATGAAGTCGATCACCACCAGGCCGGCGAGGTCGCGGAGCCGGAGCTGCCGGGCGGTTTCCTCGGCGGCCTCCAGGTTGGTTCGCAGGGCCGTGGCCTCGACGTTCCGCTCGCGTGTCGCCCGCCCGGAGTTGACGTCGACGGCCACGAGGGCCTCGGTCTGGTTGATCACCAGGTAGCCGCCGGACTTCAGCGGCACCACCGGCGAGTAGATCTGCGCCAGGTGATCCTCGACCCGGTGCTTGACGAACAGGGGCGTGGGCTCCCGGTAGGCCTGCACCTTGCGGGCCTGGGAGGGCATCAGCATCCGCATGAACTCGCGGGCCTCGCGGAAGCCGGCCTCGCCCTCGACCAGGACCTCGTCGATGTCCTTGTCGTACAGGTCGCGGATGGTCCGCTTCACCAGGTCCTCCTCCTCATAGATCAGGGAGGGGGCGACCGAATGCAGGGTGGTCTCGCGGATGTTCTCCCACAGCCGCAGGAGATAGTCGTAGTCGCGCTTGATCTCGGCCTTGGTGCGCTTGGCGCCGGCGGTGCGGACGATCAGGCCCATGCCTTCCGGCACGTCCAGGCCCTGGACCACCGACTTCAGGCGCTTGCGGTCCGTGGCCGAGGTGATCTTGCGCGAGATGCCGCCGCCCCGGGCGGTGTTGGGCATCAGGACGCCGTAGCGGCCGGCCAGGGAGAGATAGGTGGTCAGGGCCGCGCCCTTGTTGCCCCGCTCTTCCTTGACGACCTGCACCAGCATGATCTGCCGGCGGCGGATGACTTCCTGGATCTTGTAGCGGCGCATCAGGCGCCGGCGACGCCGGGCCAGTTCCTGTTCGACGACATCGTCGTCGTCACCGGACAGGGTCTCGGCGGCGTCCTCGCCGTCCTCGTCGGCATCCCGTTCCCGGGGGGCCTCGACCTCATCGTCCTCGTCGTCGGCCGCCGCTTCGGCCATCAGGGCCTCTCGGTCCGCGACGGGGATCTGGTAGTAGTCGGGATGGATCTCGTTGAAGGCGAGGAAGCCGTGCCGGTTGCCGCCGTACTCGATGAAGGCGGCCTGGAGCGAGGGTTCGACCCGCGTCACCTTGGCGAGATAGATGTTTCCCCGGAGCTGTTTGTGGCTCTGGCTCTCGAAGTCGAACTCTTCAACACGATTTCCGTCGATCACCGCCACGCGCGTCTCTTCGGCGTGGGCGGCGTCGATAAGCATCTTCCTTGACATGTAGGTCTCCGAGGCGCGCCTCAGGGCCTTGACCCGGGCTGCGCCGATTGTGGCGAGGACCGCGCAGGAGGTCGCACCGCGCGTAGAGAACGCGGGTTCCGACCGGCCGGGTAATGGCTCGAGCTGCGCAGCCCATGGCGTTTTTCCAAGTTGCGGACGCTCACCGTCCGCAGCGGGAGCCTTCCGTCTGCCGGGCGCAGGGCCACGGGCAGGCCGTCAAAGGCCACGATGTCCGACCGCACCGCAGTGCGTCCGGAACCGCTCAATTGCAGCAAAATCCTCTCGGGCGCCAGCAAAAGATAGGCGCAGGCGTCTCAGGGATTGGCCTTAACGATTTCACTACGCCCTTGCGTTATCCTTACCAGAACCCGCAGCAGGCGGGAGAAACGGACGAAGTCTTCGTGGTGCGGATGTCTTTCAGGCGGTGGATCGGCGCTTTCCTCCTGGCGGTGGCCGGTAGCGTGCTTGTCCTTGCGCCGGCGACAGCCCTGGCCGGAGACCTGAACGCGGTCCGGCTCGGCGGCGACAAAACCGCAACCCGGCTCGTGATCGATCTCTCCGACGAAGCCGCAGGCCGGCTGGTTTCCGAAGCCGGCGGCAAGGTGGTGGTCGCCCTTTCCGGCGCCGAGATCGCCGCGCCCATGCGCGGGGCGGGGCAGGGCCTGGTCCGGGGCTGGAGCGTCGCGCCCCAGGCCGGCGGAGCCCGCCTGACCATCGAGGTCGCCGAAGGCGTGCAGGTCCGTCGCCGCTTCCTCCTTCCCCCCGGTGATGGCGCGCCGGGCTATCGCTATGTCATCGACCTGGCGCCCGCCGCCGCGCGATCGGCCTCTGCGCCGGCTGGAGCCCAGCTGACCTCGCTCAAGACGCCGCCCCCCGCCGCGGCGGTCCGCAAGGGCGCCCGGTCCAAGGCGGATGCCCGCCGGATCGTGGTGATCGACGCCGGGCATGGGGGCAAGGATCCCGGCGCCATCGGCGGCGATCGCCAGGAAAAGGACCTGACCCTCGCGGCGGCCCTCAGCCTCCGCGACCGCCTTGAGCGGACAGGACGCTATCGCGTCGTCCTGACCCGCGATCGCGACATCTACGTGCCCCTGGACGCCCGGGTCCAGATCGCCCGCAAGGCGAACGCCGATCTCTTCATCTCCCTGCACGCCGACTCCGGACCTGACGAGTCGGTTCGCGGCGCCAGCGTCTACACCCTGGCCGACCGCGCCGTGGGGCGCTCGGCCCGCCTGGTCACCCGCGACGACTGGTTCATGAAGGCCGGCTATCATTCCGACCAGAGCGTTTCGGGCATCCTCTTCGACCTCACCCAGAGGGCCACCAAGAACCGGTCGGCGACCTTCGCCCAGCTTCTCCTTGACGAGGTGGGTGACGAACTGGCCCTGCTGCGCCGCAGTCACCGGGAGGCCGGTCTTGCCGTCCTGCTGGCGCCGGACGTACCCGCCGTGCTCCTCGAGATGGGCTTCATCACCAATCCCGACGACCAGGCCTTCCTGGCCGACCCCGCCTCACGAGGCCGGCTGGTGGCGGCCGTCGCCTCGGCCATCGAGACCTACTTCCGGAACGACCTGAGGGTTGCGACCCGATAGTCCCGGCGCCGCCAGAATCCGGCTTCCCCTTTTCGGAAACGCGCCCTAGACGAGGAGGCTGGCGGGCGCGTGGGCGGCTCGCGGAGGCGTGTCTGACGTGCAGTCCCCAAGAAGATGGCTGGCCATTGCTGGGGTGACCCTGCTCAGCCTGGTGGCGGTCGGGGGACTCGCCATCGCCATCTATACGGCCTGGTTGTTCCACGACCTTCCTGACGCCCGTGACCTGACGGATTACCGGCCGCCGACATCAACCCGCGCCTATGCCTGGGACGGCACATTGATCGGTGAGTTCAGCCGGGAACGTCGGATCTTCGTCCCGTATGACAGCATTCCCTCGCACCTCGCCCTGGCTTTCCTGGCTTCCGAGGACAAGTCCTTCTTCAAGCACAAGGGCGTCGACCCTGCCGGCCTGGCGCGGGCCCTCGGCCGGGCCATTCCCAGCCTCATCCAGGGGCGTCGGCTGCAGGGCGGCTCCACCATCACCCAGCAGGTGGCCAAGAACGTCCTCCTGACCAATGACATGACGCTGGGCCGGAAGTTCAAGGAAGCCCTGATCGCGCGGCGGCTTGAGGAGACGCTCACCAAGCAGCAGATCCTCGAGCTCTACCTGAACGAGATCTGGCTGGGATACCGGTCGTTCGGCGTCGGCGCCGCCGCCTACAATTATTTCGGCAAGTCACTGAACGAGCTGACCCTCTCGGAGGCGGCCTACCTCGCCGCCCTCCCGAAGGGGCCGGACAACTACCACCCGACCCGTCGTAAGGCCCAGGCCATCGCCCGCCGAAACTGGGTGCTGGACCAGATGGCCGAGATGCACTGGATCACTGCGGCCGACGCGGCCCGGGCCAAGGCCGAGGACCTGGTCGTCCAGGCGGCGCCGGCGCGCACGCGCTACCGCGACGCTGACTACTTCGTCGAGGAGGTCCGCCGGCAGGGCCGGGCCGCCCTGGGCGACAAGCTGGACGCTGGCGGCCTCTATGTCCGCACTACGCTGGATCCCGCCCTGCAGTCCCATGCCCTCCGAGCTCTCATGAGCGGCCTGGAGACCTATGACCGGCGTCACGGATGGCGAGGCGCCTTCGCCCGGACCACCTACGGGCCGGGCTGGGAAACCGCCGCCGCCGGTTTCCGCGCGCCCTCCGAGCGACGGGACTGGCGGGTCGCCATCGTCACCGAGGCGACGGGACGCGGGGTGCGGGTCGAGACCCGGACCGACGCCGAGAAGGGCTGGATTGCGCCAGCCGACGTCGCCTGGGCGCGCGCAGGCCGGGGCCTGAACGCCGGCGACCTTGTCTTTGTCGAGCGCCAGGGGGCCGGATTCCGTCTCCGCCAGGTCCCGGCGGTCAATGGGGCCCTGGTGGTGGTGGAACCCAACACCGGCCGGGTGCTGGCCCTCGTCGGGGGCTATTCCTTCTCCCTCTCGAGCTTCAACCGCGCCACCCAGGCCAAGCGCCAGCCAGGCTCGACCTTCAAGCCCTTCGTCTACGCCACGGCGCTTGAGAACGGATACACCCCGGCCAGTACGGTCCTGGACTCGGCCATCACCCTGGCCGGCAGGGACGGCGAGGCCTGGTCGCCCGAGAACTATTCCCGCTCCTATTTCGGCGCCATGCAGCTGCGCCGAGGCCTGGAGCTGTCGCGCAACACCATGACTGTCCGCCTGGCGCAGGGCGTCGGCATGAAGAAGGTCCGCGACACCGCCATCCGCATGGGGGTGACATCCCGCATGGAGCCCGTCCTGGCCATGGCCCTGGGCGCTGGCGAGACCACCCCGCTGAAGATCACCACCGCCTACGCCGCATTTGCGAATGGCGGGCGTCGCGTGGAACCCCACCTGATCGAACTGGTGCAGGATCCCAAGGGCGAGACGGTGCTGAAGGCGGACCGGCGCGATTGCCCCCGATGCAGCGCCGCCTTCACGGGCGCGGAGAGCCCCCGGATCTCCCCCAAGGGCGAGCAGGTCCTGGATCCGATCACCGCCTACCAGATCACCTCCATGCTCCAGGGCGTGGTGCAGCGCGGGACCGCCGCCTCGGTCTCTTCGCTCGGCTTCCCGATTGCGGGCAAGACCGGCACCACCAACGATTACCGGTCGGCCTGGTTCATCGGCTACACGCCGCAGATGGTGGTGGGCGTGTTCGTCGGCTTTGACGACAACCGTAGCCTGGGCGAGGGCGAGAGCGGCACCCAGGCGGCCGTGCCCATCTTCATCGACTTCATGCAGGGCGCTTCGAAGTCCCTTCCGAAGACCGACTTCAAGGCGCCGAAGAACGCCAAGTTCGCCACCATCAACGGCGTTCGGGAGGCGTTCCGGCCGGGGACAGAGCCCAAAGTCGTCGCGCCGCCGCCGAACCTGAACCCTTCCGGCCTGCCTTCCGGCCCCGTGCCCTACGAACAGCTGAACCGGCAGCCGGGAGATGGCGCTACGCCTGCCCAGCGTCCGGACGACATGAGCGGATTGTATTAGGGGCGGGACCGCGCTACTCCCGCCCGCCGAGTTCAGGAGTAACCCCATGAGAGCGGATGTCGAGGCTGCCAAGGCCGACATCGAGCAGTCGATCGCACTGCTCAGGAGGCGACTTTGACTGGGATGTCGCCCTCCGGAAACTGCATGAACTGAATGCCCGGGTCGAGGATCCCACCCTGTGGGACCGACCGGATGAGGCCCAGGCGGTCAGTCGCGAGCGCTCGCGCCTTGCGGCCTCCGTGGACGCCGTCACCGGCCTTGAGCGGGACCTGGCCGACGCCATCGGCTATGCCGAGCTGGCCGACGAGGAAGGCGATGAGGCCACCCTCGAGGAGGCTCGCGGACAGCTGAAGGCCATCCGCGAACGGGCCGCGCGCGCCGAGCTCGAGGCCCTGCTGTCGGGCGAGGCGGATGGAAATGACGCCTTCCTGGAAGTCAATTCCGGGGCCGGCGGAACGGAGTCCTGCGACTGGGCCGGCATGCTGCTGCGTATGTACACCCGCTGGGCCAACGCCCACGGCATGAGCGTGGAGTTCCTGGAAGAGACCCCCGGCGAACAGGCGGGGATCAAGTCGGTGACCCTCCAGATCAAGGGTCCCAACGCCTACGGATGGCTGAAGACCGAGGCCGGCGTCCATCGCCTGGTGCGTATCTCGCCCTTCGACGCGGCGGCCAAGCGCCACACCAGCTTCGCTTCGGTCTGGGTCTATCCGGTGGTCGACGACACCATCGTCATCGAGATCAATCCTTCGGACGTCCGGACGGACACCTACCGGGCCTCGGGCGCCGGCGGCCAGCACATCAACAAGACAGACTCAGCCGTTCGGCTGACCCACATCCCGACCGGCGTGGTCGTGGCCTGCCAGATGGGCCGCTCGCAGCACCAGAACCGCGATGAGGCCTGGCGCATGCTGCGGGCGAGGCTCTATGAGCTGGAGCTGCAGAAGCGGGAGGCCGAGGCCCAGGCCCTGCAGGAGCAAAAGACCGACATCGGCTGGGGCCACCAGATCCGATCCTACGTCCTGCAGCCCTACCAGATGGTCAAGGACCTGCGCACCCAGGTGGAGACGTCCGATACCCAGGGCGTCCTGGACGGCGATCTCGACGCCTTCATGGGCGCCAGCCTGGCCCAGAGGGTGGGGGTCACCCGCGAGGGCTGAGGTTCTGGAGGCTGTTCCCTTCAGATTTGAGTGTCGGGCGACATGTCTTCTGCGGGGAGCGATCGCCGCGCCCTTGGGCTCGCGGTTCACCGCCGGGCCACCCTCCCTGACGCGATCGTGTTTCGATCCGATCACCAGTTCCGACGGATCGGAACAGGATCTAGGTCGCCGGGGTCGTGGCGGGGGCAGGCGACGGTGCGACCGCCGCCTTGGGACGCTGGAGCTTGATGCTGCGGCCTTCGAACGAGGCGCCGGGCTCGATCGCCAGTTGTTCGGCGGTGATGTCACCCTCCACGCAGGCAGAGCTGAACAGTCGCACCTGCTTGGCGATGATGGCGCCGACCACCCGCCCACGGACCTCGGCGGTCTCGGCTGCGACCTGGCCTTCGATCCGGCCCGTCTCGCCGATAGTGAGCCGCTCGACCCGGACATCGCCGCGCACCAGGCCGTCGATCTGGACTTCGCTGTCGCTCTGGATCGAGCCCTCGACGACCAGGTTCTGGGCAAGGAGGGAGGCCGGGCGGGCGCGGTTCCGCGCGGCAGGCTCGGTCGCCGGCGCCAAGGTGGGCTCGGAAACGGGTGCGTTGGGGCGGCTATCCGGCTTGGGGGCTGGCTTGCTGAACATGTTCACCTGCGCGGATGAAGCGGTGGGGATTGACGGCCCGGCCGTTGAGCCAGATCTCGTAATGCAGATGGGGACCCGTCGAGCGTCCGGTGTTTCCCAGGGCGCCAACCCGTTGTCCGACCGCGATGCGCTGTCCCGGCGTCACGGAGATGGCCGAGAGATGGGCGTAGCGGGTCTTGAAGCCCCGGCCGTGATCGACCTCGACGGTCTTGCCATAGCCTGACCGGAGGCCGGCATAGGAAACGACGCCCGGGGCCGTGGAGAGGATCGGGGAGCCGAAGCCCGAGACGAAGTCGAGCCCGGAATGGAAGGCGGGGCGGCCCGTAAAGGGATCGAAGCGCACACCGAAGCTGCTCGTCTTGCGGGCGCCGGTTGCCGGTTGGGCGAAGGGCAGGCCCTGGGCCGTCTCTGACAGCGCATTGGCGGCCGAGAGGTTTTCCGCGGCCTTCTGGATCCGCCCGGCGAAGCGCTCATCCACGTCCAGGACGGCGGCCAGGGCGCGAGGATCGCGCGCCTCCAGGAGAGGTCCACCGGAAGCTGCGGCGGAGGCGTAGCCCGAGGGCGCCAGGCCGGCGAGCCGGAAGGCGAGGCGAAGGCGGTCCGCCCGGGTCCGGGCGTAGTCCTCGGCGGCGCCCACCAGGCGTTCCTGGTTGGCCTGCACTGCTGCGATGCGCTCGATGGGATCGGCCTCGGGGTTCGGGGCTCCCTTCAGGGCGGGCGCCAGAGCGGCCATGGCGCCTGGCTCTCCGCGAAGGTCTGTCAGCAGGAGGGCGAGGGCCGCGTGACGCTTCTCGATGGACTCCGCCAGGCCGCCCAGGGAGGCGCCCGAAGCATTCAGTTGGGCCACGGCGCTGTTCAGGCGGGCCTCACGGTCAGCCACCCAGCGCTCGGAGCGGGCCTGCATCTGCGCCAGTTCCTCATCGCTGCGCGACTGGGTGAAGGCGCCCACCAGGATGGCGATGGAAGACGTCGCGAACCAGACCAGGAGGCCCAGGGCGATGGCGGCGAAGATCATCTGCCGGGCGGGGCTCAGGACCACGCCCTTCATCTCTCCTCCGGACCGGAGGTAGAGGTGCCGTTCGGGGAAGAGGGCCTGGATCAGGCCCCGGAGTTGCGCAAGACGCGACATGCTCACCGTGCGGTCAACCGATGGGGACGCAGTTATTGTCCGTTAAGGCCTTGGCTGGCAACCCGCTGATTCGCGGTCGACCGGCGGCAGGCCAGGGCGGGATCAGAGGGCTTGGGCGGCCTTGAGCACCTCGGCGGCGTGGCCGGGAACCTTCACCTTTCTCCAGGCCTTACGGATCACGCCGGAGCCGTCGATCAGGAAGGTGGAGCGGTCGATGCCCATGTATTTCCGCCCGTACATGCTCTTCTCGACCCAGGCACCGAAGGCCTCGATGGTCGCGCCTTCCGGGTCCGAGCCGAGGGGAATGGCGAGGCCGTACTTTGCGGTGAACTTGCCGTGGCTCGCGACGGAGTCCTTCGAGACGCCCAGCACGACGGCGCCGGCGGCGGTGAAATCCGCGGCGAGGGCCGAGAACTCCTGGGCCTCCTTGGTGCAGCCCGAGGTGTCGTCCTTGGGATAGAAGTAGAGGACAAGGGTCTTGCCCGCGAAGTCCGACAGCCGGACCGGGCCACCTTCGCCGGCCATCTCGAAGTCGGGCGCCTTTGCGCCGGCATCCAGTTCCGCCATCTTCAACTCCTCAGGGTTCGATCACGAGCCGGACCCGGCGTTTCCCGGACCTCAGCTCCGCCTCGCCGCCGCCGACGTCGACCAGGGCCGCCGGGTCGGCGACCTTTTCGCCGTTGATCCGGAAGCCGCCGTTGGCGATCTGCTTGCGCGCCTCGGAGTTGGAGGCGGCGAAGCCCGCAGCCACCATCAGCGCGCTGTGGGATGTGGCGGCGAGGTCAGCCGCTTTCAAGGTCAGGGTGGGCATGTCCGCCGACAGGCCGCCAGCCTCGAAGGCCACCCGCGCGGCCTCTTCGGCCGCCGCCGCCGCCTCCGCGCCATGCAGCATCCGGGTCGCCTCGGTCGCCAGGACCTTCTTGGCCTCGTTGACGCCGGCGCCGCTCAGGGCCTCCAGACGGAGAATTTCGTCCAGGGGCAGGTCGGTGAACAGGCGGAGGAATCGCCCGACATCTCCGTCCTCGGTGTTTCGCCAGAACTGCCAGTAGTCGTAGGGCGACAGCATGTCGGCGTTCAGCCAGACCGCGCCGGACACCGTCTTGCCCATCTTCTGCCCCGAGGCCGTCGCGAGCAGCGGGCTGGTCAGGCCAAAGGCCTGCTTGTGGTCGACCCTCCGGATCAGCTCAACGCCGTTGAGGATGTTGCCCCACTGGTCCGACCCGCCCATCTGCAGCTGGCAGCCATGTTTGCGCTCCAGCTCCAGGAAGTCGGTGGCCTGCATCAGCATGTAGTTGAATTCGAGGAAGGTCATGGGCTGCTCGCGCTCGAGGCGGAGCCGGACCGAGTCGAAGGTCAGCATGCGGTTGATGGTGAAGTGCACGCCGTAGTTCCGCAGGAACTCGACGTAGCCCAGCTTGTCCAGCCAATCGGCGTTGTTCACCAGGAGGGCGTCGGTCGGCCCCTCGCCGAAGGTCAGGAAGCGGGCGAAGACCGACTTGATGCTGTCGATGTTGGCCTGGATCTTTTCTTCGGTGAGGAGGGGGCGCGACTGGTCCTTGTCGGTGGGGTCGCCCACCTTGGTCGTGCCGCCGCCCATGAGGACGATCGGCTTGTGGCCCGCCTGCTGCATCCTGCGCAGCATCATGATCTGCAAGAGGCTGCCCACGTGCAGGGACGGGGCGGTGGCGTCGAAGCCGATGTAGCCGGTCACCCGGCCGGAAGCCGCCGCAGCGTCCAGCTCCTCGGGATGGGTGATCTGGTGGATGTAGCCGCGCGCCTGCAGGGTTCGCAGCAGGTCGGACTTGAACTCGGCTTCGGCGGTCATGGGGGGCTCCGGAGGGCTCGGTCGGGCCGGCGCCGTTTCCAGAGCGCGCCGGCCGGGGAAGGCGGCGCGAAAGGTCTCACGCCGTCGTCAGGGGCGGCGGTAATAGAACGGACGCGGGGCGCAGGGGCCTGACATGGCGCTGGCCTAGGCTCCGGGGCCGTGGCAGTCAAGCGCCATGCGCATCCTCGGCTTCATGACCGGCACCTCCCTCGACGGCATCGACATGGCGATCCTCGAGACGGACGGAGAGACCCTCCACGCCTTTGGCCCGGCTGCAGAGGCGCCCCTGCCGGACACCCTGCGCGACCTCCTGAGGCGCACCATCGCGGTCGCCCTGGAGCACCCCCGGGGGCGCGCAGCCCCCCCCATCTTCTCCGAGGCCGCCCGGGCGGTGGCCGAGGCGCACATGGCCGCGGGCGAGGCCTTCCTGAGGGCGCACGGCCTCGCCTGGGCGGACCTTGACCTGGTCGGCATGCACGGCCAGACCGTGCTGCATGAACGGCCCGCCTCGGGCCGCCCCGGGCGGACCCTCCAGTTGGGCGACGGCGAGTGGCTGGCCAGGGCGACCGGCGTTCCGGTGGCCTTCGACTTCCGCTCCGCAGACGTCGCGGCGGGCGGGGAGGGCGCGCCTCTGGCGCCCGTCTACCACCTGGCTCGGGCCGCCGCCTCAGGCCTGCCCGCGCCCCTGGCGGTGCTGAACATCGGCGGCGTGGCCAACCTGACCTGTTGGGCGGGCGGGGATCGCGTGGCGGCCTTCGACACCGGGCCGGGCAATGGCCTGATCGACCAGGTCGTCCTGGCCCGTACGGGCGAGCGGTTCGACCGGGACGGCCGACTGGCGGCCGCCGGCCGGGTCTCGGCCCCGGCCCTGGAGCGCCTGCTGGATCACCCCTGGTTCTCCGAGCCGCCGCCCAAGTCCCTGGACCGGTACGACTTTTCCCCCGCCGCCGTGGAGGACCTGCCGCTGGAGGACGCCGTCGCCACCCTTACGGCCTTCACGGCCGAGGCCGTGGCCCGGGGCTTTGGTATGGTGGAACTTCGCCCGGCCAGCCTGATCGTCACCGGCGGCGGGCGCCGGAACCCGGCCCTGATGGCCGCTCTTGCCGAGCGCCTGTCCTGCGGGGTGGCGGACGCCGAGAGCGTTGGCTGGCGTGGCGACGCTCTGGAGGCCGAGGCCTTTGCCTTCCTCGCCGCCCGGTGCGCCAGGGGCCTGCCGATTTCCTTCCCGGGGACCACCGGGATCCCGGCGCCGATGACCGGCGGCCGGATCGCCCGGCCCTAGGCCCGCAGGGGTCAGTTCCCCTCGGCGAGACGCCGGTCGAGATAGGCGCCGACCCGGGATTCCACCTCGGGCAGGTGCTCGGTCCAGAAGTGGCTGGCGCCGTCGACGACGTCATAGTCGATGACAATGCCCTTCTGGGTGCGCAGCTTGGAGACCACCTTCTCGACTTCCTGCGGCGGTGTCACGGTGTCGGCTCCCCCATGAAGCATGAGGCCCGAGGCCGGGCAGGGGGCCAGGAAGCTGAAGTCGTACATGTTGGTCGGCGGCGAGACCGAGATGAAGCCGTCGGTCTCGGGCCGGCGCATCAGGAGTTGCATGCCGATCCAGGCGCCGAAGTCGAAGCCCGCGACCCAGCACTGGGCGGCCGCGGGGTTGGTGGCCTGGAGCCAGTCGAGGGCGGTGGCGGCGTCCGCAAGCTCGCCGATGCCGGAGTCGAATTCTCCCTGGCTACGACCGACGCCGCGGAAATTGAACCGTAGCACGGAGAAGCCGCGCTTCATGAACAGGTGGAAGAGCTGGACCGCAACCGGATGGTTCATCTGGCCGCCAGCCCGGGGGTGCGGGTGAAGGATCAGGGCGATCGGCGCATTCTCGATCTTGCCCGCCGTGTAACGCCCCTCGATGCGACCGGCCGCGCCGGTCAGAACCACCTCTGGCATGTCGCCTCCTCAAGTGGAGCCCGAATAGTTGACTATCGTGCTTGGTCTTCCTAGATCGCAGTCGCCAGCACCTGACCGGCCCCGCGAGAAGCGGCGGCTTTAGCACAGGGGCCTGCGGCAAAGCTCGAAAAAAGACGAACCTTCTGGGGTCCGCCACATGCGACTGAGCACCAAGGGACGATACGCGGTCATGGCCATGGCCGACCTGGCCCGCCGGCAGGCGGAGCAGGCGGAGCGCGCCGTCGCCCTTTCGGATATCGCCACCCGGCAGGAGATCTCGCTCTCCTACCTCGAGCAACTCTTCGCGCGCCTGCGCCGCCAGGGCCTGGTGCAGAGCCATCGCGGCCCCGGGGGCGGCTATCGCCTGGCCCGCGCCGCCTCGGCCACCAGCATCGCCGAGATCGTCCTGGCGGTGGACGAGCCCCTGCGCGCCACCCGCTGCGGGGCCAAGTCGCCCGGCTGCATGATGAATGGCGAACGTTGCCTGACCCACGACCTTTGGGAGGAGACGGGCCGGCAGATCGAGGCCTGGCTCGCGTCGGTTTCGCTGGAGGACGTGGTGACGGGCCGTGTTGGCTCCGATCGGAGGGCGGCATGACCGCCCCGGGTGTCTACCTGGATCACTGCGCCACCTCGCCCCTCCGTCCTGAGGCCCGCGCCGCCATGACGGCGGCCTTCGACGTCGCCGGCAATCCGAGCTCCGTCCATGCCGACGGTCGCGCGGCCCGCGCCCTGCTTGAACATGCCCGGAGCCAGGTGGCCGCCCTTGCGGGGGCCAAGCCGGCCTCCGTCACCTTCACCAGCGGCGGCACCGAGGCCAATGTCCTGGCGATCCGAAGCGCCCTGGCGGCAGGCTCCCGGCGCCTGCTGGTCTCGGCGATAGAGCATGACTGCGTCCGTGAGGCGGCCCTCGCCAGCGAAGCGGAAGTCGTCGAGCTTCCCGTCCTGCCAAGCGGCGTGGTCGACCTTGATGCCCTGCAGGCGGCCCTCGACGCCTGGTCGCCGGCCTCTGGGCCTGTATTCCTGGCCCTGATGGCCGCCAACAACGAGACGGGCGTGATCCAGCCCGTGCGTGAGGCGGGCGAGCGGGTGAGGGCGGCGGGCGGCTGGCTTCACGTCGACGCCGTCCAGGCCGCGGGGCGCATCGCGGTCGGGCTGGACCTTTATTGCGCCGACACCCTGGCCCTCTCGGCCCACAAGCTGGGCGGCCCCCAGGGCATAGGCGCCCTGGTCGCAGGGCCGCGCAGCAGGATTGTCCGTGACCTTCCCGGTGGCGGACAGGAGCAGGGCCGCCGTGCCGGGACCCAGAACCTGATCGGCGCCGCCGGCTTTGGCGCCGCGGCGGTCGCCGCCCTCGCAGCGGAACCTGCAAGTTCCCGGGCCCGGGACGAGGCCGCCGAGCGTCTGTTGGAAGCCGGCGCCAGTGTGATCGGCGTCGATGCGCCGAGGCTGGCGGACGTGCTCTGCATCTCCGCGCCGGACCTCCCCTCGGAGATCCAGGTCATGGGCCTCGATCTGGCCGGGGTCAGGGTAAGCGCCGGTGCGGCCTGTTCCAGCGGCAAGGTCAAGCCCAGCCGGGTGCTGGAAGCCATGGGCCTGGGTACGCTCGCCGGATGCGCCATCCGCCTGAGCGGCGGGTGGTCGACTCGCCCGGAGGACTGGCGGGTCGCCGCCGGCGCCTGGATCGACCTGAAGTCCCGGCGCGCCGGGTCCCGTTCGTCGGCTGCGGCCTGAGGAGTAGAAGAGCATGGCCGCCGTCAAGGACACCGTGGAACAGGTCGCCGGGCTCGAGAAGTACGAGCACGGCTTCGTGACCGAGATCGAGCAGGAGTTCGCGCCCAAGGGTCTCGACCGCGACACGGTGGCCTTCATCTCCGCCAAGAAGGAAGAGCCCGAGTGGATGCTCGCCTGGCGGCTGGAGGCCTTCGAGCGCTGGAGCGCCATGGAGTCTCCGGAATGGGCCCGGGTCAGCTTTCCCCCCATCGACTACCAGGACGCCACCTACTACGCCGCTCCCCGGGCCAAGGCGGGCCCGGCCAGCCTGGACGAGGTCGATCCCGAACTCCTGAAGACCTACGAGAAGCTGGGAATCCCCCTGCGCGAGCAGGAAGTCCTGGCCGGGGTGACGGGCGCACCGCGCTATGCGGTCGACGCCGTGTTCGACTCCGTCAGCGTGGTGACCACCTTCAAGAAGGAGCTGGCCGAGGCCGGCGTCATCTTCTGCTCCATGAGTGAGGCGGTGCGCGAGCACCCCGACCTGGTGCGCAAGTACCTGGGCTCTGTGGTGCCGGTCACCGACAACTTCTTCGCCTGCCTGAATTCGGCGGTATTCTCGGACGGCAGCTTCGTCTACGTGCCCCCGGGGGTGCGCTGCCCGATGGAGCTGTCCACCTATTTCCGGATCAACGCCGCCGGCAGCGGGCAGTTCGAGCGCACCCTGATCATCGCCGACAAGGGGGCCTACGTCTCCTACCTCGAGGGTTGCACGGCCCCCATGCGGGACGAGAACCAGCTGCACGCCGCCGTGGTGGAACTGGTCGCCCTGGAAGACGCCGAGATCAAATACTCCACCGTCCAGAACTGGTATCCCGGCGATCCGGAGACCGGGAAGGGCGGGATCTACAACTTCGTCACCAAGCGGGCCGACTGCCGCGGCGATCGCTCGCGGGTCTCCTGGACCCAGGTCGAGACCGGCTCGGCCATTACCTGGAAGTACCCATCCTGCATCCTGCGCGGTCGCGAGAGTGTGGGTGAGTTCTATTCCATCGCCATCACCAACGGCCGCCAGCAGGCTGATACCGGCACGAAGATGATCCACCTGGGCGAGGGTACGCGCTCGCGTATCATCTCCAAGGGCATCAGCGCCGGCCGGTCCTCCAATACCTACCGCGGCCTCGTGTCAGCCCACCCGAAGGCGAGGGGCGCGCGCAACTTCACCCAGTGCGACAGCCTGCTGATCGGCAAGTCGTGCGCCGCCCACACCGTGCCCTACATTGAGGCGCGCAACGGCGCCTGCACCTTCGAGCACGAGGCGACGACGACCCGGTTGTCCGAGGACCAGCTGTTCTACGCCCGGCAGAGGGGGCTCTCCGAAGAGGAGGCCGTCCAGCTTCTGGTCAACGGCTTCGTCCGCGAGGTCCTCCAGGAACTGCCGATGGAGTTCGCCGTAGAAGCCCAGAAGCTGGTCGCGATCTCCCTGGAAGGCAGCGTGGGGTGACCCGGATGACCGTGACCGAGAGACTGTCCCTTCGCCAGGCCTTCGACCTGGAGCTGCACCGGCGCGAGGCCGAGCGCCTGGCCCGCGAGGAAACGGAACGGGCGCAGCAGGAGGCGGACCACGCCGCCGCCAGCGCCCTCTACGCCGCCCTCGCCGAGGACCCTGACTTCCTGGGCGAGCGTGGCCTGAAGCTGGATCGCACCCGCTACGCCGTCATCCTCGACCACGAGGCCTTCCGGCTCCGCGCCTACTTCGAGGCCGGCGAGGCCAGCATCACCTCCGCGGACAAGCGGACCGCCACCACCCCCACCGCGGCGCCCCGCAAGCAGGCGGTCGCCTCGTCCGTGGCCGGCGCCCTCGACATCCTCGCCCAGTTCCTTGCCGACGAGTCCCCCTCATGCTGAGCCTTCGCAATCTTCACGCCCGGGTGGGTGACCGCGAGATCCTGAAAGGCCTCACCCTTGAGGTGCCCGCCGGCGAAGTGCACGCCATCATGGGACCGAACGGGGCGGGCAAGTCGACCCTGTCCTATGTCCTTACCGGCCGGCCGGGCTATGAGATCACCGACGGTTCGGCGGAGCTGGACGGCGTCGACCTGTTGTCCCTCGAGGCGGACGAAAGAGCGGCCAAGGGCCTGTTCCTGTCATTCCAGTATCCCCTTGAAATCCCGGGGGTTCCCGCCCTGACTTTCATCCGGACCGCACTCAACGCCCAGCGCAAGGCCCGGGGCGAGCCGGAGATGTCGGCGCCGGACTTCCTGAAGCGCGCCCGCGCCTGCGCAACGGACCTGAAGATGGACTTCGACATGCTCAAGCGGCCGCTGAACGTCGGCTTCTCGGGCGGTGAGAAGAAGCGGATGGAAATCCTCCAGATGGCGCTGCTTTCGCCGAGGTTCATGATCCTCGACGAGACGGACTCGGGCCTCGATATCGACGCCCTGCGGATCGTATCGGATGGCGTGAACGCCCTGCGCGGCCCCGATCGCTCCATGCTGGTCATCACGCACTACCAGAGGCTCCTGGACTATATCCGGCCGGACCGGGTGCACGTGCTGGCCGACGGGCGTATCGCGGCCAGCGGCGGGCCCGAACTGGCCCTCGAGCTCGAGCGCGAAGGCTACGACAAGTACGCGAGGGCGGCGTGAACCTCGACGAAGCCATCCGGCTGCGGGACCCTTCGCGCCTGCCGTCCCGGCGGGACGAGGACTGGCGCTGGACGGACCTGCGCGGTCTCCTGCGGACCGTGCCGGAGCCATCGAAACGCCTGGTTCCGGGCGACCTTGGCGTCGGTCCCTTCGAGGGATTGCCGGGCGAGGCCATCCTGGTGGCCAACGGGGCGGGCCCCGAGGAGGTCCGCATCGCGGCGGGCGAGTCTCGGACCCTGGTCCTTCGTCACGTTTCCCGGGGCGACGGGGCGCACGCCTCGCGCCTGAGGATCGAGGTGGCCGAGGCGGGCCGGCTGACCCTCCTGGAGTCCCATGAGGGCGGAGGCGCAGGCCTGTCCCTGCTCGGGATCGACCTTTCCCTGGGCGAGGGCGCCGCCTGCGAGCGCCTGGTCCTGTCCGACCTGGACCCCGACGCTGTGGCGGTGGTCGAACTGGACGTGCGCCTTTCACCCCGGGCCCGTTTCGCCCAGACCCTCCTGACCACCGGCGCCCGGCGCCAGCGTCTTGAGACCCGGGTGCAGCACCCGGGCCAGGACGCCGAGGTTCGCCTCGACGGCGCCTATGTCCTGCGTGACCGTCGCCACGCCGACCTGACCACCAGCGTCCGCCATGAAGGGCCGGATGGCCGGACCGACCAGCTGACCCGCGGCGTCGTCGACGACCAGGCCCGGGCGGTCTTCCAGGGCCGGATCACCGTCCAGGAGGGTGCGGACGGCGCCGACGCACGAATGGCGCACAACGCCCTGATCCTCTCGGACAGGGCCGAGGTCGACGCCCGTCCTGAGCTTGAGATCTATGCCGACGACGTCGCCTGCGCCCATGGCGCCACGGTGGGCGCCCTCGACGACCAGGTCCTCTTCTACATGCGCCAGAGGGGGCTTCCCGAGGCGCAGGCCCGGACACTCCTGGCGGCCTCCTTCCTGGGTGAGGTCCTTGACCGGGTCGAGGCGCCAGAGGCGGCGGACCGCCTGAGGGCCTGGCTGGCCGCGCAGCTGGAGACCCGGCTCTAATGGCCTTTGACCCGGATCATGTCCGGCCGGAATTCCCGATCCTCTCGCGGAGGATCGGCGACCGGCCGCTGGTCTACCTGGACAGCGCCGCCTCGGCCCAGAAGCCCGAGGCCGTGATCGGGGCCATGTCCGACCTGATGCGGAACAGCTACGCCAACGTCCACCGGGGTCTCCACACACTGGCGAACGAGACGACCGAGCTCTATGAAAACGCACGGAAAAAGGTCGCGGGGTTCATTGGGGCGGCCGAGTCCGAGATCGTCTTCACCCGGGGCGCCACCGAGGCCCTGAACCTGGTGGCCGCCGGACTTGGGCGCAGCCTTTCGGCGGGGGACGAGGTGCTCCTGACCGAGATGGAGCATCACGCCAACATCGTTCCCTGGCATTTCCTGCGGGAACGCCTGGGCGTGGTGCTGCGCTTCGTCCCCCTCCTGCCGGACGGGGCCCTCGACATGGAGGCCCTGGAGCGCCTGATCACCCCCCGGACCCGGGTGGTGTCCGTGGTGCACATGTCCAACGTCCTGGGCACAGTGAACCCGGTGCGTCGGATCGCAGATCTCGCCCACGCGGCCGGCGCCGTCATGGTGGTCGACGCCTGCCAGTCGGTGGTCCACGCCCCTCTCGATGTCCACGAAATCGGGGCGGACTTCGTCGCCTTTTCCGGACACAAGCTTTACGGCCCCACAGGGATCGGCGTGCTTTGGGGGCGGGCGGAGCGCCTGGACGCCCTGCCGCCCTGGCAGGGCGGGGGCGAGATGATCGACCGGGTGGATTTCGACCAGATCACCTACGCAGAGCCGCCCCTGAGGTTCGAGGCCGGCACGCCGCCCATCGTCGAGGCCGTGGGCCTGGGCGCAGCAGTGGACTGGCTGTCGGGCCTCGACCGGCTGGCCGTCGCCGAGCATGAGGCCGCGCTCTACAGCCGCGCCGCCGAAGGCCTGTCCGGCGTCAATGGCATCCGGATCCTCGGCCAGGCCGAGGGCAAGGGCGCGGTGCTCAGCTTTACCGTGGAAGGGGCGCACGCCCACGACATCGCCCAGCTCCTGGATCGGTACGGCGTCGCCGTCCGGGCCGGGACCCACTGCGCCGAGCCCCTGATGCGCCGGCTGGGGGTCAGCTCCAGCGTCCGCGCCTCCTTCGGCCTCTACAACACCACCCAGGAAGTCGACGCCTTCCTCGAAGCCCTTGATCGAACCCGGACCTTCTTCTCATGACCGCCACATCTACCGAACCGAGCGGCGAGGGCGCCGCCAGCGCCCTGAGCCAGGCAGAACTCGACCGGCTGACCGACCGGTTGATCGAGGCGTTCAAGACCGTCTTCGACCCGGAAATCCCGGTGGACATCTACGAACTGGGCCTGATCTACAAGGTCGACGTCTCGGATGAGCGGGACGTGGCGGTGGACATGACCCTGACCGCGCCGGGGTGCCCGGTGGCGGGGGAGATGCCAGGCTGGGTCGAGGACGCCATCCGGTCCATCCCGGATGTGCGGAACATCAAGGTCGACCTGGTCTTCGATCCACCGTGGGATCCGTCGCGCATGTCCGACGAGGCCAAGCTTCAATTGAACATGTTCTGAGCCCATATTGAGCCCATGACGCCTGAGACCCTCGCTTCGACCCCCCGACCCCGTCGGCCCCGCCCACAGGTGGTCTCCCTGACCCCCGCCGCCGCCGACCGGGTGCGCGAGATCATGTCCCGCTCCGAGACGCCCCTGGCGGGCCTGAGGGTGGGCGTGAAGAACGGCGGCTGTGCGGGGCAGGAATATGTCCTCGACTATGCCGAGGCCATGAATCCCCTTGATGAAGTCGTCACGGACCAGGGCGTCACCATCCTGGTGGAGCCCTCGGCCGTCCTCTTCCTGCTGGGCACGGTCATCGACTTCGAGGTCACGCGCCTGTCGTCCAAGTTCGTCTTCCGAAATCCGAACCAGACCGACGCCTGTGGCTGCGGCGAAAGCGTGACCATCCAGCCCGCCGCAGCCCCAGACGCCTGAGTCCCGGCCTACTTGCGGTTGAAGACCGCCACGCGCTTCTGGAGGAAGGCCATGACGCCCTCCCGGAAGTCGGAAGTCCGGCCCGCCGTCTTCTGGGCGACCCGCTCGGCGTGCAGTTGCTGGAGCCAGTCGTTGTCGAGGCTGTCCCAGATCAGCTTGCGGATCGAGCCGAGGGCCCAGGGGCCATCGGCCAGGGAACGCGCGATCTCCTGGGCGGTGGACATCAGCTGGTCGTCGGGGACGACCCGGTTGACCAGACCCCACTCCAGGGCTGTCTTGGCGGGAATCTTCTCGCCGAGAAGGGCCATCTCCAGGGCCCGCGCCTTGCCGATCAGGCGCGGCAGGAGGTAGGTCGAGCCGCCGTCCGGCACGAGGCCGATGCGCCGGAAGGCCTGAAGGAAATAGGCGCTCTCGCCAGCGACGATGATGTCGCCCATCAGGGCCAGGGAGCAGCCCACGCCAGCCGCCGCCCCGTTGATCGCCGTCACGATGGGGATCGGATAGTCCCGCAGCGAGGTCATGAAGGGGTTGTAGACCGTCTCCAGGGCGGCGCCGGAGTCCGGGCCCTCGGGGTCCGGATTGGCGGACTGCCCTGCACCGCCACCGCCGGAGAGATTGGCCCCGGAGCAGAAGCCGCGACCCTCGCCGGTGAGAATCACGCAACGGGCGCCAGAGTCCGGCCGCGCGTAGGCGGCGAAGGCGGCGCGCAGTTCGGCCATGGTGTCGAGGCCGGCGGCGTTCATGGTGGCCGGATCGGCGAGGGAAATGACGGCGATGCCGTCATTCAGCGAAATCTTGATCTTCTCATAGGCCATGCGTTCCTCCGGATGATGGTTCTGGACTCAGGAAAGCGCGGCTGACCCTGCGTCAGGCCAGCCCCTTGGGGCATGGATCCCCGATCAGGCGTCGCCCTCGACCACAAGCCGGTTCCGGCCGCGTCTCTTGGCCTTGTAGAGGCTGGAGTCCGCCCGTTCGATCAGGTCGTGGACAGTGTCGCCGGCGCGGAAGCCTGCAATGCCTGCCGAAAGGGTGATGATGCCGAGGTTGTCGTTGGTGGAGCGCCGGCGGATGCTGGACGCGGAGACATCCTTGAGGATCGAGTTCACCAGGGGAGAGGCATCGAAGAGACTGTCGCCAGGCAGGATGATGGCGAACTCCTCGCCCCCGAACCGGGCGGCGAACCGGGGCGGGAGGACCCGCTTGCGGATCACGCTGGCGACGTAGCGAAGGACCTGGTCGCCGGTCTGGTGACCCCAGGTGTCGTTGAACTTCTTGAAGTGATCGATGTCCAGGAGCACCAGGCAGAAGAAGTCGCCCTTGGTGTCCGCCTCGGCACGCGCCTGCTCGATGCGTTCGTCGAAGGCCCGGCGATTTGCCAGCCGGGTCAGGGGGTCCGTCGCCGCCTCCTTGCGGATCTCCTCCAGCTGTTCGCGCAGCATGGCCACCTCGGAGGTCGAGGCGGCCAGGGCGCGTTCGACCGAAGCGTTCTGCGCCTGCATTTCCCGGGTCGCGTCCGTGAGGTTGGCGACCACCCCCTGGAGGGCTGAGCTGCTGGGATCCTTCTTGAGGGTCCGCGAGGTTTCCTCGAGCCGGGTGGAGAAGGTTTCACTGGTCTCATGCGCCGAGCGGATCGCCTGCTCGGCGGTGGCCAATTCGCGGGACAGGGCCTGGCCGGTGTCGCGGATCTGTTCGCTCAGGCGCCCCTTGGGCAGGTAGGTGGAGGCCAGGTGCTCGGCCAGGTCGTCTGTGATCGGCTCGCCGCTGACCATGATGCGCTCGAGCTCACGGGCGAGCGGCCCGTTGGGCTCGGCGATCACATGAGACCAGAGCTCGTAGTTGACAGGGGTCGGCCAGACGCGCTGCGACTCCAGCTGCTCCAGCGCAAGGCGGGCGAGTTCATAGGCCTCGGGCGACCTGAACCTGGAGTCGATATCCTCCGCCATCCCCTTCTTGCGTGGCCCCCGCCCAGAATAGTCGCAAAGCCGGCAAAGCCACCGGTTCCTGCTTCACTTCCGTTCCCGCGCCCCTGAGTCAAGCAGAGAGGCGCTGCCGGCTTACTTTCGCCCTGGGGTTGTAGGGCGCGAAAGGAACGCAGGGAGTTCGGAACCGAAACCCACGACCGGTTTCCCCCCCCTGCGATCGTCCTCGGAGGCTTCGCTGCGCGGCTCGCTCCTGCGGGGCGTCCGCTCGGGGCGCTCGGGGCGCTCGGGGGCCTCAGGACGCTCGGACCTATCGGGGTGACGGGTGCGTTCGCGCCGGGGCGCCCTGGGTGCGGGCTCCGGCTCAGCAGCCTCAGCGGCCGGCGCGGCTACGACATGGGTGTCTTCCGTCTCGGTCCTGGGCTCGCGCTCGCGCCGGGGCCGCGGCGGCCGATCCTCGCCGCCACGCGAACGCTCTCGCCCTGTGGGGCGACCGCGGCCGGACCGACGGTCATCCCGGGGCGTATCCTTGATGGCGGCGAAATCAACGCCTTCCAGCACGACTTCCTCGGGGTCCTTGCCGATCAGCTTGAGGACCTTGTCGATATTCTTGGCGTCGGCCGGCGTGACGATCATGAAGGCGCGGCCGGACTTGCCGGCGCGCCCGGTGCGTCCGATCCGGTGGACATAGTCGTCGGCGTGGTGCGGCACGTCGTAGTTGAAGACGTGACTGACGTCCGGAATGTCGAGCCCTCGGGCGGCCACGTCCGAGGCGCAGAGAAGCTTCAGGTCGCCGCTCCGGAAGGCGTCGAGGGTGCGCATCCGGGTCTGCTGGTCGAGGTCGCCATGGATGGCGGCGGCGTCGAAGCCGTGGGTCCGCAGGCTCTTGGCGACGATGTCCACTTCCGACTTGCGGTTGCAGAAGACGATGCCGTTCTTGATGCCCTCGGCCTCGATCAGCATGCGCAGGGCGGTGCGCTTGGCCTTGGGATCAGAGGTCGGCAGGCGCACCATGTGCTGGGCGATGGTCTCGGCCGTGGTGGCCGGACGGGCCGCCTCGATGCGCACCGGATCGTTCAGGAACTGTTTGGTCAGCCGCGTGATCTCGGGCGGCATGGTCGCCGAGAAGAACAGGGTCTGCTTCTTCGGAGGCGTCAGGCGGAAGATCCGCTCGATGTCCGGGATGAAGCCCATGTCCAGCATGCGGTCGGCTTCGTCGACCACCAGGATCTGGACGCCGGTCAGGAGCAGCTTCCCGCGCTCGAAGTGATCGAGCAGGCGGCCCGGCGTGGCGATCAGGACGTCCACCCCCCGGTCCAGCTTGAGCTCCTGGTCGGAGAAGGACACCCCTCCGATCAGGAGGGCCCAGGACAGCTTGCGCGTCTGGTTCGCCGAGTAGCGCTCGAAGGACGCGGAGACCTGGTCGGCGAGCTCGCGGGTGGGGGCGATCACCAGGGCCCGGGGCATGCGCGCCCGGCTGCGCCCCTGGGAGAGGCGCTCGATCATCGGCAGGGTGAAGGCGGCGGTCTTCCCCGTCCCGGTCTGGGCGATGCCAAGGACGTCCTTGCCCGTCAGCGCGACGGGAATGGCCTGGGCCTGGATCGGGGTGGCGGTGGTGTAGCCCGTCGCGGAGACGGCCTGCAGGATTTCGGGCGAGAGGCCCAGTTCAGCAAATTCGGTCATTATTGGCCTAAAGGGCGACGGGCCCGACCCGCAGGGCGGGGGCGCGCACGGCGCGGCGGCGCGGACGTCGGTCGTCGCGCGCCGGGGAACATACGGGCTGGGGGCTCCAAGTCAACGCGCAAGCACGCGGCGGGCCGGGCCTCAGAGGTCAAGGTCGGCTGCGGCGAACTCTGCGTTCTCCTGGATGAACCGGAACCGCAGCTCCGGCTTGCGGCCCATCAGGGCCTCGACAAGCTCCGCGACCTCGTCCTCGGAGGCCGGAAGGGTCACGCGGGCCAGGATGCGGCGGGCGGGATCCATGGTGGTCTCGCGCAGCTGGGCCGGCATCATTTCGCCCAGGCCCTTGAAGCGCCCGACCTCTGGTTTCTTGCCCTTGAACTCTGTGGCCAGCAGGGTTTCCCGATGGGCGTCGTCCCGGGCGTAGATCACCTTGGCCCCGTGGCTCATGCGGTAGAGGGGCGGCAGGGCGAGGTAGAGCCGGCCGGCCCGGATCAACTGGGGCATGGTCCGGTAGAAGAAGGTGATCAGCAGGCTGGCGATGTGGGCCCCGTCGACGTCGGCGTCCGTCATGATGACCACGCGCTCGTAGCGCAGGTCCTCCTCGCGGAACCGCGATCCGCCCTGGACGCCCAGGGCCAGCATGAGGTCCGACAGCTCCCGGTTCTGGCCCAGCTTGTCCGTGGTGGCCGAGGCGACGTTCAGGATCTTGCCGCGGAGGGGCAGGATGGCCTGGGTGCGGCGGTCACGGGCCTGCTTGGCCGAGCCGCCGGCGCTGTCGCCCTCGACGATGAAGATCTCGGACCCGTCCGAAGCCTGGCTCGAGCAGTCCGCCAGCTTTCCGGGCAGGCGCAGCTTCCGGGTGGCGGAGGCGCGGGAGACCTCCTTCTCGCGCCGCCGCTTCAGGCGCTCCTCGGCGCGCTGGATGACGAAGTCCAGCAGGGCGCGCGCTGACTTGGGCTGGGCGGCGAGCCAATGGTCGAAGGGATCGCGCAGGGCGGTCTCGACCAGCTTCTGGGCCTCGGCAGAGGACAGCCGCTCCTTGGTCTGGCCCTGGAACTCGGGGTTGGCGATGAAGACGCTGACCAGGCCGCCGGCCTGTGCGACCACGTCCTCAGCGGTCAGGAGGCCCGCACGCTTCTCGCCGACCAGCTCGGCGTAGGCCTTGAGCCCGCGGGTCAGGGCGGCGCGGAAGCCGGCCTCATGGGTTCCGCCCTCAGGCGTGGGAACCGTGTTGCAGTAGGACTGGAGGAAGCCGTCGGCCTCGCCGAAGCCCGCGCCTGTCCAGGCCACCGCCCATTCGACCTTGCCGGGATCTCCCTTGCGCTCGAAGCGACCCGTGAAGGGTTCGGGGGTGACGGTCTCGACGTCGCGGACGCGCTCGGCCAGGAAGTCCGCGAGGCCGTTGGGAAAGCGCAGGACCGCCTCGGCGGGGGTCTGGTCATGGATCAGGGCCGGATCGCAGGCCCAGCGGATCTCGACTCCGCCGAAGAGGTAGGCCTTGGAGCGGGCCATCCGGTAGAGGCGGGCGGGCCGGAAGGCGGCGGAATCGCCAAAGATGACCGGGTCCGGGCGGAAGGTGATGACCGTCCCGTGCTTCCGGGTCGCCCCGAGTTTTTCCAGTCCGCCGACAGGCTTGCCGCGGCTGAAGGTCTGGCGCCACTCGAAGCCGTCCTTGAAGGCCGTGACCTCCAGGTGCTCGGACAGGGCGTTCACCACCGAGACGCCCACGCCATGCAGGCCGCCGGAGGTCTCGTAGGCCTTGCCCGAGAACTTCCCGCCGGAGTGCAGGACGGTCATGATGACCTCCAGCGCCGACTTGCCGGGGTGCTTGGGATGGGGGTCCACCGGGATGCCGCGACCGTCGTCCCGCACGGTCAGGGCCCCATCCGCATCGAGGCGCACCTCGATGAGCCGCGCATGGCCAGCGACGGCCTCGTCCATGGCGTTGTCCAGCACCTCGGCGAAGAGGTGGTGCAGCGCCCGCTCGTCCGTACCGCCGATGTACATGCCCGGCCGCATGCGCACCGGCTCGAGCCCCTCGAGGACCTCGATGTCCTTGGCGGAATAGCCGCCCTTGCCCGACGCCGGGGGCGGGGAGGGCGCAGCCGGCGGCGGAGGCTCCGCGGCCCCTGCAGGTCGGGGTGCGGGCTGTGGGTCGTCGAACAAAGAGGCCTGGGGGGGCGTTTCAGCCATGGAGGTTCATTGCCGCGATTCGGGCCCGGAATCAGAAAGGCCGCCGGAACCCCGGCGGCCTTCCCTTGATCTCACCGGGGAGGAGGGGAGATCAGCACTTGTAGTACATGTCGAACTCGACGGGGTGCGGATGCAGCTGGAGACGCATCACCTCTTCCATCTTCAGCTCGATGTAGGAGTCGATGAAGTCGTCGTCCATGACGCCGCCGGCCTTGAGGAAGGCCCGGTCCTTGTCGAGGGCATCGAGGGCCTCGCGCAGGGAGCCGCAGACCTCGGGGACCTTCTTCTGCTCGCGCGGGGGCAGGTCGTAGAGGTTCTTGTCCTGGGGGCCGCCCGGATCGATCTGGTTGATGATCCCGTCCAGGCCGGCCATCAGCAGGGCGGTGAAGGTCAGGTAGGGGTTGCCCATCGGGTCCGGGAAGCGGGCCTCGATACGCTTGGCCTTCGGGCTGTCCACGTGCGGGATGCGGATCGAGGCCGAGCGGTTGCGGGCCGAGTAGGCCAGCTTCACCGGGGCTTCGTAGCCGGGCACCAGGCGCTTGTAGGAATTGGTCGTCGAGTTCGAGAAGGCGTTGATCGCCTTGGCGTGCTTGATGATGCCGCCGATGTACCAGAGGCACATCTGGGACAGGCCGGCATACTTGTCGCCGGCGAACAGCGGCTTGCCGGCGCCCCAGATCGACTGGTGCACGTGCATGCCCGACCCGTTGTCGGCGAACATCGGCTTGGCCATGAAGGTCGCCGTCTTGCCGTAGGCCGCCGCCACGTTGTGGATGACGTACTTGTACAGCTGCATCCGGTCGGCCATCACCACGAGGGTGTCGAACTTCAGGCCAAGCTCATGCTGGGCGGGCGCCACCTCGTGATGGTGCTTTTCCGGCTTCATGCCGAGCTCGCCCATGACCGCCAGCATCTCGCCGCGCAGGTCCTGGGCGGAGTCCACCGGGTTCACCGGGAAGTAGCCGCCCTTGGGGCCGGGCCGGTGGCCCATGTTGCCCTCGGGATACTCTCGCGCCGAGTTCACCGGCAGTTCGGTGGAGTCGAAGGAGTACCCGGTGTTGTGCGGGGCCGTGGACCAGCGCACGTCATCAAAGATGAAGAACTCGGCCTCGGGGCCGAAGAAGGCGGTGTCGCCGATGCCGGCCGACTTCAGGTAGTTCAGGGCCGACTTGGAGATCGACCGCGGGTCGCGGTTGTAGGGCAGGCCGGTATCGGGGTTCACGACGTCGCACATCAGGGCCAGCGTGGTCTGCTGGTAGAAGGGGTCGATGATGGCCGTGTCCAGGTCGGGGCGCAGCTTCATGTCGCTTTCGTTGATCGCCTTCCAGCCGGCGATCGACGAACCGTCGAACATGGTTCCGTCGTTCAGGAACTCATCGTCCACGAGATCGATGTCGAAGGTGACATGCTGCATCTTGCCGCGGATGTCGGTGAAGCGGACGTCAACGTACTTGACGTCCTTTTCCTTGATCTGGTCCAGAATGTCCTTGGCCGTGGCCATGATGTTCCCCTTCTCGGTCAAAATTCCCGCCGCCTAGACAGCGGCGTCTCCCGTCTCGCCGGTGCGGATGCGCAGGACATCCAGGACCTCAGAGACAAAAATCTTCCCATCGCCGATGCGGCCCGTCCGGGCGGCCCCGACAATGGCTTCGAGTGCGGCTTCCAGTTGGTCGTCGGGCAGGACGACCTCGACCTTGATCTTGGGCAGGAAGTCCACGACGTACTCCGCCCCGCGGTAGAGCTCGGTGTGCCCCTTCTGGCGTCCGTAGCCCTTGGCCTCAATGACCGTCATCCCCTGGAGTCCAAGCTCCTGGAGGGCTTCCTTCACCTCGTCGAGCTTGAAGGGCTTGATGACCGCTTCGATCTTTTTCATCCGACGGCTCCGGCTGGGCTCCGCGCCCGGCGACCTGAGGGCAGGTGACCCACCCGGAGAGAAGGTTCAAGTTCCGGGACGATCCGGAGCGCCCGTCTTGGGCGCAAACAGAGCAGGCGCCCAAGAAAATGGCGCCCATCGCCACTTAATTGTGCAAATGCGGGCGAGGCTTGAATTCCCCTTGAGGGCGGGCCTTCAGCGCCTAGGATCGCCCTCCACAAGGCGGGGAGAGCACAGGTGAGCGACGAAACGACACCGGTTCTGGTTGGCGGCGGCCAGTTCACATGGCGTGGTGATCCGGGCGCCTCGCCGTCTCCGACCAGCCTGCTCAAGATCGCGGCGGAAAGGGCGGCCCAGGATGCCGGACTGGGACCGGGCGCCCTGGCCGGCCTCGACGGGCTCGCCGTCATCAGCTTTGCGGTGGACGCTCCCGGCGAGCGGCGCGTCATGCCCCACTCCACCAACCCGCCCCTGACCCTTGCGCGCCGGCTGGGCGCCGCCCCCGGATGGAGTGTCTACACCCGCACCGGCGGCAACAGCTCCCAGTACGCCATCAATGTGGCGGCCCAGCGGATCGCCGAGGGGCGGAACCAGCAGATCCTGGTGGTCGGGGCGGAGTTCATGGGGTCCGGCGTCAAGCGGCTGACCCGTGGGCTCGGCTTCGACGACTGGGACGACGCCGAGGACCTGCAGCCGCCGGAATGGATCGGAGACGGTCGTCCGGGCGTCAGCCCCTATGAGGCTGTCCACGGCATGGACCGGCCGATCAACATCTATCCCCTGTTCGAGAACGCCCTGCGCGCCCGGGATGGCCGCTCCATCCCGGACCACCAGCGCCGCCTGGGCGAGCTCTTCGCCCCCTTTACCCGGGCGGCGGCGGCCAATCCCGAGGCCTGGTTCCCCATCGAGCGGAGCCCCGAGGAACTGGTCACCGTTACGCCCGCCAATCGGATGATCGGGTTTCCCTATCCCAAGTTCCTGAACGCCATCATGGACGTGGACCAGTCCTCGGGCGTCCTGATGACCAGCCTTGCGAGGGCCCGCGAGCTGGGCGTGGCTGAGGACCGTATGGTCTTCCTGCATGGCTGCGCCGACGCCAACGATATCTGGAACCCCATCGAGCGGCAGGACTTCCACTCCAGCCCGGCCATGCGGCTGACGGGGGAGCGGGCCCTGGACATGGCCGGGATCACCGTCGCCGATGTCGCCGCCTTTGATCTTTACTCCTGCTTCCCTTCCGCCGTGCAGGTGGGCGCGGAGTCCCTGGGCCTGCCCCCGGACGATCCCCGGGGCTTCACGGTCACCGGGGGGCTGCCCTACGCCGGAGGCCCCGGCAACAACTACGCCATGCACGGCGTGGTGATGATGATGCAGAGGCTGCGGGAGAGGCCCGGCGCCTTTGGCCTGTGCACGGCCAACGGCTGGTACCTCACCAAGCAGTCGACCGGCGTCTACTCGACCCGACGTCCACAGGCGCCCTTCATGCGGCAGGACCCCGCCGTCATCCAGTCGCAGATCGACGCCCTTCCGCGCCCGACCGTCATCGAACGGCCATCGGGGCGGGGCAGGGTGGAGACCTACACCGTGATTCATGACCGGGACGGCTACCGCATGGGCGTCATCGTCGGGCGGGACGAGGCGGGCCGCCGCTTCGCCGCCATCATCCCCGGAACCGAGACGGAGGCGCTGGCTTCCCTCGAGAGCCGGGAGGGCGTCGGACGCACCGGAACCGTCGCCCGTTCGCAGGACGACCGCCGTAACCTCTTCACCCTGGACTGACCCATGCAAAGACTTTTCCTGATCCGCCACGGCAAGCCCGCCGCAGTCTGGGGCGAGGCCGATGAGGACCCAGGCCTCGATGACGCGGGCCGCGCCCAGGCCGAGGCCGCCCGGGACTTCCTCCTGTCCCTCCCCGAGGACCAGAGGCCCAGCCGGGTTGTCAGTTCGCCCCTGCGCCGCTGCCGCGAGACCGCGGCGCCGACGGCGGAGGCCCTGGGAGTCGAGATCGAGATTGACCCCGGCGTCGGCGAGATTCCTACGCCGGCCGCCCTCACGGCCGAGGACCGGCCCGCCTGGCTCCGCGAGGCCTTCCAGGGCCGCTGGGCCGACATCCGCGGCGACCTCGACTACGAGGACTGGCGACGCCGGGCCGCAGACTCCCTCCTCGCGCGGGGCGGGACGGCCGTCTTCAGTCATTACGTGGCGATCAATGCGGTCATGTCGATCCTGGCGGAAGAGGACAAGGTCCTCGTCTTCCGTCCCGACCACGCCTCCGTCACCACCCTGGCCACCGACGGCCTCCGCCTGGCCCTGGTCGCACCCGGGCGCGAAGCCTCCACCGGCGTCCTCTAGCCGATGTCGCCCCGGTCCATACTCACCGTCACAGAGATGGCGCAGGCGGACCGGGCGGCCGTTGCGGCGGGAACGCCCGTCGCCCGGCTGATGCAGAGGGCCGGGCAGGCCGTGGCGCGCGCCATCGAGGCGAGGTTCGATCCCCAGCCCGTGCGCGTCCTCTGCGGTCCGGGGGACAATGGCGGCGACGGCTATGTGGTCGCGGCTGAACTGGCGGCGCGGGGGTGGCCGGTGGCGGTCGAGGCCCTCGCATCCCCCGCCACCGACGCCGCCCGCCGGGCGCGCTCCGCCTGGAAGGGACAGGTCGCTGACTGGGGGGCGGATGGACCAGAGGGGCTCGTGGTCGACGCCGTCTTCGGCGCCGGGTTGAACCGCCCCCTCGAGCCGGGGGTGGTCCGCCGGCTCGAGGCCCTGGAGGCCGGATCCCGCCAGGTGGTGGCCGTCGATGTCCCAAGCGGCCTGTCGGGCGATACGGGGCGCCCCCTGGGGGCCTGGGCCCTCTCAGCAGTCCTGACCGTGACCTTCCAGGCCCGCAAGCCCGCCCATGTCCTGTACCCTGGCCGGGAACTCTGTGGCGAGATCGTCGTCGCCGAGATCGGCCTTGGCGACGTCGCCTCGCGGCTCTTCGAGAATGATCCGGATCTCTGGATCGACCGCTTCCCCTGGCCCCGGGCCAGTGGCCACAAGCACAGCCGCGGGCGCCTGGGGGTGATCAGCGGCGGGCACTGGCGGACGGGCGCAGCGCGGCTCGCCGCCCGCGCGGGACTGCGCGCGGGCGCCGGGGTCGTGACGCTGGTCTCGCCGCGCGATGCACTGGCCGTAAACGCCGCCCATCTCGAGGCGATCATGCTCGCCCCCGCCGACACAGCCGACGAAGTCGAGGCGGCCTGCGCCGAGATGGACGCCATCGTTGTCGGGCCGGCCGCCGGGCTCGATGAGCCGGCGCGCGAAAAGGTCCAGGCCCTGGGGCGCACGGGCGCGGCCCTGGTCATCGACGCCGACGCCATCACAGTCTTTCGACATGCGCCGGCCGACCTCTTCGCCCTGCTCGACATCGATGACGTCCTGACTCCCCACGAAGGTGAGTTCGAGCGGATCTTCCCGGGTCTCCTCGCCACCTCAGGGACACGCATCGCTGCGGCGCGTGAGGCCGCCCGCCGGGCCGGGGCGGTGGTCCTGCTGAAGGGCGCCGACACGGTCGTGGCCCACCCGGACGGACGGGCGGCGGTCAGCCTGAACGCCCCGCCCTGGCTGGCGACCGCGGGATCAGGCGATGTCCTGGCCGGCCTGATCGGCGGGCTGCACGCCCAGGGAGCCAACGGATTTGACGCCGCCTGTGCAGGCGCGTGGATCCATGCAGAGGCCGCCGAGCGCTTCGGGCCTGGCCTGATCGCTGAGGATCTTCCGGGCCTGGTCCCCGCGGTCCTTTCGGACCTTTGGGCACGGCACTGATCTGGTGCCCTCCGCCGGACTCGAACCGGCACGCCTTGCGGCACGGGAACCTAAATCCCGCGCGTCTACCAGTTTCGCCAGGAGGGCGGCCAACCGGCGTCCGTCTAGGACCGGCGGTGGTTGGAGACAAGGCGGGAATCCGGTCTCAGGGGGGGTTTCCGGTTCAACCCGGGGCTGAACCCTGCAATAAGGTGAAGGCAGGGTTTGCCATGAAGGCATGGCCAACGGGAGGTGTCAGATGTCCGGCTTGATTGACCGGGGCCCCGTTCTCGGCTCCCGGGACATCCGCCAGGTGAAGGCCGTCGCGGAAAAGGGCAGCATCCGGCGCGCGGCGGAAGTGCTTGGCATGACCCAGCCCGGTCTCAGCAAGAATCTCCGCCTGATCGAAGACCGGCTGGGCGTGGACTTGTTCCAGCGCTCCACTTCCGGCGTGCGACTGACTCCGGCGGGGGCCATGCTCGTCGAGCGGGGGAGGCAGGTCCTCCTCGACCTTTCGGCCATTGAGCGTGATATCGAGGAAGCCTCTCGGGGGGAGAGTGGCTCTGTGAAGGTCGGGCTCGGCCCGGTCACGGCCCTGGAACTCGCCACCGGCCTGCTCGCCGAGGCGCACCGCCTTCATCCGGGAATATCCGTGGAGGTGGAGGTCAACGACCCGGGCACCCTCCTGGAGATGCTGAAGGCCGGGCGGCTCGATTTTGGTGTTTTCCATGTCGAGCCCGGGAGCCTGGGCCCGGAGCTCACGTCCCGGGAGGTGCTCAGGACGCGGCCAATCGTGCTCGTCGGATCGCAGCATCCGTTGGCGGGCCGGGATCATGTCGATCCCCGAGACCTTAGCCGCTACCGCATCACCGCGACGCGGATCTATCCCAGCCTCCAGAGGTGGCTGGAGCAGAGGACAGGGGGGCCGCTCAAGCCGGCCCTGGTCGGTTCGGATTACTACCAGATCGCCGAGCTTCTGCAGCAGACGGATGCCTACACAGTCGCCTCGACGGGTATCCTCAAGCGACTCCAGCGCTTTTTCCCTCTGGTGCACCTAAGGATGGACGGGCTCGACTTCGAGCACCTCGCCCATTGCGTCCAGGCCTCGAGCCGGCCGCTCTCCACCGCGGGCCAGCGCATCCTCAAGCTGACGACCCGATTGCTCGACCAGAGCTGGCAAGGCCCTCAAGCCTAGGGTTATGCCGGTCTAAGCAACCGCCGGCTATCGGCCGCCGGGCCGGCTTCCTACGCTTTCTCCCAATGGAATTGGTCCATTGCGGCCCTTCGGGGTCCGCAAGCGAGGGAGAAGCACCACCATGCCCAACGGCAAGCCGAATATTCTCATCATGTGGGGCGACGACATCGGTCAGTCGAACCTTTCGATCTTCACCAAGGGGATGATGGGATACCGCACCCCCAACATCGACCGCGTCGCCGAAGAAGGCATGCTCTTCACCGACTACTACGCCGAGCAGAGCTGCACGGCCGGTCGCGCCTCGTTCATCACCGGCCAGTGCGGCCTGCGGACCGGCCTGACCAAGGTTGGCCTGCCGGGCGCCGAGATCGGCATGCGCCCTGAGGATCCGACCATCGCCCGCGTCATGAAGGGCCAGGGCTACGCCACCGGCCAGTTCGGCAAGAACCACCTCGGTGACCGCGACACCCACCTGCCGACCATGCATGGCTTCGACGAATTCTTCGGCAACCTCTACCACCTGAACGCCGAGGAAGAGCCCGAGCTGCGGGACTATCCGAACCCGGTCGACTTCCCGAACTTCAAGTCGAACTTCGGCCCGCGCGGCGTCCTGCACTGCAAGGTCGACGGCAAGGGCGGCCAGACCATCGTCAACACCGGCCCGCTGACCAAGAAGCGGATGGAGACCATCGACGACGAGGTCCTGGAAAAGACCGTCGACTTCATCAAGCGTCACAATGACGCCGGCGTGCCGTTCTTCGTGTGGTTCAACACCACCCACATGCACTTCCGCACCCACGCCAAGCCGGAGAGCCTGGGCCAGTCGGGCCGTTGGCAGTCCGAGTACCATGACGTCATGATCGACCACGACAAGGCGATCGGCGTCCTGCTCGACCTTCTCGACGAGCTCGGCATCGCCGACGACACCTTCGTCATGTACTCCACCGACAACGGTCCGCACTGCAACAGCTGGCCTGACGCCGGCACCACGCCCTTCCGCAGCGAGAAGAACACCAACTGGGAAGGCGCCTACCGCGTTCCCGCCATGGTTCGCTGGCCGGGCAAGATCAAGGCGGGTTCGGTGTCCAACGACATCGTCTCCCACCTCGACTGGCTGCCCACCCTGGCCGCTGTCGCCGGTGCGCCGGACGTCAAGGAACGCCTCCTCAAGGGGACCAAGATCGACGGGCACGACTTCAAGGTCCACCTCGATGGATACAACATCCTCGACTACCTCACCGGCAAGGAAGAGAAGTGCCCCCGCATCGGGTTCCTCTACTTCACCGATGACGGCGAGCTGTCCGGTCTCCGCTATGACAACTGGAAGGTCGTGTTCATGGAGCAGCGGTGCCCCGGCACCTGCATGATCTGGTCCGAGCCCTTGGTCACCCTGCGGACGCCGAAGATCTTCAACCTCCGCACCGACCCCTACGAGCACGCGGACATCACCTGCAACAGCTACTGGGACTGGATGTTCGACCACGTCTACCTGCTGGTGCCGGCGCAGTCCCTGGTCGCCCAGTTCCTGTCGTCGTTCAAGGAGTTCCCGCCGCGCCAGAAGGCGGCGAGCTTCAACCTCGACGCGGTGATGGATAAGATGCATCAGGGTGCGTCGGGCGGCGCCTGACGGCTGACTTCCCCGGATCCGGTTGTCCCGGATCCGGGGGCCTTACTTGAGACTGGAGCCCGCCATGCTGACGCCAGAGACCCTCAAGCTGGCGGCGATCTCCAGCATCTTCCTGCTGGTGGCGTCGATCGGGCTACAGACCCGTTTCGGTTCGACCCTCCGGGTCTTCACGGATCCTTCCAACCGTCGAAAGGCCGTTGGCGCCCTTAGCGCCATGTTCATCGCCATGCCTGTCCTGGCCTGGTTGCTTGTGCGGATTGGGGGGCCGGGCGCCCCTGCCGCCGCCGCCCTGCTGGCCCTCGCCATTTCCCCCATGTCGCCCTTCCTTCCGCGCAAGCAGTGGAAGGTCGGCGGCGACGCCGAGTGGGTGACCGCCCTCCAGGTCACCGCGACCCTCCTGTCGGTCGCCCTGGCGCCGGTCTATCTCGCTATCTTCTCCCGGGCATTCGACATGTCTGTCGAGGCGCCCGTCGCCGACATGATGAAAGTCCTGACCCTGACCGTCCTGGCCCCCCTGGGACTGGGCCTGCTCGTCCGCAGTCTCGCCCCCGACCTCGCCTCGCGGCTGGTCCGGCCGGTCGGCCTCGTCGGAACTGCGGTCCTTGCGGTGGTGGTCCTGCTGATCCTGGTGGGCGTCTGGCCAGCGCTTGCAGCAGCGGCGACGACCCCGGCGCTTCCCGCCGCGGTCCTCCTGGCAGTTGGCGGCGTCCTCCTGGGCCATGTCCTGACCCCCGGTCCGGCGCCGGACAAGACATCGGCGGCGATGGCCGCCGTTTCCCGCCATCCGGGCGTAGCCATTGTCCTCGCCAGCGCCGCGCTGGGCGGCGCCCCGCCCGCCCTGCTGGGCTCGGTGCTGCTCTTCCTCCTCGTCGGGACCCTCGTTCTGGCGGTCTACCAGGTGGGGTCGGGTTTCCAGGAGGAGTGACCGGGGCTTCCGGTTCGATCTAGAGGCTGGCCACGGGCAGTCTGAGGAGGAAGACCAGGACCGCCACTCCCAGGCCTCCCGCCAGGATGACCAGCAGTCGCCGCTGCCGTTCGGACCTCGCCACCGTCGAGATGCCCAGCAGGAACAGGATCAAGGCCAGGATCACGGTAGAGGCCACGTAGCGGTCCCCGGTCGCGTTCGCCTTGTCCGCCTTGCTGAACAGGTTGGACGCGTCCTCGCGCAGCCTTGACGCCTCGCGGGACTCCGGGTGCTCGGCGCGGGGCAGGGGAACCGCGGGGCCCTGGCGGACCTGTCCGCGAAGGTCTTCCGGGTACTGCGCCCGCCATTCGGCGAAGACCTTCCTGAATCCGGGGGCGAACCTTCGCTCGTAGAAGGTCATGAGCTCGCGGTCATCCACGGCGGCGGCCGAGAGCCAGGCCATGTAGAGCGCCGTATCCATTCCGGCCTTCTGGCCCGCCTGGAGTTCCAGGCGCGCTGCCTCGGTCACCCGGGCGGACCCGGTGGCGTAGCTGCTCGCCTGGATGCCGCCCCACAGCGAGGACTGGTAGGTCGCCCAGGCTGAAGCGACGCCCGCGGCCGCCAGCATGATCGAGGCGACGGTCTCCAGACGGCGATTTCGCGAAGGGGAGTCCGGATCAGCCATGTCAGCCCTTGTGTGCCTTGGGCTCAGCGAAATGGGTGATGTCCTTGGCCAGGAACCAGTTCAGCACCGTCCGGATCGCCGCGATGGCGCCCAGCATGCCGATGTCCTGCCAGGTGGGCGCGACGGCGGTCCGGATGATGTCTGCGGCCAGGGCGAACTCCAGGGCGAGCAGGATCCAGGCGGCGAAACCCAGCCAGATTTCCCGCCGGACCGCCAGGTCATTGCGGCTGGAGAGCACGTGCCTCAGGGTTTTGAACAGGGCTTCGGCCGCCCCCCAGGCGACGACGAGAACGACCGCGATTTCGGCCAGGAGGCCGAGGGTCTGGGCGGCTTCATGCAACAGATGTTCAAGCATGGTCTTCTCCCGAAATTTCTGGGCATCCTATCGCAGCGTCCCCGGGGTTTGGGCATAAGGATAGGTTCTAGGGATATGTGGCGACGGAACATTCCGGGGCGCGCCCCGCATCTCTATCCTCAGGCCTCGCAACCTTGGGGGACGGCATGAGCCAGAAGGAAATGAGCGCAGGCGACCGGATGGCGGCCATGCGGACGGCCCTCAGTTTCCAGCGCACGCGGATGGCCGCAGACCGCACCCTGATGAGCGTCCAGCGCACCTCGCTTTCGCTGATCGGCTTTGGCTTCACCATCTTCTCGTTCTTCAGGTCCCTGGCGGACAAGAAGCTGCTGGACGACGCCATTCCTACGGCGGCGCCGGCTCGGTTCGGCCTGACGCTGGTGGGCCTGGGCGTGATCCTGCTGGCCCTCGGGATCGCGTCCCACTTCAACTACATGAAGCAGCTGCGGCGGCAGCGCGATGAGATGATGGTCACCGAGCTCCTGCCGCCTGAGCCCGGACTTCCGGTCTCCCTGGCCCTGATTGCGGCCTTCACCCTGCTGATCTTCGGGCTCTTCGTGATCCTGACCGTCATGGCGAGGGTCGGGCCCTTCGGCGCCTGAGCCCCCGGGGCTGGTCAGGGCCCCGCCTTCAGGCCCCCGCCTTCAGGCCCCCGCCTTCAGGCCTGGGGCCGCAGGATGCACCGGAAGCCGAGATGGCTCATGGAGCTGTCGATGGCCTGGGCGTGGCGCGCCGCCGGACGGTAGCGGCGGCAGTAGGCCGGGGCGCACATGTGCGAACCGCCCTTGAGGACCTTGCGAGGGATGCGGATCTGCGGAAGCGCGGGGTCGAAGCTGTCGGCCTCACGCCCGCCGAGCGGGTTCTCCGAGACGCAGCAGGGGCTCTTGGCGCCGGCCCCGGGCTGGGCGGAGAACCAGTCGGAGGTCCATTCCCAGACATTGCCGATCATGTCGACAAGCCCGTAATCGTTGGCCGGGAAGCTTCCGGCGGGCGAGGTGAAGGCATAGCCGTCCTCGCAGGTGTTATTGTGGGGAAAAGCGCCCTGGAAGGTGTTGGCCATGTGCACCCCCCGGGGACCAGCTCGGTCCCCCAGGCGAACTCCGTGTCCGCCGGCCGGCCGCCCCAGGCTGCGAACTCCCATTCGGCCTCGGTCGGCAGGGTTTTGCCCGCCCAGGCGGCGTAGGCGGCCACGTCGTCCCAGGACACATGGACCACCGGATGGTCCTCCAGCCCCTTGAGGGAGCTTCCCGGGCCACGCGGCCGGCGCCATGACGCGCCAAAGGTCCAGCTCCACCAATTCGAGACATCGCCCAGCGGAACAGGGCCCCGCGGCGGGGTGAAGACCAGTGACGCCGCCTTGAGCATCCGGGGGTCGGCGCCGGGATAGTCCTCGGCCCGCGGAACGAGCTCTGCAGTGGTCACATGCCCGGTCTCCCGGACGAAGGTCTCGAACCGCCGGTTGGTCACAGGCGCCCGGTCCATCCAGAAGCCGCCGACGCGCACCTTCCGGGCCGGCTTTTCCTCGGGGTAATGGTGGTCAGAACCCATCGTGAAGTCGCCTCCAGGCACCCACACCATGTCTTCGCGGACTGCGGGCGGGGGAGGGACTTCGACGGAGGCCTGCATCAGTAAATCCACTGGATCCGGGTCAGCACGGTATCGGTCTTCCCGGTCTTGCCCATGCGGTCAAGCTCGGTCCGGCCCAGGTCGATCCCGAACTTCCAGCGGGTGGTGGCCCACCAGTTCACGCCCAGGTCAACGCGGGTGAACCGTCCGCCCAGGACCGGCCCGTCGTCAAGGTCCACGTCGGAATAGCGCACCACCAGCTCCGGGGCGCCCCAGGCCGATTTCGGGATCACACGGCGGGCGTAGCCCACCTTTCGGTCGTAGGGGCGGGACTCGCCGGTCAGCACCCAGGAGCCGGTCAGGTACCAGCCGCTGAACTTCGGATCGCCCTTGGCCTGCGACTCCACCGAGGCGGTGGCGTACTCGCCCAGCAGGGAGAGCCCGCCCCAGCTCAGCAGGCCCTCCAGGCCATAGTGTCGGGCGCCGTTCGAGGGGAATTCGCCGGTGTCCACGAAGTTGGAGGCGACGTTCGAGGCGGGGCGTCCGCGGTAGCGTATGGCGCCGTCCGCCGCCGCGTAGCGGTAGGAGCCGCCAATATGGAGATAGCGACCGTTGGCGGCGTCGTCCCAGGCCAGGCCGGACACCCGGGCGAAATAGTCCGTGCCGCGGTGGGTGTTCGTGCCCACGTCCCAGGCATCATTGGCGAAGCCATAGGAGACGTTCGCGCGCTTGTCCGGCCCCAGGACATGGGTGACCCGAACCCCGGTGTTCCGGGAGACGAAGAAGGGGCTCAGGACCCGCTCGCTCTGGGGGAGGTTGGCGGCGTCGCCGACCATCTCGTAGGCGAAGGCCTCCTTGATCTTTCCGACCGCGATCCGGGTGCTGTCGCCGACCGGGAAGGTGACCGACATGTCGGTCAGTTGCCAGTTGTCAGTCGGGTCTGAGTCGAAGCCCTTATACTCGCCGCCGAGCTGGTAATTGATCCGGTAGGAGCCACCGAACGAACCGAGGACCTGCAGCCGGAATCCCCGCCACTCTGAGGTATCCTTCTGCTTGCCCACCTGCGCGATGCTGTCGTCATCCTGGTCGAAGGAGGTCCAGTCTGCGATGAGCGCGGCGCTGGGACGGAGCACGAAGCCGGCTGACGGCCAGGGCCTGGGGGCGCCGCGGGCGGCGGACAGGTCCGGCACGATGTACTTGATCGGCGCAGCCGCCGCAGGAGGAGCGGCCACCGCCGTCGCCGTCATGATGGGTTCGGAGGAGCTCTCAGTTTCCTGCGCCAGCGCCGGGGCTCCGGCCAGGAGGGCGCAGATGGCCGCTACGGTCGCCAGTCGTCCCCGTCCACGGCCACGGGGGGTGTCAAAGTTCAAGTGTCGCATGTGTTCCGCCTGTCGCCTCGGTCTGTCTTCCGGACCCGCTGGGCGTTGGGCTGCGGCGCCGGGTCCACCGGGCGACACCCTGTCCGTACAGCCCGGGGGACACTGCCGGATATCCGACAGTCCCCGCATCTGATAGGCCTGACGGGGTTGTCGCCTGATAACCTTGTATGCGCCGGTCAACGCCTGCTTTGGACTTGGCCCGCGGCCGGTCGCGTGACATAAGGTCGCCCCTCCGCCGCCGGCTTCCGGCGGCGCTCATTTTTCCGGAAGAAGGCGGACCCGTCCTGCGCAGGACGCGGAAGGTCCGGTGGGTTGAATGTCGATGCAGATCGTTGAGAAGTCCATTGAAGGTCTGAGCCGGGTCTACGGCGTGACCGTGCCCTCCGCCCTGTTGGCGGAAAAGGTCGAGGCCCGGATCGCCGAGATCACGCCCACCCTCAACCTCAAGGGCTTCCGGCCCGGCAAGGTGCCGACGGCTCATGTCCGCAAGATGTTTGGCCGTTCGCTGATGAGCGAGGTGGTCGAGCAGACCATCACCGAGACCACCCAGAAGGTCCTGGCCGACAACAACCTGCGCCCGGCCGGAGAGCCGGACCTGCGCCCCGAGGGCGACATCCAGCAGGTGGTCGAGGGCAAGGCGGACCTCGCCTACGAGATCGCCCTTGAGGTCATCCCCGAGTTCGAGCCGGCTGATTTCTCGGGCATTACCCTGAAGCGTCCGGTCTATGAGCCCACCGACAAGGAAGTCGACGAGGCCGTCGCCGAACTGGCGGAGTCCTCCAAGACCTACGAGCCCCGCAAGGGCAAGACCGTGAAGGCCAAGGATGGCGACCAGCTGCTGATCGACTTTGTAGGCCGCGTCGACGGCGAGGTCTTCGAGGGCGGGTCGGCCGGGGACGCCACCCTGACCCTGGGTTCGGGCCAGTTCATCCCGGGCTTCGAGGAGCAGCTCGTGGGCGCCAAGGCCGAGGACGAGGTCCTGGTAAAGGTGACCTTCCCCGCCGAGTACCAGGCGGCCCAGCTGGCCGGCAAGGACGCCGAATTCACGGTCAAGGTGAAGGAAGTCCGCGCGCCCAAGGCCAGCAAGATCGACGACGAGCTGGCCCAGCGCCTCGGCATCGAGGACCTGGAGAAGCTGAAGGAGCTGCTGCGCTCCAACCTCCAGTCCCAGTTCGCCGGCGCGACGCGCTTCAAGCTGAAGCGCGCCCTGCTCGACATCCTGGACGAGAAGCACGATTTCCCGCTTCCGCCGCGGATGGTCGAGGCCGAGTTCTCGCAGATCTGGGACCAGGTCCAGCAGGACAAGACCGCTGGCAACCTGCCGCCCGAGGACACCGACAAGTCCGACGACCAGCTCAGCGAGGAATATCGCAAGATCGCCGAGCGCCGGGTCCGTCTCGGCCTCGTCCTCGCCGAGGTCGGCCGGATCAACAATGTCCAGGTGACCGAGCAGGAACTGGCCGAGGCCATGCGCCAGGAGGCCATGCGCTATGGACCCCAGGCCCAGCAGATCTTTGACTTCCTTCGCCAGAATCCCTCGGCCCAGGCGCAGATCCGCGCGCCCATCTTCGAGGAGAAGGTCGTCGACCTGATCGTCTCGAAGGCCCAGGTCGAGGACGAGAAGGTCTCCCGCGAGGAGCTCCTGAAGGAAGAAGACATGCCTTCGGCCTACAGGTCCTAGGCCGGGGACAATCCCGGGCGCGGCCTTGCCATGGCCCGGGCGAAACGCGATATCGGGAGCGGGCGTCTCCGCGGAGGAGTCGCCGCTTCAGCCTGAAGGTGCACGCCAATGCCGGATATGGTGACGACCGCCCTGAACCTTGTCCCCATGGTCGTCGAGCAGACCAGCCGGGGCGAGCGCGCCTTCGACATCTTCTCGCGCCTCCTGAAGGAGCGCGTGATCTTCGTCTCCGGTCCCGTCGAGGACGGGATGGCCGCCCTGGTATGCGCCCAGCTGCTCTATCTTGAGGCCGAGAACCCCAAGAAGGAGATCCAGATGTACATCAACTCCCCCGGCGGAGTGGTGTCGTCCGGCCTCGCGATCTACGACACCATGCAGTACATCCGCAGCCCCGTGGCCACCCTCTGCATGGGTTATGCCGCCTCCATGGGGTCCTTCCTGCTGGCCGCCGGCGCACCGGGGCAGCGCATCAGCCTGCCCAATGCGCGGATCATGGTGCACCAGCCCTCGGGGGGCTATTCCGGCAAGGCCTCGGACATCGAGCGCCACGCCGAGGACATCCTCAAGATCAAGCGTCGCCTGAACGAAATCTACGCCAAGCACACCGGGCGCACCTACCAGGAAGTCGAGGACAAGCTCGACGCCGACACCTTCATGACGCCCGAGGAAGCCCGCGACTGGGGCCTCGTCGACCATGTCCAGGAGAACCGCGGGGAGGACTGACCCCGTTCAGGGTCTCTCCCGGAACTCCCGAAAGCCGGCATGGGCGGCTCGTGACAGCATGTCGGTGTCGCCCGAGGTGTCTCCATAGGCCGCCGCCAGGCGTAGGTCGGGGCCAAAAACCTCTGTCAGCCTGCGCATCTTCTCGGGCCCACGGCAGTTGGCGCCGTCCAGTTCACCCGTGATCCGGCCCATTTCGTCCTCGACAAGCCGTGTTCCCAGAAGGTGATCGGCGCCTAGCCCCCGTGCGAAGGGAGCGACCAGGATCTCGGGCGAGGCCGTGACAATCGCCAGGGTTGCGCCCCGGGCGCGCCAGTAGCGCCAGGAGCGCAGGGCGTCCGGTCTCAGGAGGCGCGTGGCGTGGGCTTCGGCAAAGGCCCGGGCCTGGGCTTCAAGCTCCTGGCGGGGCGTCCCGGCCAGGAAACGCCGAACGGTCGCCGCCTTGAGCAGCCCGCGATCGCGGTTGACGAGGTAGCGTCCAGCGGAGGGCGCCAGGGCGGCCAGGCCCCGGGCCCACCCCGCCGCCCCAGCCCGCCAGGCGAGGAAGGTGGTGAAGCTGTCCCGGACCGTCAGGGTCCCGTCGAAGTCAAAGGCGACCACCCCCACGGGGCGGGCGGGATCCTGGGGGAAGTCCTCGGGCGCGAGGTCGACCTGGACTTTCTCTCTGGCTTTGGGCTTCGGCACGTCCGGGATTTCGACCTCTGCAGGATGAACGAGGGAGCGGAATCCCCGGATTCGCCCCATGACGACAATGCCACAGGTTTGGGGTATAGCCCCTGTGTACGGGACCGCAGGCTTGTGGTCGGCGTCGGGATCGGGGACTGTCAACACTTCGACAACCCGGCTTCGGTAGGCTGAATCAGGCCTTAATGGGCGAACCGGGGTTCGACGGCGCGACGCGAAGCCGCCCGCCGAAGGAGTGAGAGACGCATGACCAAGGCCGCCGGCGGGGATTCCAAGAGCACCCTCTATTGCTCTTTCTGCGGCAAGAGCCAGCATGAGGTCCGCAAGCTGATTGCGGGTCCGACGGTTTTCATCTGCGACGAGTGCGTCGAGCTCTGCATGGACATCATCCGTGAAGAGCACAAGATTTCCTTCGTGAAATCAAAGGATGGCGTGCCGACTCCGAAGGAGATCCGCGAGGTCCTCGACGACTACGTGATCGGCCAGGACCACGCCAAGAAGGTGCTCTCGGTCGCCGTCCACAACCACTACAAGCGCCTGAACCACGCCTCGAAGAACAATGACGTCGAGCTGGGCAAGGCCAACATCCTGCTCATTGGTCCCACCGGCACGGGCAAGACCCTGCTGGCCCAGACCCTGGCCAGAATCATCGACGTGCCCTTCACCGTCGCCGATGCGACGACGCTGACCGAGGCGGGCTATGTCGGCGAGGACGTCGAGAACATCATCCTCAAGCTGCTGCAGTCCGCGGACTACAACGTCGAACGGGCCCAGCGGGGCATCGTCTACATTGACGAGGTCGACAAGATCAGCCGCAAGTCTGACAACCCCTCGATCACCCGCGACGTGTCGGGCGAGGGCGTCCAGCAGGCCCTGCTGAAGATCATGGAAGGCACGGTCGCCTCTGTTCCGCCGCAGGGCGGGCGCAAGCATCCCCAGCAGGAGTTCCTGCAGGTCGACACCACCAACATCCTGTTCATCTGCGGCGGCGCCTTCGCAGGCCTCGACAAGATCATCGCCGCCCGGGGGCAGGGGACCTCCATCGGCTTCGGCGCCCGGGTGTCTGACCCCGATGACCGCCGCACCGGCGAGATCTTCCGCCAGGTCGAACCCGACGACCTGCTCAAGTTCGGCCTGATCCCCGAGTTCATCGGCCGCCTGCCCGTGCTGGCGACCCTCGATGACCTCGACGAGAAGGCCCTGGTGAAGATCCTCACCGAGCCCAAGAACGCCTTCGTGAAGCAGTACCAGCGGCTGTTCGACATGGAGAACGTGGGCCTGACCTTCACCGAGGACGCCCTGATGTCGGTGGCCCGCAAGGCCATCGCCCGCAAGACCGGCGCCCGCGGCCTTCGCTCCATCCTCGAGGGGATCCTGCTCGACACCATGTACGAACTCCCCACCTGGGAAGGCGTCGAGGAGGTCGTGGTCAACGCCGAGGTGGTCGAGGGTCGCTCCCAGCCCCTGGTGATCTACGCCGAGCGCCGCGACAAGGGCGGCGCGGCCTGATTACTTCAGGGCGGCCGGCGGCTTGAGCCGCTCCATCCAGTCGATCCGGGTGAACCAGTAGGCGCTGGTGGACTCCAGGAACCCGTCCCTGCGCCGGGCCGAGATCCAGCCGTTCAGGAAGTTCAGCAGGTTCATGTCGCCCTTGCGCACGGCCATGCCATCGGCCGTCCGCGCCAGGGACGGCCCCTCCCCGACGGCGTAGCGCTGGGGCTTGGCGGCGGCGACCGTCAGGGTCGGCACGGGCTCCTTGAAGGCCAGGGCGTTGATCGCCCCGTCGTCCAGCGCGCGCTGTGCGGCCAGCAGGTCCGGGAACTCGCGGAAGGTGGCGGACGGCAGCCGGCTCCGCGCGGCATCCGCCGCGAGGGTGCCTGTCACGACGCCGACGACATTATCCTCGGCGTTGAGCTGGTCGGTGCGGAAGGGCGACTTGGCGCTGGCGACGATCCGGATGTCCGATTCGGCGTAGGGGTTGGTCATCCAGACCTTGAGAAGCCGGGGCGGATCGATCGCCAGGGCCGAGACGGCGAGGTCGCAGTCGCCTGCGTTCAGGCGATCAAGCACCGCGATTCCCGGGACCACCCGCAGGTCGAGGCTGAGGCCCAGGTCGCTGGCGAGCCGTTCGGCGACATCGACCTCGTGGCCGATCAGCTTGTCGCCTGGCGTCCGCAGGACGAAGGGCGCCGCCTCGACGGTGCAGACCCTCAGGGCGCCCCGGGCGAGGGCGTCCTCCAGCCCGCCTGCGACGGCTGCGGGGGCGGAAAACGACGCCAGGAGGGCGGATCCCAGGGCCATTCTGGCCAGATTCTTCTTCATCTCGTCCTCCGCGAAAGCATTGTGTCAGCTTGCATTCAGCTTGCCGCCTGCACAACCACCTGCGTAAATCCGTCCACGCCGTGCAAGGAGACTTCCATGCGCCCGATCCTGATGTTCGCCGCCGCCACGACCGCCCTTGTCTCGGGCGTGGCGCCTCCCGCGCCCGCGCGCGCGGACTCCTACGTCAACTGCTCGTCCAATGACTACCGGCGCAACTGGTGCCCCGTCTATTCGTCCGGGCGGGTCTGGCTCGACCGGCAGTATTCCGGCGGACGGGGCTCGTGCATCGAGGGCTCCACCTGGGGCCGGGATCGCCGGGGCATCTGGGTCGACGGCGGATGCCGGGCCCGGTTCCGGATCGAGGACCGCTATGGGTCGTACCCGAACAACGGCTATCCGGACTACAACTACAACAACAAGAAGGACGACACCGGCGCCCTGATCGGCGGCCTCATCCTTGGCGGCCTGGTCGTGGGCGCGATCGCCGCGGCTAACGCCGACAAGGAAAAGGCGCCGTCGCCTCCGACCCCTTCGGCCGGCTCCGGCGGCTCGGGCGTGGCCGTCGAGGCCTGCCGGTCCGAGGCCGTCAGTCGGGTCGCGGCCTATGGCCAGCGTCCCCGAATCGACCGGATCACCACCACCACCGCCTCTTCCGGCGGCTGGACCGTGCAGGGGTACGCCTCGGTGGACGCCGGGCCCAAGGCGGTCTCCTACGCCTTCACCTGCCGCTACGACAACGGCGCCGCGGCGATCACCCGGCTCAACTGATCCCCCGGCGGTCCTCGTTTTTCGGGGTTGTCCACGACTGTCTGCCGCCGGCGGCTTGAACCCGCCCCGCAACGCGCCACATCTTGGAGTGAGCGTCCGCCCTGGCGATTGTCGCAGGGGGACCCAGGCCGTCCCAGCTCAAAGGAGGGGGGCGGAAAGGAGTAAGTGACCATGACCGAAGCCCGCACGCTTCCCATCCTCCCCCTGAGGGACATCGTCGTCTTCCCGCACCAGCCGGTGCCGCTGTTCGTCGGCCGCGAGAAGTCCGTCCGGGCCCTCGAGGAAGCGATGAAATCCGAGCAGAGGGAAATCCTGCTCGTTACCCAGAAGAACAAGGACGACGACGACCCCGGTCAGTCGGACATCTTCGAAGTCGGCGTCGTCGCCGCTATCCTGCAACTCCTGCGCCTGCCTGATGGCACCGTGAAGGTGCTGGTCGAAGGACGCGGCCGCGCCGGGATCGTCCGCTTCACCGACGAGGCGGAGTGGTTCGCTGGCGAGGTCGCCCTCGTCACTGAGGACTCGGCGCCCTCGGCCGAGATCGAGGCCCTCAGCCGAGCTGTGATCGAGCAGTTCGAAACCTATGTGAAGCTGAACAAGAAGGTGCCGCCCGAGGCCCTGGCCGCCCTGCCGGGGATCGAGAACCCCGGCGAGCTGGCCGACCGCATCGCCTCGCACCTGAATGTCCGGATCGCCGACAAGCAGGAGCTGCTGGAAATCTTCAGCGTCTCCAAGCGCCTGGAGAAGGTCTACGCCCTGATGGAGGGCGAGATTTCGGTCATGCAGACCGAGAAGAAGATCCGCAACCGCGTGAAGCGGCAGATGGAGAAGACCCAGCGCGAGTACTACCTGAACGAGCAGATGAAGGCGATCCAGCGCGAGCTGGGCGAGCAGGACGCCGAGCGCGACGAACTGGCGGAACTGGAAAAGCGCATCAAGCGTACCCGCCTGTCCAAGGAAGCCCGGGTCAAGGCCAACGCCGAGCTGAAGAAGCTGCGCTCGATGAGCCCGATGTCGGCCGAGTCCACGGTCGTGCGGAACTATCTCGACTGGCTGCTGTCCATCCCGTGGGGCAAGGCGAAGTCCAAGCCCATCGACCTGGACAAGGCCGAGGCCGTCCTCGAGCACGACCACTTCGGGCTGGAGAAGGTCAAGGAGCGCATCCTTGAATACCTGGCCGTCCAGTCGCGCACCGGCTCACTCAAGGGCCCGATCCTCTGCCTGGTCGGCCCTCCGGGCGTGGGCAAGACCTCGCTGGGCAAGTCGATCGCCGAGGCCACGGGGCGGGAGTTCGTCCGCGTCTCCCTGGGCGGCGTGCGCGACGAGGCGGAGATCCGCGGACACCGGCGCACCTACATCGGCTCCATGCCGGGCAAGATCATCCAGTCCATGAAGAAGGCCAAGTCGACTAACGCCTTCTTCCTGCTCGACGAGATCGACAAGATGGGCGCCGACTGGCGGGGCGATCCATCCTCGGCCCTGCTCGAGGTGCTGGACCCGGCCCAGAACGCGACCTTCGCCGACCACTACCTCGAGGTGGATTACGACCTCAGCCCGGTCATGTTCGTCACTACGGCCAACAGCCTCAACATGCCCCAGCCCCTGCTGGACCGCATGGAGATCATCCGGATCCCCGGCTACACCGAGGACGAGAAGGTCGAAATCGCCCGCCGTCACCTGCTGCCCAAGCAGATGAAGGATCACGGCCTGACCGCCGCGGAGTTCGAACTCCCGGACACCGCCATTCGTGACCTGATCCGCTACTACACCCGCGAGGCGGGCGTGCGCTCGCTGGAGCGTGAGATCGGCAACCTCGCCCGCAAGGCGGTGCGTGACCTCATGCGCCGGAAGGTGGGGGAGGAGACCGGACCGATCCTCGTCGACGGCGAGCGCCTGGCCGAGTACGCCGGCGTCCGTCGCTTCAAGTACGGCGAGATGGACGGCGAGGACCAGGTCGGCATCATCACGGGCCTAGCCTATACCGACTTCGGCGGCGACATCCTGACCATCGAGGCGGTTCGCATGCCCGGCAAGGGCCGGATGCAGGTCACCGGCAACCTCAAGGACGTGATGAAGGAGTCGGTCCAGGCGGCCCACGCCTACGTGCGCAGCCGGGCGACCCACTTCGGGATCGAGCCGCCCCTGTTCGAACGGACAGACGTGGCCATCCACGTTCCCGAGGGGGCGACCCCCAAGGATGGTCCCTCGGCCGGCGTCGCCATGGCGACGGCGATCGTGTCCGTCCTGACCGGGGTCCCGATCCGCAGGGATATCGCCATGACCGGCGAAGTCACCCTGCGCGGCCGGGTCCTGCCCATCGGCGGTCTCAAGGAAAAGCTCCTTGCGGCCCTCAGGTCGGGCGTGAAGACGGTCCTGATCCCCCAGGAGAACGTCAAGGATCTCCAGGACATCCCCGAGAACGTGAAGGCGGGCCTGGAGATCATCCCGGTCGGTTCGGTGGACGAAGTCCTGGGTCACGCCCTGGTCAGCCCCCTGACCCCCATCGAATGGACCGAACCGGCTCCGCTGCTTCGCCCCACAGACGACGCCGGCGACGATCAGGTCCTGACACACTAGGGCTTCGTCTCCCGGCGACCTTTCCCATCGACTTCGCCCCGGTTGCGTTGACACGCCGCCGGGGCGGAGCATGATGCGGTCCAGTGGCTTCGCCCGGGCGTAGCGTTGTTTGAGGCGAGGCTTGAAACAACGCCCGGGGGGGTTACGCCATGAACAAGGCCGAGCTGGTCGCAGCGGTCTCTGAGGGCTCGGGGCTCTCTACAAGCCAGGTGCGGGTCGCCCTGGACTCCATCCTCGACACCGTCACGTCCGCCCTTGCCGAGGGCCAGGAAGTCCGTCTGGTCGGCTTTGGCAGTTTCGCGGCGGCCTTCCGTCCGGCCGGACCGGCGCGCAACCCCCGCACCGGTGAGGCGGTCCGAAGGCCCGCTTCCCGCACCGTCCGGTTCCGGGCCGGGGAGGGGCTAAGACGCGCCCTCAACTGAGCGGGGTTCCCCATCCTGACGGGCTGCATTTCCCGCCGCGGTGAAGCGCGCTAAAGAGGCGACGGCCCTTGCGGCCGGACGGGCGGCTAGCTCAGCTGGTCAGAGCACCTGGTTTACACCCAGGGGGTCGGGGGTTCGAACCCCTCGCCGCCCACCAACTTCCGGAGAGACGCCATGCAGTCCCGTCCGCTGGGCCGCACGGGACTGAAGGTCTCGGAAATCGGCTTCGGGGCGGCGTCCTTCTGGGGCCATCCGGCCTTTTCAGAGGCGGAGGCACTGCACATCGTCCACCGGGCCCTGGACCTTGGCGTCACCCTGTTCGACACCGGACCTGCCTACTCCCGGGGCCAGGCGGAGGGCCGCCTAGGCCGGGCGCTCGCGGGACGAGACTTCTCGGGCCTGGTGGTGGCCACCAAGGCGGGCACCCGCTTCGAAGGCGGGCGGGTCCGCCGCGACATGTCGCTCACCGCCATCGAGGCCAGCCTGGAGCGCAGCCGGCGCCGCCTCGGCCTGGAGAGTCTGCCGCTTGTTCACCTGCACGGCCCCTCCGCGCAGGAACTGACCCCGGACTTCCTTGGGGGGCTGCAGCGCCTCCGGGATCGCGGGCTGTTCCTGCGGCTGGGCGTCAACAGCTTCGATCCCGCCGTGATCGAGGCGGCCCTGGCCCTGCCGGAGATCGATACGGTGATGGTCGACATCAACGTCCTGAGGCCCCAGCGGATCGCCCTCGCGGCGCGCGCGGCGGCGGCGGGCAAGGGCGTCCTCGCCGGCATGCCCCTGGCCATGGGTCACACGGCGCCGAAGACCTGGCGCAATCTGCGTCTGCGGGACGCCTGGTACCTGGCCCGCGCCCTCAAGAACCACCGCGCCGACAGGGCCGCCGGCCGGCGGTTTCGCTTCCTTCACGGGCGAACCGACATCACCGGCGCCCAGGCCGCCCTGGCCTGGGTTCTGGGGATCGACGGCGTTTCCGCCGCCCTGGTCGGCACGACCCGCATGGGTCACCTGGAAGATTGCGCCGCCGCATCTGGCATCTCCCTGCCAGCAGATCTGGCCGAGGCCATAGCCGAGGCGCAGGTCGGCGCCTGAAGCTCGCCCTTGCCGGGCTGGACGGATTGGGTTTTCCTGCTTCTCTCAAGGGGCGCTCAAGGAGCCCCGAACGCGGAGGAAACCCCATGGCCGATGGTGCGATCAGTCTGGATGAGGCGCGCGCCCGCGCCTACGCCCTGAAGCTTGAGGACCTCAACCCCGGCGATCCGGAGCTCTTCAAGTCCAATGCCTTCTGGCCGGTCTTCGAGCGCCTTCGGAACGAAGACCCCGTCCACTGGTGCAAGGACTCCGAGTTCGGGCCCTACTGGTCAGTGACCCGCTACAACGACATCATGGCGGTGGACACCAACCACGGCGTCTTCTCCTCCGAGGCGGCCCTGGGCGGCATCACCATCCGCGACGCCCGGCCGGACCTGCGCCGGCCCAGCTTCATCGCCATGGACCCGCCCCGGCACGACGAGCAGCGCAAGGCCGTCAGCCCCATCGTCTCGCCCGGCAACCTCAAGACCATGGAGCCCATCATCCGGGAGCGGGCCTGCCGCATCCTCGACAACCTTCCGGTCGGCGAGGCCTTCGACTGGGTGGACCGGGTCTCCGTCGAGCTCACCACCCAGATGCTGGCGACCCTGTTCGACTTCCCCTTCGAGGAGCGACGCCGCCTGACCCGCTGGTCCGACGTGGCCACCACCATCCCCTATGCGGGCGGCCTGGTGGAAACCGAAGAGGAACGGCAGGCCGAGCTGATGGAGTGCCTGGAGGTCTTCACCGGCCTCTGGAACGAGAGGATCAACAAGCCGCCGGCCGGCGACCTCGTCTCGATGATGGCCCACAGCGACGCTACCAAGAACATGACCCCCGAGGAGTATCTGGGGAACATCATCCTGCTGATCGTCGGCGGTAACGACACCACCCGGAACTCGATTTCCGGCGGCGTCCTGGCCCTGAACCAGAATCCGGCGGAATACGCCAAGCTGCGCGCCAACCCCGGCCTGATCGAGTCGATGGTTCCGGAGATCATCCGCTGGCAGACGCCCCTGGCCCACATGCGTCGCACGGCGCTCCAGGACATCGAACTGGGCGGCAAGACCATCCGCAAGGGCGACAAGGTCGTCATGTGGTATGTCTCGGGCAACCGGGATGAGCGGGCGATTGAGAACCCCGACGCCTTCATCATTGACCGCGAGCGCCCGCGCCAGCACCTGTCCTTCGGCTTCGGCATCCACCGCTGCGTGGGCAATCGTCTGGCCGAGCTCCAGCTGAAGATCGTCTGGGAGGAAATCCTCAAGCGCTTCAGCTTCGTCGAGGTGCTCGAGGAGCCGCATCGGGTGCGTTCCAGCTTCGTAAAGGGCTACGAGACCCTGAGGGTGAAGCTGCACCCCGCCGGCTGACGTCGGGGCGCCCTTCCTTTCCGGGCCGGCCTGCGGTTTCATGCCGCAAACAGGATTGCGATCCCGGGGGAAACAACGTGTCCGACATCGACCTGACCCAGCTAGACAGGGCGCTCGCCGCCGCCCACCAGCCGGCCCTGCAGGCGGCCCTGGTGCACCTGACCGGTCAGGACCATTGGCTCCGGCCCGAGTGGACCCCGGCCTATGTGCCCCTGTCCCGGGGCGACACCGGCGTGCCCGAGGCCGAACAACAGAAGTTCCTGGCCGAGGCCAAGGTCGCCCTGGTCGAATGGTTCACCAACGGGCGGGGCCGGACCCACCAGCCCTCCGCCGCCGCCCTTCGCCGCATGATGAGCTTTGTGGCCGGGGCCGAGATCCCCGAGGGTTACGCCGACTTCCTGGTTGACGAGCTGAGCCTGGGTGAGACCAACACCAAGACGCCGGTCTGGGACTCCCCGCGCCTTAAGGACAGCGCCGCCAGGATGCACGTCCTGGTGATCGGCGCGGGCATGTCGGGCCTGCTGACCGGCATCCGCCTGAGCCAGGCCGGTGTCAGCTACGAGATCGTCGACAAGAACCCCGACGTGGGCGGCACCTGGTTCGAGAACACCTATCCCGGCTGCCGGGTGGACTCCTCCAACCACATCTATTCCTACAGCTTCGAGCCCAACCATCACTGGCCCCAGCACTTCTCCACCCAGCCCATCCTGCTGGACTACTTCCGGGGCGTCGCCGACCGCTACGACCTGCGGGGCAAGATCGCCTTCGAGACCGAGGTCGAGACCCTCGACTGGGACGAGTCCCGGGCCCTGTGGAAGGTCACCGTCAAGGACAGGGCCGGCGCGCGCCGGGTCATCGAGGCCAACGCCGTCATTACCGCCGTGGGGCAGCTGAACCGGCCCCGGATGCCCGACATCAAGGGCCGCGACCGCTTCGCCGGACCCGCCTTCCACTCGGCCCGCTGGCGCCATGACGTCGACCTGACCGGCAAGCGGGTGGCGGTGATCGGCACCGGCGCCAGCGCCTACCAGTTCGTGCCGGAGATCGCCGGCAAGGTCGGCAGCCTCACCATCATCCAGCGGACCCCGCCCTGGGGCTTCCCCGTGCCGCATTATCACGAGGACGTGCCCGACGGCATGAACTGGCTGATGGAGCACGTGCCCTACTACGACAAGTGGTACCGCTTCTGGATGTTCTGGATGGTGACCGACGGTCTCCTGCCCATGGTCCAGGCTGATCCGGGCTGGAACGGCCCGCAGACGGCCGTCTCCGCCGCCAACCTCGAATTCCGCGAGATGATCGCCGCGGCCATCGCCGCCCAGGCGCCCACCCGCCCGGACCTGGTTGAGAAGGTGGTCCCGACCTACCCGGTGGGCGGCAAGCGCTCGCTCCTCGACAACGGCGTCTGGATGGCGGCCCTGCAGCGAGACAATGTCTCACTGGTCACCGACGGGATTACCGAGATCACAGAGGCGGGCATCGTCACGGCCGACGGAACCGCCCGTGACTTCGACGTCATCATCTATGGTACGGGCTTCCACGCCTCGAAGTTCCTGGAGCCGATGAAGATCCGCGGCCGAGGCGCCGCCGACCTTCATGCGACCTGGGACGGCGACCCGCGGGCCTATCTGGGCATGACCACGCCGGGCTTCCCCAACCTGTTCATGATCTACGGGCCGAACACCAACATCGTGGTCAACGGATCCATCATCTTCTTCTCGGAGTGCAGCGTCCGCTACATCGTCGGCTGCCTGAAGATGCTGGCTGAGACCGGCGCCCGGGCCATGGAGCCCAAGCGCGAAGTCCACGACGCCTTCAACGCCCGGGTCGACGCCGCCAACGGCCTGATGGCCTGGGGCGCGCCGCAGGTCTCCAGCTGGTACAAGAACGAGAAGGGCAGGGTGACCCAGAACTGGCCCTTCGCCCTGGTCGACTACTGGCGGGCGACCCTGGCCCCCGACCCGGGAGACTTCCGTATCGAGAAGGCGGCTGAACCGGTCGCCTGAGCCCGCCCCCGTCCTCCAGGAGAGTTTCCGTGAAACTTCAGACGATCATCTGCTCGACCCGCCCCAACCGGGTCGGACCCCACATCGCGCGCTGGTTCCAGGGGCTGGCCGAGGCCCATGGCGACTTCGAGGCGACCCTGGTCGACCTGGCGGACTTCAACCTGCCGATCTTCAATGAACCCTGGCACCCGCGCCTGCGGAACTACCAGTTCGACTACACCAAGGCCTGGGCGGCCAGCGTCGAGTCCGCCGACGCCTACGTCTTCGTCATGCCCGAGTACAACTTCATGCCGCCGCCGGCCTTCGTGAACGCGGTGGATTACCTGTACTCCGAGTGGAACGGGAAGCCCGCCGCCTTCGTCAGCTATGGAGGCCAGTCCGGCGGCGTGCGCGCCGTCCAGATGGCCAAGCAGATGCTGACCACGGTCAAGATCATGCCCCTGGTGGAGGGCGTCGCCATTCCCATGGTCGGCGAGCACCTGGACGCCGAGAAGGGCTTCGTCCCCAACGATGGGCACAGCCTGGCGGCCAAGGTCACCCTCGACGAACTGGCGCGCTGGACCCGGGCCCTGAAGGGCATGCGGCAGGGCTGAGGGCGGGGCCGCTCTTTTTCCTTGGGAGGGGGAGGGGGAGTGGCGCGAATGACGGGGCTCGAACCCGCGACCTCCGGCGTGACAGGCCGGCGCTCTAACCAACTGAGCTACATCCGCACTCGTTCGCGCATCAGCGCGAGGGGCGTCTGATAGGTCCGGGCCGGAATCGTGTCAACTGTCCATGAGAACGTTAGCGGGACGGTAGGGACTCTGGGGTCTTCTGCCCTGCGCCCGGCTTCCGCGCTGGACCTTGCAATGGGGCAAACCGAGGTTTGAACCCGGCGCAAGGCTGGTCTAGAAGGACGCGCGACTCTGGCGGGGAATCCATGGACGCCTTTCTTCTCGAGTACCTTCCGATCGTGATTTTCCTGGGGATTTCCTCGGCGATCGGGATCGTGTTCATTCTGGCCTCGGCCGTCCTGGCGCCCAAAGCGCCGGACCCGGAGAAGCTCTCGACCTACGAGTGCGGCTTCAACGCCTTCGACGACGCCCGGATGAAGTTCGATGTCCGGTTCTACCTGGTCTCGATCCTGTTCATCATCTTTGACCTGGAAGTGGCCTTCCTCTTCCCCTGGGCGGTTTCGCTGATGAAGCTGCCGTACGACCAGGCGGTCTTCGCCTTCTGGTCGATGATGACCTTCCTCGGGGTCCTGACTGTCGGCTTCATCTACGAATGGAAGAAGGGGGCCCTGGAATGGGACTGATCGTTCCCGCCGGATCCGGCGCCCGGTCCTCGGTGGAGGGCTACGACCCCAAGGTCCACGACCCCTATTTCGACGGCGTCTCCCAACAGCTGGCCGACAAGGGCTTTGTCACGGCGGCCGCCGATGACCTGATCACCTGGGCCCGCACCGGCTCGCTGATGTGGATGACCTTCGGCCTGGCCTGCTGCGCCGTGGAGATGATGCACGCCTCCATGCCGCGCTACGACCTGGAGCGCTACGGCTTCGCCCCCCGGGCCAGCCCGCGCCAGTCCGACGTGATGATCGTCGCCGGCACCCTGTGCAACAAGATGGCCCCGGCCCTGCGCAAGGTCTACGACCAGATGCCCGAGCCCCGTTACGTGATCTCCATGGGCTCCTGCGCCAATGGCGGCGGCTACTACTATTTCAGCTATTCTGTGGTGCGCGGCTGCGACCGGATCGTCCCGGTCGACATCTACGTCCCCGGCTGCCCGCCCACCGCCGAGGCCCTGGTCTATGGTGTCCTGCAGCTGCAGAAGAAGATCCGCCGCACGGGGACGATCGAAAGATGAGCTGGCCCGTCGCCGAAGACACCCTCCAGGCCCTGGGCGCCGAGATCGCCGCCGCTGTGGGCGCGGGGGCTGAGGCCTCCACGGCTTATGGTGAGCTGACCCTCGCGATTCCGGCCGGCCGGATCGTAGAGGTCCTGATTCTCCTTCGCGACCGCTTCGGCTTCCAGCAGCTGACCGAGCTGACTGGCGTCGACCACCCCGACCGCGCCCTTCGCTTTGATGTGGTCTACCAGCTCCTGTCCTTCACCCGGAACCTCCGGATGCGGGTCCGGGTCCAGACCGACGAGGACACCGCCGTGGCCTCCGTGACCGGCGTCTATCCCTGCGCCAACTGGTTCGAGCGCGAGTGCTTCGACATGTACGGCGTCTTCTTTTCCGGGCATCCGGACCTGCGCCGCATCCTCACCGACTACGGCTTCCACGGGCATCCCCTGCGCAAGGACTTCCCGATGAGCGGCTATGTCGAGCTGCGATATGACGACGAGCTGAAGCGGGTGGTCTACGAGCCCGTGAAGTCGGTCGAGTACCGGAACTGGGATTTCCTTTCGCCCTGGGAAGGCGCGCAGTACGTCCTGCCCGGCGACGAGAAGGGGGAGGCGCGCTGATGGCCGATGATCTCGCCGCGGGCTCGGTCCTGCCGGAAGCCTCCGTTCTTCCTGAAACACCCGTCCGCAGGTTCAACATCAACTTCGGGCCCCAGCATCCGGCGGCCCATGGCGTGCTGCGCCTGGTCCTCGAGCTGGACGGCGAGGTCGTCGAGCGGGTGGACCCGCACATCGGCCTCCTGCACCGCGGCACCGAGAAGCTGATGGAGGCCCGCACCTACCTCCAGAACGTGCCCTATTTCGACCGGCTCGATTACGTCGCGCCGATGAACCAGGAGCACGCCTTCTGCCTCGCCATCGAGCGCCTCGCGGGCATCGAGGTCCCGGTCCGGGCCCAGCTGATCCGGGTGCTCTTCTGCGAGATTGGCCGCGTCCTCAACCACCTGCTGAACGTGACGACCCAGGCCTTGGACGTCGGCGCCCTGACGCCCCCGCTCTGGGGCTTCGAGGAGCGCGAGAAGCTGATGGTGTTCTATGAGCGCGCCTCGGGCGCGCGCCTGCACGCCAACTTCTTCCGTCCCGGCGGTGTCCACCAGGACCTGCCCGACGCCCTGGTCGACGACATCGAGGCCTGGGCTAAGGCCTTCCACAGGCCGCTGAACGACATCGACAAGTTGATCACGGGCAACCGGATCTTCAAGCAGCGGAATGTCGACATCGGCGTGGTCAGCCGTGAGGAGGCCATGGCCTGGGGCTTCTCGGGCGTCATGGTCCGGGGCTCGGGCATCGCCTGGGACCTGCGCCGCAGCCAGCCCTACGAGTGCTACAGCGAGCTCGACTTCGACATCCCGCTGGGCGTCAATGGCGACTGCTACGATCGCTATCTCTGCCGCATGCAGGAGATGCGCGAGAGCGTGAAGATCATGCTCCAGTGCGTGGAGCGCCTTCGCAAGACGCCGGGCCCGGTCCTGACCGAGGACAACAAGTACGCCCCGCCCCGGCGTGGCGAGATGAAGCGCTCGATGGAAGCGCTTATCCATCACTTCAAGCTCTACACCGAGGGCCTGCACACTCCGGCCGGCGAGGTCTACGTCGCCGTCGAAGCGCCCAAGGGCGAGTTCGGGGTCTTCCTGGTCAGCGATGGCGGCAACAAGCCCTATCGCTGCAAGATCCGGGCGCCGGGCTTCTCCCACCTGTCCGCCATGGACTGGATGTGCCAGGGCCACATGCTGGCCGACGTCTCGGCCATCCTCGGCTCCCTCGACATCGTTTTCGGCGAGGTGGACCGATGAGCGCACCCGTCTGCATCACGCCCTTTGACGTCGTCGAGGCCCAGTTCACGGCCTACAACGCCCAGGACCTCGACGCCCACTGCGCGGCCTTCGCCGATGACGTGGTGGTCGCCGACTTCAACGGCGCCGTCACGATCTCGGGCATCGACGCCTATCGCGAGAAGTATCGCCAGGTTTTCGCCGACTTCCCGCAGAACCGGGCCGAGCTGCTCAACCGCATGGTGGTGGGCCATCACGTGATCGACCACGAGCGGGTGTTCCGCGCGCCGGGGGCCGATCCCTTCGAGGTGGCCGCCATCTACACCGTTTCGGACGCGCGGATCGTGCGCGTCGACTTCATCAAGTGAGGCCGGTTACGTGAGCGTCCGCAGGCTAGCCGCCAACCAGCCCGACAGCTTCGCCTTCAGCGCCGAGAGCCTGAAGCAGGTGAAGTGGTGGATCGCCAAGTTCCCCGAAGGCCGCCAGCAGTCCGCCGTGATCCCGCTTCTCTGGCTGGTCCAGAAGCAGCAGGGCTGGGTTTCCGAGCCCTCGATCCGCCTGGTGGCCGAAACCCTCGGCATGCCGGTGATCCGCGTCTACGAGATCGCCACCTTCTATACGATGTTCATGCTGGAGCCCGTGGGCTCCCACGCCCTCGTGCAGGTCTGCGGCACCACCCCCTGCATGCTGCGGGGCGCCAATGACCTGAAGGCCGTCTGCCAGCGCCGGTTCGGCGACCGCGACCACCTGTCCGCCGACGGCAAGGTGACCTGGCAGGAGGTGGAATGCCTTGGGGCCTGCTCGAACGCGCCCATGGCCGCCATCAATGACTATTACTACGAGGACCTGACGCCTGAGACCTTCGAGCAGGTCCTCGACGAGTTCATCGCCGGCAAGCCGCGGGCGCCGGGTTCGGTCATCGGCCGCCAGGGTTCTGCTCCGGAGGGCGGGGCCAAGGTCCTGTCCGATCCGTCCCTCTATGACGGCTCGGCGGCCAAGGCGCTGAAGTCCATCCCCAACGCCGAGCCGAAGAAACGCGGCAAGGCGAAGGAGGCGGCGCAGTGATCGGGCGGGGTTCGACGGCCGGCGTGAGCCGGATCGGTCTGGAGGCTTAGGGGCGCATCGTGGTCGGCATTCTCGAAGACAAGGACCGGATCTTCACCAACCTCTACGGCCTCCACGACTGGGGCCTTGAGGGAGCGAAGCGGCGCGGCGCCTGGAACGGCACCCGGCTGATCCTGGAACAGAGCCCTGAGTGGGTCTGCGACCAGGTCAAGGCCTCGGGCCTGCGCGGCCGTGGCGGGGCGGGCTTCTCCACCGGCCTGAAGTGGACCTTCATGCCCAAGTCCGAGGGTGAGCGTCCGCACTACCTGGTCATCAACGCCGACGAGTCCGAGCCGGGCACCTGCAAGGACCGCGAGATCCTGCGCAATGATCCGCACCTGCTGATCGAGGGCGCCCTGATCGCCAGCTACGCCATCCGCGCCCACGCCTGTTACATCTACATCCGTGGCGAATACGTGCACGAGCGCGAGCGCCTGGAAGCCGCGATCAAGCAGGCCTACGAGGCCAAGCTGATCGGCAAGGGCAATGTCCATGGCTGGGACTTCGACCTCTTCGTCACCCACGGCGGCGGCGCCTACATCTGCGGCGACGAGACCGCCCTCATGGAAAGCCTCGAGGGCAAGAAGGGCCAGCCGCGCCTGAAGCCGCCCTTCCCGGCGGGCGCCGGCATCTACGGGTGCCCGACCACGATCAACAACGTCGAGTCGATCTCGGTTGTGGGGACCATCCTGCGCCGCGGCGCTTCGTGGTTCGCCGGCTTCGGCCGTCCAAACAACACCGGCACCAAGCTCATGGCCATCTCCGGCCACGTGAACCAGCCCTGCGTGGTCGAGGAGACCATGTCCATCCCCCTCAAGCAGCTGCTCGAGGATCACTGCGGCGGCGTCCGCGGGGGCTGGGGCAACCTCAAGGCGGTGATCCCCGGCGGGTCCTCGGTCCGGATGATCCCGGCGCACGAGGCTGAGACGGCCCTGATGGATTTCGACTCCCTGTCGTCCCTGAAGTCGGGCCTCGGCACGGCGGCGGTCATCGTCATGGACCAGTCCACCGACATCGTCCGCGCCATCGCCCGCCTGTCCTACTTCTACAAGCACGAGAGCTGCGGGCAGTGTACGCCCTGCCGCGAGGGCACGGGCTGGATGTGGCGGGTCATGGAGCGCATGGCCACAGGCGAGGCGGACATGAAGGAGATCGACATGCTCCTCGACGTCGCCAGCCAGATCGAGGGCCACACCATATGCGGCCTCGGCGACGCCGCCGCCTGGCCGATCCAGGGGCTCTTCCGCCATTTCCGCCACGAGGTGGAGGAGCGGATCACCAACTATCGTGCGGGCCGCCCGCACGTGCAGGGCGCGTCCCTGCAGGCCGCGGAGTGAGCTGAGATGCCGAAAGCCAAGGTCAACGGCGTCGAGGTCGAGTTCGAGCCCGGCATGACGGTCCTGCAGGTGGCGGAACTGGCCGGGGAGGAAATCCCGCGGTTCTGCTACCACGAGCGCCTGTCCATCGCTGGCAACTGCCGGATGTGCCTGGTCGAGGTGAAGCCTGGGCCCCCCAAGCCCCAGGCCTCATGCGCCCTTCCGGCCGCGGACAACCAGGAGATCTTCACCAACACGCCGATGGTGAAGAAGGCCCGCGAGGGGGTGATGGAGTTCCTCCTCATCAACCACCCCCTGGACTGTCCGATCTGCGACCAGGGGGGCGAGTGCGACCTCCAGGACCAGGCCATGGGCTATGGCCGCGACGACAGCCGCTTTGCGCTGAACAAGCGGGCCGTAGAGGAAAAGGCCATGGGCCCCCTCATCAACACGGTCATGACCCGGTGCATCCAGTGCACCCGCTGCGTGCGCTTCATCACCGAAGTCGCCGGCGTGCCCGAGATCGGCCTCATCTCGCGCGGCGAAGACGTTGAAATCACGACCTATCTGGGTAGCGCCGTCACCTCCGAGCTCTCGGGGAATGTCATCGACCTCTGCCCGGTCGGCGCCCTGACCTCCAAGCCCTACGCCTTCAACGCCCGTCCCTGGGAGCTGAAGAAGACCGAGACCGTCGACGTGATGGACGCCATGGGCGCGGCCATCCGCGTCGACAGCCGCGGCCCAGCGGTCCTGCGGGTGCTTCCGCGCATCAACGAGGACGTCAACGAGGAGTGGATCTCCGACAAGACCCGCTTCGCCGTCGACGGCCTGTCCCGCCAGCGCCTGGACTCTCCCTACATCCGCGAGAACGGCCGCCTGCGTCCCGCGACCTGGGCCGAGGCCCTGGCCCTGGCTGCTGAGCGCCTTTCCAAGGCAAAGCCGGATCGCATCGGCGCCATCGCCGGCGACCTGCAGGACGCAGAGTCCATGAAGGCGACCGTCGATCTCTTCCGCGCCCTCGGCTCGGCCAACACCGACTGCCGTCAGGACGGCATGGCCCTGGGCGCCGGTCCCCGGGAATCCTGGCTCTTCAACGCCGGGATCGCCGGTCTCGACGAGACCGATGCGATCCTGCTCGTCGGAACCAACCCCCGGTTCGAAGCCCCGGTTCTGAACGCCCGCCTGCGTCGTCGCTGGCTTGCCGGCGACCTCGCCGTCGGCTTGGTGGGCGAGGCTGCGGACCTGACCTACGACTACGAGCACCTCGGCGATACGGCGGCGGCTCTGACCGCCCTGGCCAAGTCCCGATCGGGCTTCGCCAAGGTCTTGAAGGGCGCGAAGTCGCCCGCCCTGGTCATCGGCGCCGGCGCCCTGTCGGGGCCCAACGGCGCCGCCGTCGCCCACGCCGCCGCCCAGCTCGCCAAGGCCTTTGGCATGAGCTGGAATGTCCTTCACACCGCCGCCTCGCGGGTCGGCGGCTTGGACATGGGCTTCGTGCCGGGGGAGGGTGGCCTCGACGCCCGCGCCATGACGGCCAAGGGCGCGCTCGACGTGCTCTTCCTTCTTGGCGCGGACGAGATCGACCTGTCGGCCTCCGACGCCTTCCGCATCTATCTTGGCTCGCACGGCGACGCCGGCGCCCATGCGGCGGACCTGATCCTGCCCGGCGCGGCCTACACCGAGAAGGACGGGCTCTACGTCAACCTCGAGGGCCGGGTGCAGATGGGCCAGCGGGCGGTCTTCCCCAAGGGCGAGGCCCGCGAGGACTGGACCATCCTGCGCGCCCTGTCCGAGCGCCTTGGCAAGACCCTGCCTTACGACAGCCTCGACCAGCTTCGGGCACGGCTCTTCGCCGAGCACCCCACCTTCGGCCAGATCGACTGGGCGCCCCGCGGCCAGGCTTACCTGTCGGCCATCGGCGCGCAGGGTGACCTCGGCAATGCGCCGCTCGCCAGCGCCGTGAAGGCCTTCCATCTCACCAATCCGGTCGCGCGCGCCAGCGTGACCATGGCCGAGTGCGCCGCCCTGGCGGCGGGCCCGGCGAAACTGGCGGCGGAGTAGGGCATGGACGCGGCGCAATCCTTCTGGGCCACGCCGGGCGGCTGGACCCTGATCACCTTCCTCCAGATCCTGGCCGTCCTCGGGTGGCTTCTGATGTCGCTGGCCTTCTTCATGTACGGCGACCGCAAGATCTGGGCCGGTGTCCAGATGCGAAAGGGCCCGAACGTCGTCGGGCCATTCGGCCTGCTCCAGTCCTTCGCCGACCTGATCAAGTTCATCCTGAAGGAAATCGTCATCCCCGACGGGGCGGACAAGTTCGTCTTCCTCCTGGCGCCGGTCCTGACCTTCGCCCTGGCCCTGGTGGGCTGGGCGGTCATCCCCCTGGCGCCGGGCTGGGTGGTGTCGGACATCAATGTCGGGGTCCTCTACCTCTTCGCCATCTCCTCCCTGGGCGTCTACGGCATCATCATGGGGGGCTGGGCTTCGAACTCGAAGTACCCCTTCCTGGGCAGCCTGCGGTCCGCGGCGCAGATGGTGTCCTACGAGGTTTCCATCGGTTTCGTGATCATCACGGTCATCCTGCTGGCCGGCACGATGAACCTGACCCAGATCGTCGAGAAGCAGGCGGGCGGCTTCTGGAACTGGAACGTGTTCGGCGGCGGCCTGCAGAACCTCCCCATCGCCATCATCATGATCCCGATGTCGGTGATCTTCTTCATCTCGGCCCTGGCCGAGACCAACCGGCCGCCCTTCGACCTGCCCGAGGCGGAGTCCGAGCTCGTGGCCGGCTACCAGGTCGAGTACTCGTCCTCGCCCTTCCTGCTCTTCATGATCGGCGAACTGGCCAACATCGTCCTCATGTGCGCCATGATCTCCATCCTCTTCTTCGGGGGATGGCAGGCGCCGGTGGACCTGGCATTCGTGCGCGAGTGGTCGCCCACGGCCCAGAGCTTCTATGGCTTCATGTGGCTGTTCCTGAAGATCATTTTCTTCTTCTTCCTGTTCGCCATGGTGAAGGCCATCGTGCCCCGTTACCGCTACGACCAGCTGATGCGGCTGGGCTGGAAGGTCTTCCTGCCCATCTCCCTAGTCGCCGTGGTGCTGGTCGCCGGCTGGCGCGTCCTGGGGCATCCCGGCGCATGAAACCCTTCCGGCCTTCCTTCCTCGGTTTGGCGGCGGTTCTGCTCCTGGCGGGCTGCGCGACGCCCGGCGCCGCTCCCGACGGGGACGTGGCGAACTATGACTCCCTTCGCCAGATGCGCGAACGGTGCACGGCCGAAGGCAAGGACCTGGCCCTGAAGCCGGGCGGGAACGACCGGCGTCTGTCCGGCTACGAGTGCAGGGGAAAGTAGGACGTCATGCTGAATCGCATTTCCCAGGCCATCCGGGGCGCGGCCCTTTCGGACTTCATCGGCGCCTTCGGCATGGCCATGGTCTACATGGTCCGCCCCAAGGCCACCGTGATCTATCCTTACGAGCGCGGCCCACAGTCGCCGCGCTTCCGCGGCGAGCACGCCCTGCGGCGCTATCCCAGCGGCGAGGAGCGCTGCATCGCCTGCAAGCTGTGCGAGGCCATCTGCCCCGCCCAGGCCATCACCATCGAGGCCGAACCGCGCGAGGACGGCAGCCGCCGGACGACCCGCTACGACATCGACATGGTCAAGTGCATCTACTGCGGCCTGTGCCAGGAGGCCTGCCCGGTGGACGCCATCGTCGAGGGTCCGAACATCGAATTCGCGGTCGAGACCCGCGAGGAGCTCTACTACGACAAGGAACGCCTGCTCGATAACGGGGACCGTTGGGAGCGGGAGATCGCCAAGAATCTGGAACTGGACGCGCCCTACCGGTAGACCCGGGCGGCGATTCCGAACGCACTGAAACCCCGCCGCCTCCCTTCCGGGAGCCCGGTGGTCCAAGAAGAGGGGCTGAACCCGGTGGCCTTGCAGGCAATCGCATTCTATCTGCTGGCGGCGGTGACGATCGCGGCGGGGTTCGGCGTGGTCTCGGCCCGCAACCCCGTGCACTCCGTCCTCTTCCTAATCCTCGCCTTCTTCTCGGCGGCGGGCCTGTTCGTCCTCATGGGGGCGGAGTTCCTGGCCATGCTGCTGGTGGTCGTCTACGTCGGCGCGGTCGCCGTCCTCTTTCTGTTCGTCGTCATGATGCTGGACGTGGACTTCGCCGCCCTGCGCCAGGGCTTCGCGCGGTCCATGCCCCTCGGGGCGGCCGTCGCCGGCATACTGGCCTTCGAGATGGTGGCGGTCTCCGCCGTGGTCGCCAACCGCGGCGCCGCCGGAGACTCGCAGGGGCCCCTGGCCGCGACGCCTGACGCCCCGAACGCCGAGGCCATCGGCCGGGTGCTCTACACCGACTACGTCTATTTCTTCCAGGCGGCGGGCCTGGTCCTGCTGGTGGCCATGATCGGGGCCATCGTCCTGACCCTCCGGCACAAGCCCGGGGTCAAGCGCCAGGTCATCGCCGACCAGGTGGCCCGCACGCCGGCCACCGGCATGCGCGTCGTCTCGGTCAAGCCGGGTGAAGGGGTCCAGGAATGATCATCGGTCTGTCCCACTACCTGGCGGTCGCCGCCATCCTGTTCACCATCGGGGTGTTCGGGATCTTCGTGAACCGGAAGAACATCATCGTCATCCTGATGTCGATCGAGCTCATCCTGCTGGCGGTGAACATCAATTTCGTCGCCTTCTCGGCCTTCCTGCACAACGCCGTCGGCCAGATCTACGCCATGTTCATCCTGACCGTGGCGGCGGCCGAGGCCGCCGTGGGCCTGGCCATCCTGGTGACCTTCTTCCGAAACCGCGGGGACATCGCCGTGGACGACGCCTCCGTGATGAAGGGCTGATTTCCCGAGATGACTGCGCAAGCCCTTCTTCCCCTGATCGTCTTCGGCCCGCTGGCCGGAGCCCTCATCGCCGGCCTCTTCGGCTCCCGCCTTGGGGCCCTGGCCTCCCAGGCGGTGACCACGGGCCTCCTGGTCCTGTCCGCCGTCCTGTCCTGGGTGGTCTTCGCCCAGTGGACCTGGGGCGGGCTCCAGCCCTTCACCCTGACGATCGCCCCCTTCATCCATGTGGGCGAGTTCATCTCCAACTGGGCCATCCGCCTCGACGGCCTGTCCGCCGTCATGCTGGTGGTGGTGACCAGCGTCTCGGCCCTCGTGCACATCTACAGCTGGGGCTACATGGCTGAGGATCCCTCCCGGCCGCGCTTCTTCGCCTACCTGTCCCTGTTCACCTTCGCCATGCTGGCCCTGGTGACCGCCGCCGACTTCATGCAGCTGTTCTTCGGTTGGGAGGGCGTGGGCCTCGCCTCCTACCTCCTGATCGGTTTCTGGCACCACAAGGACAGCGCAAACGCCGCCTCCATCAAGGCCTTCGTGGTGAACCGGGTCGGCGACTTCGGCTTCGCCCTCGGCATCATGACCGTCTTCTGGATGTTTGGCTCGATCCAGTTCGCCGAGGTCTTCTCGCACATTGACGAGATCGCCGGGTCCAAGTGGCGCTTCATCGGCTACGACTGGTCAGCGGTGGACCTCGCCGCGGGCCTCCTCTTCATCGGGGCCATGGGCAAGTCGGCGCAGTTCTTCCTGCACACCTGGCTGCCCGACGCCATGGAGGGCCCGACCCCCGTCTCGGCCCTGATCCACGCCGCCACCATGGTGACGGCCGGCGTCTACATGGTCTGCCTCTTGTCGCCCATGTTCGAGGCCGCCCCGGTGGCCCGGGACATCGTCACCCTGATCGGCGCCGTCACGGCCCTGTTCGCCGCCACGGTGGGTCTCGCCCAGAACGACATCAAGCGGGTCATCGCCTATTCGACCTGTTCCCAGCTCGGCTACATGTTCTTCGCCGCCGGCGTGGGCGCCTACCAGGCGGCGATGTTCCACCTCTTCACGCACGCCTTCTTCAAGGCGCTGCTGTTCCTGGGCGCCGGCTCGGTGATCCACGGCATGCACCACGAGCAGGACATGCGGCGTATGGGCGGCCTCTGGCGTTACCTCCCGGTGACCTACGCGGTCATGACCATCGGCACCCTGGCCATCACCGGCTTCGGCATTCCCAGCCTGCACCTGGGCCTCGCCGGCTTCTACTCGAAGGACACCATCATCGAGTCGGCCTGGGCGGCGGCGTCCTCGCACGGCGGTGTGGCGGCCTTCGCCTTCATGGTCAGCCTGATCGCCGCCGGCCTGACGGCGTTCTATTCCTGGCGCCTGGCCTTCATGACCTTCCACGGGACCCCGAAGTGGGCCGGGGAGGGCGCGCATGGCCACGACGATCATGCCGACGCCCATGCCCACGCGCAGGACGACCATGGCCACGCTCACGCCCACGACGACCACGGACATGGCCACGGGGCGCATACCCCGCACGAGAGCCCGGCCTCCATGTTGGCGCCCATCCTGCTCTTGTCGCTTGGCGCCATCGGCGCGGGCTACGTCTTCGTCGAGAAGTTCGTCGGCGAGGGCCGGGACGCCTTCTGGCGCGGCGCCATCTACAACGCCCCGGCCAACAAGGTGCTCGAGCACGCCCACCACGCCCCCGCCTGGGTCCTCTGGGCGCCCCTGGTGGTCTCGGCCATCGGCTTCGCCGTCGCCTGGTACGTCTATATCGCCCGCGAGGGCATGGGCGCGCGGATCGCCGCTCGGCGCGGGCCTGTCTGGTCCTTCCTCTACAACAAGTGGTTCTTCGACGAGCTCTACCAGGCCACCTTCGTCCGTGCGGCCAAGCTCCTGGGCGACCTGTTCTGGAAGGTCGGGGACCAGAAGATCATCGACGGCCTCGGCCCGGACGGCGTCTCGGCGGTCTCCTACGCCCTGGGCCGCCGCACGGGACGGCTCCAGACCGGCTTTCTGTATCACTACGCCTTCGTCATGCTGCTCGGGGTAGCGGGTCTCCTGACCTTCGCCCTCTGGGCCTGGCGGGCTTGAGGAGGGCGAGACAATGACCGGCATCCTCTCCCTCATCACCTTCTCGCCCGTCCTGGGCGCCGCCCTGATCCTGGCCCTCACGGCTGGCCGCCCGGCCTCTGCGCGGGGCGATGGGCTGGCGCGCTGGATCGCTTTCGGGACCAGCCTGGTCACCCTGGGCCTGTCCGTCCTCCTGACCCTGCGGTTCGACAATGCGAACGGCGGCTTCCAGTTCGTGGAGGACATCCCCTGGTTCGCCGGGCTCCACTACCGGATGGGCGTCGACGGGATCTCGGTCCTGTTCGTCCTCCTGACCGCCTTCCTGACCCCGCTGTGCATCGCCGCCTCCTGGAAGTCGGTGGAGAACCGGGTGACCTCCTACATGGTCGCCTTCCTGCTGCTCGAGGCCCTGGTCATCGGCGTCTTCTGCGCCCTCGACCTGGTGCTTTTCTACGTCTTCTTCGAGTTCGGCCTCGCGCCCATGTTCCTGATCATTGGCATCTGGGGCGGCAAGCGGCGGGTCTACGCGGCCTTCAAGTTCTTCCTCTACACCCTGCTGGGCTCGGTCCTGATGCTGGCGGCGGTGCTGGCCATGATCGGGGCCTCGGGCACCAGCTCCATCCCGGACCTGATGACCTTCCGCTTCGAGCCCTGGATGCAGACCTGGCTCTGGCTGGCCTTCTTCGCCTCCTTCGCGGTGAAGATGCCCATGTGGCCGGTCCACACATGGCTTCCCGACGCCCACGTCGAGGCACCGACCGCCGGCTCGGTCATCCTGGCCGGCATTCTCCTGAAGATGGGCGGCTACGGCTTCCTGCGCTTCAGCCTGCCCATGTTCCCGGACGCCTCCGAGGCCTTCGCGCCCCTGGTCTTCGCGCTGTCGGCCATCGCCATCATCTACACCTCGCTGGTGGCCTTCCGGCAGACCGACATCAAGAAGCTCATCGCCTATTCCTCGGTGGCCCACATGGGCTTCGTGACCATGGGCATCTTCTCCTTCGACGTCGTCGGCGTGCAGGGCGCGATCTTCCAGATGCTCAGCCACGGGATCATCTCCGGTGCGCTCTTCCTCTGCGTCGGCGTGGTCTATGACCGGATGCACACCCGCGAGATCGCCTTCTACGGCGGCCTCGTGAAGCGCATGCCCATCTACGCCGCCATCTTCCTGCTCTTCACCATGGGCAATGTGGGCCTGCCGGGCACCTCGGGCTTCGTCGGCGAGATCATGACCCTCACCGGGGTCTATTTCAGCTCCACCTGGACGGCGGTCGCGGCGACCACCGGGGTCATCCTGTCGGCGGTCTACGCACTGACCCTTTACCGGCGCGTGGTGTTCGGCGAGATGACCAACCCGGCCCTCGCCGACATCACCGATGTCGACCTCCGCGAGATCCTGATCTTCGTTCCCCTGGTGATCGCCACCCTCTGGCTGGGCTTCCAGCCGGGCCTCGTCTTCAACGTCACCGCCAGTTCAGTCGACGGCCTTCTCGACGCCTTCCGCACTGCGGTTGGAAACTGACGGAGGCCGAAGGAAACCGCCATGTTCGCCACTGACCTCGCCATCGCCACGCCGCTGCTGATCCTCGCCGGCGCCGCGCTCTTCCTCCTGGTCGCCGGCGCTTTCATGGCTCGACCCGAACGCCTCGTCGGTTACGGAGCAATGGCGGCGCTGGCCGCCTCGGCGGTCGCCGCGGTGACCGGCCCCCAGGGCCAGGCCTTCTCCGGCGCCCTCACGGCTGACGCCGCTTCGGTCTTCGCCCAGGTGGTGATCTGCCTCGGCAGCCTGGTCGCCATCCCCCTTGGACAGGGCTGGTTCGAGCGGCGCGGCATCCGCCATTTCGAGTTCCCGGTCCTGATCCTGCTCGCCGCGCTCGGCATGGGCATGATGGCCGGGGCAGGGGACCTCCTCAGCCTCTACATCGGCGTGGAGCTCCAGTCCCTGGCCCTCTACGTCCTGGCCGCCCTGCAGCGCGACGACGCCAAGGCCTCAGAGGCGGGCCTCAAGTACTTCGTGCTCGGCGCCCTGTCCTCGGGCCTCCTGCTCTACGGCGCTTCCCTGGTCTACGGCTTCGCCGGCGCCATCGGCTTCGCCGATATCGCCGCGGCGGTGAAGGGCGAGGCCGGGACGGGCGTCCTGTTCGGGCTGGTCTTCATGATCTGCGGCCTGGCCTTCAAGGTCTCCGCCGCCCCCTTCCACATGTGGACGCCGGACGTCTACGAGGGCGCCCCGACCCCGGTGGTGGCCTTCTTCGCTGGCGCGCCCAAGCTGGCGGCAATGCTGCTCTTCGCCCGGGTCCTGGCCGAGGCCTTCCCCGAGGCCATCCCGCAGTGGCGCCAGGTCCTGATCCTCATCGCCCTGGCCTCGGTGGCCGTCGGCGCCCTGGCGGGCCTGGCCCAGACCAACCTCAAGCGCCTCTGGGCCTATTCCTCCATCGCCAATGTCGGCTACGCCGTGCTCGGCCTTGCGGCGGGAACCGCCCAGGGCGTGCAGGCCATGCTGGTCTTCATGGCCCTCTACACCGTGGCGGTGATCGGCTTGTTCGCCTGCCTGTCGGCCCTGTCGCGCAACGGCCGCCCCCTCGAGACCCTCGACGACATGGCGGGGCTCTTCCAGCAGCGGCCCTGGCTCAGCCTCGCCCTGACGGTCTTCGCCCTGTCCGGCCTGGGCCTGCCGCCCTTCGCCGGGTTCTGGGGGAAGTACTACGTCTTCATGGCGGCGGTGAACGCCGGCGATCCCATCCTGCTCTGGTCGGCCGTGGCCGCCCTGGTCGGCAGCGTGATCGCTGCCTTCTACTACCTGCGCCTCGTCAAGGTGATGTGGTTCGACCCGGCCCCCGGCCAGACCGACCGTCCGCCGGTCGAGGCCGGCGCCATTGCGGTCGGCGCCGCGGCCTTCACCTTCCCGCTGGTGCTGGCCCTGATGCCCTTCATCGACCGTTACGCAAAGGCGGCCGCCGCCGCCCTTGGCCTGGGCTAGGTGAGCGTTCCGCCCATCGAGAGCCACGCCGTCCTCGACTCGACCAACGCCGAGGCCCGGCGTCGGGCAGAGGCGGGCGACTTCGGTCCGGTCTGGATCCACGCCCTGGAGCAGACGGCGGGGCGCGGTCGACGCGGGCGTCCCTGGAGGGGCGGCGGCGGCAATCTTGCGGCCACCCTCCTGACCCCCCTCGACCTGCCGCCGGCCGAGGCGGCCCAGGTCTCCTTCGTCGCCGCCGTGGCCCTCTGCGAGACCGTGAACGCCCGGGTTGGGGCTGAGGTCGCCCGCCTGCGCTGGCCCAATGACCTCTACGCCGCCGGCGGCAAGGTCGCGGGGATCCTCGTGGAGTCCGGCGCCCGTCCCGGCGGAGGGCTCTGGCTGGCGGTGGGCGTCGGGGTAAACCTCGCCGTCGCCCCGCCCCGCGACCAGGTCGAGCGCCCCGCTGCGGCCCTGGCGGACTTTCCCGGCTTTGGAACGCTCCCACCGGGCGACTTCCTGGCGTCCCTGGCCATGCGCTTCGAGGCCTGGCGGCAGATCTGGACCCGCGAGGGCTTTCCTCCTGTCGGCGAGGCCTGGACCCGGCTTGCCGAGGGTCTTGGCGGGCCCTGCACGGCGCGTCTCCCGGACCGGACCCTTTCTGGCGCCGCCGAGGCTCTGGAGGCCGACGGCGCCCTGCGGCTGCGCCTCGAGACAGGCGATGCCGTCCGGATCACGGCCGGCGACGTCTTTTTCGGAGAAAGCTGATGCTGCTGGCGATCGAGCAGGGCAACACCAACACCCTCTTCGCCGTCCATGACGGGAAGGACTGGATCGCCCAGTGGCGCACCGCCACCCAGTCCACGCGGACGGGGGATGAATACGCCGTCTGGCTCTACCAGCTGCTGGCCATGGCCGACCTGAAGTTCGAGATGCTGGACGCCTGCATCATTTCCAGCGTGGTGCCCCAGTCGATCTTCAACCTCCGCAACCTGGCCCGCCGCTACCTCAAGGTGGAGCCCCTGGTGATCGGCGAGAATGTCGATCTTGGCATCCCTGTCCGGCTGGAAAAGCCGTCCGAGGCCGGCGCTGACCGGCTGGTCAACGCGATCGGCGCCCATGCCGTCTATCCCGGCGATCTGATCGTCATCGACTCCGGAACCGCCACCACCTTTGACGTGATCGCCGCCGACGGCGGGTTCGAGGGCGGGGTGATCGCGCCGGGCATCAACCTGTCCATGGAGGCTCTGCACGCCGCCGCCGCCAAGCTGCCCCGGGTGGCTATCCGCCGGCCCGAGCGGGCCATCGGGCGGGATACGGTGGGCGCCATGCAGGCCGGTGTCTTCTGGGGCTACATCGCCCTGATCGAAGGGCTCATCGCCCGCATCAAGGCCGAGTGGGGCCGTCCCATGACGGTTGTCGCGACGGGCGGCGTGGCCTCGCTCTTCCATGGCGCGACGGCCGCCATCGACCATTTCGACTCCGACCTGACCATCCGTGGCATGCTGGAGATCCATCGCCGCAATTCGGGGAGCCTCTAGTTGGCCGGTCCGCGTCCTGACGACGAGCTTGTCTTCCTGCCCCTGGGCGGGTCGGGCGAGATCGGCATGAACTTCAACCTCTACGGCTACGGCCCGCCGGACCGGAGGCGCTGGATCGTCGCCGACCTCGGCGTCACCTTCGGCGGACAGGACACCCCCGGGGTGGACGTGATCCTCCCGGATCCGGCCTTCATCGAGGAGCATGCCGACGACATCCTCGGCATCGTCCTGACCCATGCCCACGAGGACCACATCGGGGCCGTGGCCTGGCTCTGGCCCCGCCTTCGTGCGCCCCTCTACGCCACTCCCTTCACGGCCTTCCTGCTGCGGGAGAAGCTGCGCGAGCGGAACCTGGAGGATGAGGTCGAGCTCAACGTCGTGCCCCTTGGCGGGCGGATCGTCCTGGGTCCCTTCGACGTGGAGATGGTCACCCTGACCCACTCCATTCCCGAGCCCAACGGCTTGGTGATCCGCACCCCCCTGGGGGTTGTCCTTCACACCGGGGACTGGAAGATCGACCCGGCGCCCCTGCTGGGGGAGGTCACCGACGCCGCGACCCTGAGGACGCTCGGTGACGAGGGCGTCCTCGCCATGGTCTGCGACTCCACTAACGTCTTCGTCGACGGGCGGGCGGGATCCGAGGCCGATGTCCGCGAGGAACTCGTCAAGGTCATCGCCGCCCAGACCGGGCGGGTGGCCGTCGCCTGCTTCGCCTCCAACGTCGCCCGGATGGAGACCGCGATCCACGCCGGCCGCGCCGCCGGACGGAAGATCTGCCTGGTGGGCCGGTCCATGATCCGTATGGCCGCCGCCGCCCGGCACGTGGGCATGGACGTGGACTCCCAGGGCTTCATCTCCGAGGCCCAGGCTTCCCATATGCCGCCGGACCAGGTGCTCCTGCTGTGCACCGGCAGCCAGGGCGAGCCCCGCGCCGCCCTCTCGCGGATCGCCGACGGCTCACATCCGCACATTCGCCTTGGCGCCGGGGACAGCGTGATCTTCTCCAGCCGGGTCATCCCCGGCAACGATATCGCCATCCGCAACATGCAGGACCGCCTCGCCGAGCGGGGGGTGCGCCTGATCACCGATCACGAGCATCCCGGCATCCATGTCTCGGGTCATCCCTGCCGTGACGAGCTGGCCGACATGTACGCCTGGGCCCGGCCGAAGATCGCCGTGCCCACCCATGGCGAGCGCCGGCACCTGCTGGAGCACGCCGCCTTCGCGCGCGACCTCCAGGTGCCCCAGACCGTCGCGCCCCGGAACGGCGACATGGTCCGCCTGGCGCCGGGCCGAGCCGCGGTGATCGACGAGGTTCCCGCCGGCCGGATCCATCTCGATGCCGGCTTCATGACGCCCGAGGACGGAGAGCCCCTGCGCGAGCGCCGTCATGCGGCCTCCAGCGGCGTGCTCCATGTCGCCCTGGCCCTGGATGGCCGGGGCCGCATCGCCTCGGGTCCCCAGGTCCGCGCCGTCGGCCTGCCCGGGGATCCGGAGCGTCCCCTTGAGGACCTGCTGGATGACCTGGCCGATGCTGCGGAGGCCGCCGTGCGCCGCCTCGACGGCGACCAGCGCGAGATCGACGGCGAGGTCGAGGCCGCCATGTCCCGCGCCCTGAAGAAGGCCGCCCAGCGCATCTGGGGCCGCCGTCCCGTCGTCCAGGCCACCCTCCTGAGGCTCTGACCCGACGCTGGCCTTGCCAGCCGACCCGGTTTCGCCGACGCTCGTCGCAAGAACAAGACGGGGGGCGGGGCATGTCGGCCTACATGGGCGTTCGGATCGCCGATTTCACGCAGGGCGTGGCCGGGCCGATGGCCTGCATGCTGTTGGGCGACTTCGAGGCCGAGGTGGTCAAGATCGAGCCGCCTGGAGGCGACCGGTTGAAGGACCATCCCGGCTATCCCGCCTGGAACCGGAACAAGACCGTCGTGACCCTGGACCTTTCGGACCCCGCGGACCTGGCGCGGGCGCGGGACCTTGCGCGGGCCGCCGACATCGCGGTTTTCGACCATCCGCCCGGCGACCTCGAGGCGCTCGGCTTGGACGCCGCCAGCCTGCGCGAGGGCGCGCCGCACCTGATCCACGTCTGGATGCCGCCCTACGGGACCCAGGGGCGCTGGAGCCGGCTGCCGCCCCGCCACAGCCTTCTGGCGGCGGTGTCGGGTATCGCCTTCCGCCAGGGCGCCTACGGCGACAGCCCCGTTCACCTCATCCTTCCCCTCGGCTGGTATGGCCAGGCGGTGATGGCGGCAGGCGCCATGGGGGCCGCCCTCTATGAGCGCGGCGCCTCGGGGCAGGGCCAGGCGGTGACGGTCAGCGGCCTGCATGGGGTGTCGGAGGTGGGCGGCGTGGTCATGGTTCTCGACCAGCCCCGCCTGCCGCGCGGCGCGCCCCAGGGCGCCTCGCCCAGCTATCGCCTCTACCGGTGCGGGGATGGCGAGTGGTTCTTCATGGCCACCCTCTTCATGCCCTTCTTCCGTAAGGCCATCGACGCCCTGGGCCTCGGCGCGCACTGGGAGACCCTGTTGCTCAATCCGGGCCTCGCCCTCGAGGTGCTGGAAGAGGTCTTCCTCAGCCAGCCGAGACGCCACTGGCTGGGCCTCCTCGGGGAGGCCGGGGTGCCCTGCGCCCCGGTAGGGGACCGCAAGGCCTGGTTCGCCGGCGAGGCCGTCCGTCACGCCGGGCTCAGGCTCGAGTTTGACGATCCCGTCCGGGGCAGGGTGGCCATGCCCGGCCCGCCGGCCCGGCTTTCCGCCACTCCGGCCTCGATCCGCGCCCTGCCAGCGGCCGGCGTCTTGCCCGCCTGGACGGCGCCTGCCCTTGCGGCGCAGGGGGAGGGCTCCCGCAGGCCCCTGGAGGGCGTGAAGGTCCTCGACATGGGCTCGGTCATCGCCGGCGCCCTGGCCGGGGCGGTCCTGGCCAACCTGGGCGCGGAGGTCATCAAGATCGAGTCGCCAGAGGGGGATCCCTTCCGCTCTGACGGCGGCCCCTTCCTGGCCTGCAACCGGGGCAAGCGCGGACTGGGGCTCGACCTCAAGCAACCGGGTGCGAAGGACATGTTCCTCGACCTCGTCCGCCAGTCCGACGTGGTCCTCGACAACTACCGCTTCGGCGTGCGCAAGCGCCTCGGCGTCGACTACGAGGCCCTGCGGCAGGTCAATCCGCGGATCATCAGCTGCTCGGTCAACGCCTACGGCGACGCCGGGCCCCGCGCGCCCCTGCCGGGCTTCGATCCCCTCCTCCAGGCCGAGGGCGGCATGATGGCGGCCCAGGGAGGGGCGGCCGAGCCGGTCCTGCACACCATCGCCGTCAACGACGTAGCCACGGCCGGCGTCGTCGCCTTCGGCATCATCTCGGCCCTCAACGCCCGCCGGCGGACAGGGGAGGGGCAGGAGGTCATCACCAGCCTTCTGGCCCAGAGCCTGACCTTCCAGCTGGGCGAGGTGGTCGACTATCCGGGCCGGCCGGCGGCGCCGTCGGGCGGCGTCGATTGCCTGGGTCTGAGCGCGGCGCAGCGATACTACGAATGCCGCGACGGATGGATCGCGCTCGCGGCCGAGACGGTCGAGGAGGCCGGCGCCCTTCTTGGCGCCCTTGGCCTCGACGCCGATCCCCGGGAAGCCCTCTGCGCCGAGCCGGAAGGTTTCCTCGCCAGACGTCTCGCCGAGACGCTGGCGCAGCTGTCGCGGGATGACGCCCTGGCGCGCCTGGGACAGGCCGGGGTTCCCTGCGCCCCGTGCGTCCGTGGCTATGAGGCGTACGAGGACGGATGGCTGGCGGAGAACCGGGTCTTCGAGGCCTGGCGGCATGGCCGCCTCGGCGAGGCGGTGGGCGTGCGCAGCTATGCCGACTTCTCACGCACCCCCGGAGGGTTCCGTTTCCCGGTCCCGGACGCCGGGGAGCACACCCGGCAGGTCCTCGCCGAATTCGGCCTCGACGCCAACCGGATCGAGGCCCTGCTCGCCGCGGGGGCGGTGTTCGAGCCTGCGGCGGCGCGCAGCCACCTGAGGGACGGCGGGGCGGCCCTCTTCACCCAGTGACCCCGGGTCATGGATGACGCCGGCCCGCCGCCGTTGTATGCATCCCGCATGATCGGAAGACTGAACCACGTCGGGGTCGCCACCCCCTCCATCGCCGAGTCCGTGAAGCTCTATCGCGACGTCCTCGGCGCCACGCAGATCTCGGCGGTCAAGGCGATGCCGGAGCAGGGCGTCAATGTCTGCTTCGTCGACCTGCCCAACAGCCAGATCGAACTGATCGAGCCCCTGGGCGAGGCCTCTCCCCTGCATGGGTTCCTGGCGAAGAACCCTTCGGGCGGACAGCATCATGTCTGCTTCGAGGTCGACGACATCCTCGCCGCCCGGGACGACATGGCCGCCAAGGGCGCCACGGTCCTGAACAATGGCGTCCCGCGCATCGGGGCCCACGGCACGCCGGTGATCTTCGTCCATCCCAAGAACATGGGCGGCGTCCTGGTCGAGCTGATGGAAACCCCCAAGGGCGCTCACCCATGAGCCCCTTCACGGCCATCGCCATCTACCTGACCCTCTGGTGGACGGTCCTGTTCGCCGTTCTTCCGCTGGGGGCCAAGTCGCATGCGGAGGCGGGCATCAAGCCGCCCGGCGGCGGGGATCCCGCCTCGCCGGTCAATCCGCGACTCAAGGAGAAGTTCCTGCTGACCACGGTGATCTCGGCCGTGGTGTTCGTGGTCTTCTTCCTGCTCCTGCACTTCGAGGTCATCCCCCTGACGCCCCTGCGCCGCCTGGGCTGAGCCTGCAGGACGCCCATTCACCGGGCGCCCGGGCCGGGGTTCCGCCCACAAGGCGGGCGCCTTCCCATGGGTCGGGCCGGCAAGACCGATACCGCATGACAGGCCCAGGACGCGGCGCTCTCCTGACCCCGCCGGCCAAGGCCGGAGCGTTCCCCGAGATGGAGAAGGCCGCCCCGCTCCCGGGCGGCCTTCTTTTCGCCCGCGAACCGGGGCATAGCGGACGCATTCGCCGCAAGCCCGAGCCCATGCCCGATCCCGCAGCCTCCGCGTCCTCCGATCCCCGGCCCTTCGAGCTTCGCCCCGCTGGTCCCTTCAGCCGCTGGGAGCGCATGGTCGCGGGCCGTTACCTCCGCTCCAAGCGCAGGGAAGGGGGCGTCGCCCTGATCGGGGTGATCGCCTATGTCGGCATCGCCCTGGCCGTCGCCGTCCTGATCATCGTCATGAGCGTGATGAACGGGTTCCGGGCCGAACTCCTCTCGCGGATCCTGGGCTTTAACGGCCATGTCTTCGTCACCGCCGCGCCGGCCTCGGGCCTGGATCCCGCCAGCCTCGCCGGTCGGCTCGCCAAGCTGCCCGGGGTGGTCCAGGCCTCCCCCATCATCGAAGGCCAGGTCATGGCGGTTGGCGACGGACAGGTCTCCGGCGCCATTGTCCGGGGCGTCTCTCGCGCCGACCTGAAGGCAACCCGCCTCGTTGCCGACAACATCAGTCCAGGCGGCCTCGAGGGCTGGGGCGAGGGCGAGTATGGCGGCGACCGTGTCCTGGTGGGCGAGCGCCTGGCCGCCAGCCTGGGCCTTAGGCCTGGCGATCCGATCACCCTGATCTCGCCCAACGGCGCCGCCACCGCCTTCGGCGATGCGCCCCAGCGCAAGACCTTCATCGTATCCGGCGTCTTCAGCGTCGGGATGAGCGAGTACGACCAGACCTTCCTCTACATGCCGATCGAGCAGGCGGGACTGTTCTTCGGTCGGGAGGGCGCGCCGGACTTCATCGAGCTGCGACTGTCCGATCCGGACCGGGCCGCCGCCCTCAAGGCCGAAGTCGCCGCCCTGGCGGGTCCGGCCGCCTCGGTGTCCGACTGGACGGAGCGCAACGCCGCCTTCTGGGGCGCCCTGAAGGTCGAGCGCAACGTCATGCGCCTGATCCTGATGATGCTGGTCCTGATCGCCGCCGCCAACATCATCTCCGGCCTGATCATGCTGGTGAAGAACAAGGGGCGGGACATCGCCATTCTTCGCACCATGGGGGCGGGGCAGGGGGCCATCCTGCGCATCTTCTTCATGGCCGGTGCGGCGGTCGGCGTGGCCGGCGCCCTGACGGGCCTCGCCCTGGGCGTCGTCTTCTGCACCTATATCGGGCCCATCCAGCAGGCCGTGGAATGGGTCACGGGCGCCCGGGTCTTCGCCTCGGATGTCTACTACCTCTCGCGCATTCCCGCCCGGATCGACTGGGGCGAGGTCGCCCTGATCCTGGGCTGGTCCCTCGTCGCCGCCTTCCTGGCCACGCTGCCGCCGGCCTGGCGCGCCAGTCGCCTCGATCCGGTGGAGGCCCTTCGCTATGAGTGAAGGGCCTGTCCTGTCCCTGCGCGACCTGCACCGGACCTATCGTTCGGGCGATCGCCTGCTGCATGTGCTCGATGGCGCCGAGCTGGACCTGTCCGCGGGCGAGATCGTCGGCCTCGTCGGACCGTCAGGCTCGGGCAAGTCCTCCCTGCTCCACGCCGCGGGCCTCCTGGAAAAGCCCACCTCGGGCCGGGTGCTCGTGGAGGGGCGGGACTGCACGGACCTGTCTGACGCCCAGCGCACACGGGTGCGGCTCTCGGCCATCGGCTTCGTCTACCAGGCTCACCATCTGTCGCCGGAGTTCACGGCGGTCGAGAACGTCATGCTGCCCCAGCTCATGGCGGGGCGCACCCCTGTCCAGGCCCGGGAGCGGGCCAGCGCCCTCCTGTCCGACCTGGGCCTCGCCGAGCGCCTCGATCACCAGCCCGCCCAGCTTTCGGGCGGCGAGCAGCAGAGGGTGGCCGTCGCCCGCTCCCTGGCGAACCGGCCCCGGATCCTCCTGGCGGACGAACCTACCGGGAACCTGGATCCCGAGACGTCGACCTCGGTCTTCGACAGCCTTCGGGCCATGGTCCGGGGTCAGGGGACCGCGGCGCTGATCGCGACCCACAACCTGGAACTCGCGGGCCGCATGGATCGGGTGCTCACCCTTCGCCAGGGTCGCATCGTCGCCGCCTGAGGCCTGATTGAAATACCCCCTTGAAATGAGAACAAAAGCGGAATAGGAACATTTCACGAACAAGGTGGGAGATCGAGACATGGCTCGACTTGCAAGGGAATCGCTGGCCTTTCTGTCCGTGGCCGGGTTTGTCTGGATGATGTGCCAGGTGGCCGTCCTGGCGGCCTAGACCCGGGCGCCGTCTTGCGCCCGTACCGGGCGTGCAAGGGTGCTGGGGATCGGAAAGAACGGATGACGGTCGGGGACGGATTCATTCACCTCAGGGTGCGTTCGGCCTACTCCCTCCTGGAGGGAGCGACCCGCGCCGACGCCCTGGGGAAGCTCGCCGCCGGGCAGGGCATGCCGGCCGTCGCCATCGCCGACCGGGCCAATCTTTTCGGCGCCCTTGAGTTCTCCGTGACGGCCAAGGACATCGGCGTGCAGCCCATCATTGGCTGCGCCCTTGCGGTCCGGGGCATTGGCGGTCGCGCTCCTGAGCGCTGGGCCCGCACGCCGACCTTGGTCCTCCTGGCCCAGTCCGAAACGGGCTATCTCAACCTCTCCGCACTATCCTCCATGGCCTTTCTCGAGGCCGACGGCCTGGAGGAGCCTTCCGTTTCCTGGTCCGAAGTCGCCGCGCACTCCGAGGGCCTGATCCTGCTTTCGGGAGGGACGGATGGACCGGTCGACCCACTTTTCGCGGCGGGACGGACGTCTGAGGGAGAGACTGCGCTCGCCGCCATGGCGGAGGCCTTTGGCGACCGCTTCTACATCGAGCTCCAGCGACATGGCCTCGCCAGCCAGGCGGCGGCGGAACCTGGCCTTGTGGCTTATGCCTACGCCCATGACCTGCCCTTGGTGGCGACCAACGACGTCTATTTCCCGACGGCCGACCTCTACACCGCGCACGAGGCCCTGCTGTGCATCGCCGACGGCGCATTCATCGGGCAGGATGAGCGGCGGCGGGTGACCCCCGAACACTGGTTCAAGCCGGCGGCGGACATGCGCGCCCTGTTCGCCGACCTTCCGGAGGCCTGCGACAATACCATCGACATCGCGCGCCGCTGCGCCTTCATGGTCAAGAAGCGCGATCCGATCCTGCCGCGCTTCCCGACCTCCGAAGGACGGACCGAGGACGAGGAGCTGGCCAGCCAGGCCCGCGAGGGGCTGCGGGTCCGTCTCGCGACCCACAGCCCTGCGCACCCGCTGGAGGCCTACGAGACCCGCCTGGAGCAGGAGATCTCCGTCATCCAGAAGATGGGGTTCTCGGGATACTTCCTGATCGTGTCCGACTTCATGAAATGGGCCGTGTCCCAGGGGATACCGGTGGGGCCCGGGCGCGGGTCCGGGGCCAGCTCGCTGGTGGCCTGGTCCCTGATGATCACGGGCCTGGACCCCCTGCGCTACGGCCTCGTCTTCGAACGCTTCCTGAACCCGGAACGCGTCTCCATGCCCGACTTCGACATCGACTTCTGCCAGGAGCGGCGGGAAGAGGTGATCGCCTACGTCCAGCAGCGCTACGGGCGCGACCGTGTGGCCCAGATCATCACCTTTGGCACCCTCCAGGCCCGGGCGGTCCTGCGCGACGTCGGCCGGGTGCTGCAGATGCCCCTCGGCCAGGTGGACCGTCTGGCCAAGATGGTGCCGGCCAATCCCGCCAACCCCGTCACCCTCGCCCGGGCCATCGAGCTCGAGCCGCGCCTCCAGCAGGCGCGGGAAGAAGACGAGTCCGTCGCCCGGCTACTGGAGATCGCCCTGCGGCTGGAGGGCCTGTACCGCAACGCTTCCACCCACGCCGCCGGCGTGGTGATCGCCGACCGGCCCCTGACCGAGCTTTCACCCCTTTACCGGGACCCCCGGTCCGAGCTGCCGGCCACCCAGTTCAACATGAAGTGGGTCGAGAGCGCCGGCCTGGTGAAGTTCGACTTCCTGGGCCTGAAGACCCTGACCGTGATCGACCGGGCCATGAAGCACCTGGCCCGGCGCGGCGCGGACTTCTCCCTTGAGGGCCTGCCCCTGGACGATGCCGCCACCTACGAGCTGATGGCCTCCGGGCAGACGGTCGGGGTGTTCCAGCTGGAAGGGCAGGGGATGCGCGACACCCTGCGCCAGCTGAGGCCGGGGTCCATCGAGGAGGTCACCGCCCTCATCTCCCTCTACCGCCCCGGGCCGATGGACTCGATCCCTGCCTATGTGGACACCAAGGCCGGGCGCAAGCCGCTGAATGTCTACCATCCGCTGCTGGAGCCGGTCCTGACCGAGACCTACGGGGTCATCGTCTACCAGGAGCAGGTGATGAACATCGCCCGCATCATGGCGGGCTACTCCCTGGGCGAGGCGGACCTCCTGCGCCGGGCCATGGGCAAGAAGAAAAAGGAGGAGATGGACCAGCAGCGGGCCCGTTTCCTCTCCGGCGCGGCCGAGCGCGGGGTGGACCCGGACCTGGCCGACACCCTCTTCGAGCTGATGGCCAAGTTCTCCGGCTACGGCTTCAACAAGGGCCATGCTGCGCCCTACGCCCTGATCGGCTACCAGACCGCCTGGCTCAAGGCGAACACGCCGGTGGAGTTCTTCGCCGCCTCGATGAGCCTCGACATCTCGAACACGGACAAGCTGGCGGTCTTCTACCAGGACGCCCGCCGGTTCGGCGTCACGGTCCGGCCGCCGGACGTGAACCGGTCTGGCGCCGACTTCGACGTGGGCGATGGCGAGGTGCTCTATGCCCTCGGCGGCATCCGCAATGTCGGCCTGCAGGCCATGGAGCACGTGGTCGAGGTGCGGGTGGCGGGCGGGCCCTTCCGCGACATTTTCGATTTCGTCGAGCGGGTGGATCCCCGGCAGGTCAATCGCCGCACCCTCGAGACCCTGGCCCGGGCGGGCGCCTTTGACAGCCTGGGATGCGACCGGGCTCAGCTGGTCGAGGCCTCCGAGACCCTGGCGGGTTACGGGCACAGCGTTGCCGAGGAGCGGTCGTCTTCCCAGGGCTCCCTGTTCGGCGGCGACCAGGTGGAGGCCCAGCGCCCCCGTCTGCCGCGGACCGAGTCCTGGTCGCCGACCCGCCGGCTGGACGAGGAGCTGGCGGCCGTGGGTTTCTATCTGTCGGGCCATCCGCTGGAGGACCTGATGCCGGCCCTGCGCCGGCGCCGGACCGATCTCCTGACCGAGGTCATCCCCAAGGCCGAAGCCGGGGCCGAGGCCTTCCGCATGGCCGGGGTGGTGCGTCGGCGGCAGGAACGCGCCTCCCAGGCCAGCGGCGACAAGTTCGCCTTCGTCACCCTTTCGGACCCTTCCGGTGAATACGAAGTGCTGTTCCCGCCAGAGTCCCTGCGACGGTGCCGGGATCTCCTGGAGCCCGGCCGTGCGGTGTCCCTCAAGGTCCGGGCCAAGGCTCGGGACGGTGAGGTCCGCTTCTTTGGCGACGACGCCGAACCCGTAGAGACGGCCATCGAGAACGCCGTGGCGGGCCTCAGGGTGCACGTCTCGCCCCGCAGCCTGGCCATCGACGCCCTGAAGGCGCGCCTGACCTCGGCGCCCCAGGGTCGGGGTGGCGAGATCGTCCTGGTGGCGCCGGTCGAGGGCGGCCGGGAAATCGAGGTCCGGCTTCCCGGGCGCTTCGACCTGGGTCCTGCAGTCCGTGGAGCCCTCAAGACCGCACCCGGCGTGGTCTTCGTCGAGGACATCTAGCGGGCGCTGCACCCCTACGGGACTTGCTTTTTCGCCCGTCCCGGCCTAAACGCCGCGCCATTCCACACGCAGGTGTTCGGTGGAGCCGGGGAGACATCCCGGCGGCGCCGTTCCGGTCCCCCGTCCGGGGGGTTTGCCTGCGGAGGTCAACCGGAAGAAGAGGATACTACGCCATGGCGCTTCCCGATTTCTCCATGCGTCAGCTGCTTGAGGCTGGCGCCCACTTCGGTCACCAGACGCATCGCTGGAACCCGAAGATGGACCGCTACATCTTTGGCAGCCGCTCGAACATCCACATCATCGACCTGTCGCAGTCGATCCCGCTCCTGCACCAGGCCCTGGTCAAGGTGCGTGAAGTCGCCGCCGGCGGCGGCCGCGTGCTGTTCGTCGGCACCAAGCGCCAGGCCTCCGACCCGATCGCCCAGGCCGCCCGTCGCTGCGCCCAGTACTACGTCAACCACCGCTGGCTCGGCGGCACCCTGACCAACTGGCGCACCGTGTCCGGCTCCATCAACCGCCTCCGCGAACTGGAAGGCGTGCTGGAAGGCGGCGAAGGCAGCCGCACCAAGAAGGAACTGCTCCAGCTGACCCGCGAGCGCGACAAGCTGGAACTGTCCCTCGGCGGCATCAAGGACATGGGCGGCATTCCCGACCTGATGTTCGTGATCGACACCAACAAGGAGGCCATCGCCATCCAGGAAGCCCGCAAGCTGGGCATCCCGGTGGTCGCCATCCTCGACACCAACTGCGATCCGGACGGCATCACCTACCCGATCCCGGGCAATGACGACGCCGCCCGCGCCATCCAGCTCTACTGCGACCTGATGGCCGACTCGATCCTCGACGGCCTGGCCGCCGGCGCCGCCGCCTCGGGCGTGGACCTCGGCGCCTCCGTGGAGCCTGTCGAGCCCGTCGTGGCCGCCGAGGCCCCGGCCGAAGCCACCGCTGAAGCCTGAACCACCTGAACTGCGCCCGTCCCCCCGGGGGCGGGCGACACCCCTGACCGAAGGAGCTCCCGATGGCGGAGATCACTGCTGCCCTGGTGAAGGAACTGCGCGAGAAGTCTGGCGCGGGCATGATGGACTGCAAGAAGGCCCTGCAGGAGAACGAAGGCGACGTCGATCTCGCCATCGATTGGCTGCGGACCAAGGGCCTGTCCAAGGCCGCCAAGAAGTCTGACCGTGCGGCCGCCGAAGGCCTGGTCGGCGCCGCCGTCCGCAAGGATGGCGCGGGCATGACCGGCGTCGTGGTCGAGCTGAACGCCGAGACCGACTTCGTCGCCCGGAACGAGCTGTTCCAGAAGGCGGCCAAGGAGATCGCCGGCATCGCCCTGGACCAGGATGGCGTCGAGGCCATTTCCGCGGCCAAGACCGCCGGGGGTGAGAGCGTCTCCGACATGGTGACCAACCTCATCGCCACCATCGGCGAGAACATGAACCTGCGCCGGGCTCACCGCTTCTCCGTCCCGGAAGGCGCCGTCGCGGCCTACGTGCACTCGGCCATTGTCCCGGACCTGGGCAAGATCGGCGTGCTCGTCGCGGTTGAGGGCAAGGGCGACCAGGCCAAGCTGGCCGAGATGGGTCGCAAGATCGCCATGCACGTGGCGGCCACCAACCCCCTGTCCCTGTCCACCGACGACCTCGATCCCGCGGCCGTCGAGCGCGAGAAGGCCATCTTCACCGAGCAGGCCCTCGCCTCCGGCAAGCCGGCTGGCGTCGTCGAGAAGATGGTCGAGGGCCGGATCCGCAAGTTCTTCGAGGAAGTGGTCCTACTGAAGCAGGCCTTCGTCATGAACCCGGACCAGACCATCGAGCAGCTGGTGGCCGAAGTGGCCAAGGAAACCGGTTCGCCCGTTTCGGTGAATGGCTTTGTCCGCTTCGCCCTGGGCGAGGGCGTCGAAAAGAAGGTGGACGATTTCGCCGCCGAAGTCGCCTCCATGACCGGCCAGGGCTGATCCCGCCCCAACCGGCGTATCTTTCGGGGGCGTGGTGCGTTCAACGCGCGCCACGCCCTCGTTTTATGTAAACTCGACCGAGATTCCCCGCCCACCCCTGAAGGGGCGCCTACCTGACGGATCGGCCCATGACCGCGCCCAAGCCCCGCTACCGGAAGATCCTGCTGAAGATGTCCGGCGAGGTGCTGATGGGGGACTCCCTCTTCGGCATCGACACCGCGACCCTCGACCGGGTCGCCGCCGACATCAAGGAAGTGGTCGATGCGGGCGTCGAGCTCTGCCTCGTTGTGGGCGGCGGCAACATCTTTCGCGGTGTCTCCCTGGCGGGGCGTGGGATGGAGCGGGCCAGCGCCGACTACATGGGCATGCTCGCCACGGTCATGAACGCCCTTGCCCTCCAGGGCGCCCTGGAGAAGGCCGGAGTCGACACCCGCGTCCAGTCGGCCATCCCGATGGATGCGGTTTGCGAGCCCTACATTCGCAGGCGCGCCCTGCGTCACCTTGAGAAGGGCCGGGTGGTGATCTTCGCCGCGGGCCTCGGGGCGCCCTTCTTCACCACCGACACGCCGGCCGCCTTGCGCTCGGCCGAAATGGGCTGTGACGCCCTGTTCAAGGGCACCAGTGTCGATGGCGTCTACACCGCCGACCCCAAGAAGGACGCCTCGGCCCGCCGTTACGAGACGCTCAGCTATCACGACGTGCTGGCCCAGGACCTCAAGGTCATGGACGCCTCGGCCATCGCCCTGATGCGCGACAACCAGATCCCGATCGTGGTCTTCTCGATCCGCGAGCCGGGCAACTTCATGAAAGTCCTCACCGGCCAGGGTGTCTTCACCACCATTAACTGACCGCAATCCGGGAACCCGCCATGCCTGCCGAAAAGCCTCAACTGTCCCGCTACCGTGACCGCATGGACAAGGCGGTCTCCGCCCTGAAGGAAGAGTTCGCCAGCCTGCGTACCGGCCGGGCTTCGGCCAGCCTGCTCGACCAGATCATGGTCGAGGCCTATGGCGCGACCACCCCTCTGAACCAGGTTGCGGCCGTCACCGTTCCCGAGCCGCGTTCGATCAGCGTCAGCGTCTGGGACCGTGGGGTCGTGGTCTCCGTCGAGAAGGCCATCCGGTCCTCCGACCTGGGCCTGAACCCGGTCGTCGAGGGCCAGACCCTGCGCATCCCGATCCCGCCGCTCACCGAAGAGCGCCGCCGCGACCTGGCCAAGATCGCCGCCAAGTACGCCGAGCAGCAGAAGGTCGCCATCCGCAACGTCCGACGCGACGCCAACGACGACCTGAAAAAGGCGGAGAAGGACTCGGTCATCAGCCAGGACGAGCAGAAGCGCATGGAGTCCGAGGTCCAGAAGATCACCGACGAGGCCGTGAAGAGGGTCGACGAAGCCTTGAAAACCAAGGAACAAGAGATCATGCAGGTCTAGGCCCGGGGGCAGTCGGAGGCGACATGGCCGCGAGGTCCAGGACATCCCGCGATCGATCCGCACCGGCGCCCGATAGCGCCGCCGGGGATGCGTCTCTGCATGTCGCCCTGGTCATGGACGGCAATGGCCGCTGGGCCCAGAAGCGGGGCCTTCCGCGGACCCTCGGTCACCGGGCCGGGGTCGAGGCCCTGAGGCGAACGGTCACCGCTGCGCCGAAGCTGGGGGTGCGCTGGCTCACCGTCTTCGGCTTCTCTACCGAGAACTGGAGCCGACCCGCCGCCGAGGTCCAGGAACTGATGGCCCTGCCCAAGCGCTATTTCGATTCCGACCTCAAGCGGCTCGAGCGGGAAGGGGTGCGCGTGCGCGCCCTCGGTCGACGGGAAGGCCTGTCCCCGGACCTCGTCGCCCTCCTGGAGGAGGCTGAGCGCCGGACCGCCGACAATGACCGCTTCTTCCTGCAGATCGCCTTCAACTATGGCGGGCAGGCGGACATCGCCGACGCGGCGCGGCGACTGGCGGAAGCCGTCGCCGAGGGGAGGTTGGACCCGGCGTCAATCGACGAGACAGCCTTCGCCGGCGCGCTCTCGACCGCCGGTCTTCCTCCTCTGGACCTGATCGTCCGGCCGTCGGGCGAGCAGCGCCTTTCCAACTTCCTCCTTTGGGAAGCGGCCTACGCCGAACTCGTGTTCCAGGACATTCTCTGGCCCGATTATGACGAGGCCAGCCTTGCCGCCGCCATCACCGCCTTCCGGGCGCGTGACCGCCGCTTCGGGGGAGCCGTCTCCGATGACGTCCTTGTCGCCGGCTAGGGCGTTCGACTGGAGCAACCTGGGTGTCCGGGTGGCTTCCGCCGCGGTGCTCCTGCCCGCCGCCCTCGCCGCTGTCTGGTTCGAGATGGGGCCCGGACAGCCCGCCTGGCCCTTCCTCCTGATGGTCGTGGCGGCGGTTTCCATGCTCTGCGTGGAGTGGGGCGGGATGACCGCCCCGTCCGCCAAGGCCCGAGTGTCTACGGCGGTCTGCGCGGCGGTCCTGACCGCCGTCTTCTTCGCCCAGAGGGACAACATGTTCATCGCCTGGGGCGTGCTGGCGGTCGGCGGCGCACTGGCGGCCGTCATCGCCCGCGGGGTCTCGGAGCGTCCCGGCAACGCCGCCCTGGGCGTGATCTACATCGGCGCCGCAGCGGTCTGCTTCATCTGGCTGCGGTCCATGCCCCAGGGCCAGTGGTGGATCTTCATGACCTTCGCCATCGCCTGGGCCGCTGATATCGCCGCCTACCTCGTGGGCAATCTGGTGGGCGGTCCCAAGCTCTGGCCGCGGTTCTCGCCAAACAAGACCTGGTCAGGCTTCCTCGGAGGGCTGGTCGCCGCCGCCCTTGCCGCGGTCTGCCTGACCGCCCTGCCTGTTTTCAGCCTGAATCCCTGGGCTGCGGCCCTGGCGGGGCTGTGCGGCGGCCTGGCCGGCATGGCCGGGGATCTTTGGGAGTCCATGCTCAAGCGCCGTTTCGGGGTGAAGGATTCCGGCGACCTGATTCCGGGCCATGGGGGCCTTCTGGACCGGGTGGACGGGCTGATGTTCGTCGTCGTCATCCTCTCCGTCTTCCGGCTGGTGAACCACCTGGGGTGGGGGCATTGAGTCCGTCGCGGACGGTCTCCATCCTGGGGTCGACGGGGTCGGTCGGGGTCTCCACCCTGGACCTGCTGGAAGCGGTCGGCCGCCCTGTCCGGATCAGGGCCCTGACCGGGGGACGGAATGTCGCCCTCCTGGCTGAGCAGGCCCTGAAGTGGCGGCCCGAGGTGGTCGTGATCGCCGACCCTGCGGGCGTTTCCGAACTGCAGCAGAGGCTCGCCGGCTCCGGCGTCACGGTCGAGGCGGGGGAAGCCGCCGTGGTTTCCGCCGCCGCCCTGCCGGCGGACTGGGTGATGTCCTCGATCGTCGGCTTCGCCGGCCTTGCCCCCACCCTGGCGGCGGTGGACGCCGGCGCCATCGTGGCCCTGGCCAACAAGGAGAGCCTGGTCTGTGCAGGTCCAGCCCTCCTGCGCCGGGCGCGGATGTCGGGCGGGGCCCTGATCCCCGTCGATTCAGAGCACTCCGCGATCTTCCAGGCCCTGGATCCTCGGCATGCGGCCAGCGTGGCGCGACTGGTCCTGACCGCCTCGGGCGGGCCCTTCCGCACCTGGAGCGCCGAGCGCATGGCGACCGCCACGCCGGAGGAAGCCGTCGCCCATCCCAACTGGGACATGGGCCGAAAGATCTCGGTCGACTCAGCGACGATGATGAACAAGGGCCTCGAGATGATCGAGGCGGCCTTCCTCTTTGGCGTCGAGGCCGACCGGATCGACGTGGTGGTGCACCCGGAATCCATCCTGCACAGCCTGGTCGAGTATGCCGATGGCTCCAGCCTGGCGCAGCTCGGGACGCCGGACATGCGCACGCCGATCGCAGTGGCCTTCGCCTGGCCGGACCGCCTGGCCTGGCCTGCGCCCCGCCTGGACCTCGGCCAGCTCGGAAGACTGACCTTCGAGGCGCCGGACCCCGTTCGCTTCCCGGCCCTGGACCTGGCCCGGCAGGCCCTGCGCGCGGGGGGAGCGGCGCCGGGCCTTCTCAACGCCGCCAATGAGGTCGCAGTCGAGGCCTTTCTTGACCGGCGGATCGGCTATCTCGATATTGCCTCAATCGTGTCGGAAACCCTCGATAAAGCAGGCTCGAAGCACCTGGGAGACGACATGCCGGACGACAGCCCAGACAACGCGCCCGACGACATTCTTGAGCGGGCGCGCGAGGTTGACCGCATCGGTCGCCGACTGGCCGAAGGCGCCGTGAAGGCGCGCCTTGCCCGGGGAGCTGCCTGACCATGGGCGTGATCACGGACTTTATCTGGCACCTCGCCCCCTTCATCCTTGTCCTGTCCCTCGTGGTGACGGTGCACGAGCTGGGGCACTTCCTGGTCGCAAGGGCCTGCGGCGTGGCGGTGGAGCGCTTCTCCATCGGCTTCGGTCGCGCCGTCTTTTCCCGCCGGGACCGGGCGGGCGTCGAGTGGCGTGTCGGCTGGATCCCCCTGGGCGGCTACGTCATGTTCGCGGGCGACGCCAATGCCGCCAGTGTCCCCGACGCCGAGGGCCTCAAGGCCATGAAGTCCGAGATCCTGGCCAAGGGCGGGCCGGAGGCCCTGGCCCGGCATTATCACTTCAAGCCGGTCTGGCAGCGGGCCCTGGTCACTGCCGCGGGACCAGCCGCCAACTTCCTCCTGGCCATCGCCCTTTTCGCCGCCCTCTTCATGACCTTCGGAGAGCGCACGCTCGCCCCCCGGATCGGCGCGGTCGAGCCGGGCAGCGTCGCCGAGGCGGCCGGCTTCCAGAAGGGCGATCGTGTGGTCGAGGCCGGAGGGCGCAGCATCGGCTCCTTCCAGGACCTTATCGAGGTGATCCAGGTGCGGGGCGGCGCCCCCACGGACTTCGTGCTCGAGCGGAACGGCGACACCGTGCGGCTGACGGCGACGCCGGAGTGGCGGCGCATCGAAAGCGAGCCCGGCGCCCCCCGCGTCGGCCGCCTGGGCCTGGGCCCGACCGGCGAGGTCGTACGCCAGGCCTATGGCCCCCTGGAGGCTGTCGCCAAGGGCGTCGACCGGACCTGGCGGGTCCTGACGACCAGCGTCTACGCCATGGGGCGCATGATCACCGGCCAGATGTCCGCCGAGCAGCTCAATGGTCCCCTGGGAATCGCCCAGATGTCGGGCCAGATCGCCAAGGCCGGGGCCGAGGCGGCGCCGGACCTGGGACGAAAGGTGCTCTACGCCGGCGCCAACCTGGTCGCCCTCGCCGCCGTCCTCTCCGTGGGCGTCGGCTTCATGAACCTGCTGCCCATCCCCATCCTCGACGGGGGGCATCTGGTGTTCTACGCCTACGAGGCGGTCGCCCGCCGGCCGCTGTCGGCCAGCGTCCAGGCCTTCGGATACCGGGTGGGCCTTGCGCTGGTGCTGGCTTTGATGTTGTTCGCCACCTGGAACGACCTGCAGCGGCTGCAGGTGTTCCAGTTCTTTGGCGGATTGTTCTCCTGATCCCGCGCTTTTCTCCGGTGATGGCCCAGACCATGCAAATTCGACGCGCCCGCAGCGCCGCCCTCGTTTCCGGACTGGCGATCCTCCTGGCCGGGGGCGCAGTGCTGGCTCCCCGACCGGCCCAGGCCCAGGCCGCGGGACCCCAACAGGGAACGGTGCAGCGGATCATCGTGTCCGGGAATGAGCGTATCGAGCAGTCGACCATCTTGTCCTACCTGCCGATCGGCGTGGGCGACACGGTGGACCCGGCGCGTATCGACCTGGCGTTGAAGGCCCTTTTCCGGACAGATCTCTTCTCTGACGTGAAGGTCGGCCTTTCCGGCGGCGACCTGACCATCCAGGTGGTCGAGAACCCGATCATCAACCGGGTGGTCTTCGAGGGGAATTCAGGCCTCAAGGAAGATAAGCTGCGCGATGAGATCACGGTCCGGCCGCGCGGCATCTTCACCCGCGCCAAGGTCCAGTCGGACATCCAGCGAATCATCGAGCTCTATCGCCGCTCGGGCCGGATCGCCGCGACGGTGACGCCCAAGATCGTCGAGCTTCCCCAGAAGCGCGTAGACCTTATCTTCGAGATCGACGAGGGCCAGAAGAGCGGCGTCCTCGGGATCAACTTCCTCGGCAATGTCGAGTTCTCGGACAACGACCTGCGGGACGTGGTCGTGACCGAGGAGTCCGCCTGGTACCGGTTCTTCTCCAGCAACGCCAACTACGACCCCGACCGGCTGGAGTACGACAAGGAACAGCTGCGCAAGCATTACAGGAACCGCGGCTTCTACGATTTCCGGGTCATCTCCGCGATCGCCGAGCTGTCGCCCGCCCGCAACGGCTTCGCCGTGACCTACACCCTGGAGGAGGGCCCCGAGTACAAGTTCGGGAAGATCTCGGTGGAGACCGAGCTGAAGAAGCTCGACACCGCCGTCCTGACCCAGCTTGTGCCGATCCGCAGCGGCGACCTCTACGAGGACGAGAGCATCGAGTCGGCAACCGACGCCCTGACCTTCGCCGCCGGCGCGGCCGGTTTCGCCGCCGTCGATGTGCGGCCGCGCTATGTGGCCGACCCGAAAACCCGGACCGTCGACGTGGTCTTCCAGGTCAACGAGGGGCCGCGGGTCTACGTCAACCGGATCGACATCGTCGGAAACACACAGACCCTGGATCCCGTCATCCGCCGCGAGCTGAACCTCGTGGAGGGCGATGCCTACAACCGGGCCCTGGTCGACCGGTCCAAGGGCAACCTAAGGGCCCTGGGTTTCTTCAAGGACGTCACCATCGAGGAGACACCCACCGCCAGCCCCGACCGGACGGACCTGCTGGTCAAGGTCGAGGAGCAGCCCACGGGCGAGCTCACCTTCAGCGCCGGCTACTCGTCGGTGGACAAGCTGATGATCGATCTGGGCATTACCCAGAGGAACTTCCGGGGCCGGGGCCAGGACGCCCGGGCCCGGGTGTCTTGGGGCTCCTACCGCAAGCAGCTGGATTTCTCGTTCACCGAGCCCCGCTTCCTTGACCGGAACCTCCGCGCAGGCGTGGACCTGTACTACTTCGTCTACGACCTGTCGGACTACTCGTCCTACAAGACCAGCTCCCTGGGCACGAACGTCCGTATCGGCTTCCCGCTGACCGGCAACGCCTTCATGACCATGCGCTATGTCCTGCGCGAGGATGACGTCCAGGTTCCGGATTATTACTGCGATCCCACCCAACAGCAGGTCTCGCAGACCCTCTGTGACCAGCGGGGCCGCTACACGACATCGCTCCTGGGGTACCAGGTCACGTTGGATCACCGGAACGACCCGGTCCGTCCGACCCGGGGCTATTTCGTCAGCATGGCCCAGGACTTTGCGGGCCTGGGGGGCGACGTGAAGTACCTGCGCAGCGAGCTTGAGGGCGGCTGGTACTACGGCTTCAATAAGGACTTTGTCCTCAGCCTGTCCGGCAGCGCCGGCTACATCGCCGGCTGGGGCGACGACGTCATCCGGATCAACGACCGCTTCTACAAGGGCGGCAACAGCTTCCGCGGCTTCCGGGTGGCGGGTATCGGCCCCCGGGACACCAGCTTCGGCCGCTCGGACGCCCTGGGCGGCGAGGCCTTCGCCATCGGTTCGGCCGAACTCACCATCCCGACCTTCATTCCCCAGCAGTACGGGATCCGCGCCTCACTCTTCACCGATGTGGGTACACTCGGCCTGCTCGACGACTCGATGAAGATCGGGTCCGACGGCCAACCGATCCCGGGCATCTACGACGACCTGTCGCTCCGCGCCTCGGCCGGTCTGTCGGTGTTCTGGCGCTCACCCATGGGACCTATCCGCTTCGACTTCAGCCATATCCTCCAGCGCGAGGACTACGACCGGGTCGAGACCTTCCGTTTCTCGCAAACCACCAAGTTCTGAGAACCTGCACATGAAAAAGACCGCTCTCCTCGCCGCCACCGCGGCCGTCCTCCTGGCATCTGCGCCGGCGCAGGCGCAGACCCCGCCGGCCCCGCCGCCGGTCAACCATGGTCCGGCCCTGGCCGGCGTCTGCATCCTGTCCCTCGACGGCGCCATCGGCTCCTCCACCGTCGGCAAGTACGTCCAGACGCGCCTCCAGCAGATCTCCCAGCAGGTCCAGACCGAGCTCACCTCCGAGCAGACCGCCATCCAGAACGAGGCCAAGACCCTCGACGCCCAGAAGGCCACGATGGACCCCGGCGCCTTCGAGCAGAAGAGCGCCAGCCTCCAGGTCCGCGCCAACGCCTGGCAGCGCAAGGCCCAGCTGCGTGAGCGCGAGCTGCAGGCCACCCAGCAGAAGGCCCTGGCCCGCGTCGGCCAGGAGCTGGAGCCGGTGATCCGCGCCTCCTACCAGCAGGCCAGGTGCAGCTTGCTGCTGCAGCGTGACTCCGTGATCCTGGCCAATCCGGCCATGGACATCACCCCATCTGTGATCACCGGCCTGAACGCCAAGATCACCCAGTTCGCCTTCGACCGTGAGCGCCTCGACCAGGCCGCCGCCGCTCCGGCCGCGGCCCAGCCCGCAAAGAAGCCCTGAGGGCTGGCGTCCCCGGCGCGGGTCAGGAAGGATGAACCTCATGCCTGATCCGCGCTTCTTCGAGTCGGCCGGCCCCCTCCGTCTGGAGGCGGTCTGCCAGTTGGCCGGGATTCCCGTTCCGGCGGGCGCCGCGGATGTCGGGATCGACCGGGTCGCCATCGCGTCCCGAGGCGGTCCTGGCGCCGTGGCCTTCGTCACCTCCCGAGCCTTCCTGGAGGCGCTTCACGATGCGCCCCCGACGGCCTGCTTCACGCCGGAGTCCCTGGCCGGAGACCTGCCGCCAGGTTGTCTGGCCCTCGTCCATCGCAATCCGCAGGGCGCCTACGCCCTCGTGGCCGCGGTCCTGCACCCTGTGCGCCGGCATCTCGGCGCGGCAGCCATCTCCCCGGAGGCCCGCATCGAACCTGGCGCCGCCCTCGGCCCGGGGGTCGTGGTGGGCCAGGGCGCAGCCATCGGCGCGGGCTCGGTGGTCGGCCCCAACACCGTGATCGGCCCCGGGGTCGCCATCGGCCGCAACTGTCAGGTCGGCGCCAATGTCTCGATCAGCTTCGCCCTCATCGGCGACCGGGTGAAGATCCTGGCCGGGGCTGTCATTGGCGAGCACGGGTTCGGCGCGACCGCCGGGCCGACCGGTCTCATCGACATTCCCCAGCTCGGGCGGGTGATCCTTCAGGACGGCGTCACGATCGGGGCCTGCACCACCGTGGACAGGGGCGCGTTCGAGGACACGGTGATCGGCGAGAACACCAAGATCGATAACCTGGTGCAGATCGCCCACAACGTCCGTATCGGCCGGAACTGCGTGCTGGCGGGCCAGGCGGGCGTATCCGGCAGCGTGACCATCGGTGACGGCTGCCAGTTCGGCGGTCGCGCCGGCATCGCCGATCACGTCGTGATCGGAGACGGCGCCCGGATCGGCGCCTCGGGCGGCGTGCTCAAGGACGTGCCGGCCGGTGAGACCTGGGGCGGTTTTCCCGCCCAGCCGGTCCAGAGGTGGCTCCGTGAGGTGGCGTGGCTGTCCCGCGCCGCCGGCCGTCGTCGCAGGGGAGGGGAGTCATGACCGCAGAGGTCGCCGCCACGTCCATCGAGATCGGCGAGATCCTCGCCCGCATCCCGCATCGCTACCCCTTCCTCCTGGTGGACCGGGCCGAGGACTATGTCCCCGGCGAGTCGATCGTCGGCATCAAGGCGGTCACCATCAACGAGGGCTTCTTCCAGGGGCACTTCCCTGACTATCCGGTCATGCCCGGGGTCCTCATCGTCGAGGCCATGGCCCAGACCGGCGCGGTGCTGATGTCCAAGACCCTGGACGTCGACCCGCGTGGCAAGACCATCCTCTTCGCCTCCCTGGACAACTGCCGGTTCCGGCATCCAGTCCGGCCCGGAGATCTCCTGAAACTCAATGTCCGGGTCGCCAGGGCCCGGGGCGGGCTCTTCAAGTTCGAGGGGCGCGCCATGGTGGACGACAAGGTCGCCGCCGAGGCGGAGTTCGCCGCCATGCTGGTGGAGACCCCGCAATGACTGTCGACATCCATCCCACCGCCATTGTCGCTCCGGGCGCCCAACTGGACGAGGGCGTCAGCGTCGGGCCCTTCAGCCTGATTGGCGAACATGCCCGGATCGGCGCCCGGACCCGGATCCTCGCCCATGTGGTCATCGAGAACCGGACGACGATCGGCGCAGACTGCCTCGTCCGCAACTTCTCCAACCTGGGCGGTCCCCCGCACCATACCGGGTACAAGGGCGAACCCACCGAGCTGGTGATCGGCGACCGCAACCAGATGTGGGAGCACGTGACCATGCACATCGGCACCGCCAATGGCGGCGGGGTCACCCGGGTCGGCCAGGACGGCATGTTCATGGCCACCAGCCATGTGGGTCATGACTGCCATGTGGGGAACAATGTCATCCTCGCCCATTCGGCCACTCTGGGCGGGCATGTGGAGATTGGCGACCATGTGATGGTCTCGGGCCTGGCCGCCGTGCACCAGCACTGCCGGGTCGGTCGCTTCGCCTTCATCGGCGGCCTTGCGGCCGTGACCAAGGACGTGATCCCCTATGGCCTGGTCTGGGGCAACCACGCCCACCTCGAAGGGCTGAACCTGGTGGGCCTGAAGCGCCGGGACTTCAGCCGCGAGACCATCAGCCACCTGCGCGCGGCCTATCGCCTCCTCTTCGCCCGCGAGGGCAGCTTCCAGGAGCGGATCGACGACACCCTGGCCCTCTATGGCCACAGCGCCCCGGTGCTTGAGGTGATCGACTTCATCCGCGCCGACGAGGCCAACCGTCCCATCTGCCTTCCCGCCCGGGAGGACTGATCGTCATGTTGGGGCGCCTGGGCCTGATCGCCGGCGGCGGCGACCTGCCCCTGCAGATCGCCCGGCACTGCGAGGAGTCCGGACGCCCGCTCTTCGTCGTCCGCCTGCGCGGCTTCGCGGATTCCCACATGGAGGCCTTTCCGGGCGAGACCGTCGGGCTCGCCGAGGTGGGCCGGTGCATCCGGGTCCTGAAGGCGGCGGGCTGCGAGGCCGTCTGCCTGGCCGGAAACGTGGCCCGACCCGACTTCGCCGCCCTCAAGCCGGATTTCCGCGGCATGGCCATGCTGCCCCGCCTTGTTCTTGAGGCGCGCAAGGGGGACGACGCCTTGCTGCGCGCCGTCCTGGATGAGTTCCGCAAGGAAGGCTTCACCATCGAGGGCGCCCATGAGGCGCGCAGCGACCTTGTGCTTGGGGCGGGGCCGCTGGGGCGTCACGTCCCGTCCCCGGGCGACCTCGCCGACGTCCGACGCGCCTTCGACATCGCCCGCCGGATCGGTGAGCTGGACATCGGCCAGGGCGCGGTGGTCTGCGACGGCCTTGTCCTTGCCGTGGAGGCCCAGGAAGGAACCGACGCCATGCTCCGTCGCGTGGCGGAAGAGGTGGCGCCGGCCCTCCGCGGCGAGGCCGGACGACGGCGCGGCGTGCTCGCCAAGGCGCCCAAGCCCATCCAGGAGACCCGGGTCGACCTGCCGACCCTGGGCCCCGCCACTGTCCGGGGGGCCGCCCGTGCAGGACTGGCCGGGATCGCCGGCGAGGCGGGGCGCACCCTGGTCCTTGAGCGGGACGCCGTGATCGCGCTGGCGGACGAACTCGGCCTCTTTGTCCTCGGGGTCGAAGCCCCATGACCGCCAGCGCACCCGTGATCATGCTCGTTGCCGGCGAGCCCTCGGGCGATGATCGCGGCGCCGGCCTCGCCCGGGCCCTGCGCGCCCGGCTGGGTGAGGGCCTGAGGCTGGTGGGCGTCGGTGGGCCGCGCATGGCCGAGGCCGGGGTCTCCAGCCTGTTTGACATGTCCGAGATCTCCGTCTTCGGCCTGCTGGAGGGTCTCATGGCCATCCCGCGCGTGCGGCGGCGGGCGGAAGAGACCGCCCGGGCCGTGGTCCGTGAGGGCGTCGACCTGGTGGTGCTGATCGACTCCTGGGGCTTCAGCTGGCTGGCGGCGCGCGCCATCCGCCGGCTCGCCCCCGGGGTCCGGCTGGTCAAGTATGTCGCGCCCCAGGTCTGGGCGACGCGACCGGGGCGGGCCAGGGCCCTGGCCGGGCTGGTGGATCACATCCTGGTCATCAACAGCTTCGAGCCACCCTATTTCGAGGCCTGGGGCCTGCCCACCACCTTCGTGGGCAATCCGGCCCTGCACATGGACTTCTCGCCCTGTGATCCGGCCGATTTCCGACGGCGGCACGGGATCGGCGCCGAGGCTCCGGTCCTCCTTGTCCTGCCTGGCAGCCGGCCGGGCGAGGTCGACCGCCTCCTGCCGCCCTTCGAGGACGCCGTTCGCAGGCTGAAGGCGGATCATCCGGGCCTCCAGGTCGTCCTGCCGGTAGCCGATGCGGTGGCGGACCGCGTCAAGGCCGCCGTCGCCGGCTGGCCTTTCCGGGTCCACGTGGTGGAGGGCGAGGACGAGAAACGCGAGGCCCTGCGCGCCGGCGACCTGGCCCTGGCCTGCTCGGGCACGGTCACCCTGGAGGTCGCCCAGGCCGGCGTGCCCATGGTCGTGGCCTACCGCCTGGGCGCAGTGACCCACTTCGTGGCCAAGTTCCTGATACGGACGCCCTGGGTTGTGCTGTTCAACATCGCGGCCCGGGAGTTCGTGGCGCCGGAGCTGATCCAGCACGACTGCACCGGCCCCCGCCTGGCCGCCGAACTCGACCGCCGGCTTCGCGATCCGGGGCTGCGCCATACTCAGGTCGCCGCTCAGGACGCCGCCCTGGACCAAATGGGACGCGGCGGCCCCGATCCCTCGGAGACCGCCGCGCGGGTCGTTTCAGACGTCCTGGAAGCGGATCAGCCGCGCTTATCGAGCGGGACATAATCCCGGGCGGCGGCGCCCGTGTAGATCTGCCGCGGCCGGCCGATCTTCTGGGACGGATCCTCGATCATTTCCTTCCACTGGGAAATCCAGCCCACCGTGCGCGCCAGGGCGAACAGAACGGTGAACATCTCCGGCGGGAACCCGAGGGCCCGCAGGGTGATGCCCGAGTAGAAGTCGACGTTCGGGTAGAGCTTGCGCTCCACGAAGTAGGGGTCGTTGAGCGCGATCTTCTCGAGCTCCATGGCCACCTTCAGCAGGGGGTCGTCGGAGTGACCCACCTCGGCCAGGACCTCGTGGCAGGTCTGCTGCATGACCTTCGCGCGCGGGTCGTAGTTCTTGTAGACCCGGTGGCCGAAGCCCATCAGCCGGTACTTCCGGTCCTTCACGCCCTGGACGTATTCCGGGATCCGGTCGACGGTCCCGATCTCGGCCAGCATGTTCAGGGCCTCTTCATTGGCCCCGCCATGGCTGGGGCCCCAGAGGCAGGCGATGCCGGCGGCGATGCAGGCGAAGGGATTGGCGCCCGACGAACCGGCGAGACGCACGGTCGAGGTCGAGGCGTTCTGCTCGTGGTCCGCATGCAGGATGAAGATGCGGTCCATGGCCCGGGTCAGCACCGGGTTCGGCTTCCAGTCCTCGGCGGGAACCGAGAAGCACATCCGCAGGAAGTTCTCCGAGTAGGAGAGCTCATTGCGCGGATACACGAAGGGCTGGCCGCGGAAGTACTTGAAGGCCCGCGCCGCGATGGTCGGCATCTTGGCGATCAGGCGGTGCGACGAAATTATCCGCTGCTGCGGGTCATCGATGTTGGCGCTGTCATAATAGAAGGCGGACAGGGCGCCGACGGCGCCGACCATGATGGCCATCGGGTGCGCATCACGCCGGAAGCCATTGAAGAAGCGGTCGAACTGGTCATGAACCATGGTGTGGTTCGTGATCGTGTTGTCGAAGGCCTCGAACTCCTTGGCGTTCGGCAGGTCGCCGTTCAGGAGGAGGTAGCAGACCTCAAGGAAGGTCGACTTCTCGGCCAGTTGGTCGATGGGGTAGCCGCGGTGAAGCAGGATGCCCTTGTCGCCGTCGATGAAGGTGATCTTGCTCTCGCAGGAGGCGGTCGAGGTGAAGCCGGGGTCGTAGGTGAAGACGTCCGATTCCGCGTACAGCTTGCGGATATCCACGACGGCCGGGCCGTCCGTGCCCCGCAGTACCGGAAGCTCGACGGTCTTGCCCTCGACGCTGATCTTTGCCGTGTCCCCCATCACATCCCCTCGTTCCGGAAGAAATTAAACCTCAGTTTTAATGCCTTATACCGCCTAACGCTTAGTTAGGAAGCGCATCGTGAATCCGGGCGAGGCTTTCGTCCCGGCCGATGGAAATCAGGGCGCCCGCCAGGTCCGGCGCCGGCGAACCGCCCGAAAGCACCGCCCTCAGCGCGGGTCCGAACTTGCCGATGCCCACGCCTTCGGCTTCCGCGAAGGTCCGGATCGTTCCCTCTAGGGCGGCCAGGGACCATTCGGACTCCGCGATCCGGTCCGCCAGCCGGCGCAGGCGCGCCCGGGTTTCCTCGGTCAGCATGCCGCGGGCCTTTTCCGGCAGCTCCAGGGGCCGGCGCTTCAGGGCGAAGACGACGGCGTCGGCCAACTCCAGGGTCGTGCGCGCGCCTTCCCGCACCAGGGGCAGGGTGCGCAGCAGGATCTCGCGGTCGCCGTCGTGTACCGGCCAGTCCCGGCTCCGCAGCACCCTCTCCACCAGGTCTGCGAGGCGCTCCGTGTCGGCCTTGCGGATATAGTGGTTGTTCAGGTGGTTCAGCTTGTCCCAGTCCAGGCGGGCAGGGGCGCCTACCACGTCGCGGACGTCGAACCAGGCGCAGGCCTGGGCGTCGGAAAAGATCTCGTCGTCCCCATGCCCCCAGCCCAGCTTGGCCAGGTAGTTCCTGAGGGCCTCGGGCAGGTAGCCCATGTCGTCGAACTCGCTGACCGCCTGGGCGCCGTGACGCTTGGACAATTTCTTGCCGTCAGGGCCGTGGATCATGGGCAGATGAGCCCAGACCGGCGTGTCCCATCCCATGGCCTGGTAGATGTGCGTCTGCCGGGCGGCGTTGTTCAGGTGGTCGTCGCCGCGGATGACGTGGTTGACGCCCATGTCGTGGTCGTCGACCACCACGGCCAGGTTGTAGGTGGGCGTGCCGTCGGTCCGCAGCAGGATCAGGTCGTCCAGGTCGACATTGCGGAAGACCACCTCGCCCTTCACCTGGTCGTCGATCCGGGTCTCGCCCTCCTGCGGCGCCCGCAGGCGGATGACGTGGGGGCGGCCCTCATCCACGGGGCCCTCGTGGTCCCGCCAGGGAGAGCGCACCACCCGGCCCTCGGCACGGGCGCGTTCGCGCTCCTCGGCCAGCTCGTCGGGGGTCATGTAGTCGCGGTAGGCGTCGCCGCGGGCCAGCAGGTCCAGGGCCACCTCACGGTGCCGGTCGGCGCGCGCAAACTGGAAGACAGGTGTCTCGTCCGGCTCCAGGCCCAGCCAGTTCAGGCCATCCAGGATCACCTTCACGGCGGCCTCGGTCGAGCGCTCCCGGTCCGTGTCCTCGATCCGGAGCAGGTACTTCCCGCCCATCCGTCGGGCGTAGAGCCAGTTGAACAGGGCGGTGCGCGCCGTTCCGATATGCATGGATCCGGTCGGCGAGGGCGCGATGCGCGTGACGACCTGACGTTCGCTCATGGGGGTCCCGTGGCAGATGACTGAGGAGGCCGCTACCGGCGGCGGGCCGCCTCTTAGCATGCGCCTTGCGGCCGGTCCTAGTCTGGCGCGCATCCGCCTCTGGCTGGCCCGCCAGGCCGCCCTCCAGGAGGGGCGCTTCGGCCTCTGGACGCCAGTGGCCCTGGGGTGCGGCGCCGCCCTCTATTTCGTCCTGCCGGCCGAGCCCCTGTTGGCCCTGGGCCTTGCGGTCCTGGCGGTCGCGGCCCTCCTGGCGGGCCTGTCTCGCGGCGCCCGCCTTCGGCCCTCCACGGTGAGGGTCCTGGCCCTTGTCGCCTGCCTCTTGGCCGGGTTTGGCCTGGCCCGCCTCCGCACCGAGCAGGTCCGGGCGCCGGTCGTCCCGGCGGGCGGCGAGGTCCGGCGGGTGGAGGCCTGGGTGCTGGACGTGGCCAGCCCGGGGCAGGGCGGCGCCCGCATCCTCCTGGCCCCCGTCTCCATCTCGGGCCTCTCGCCGGAGGCGACTCCGATCCGTATCCGCCTGACCCTCGGCGCTGGGGCCCTGCCGCCGGCCCCCGGAACGCGGATCGCCACGCCGGCCCTGCTCAATCCGCCGCCGCCGCCCAGCTCACCAGGCGCCTACGACTTCGCCCGGGACGCCTTCTTCGACGGCGTAGGCGGCGTGGGCCTGGCCCTCGGGGACCTGCAGGTCCGCCCGGCGCAGGCCACTGGTCTTCCCTCCGCCCTGGTCCTGCAGATGCGGGTCAACGCCTTTCGTTGGGACCTGACCCGTCGACTGGTCGAGACGATGGGCCCCGACCGGGGCGGGCTCGCCGCGGCCATGACCACCGGCCACGAGGCCTTTGTCCCGACCGCCCAGGTGGAGGCGCTCAGGGCGGCGGGCCTCGCCCACATCATCTCGATCTCCGGCCTGCACATGGCCATCGTCGGCGGGTTCGTCTTCGGTCTCGCCCGGCTGGCCGTCGCCGGCCTTCCCTCCCTGGCCCTGCGGATCGCCGGTCGCAAGATCGCCGCCTTGGCGGGCATGGTCGCCGTCCTGGCCTACCTTGTCCTCTCCGGGGCGCCAGACCCGGCGGTGCGCTCGGCGGTCACCGCCTGCGCCGCCTTCGCCGCCATTCTCGCCGATCGCCGGGCGATCAGCCTTCGCACCCTGGCCCTGGCCGCCACGCTTCTCCTCATCCTGAGACCCGAGGCCGTCACCCAGCCCGGATTCCAGATGTCCTTCGCCGCAACGGCGGCCCTGGTCGCTCTGGCCGAAGCCTGGCCCCGCCCGGTCCGCGAGATCTCCGCACCTCTGTCGGTTCGTCTGGTTCAGGGAGCGGGCGCGGCCCTGGCGGCGGGGACGATGATCTCCCTCGTGGCGGGCCTGGCCACCGGCCCCTTCGCCCTGCAGCACTTCAACCGGGTGGCGGTCTACGGGCTGCCTGCAAACCTTCTCACCGAGCCGATCTCGACCCTGTTGCTGATGCCGGCCCTCGCCCTGGGCGTCCTCCTGTCGGCGGTGGGCCTGGGCGACCTGCCCCTTGCGGCGGCGGGGCTGGGCGTCGACGCTCTCAACGCCGTGGCCTCGGCCATCTCCGGACTGCCGGGCGCCGAGCGGGTGGTGGCCAGCGCCCCGCCCTGGACCCTGCCGGTCGCCTTCCTGGGCCTGCTTTTCATCTGCCTGTGGAGAGGTCCCCTCCGGTGGCTCGGCCTTCCCCTGGCCCTGGCCGTGAACCTGGCCCCGCGCCTGCCGTCCCCCGATCTCTGGGTGGCCCACGACGCGGCCTCCGCCGCCGTCCGCATCGAGACATCCGCCGTCGCCCTGCGGCCTGACGTGCGACGTTTCGGGGCGGAGGTCTGGTCCCGCCGCCGGGGGCTGGCGCTCGTTGCTGACCAAGGGGCGCGGCCTGGAGGTCTCGCCTGCGGCAACCATGCCTGCCAGCCGACGGGAGAAGGGCTGCCCGTGGCTTTCATCTGGACCCGCAGGCGCGGCGTCCTGGAGCGGGAGTTCAGGTCCGCCTGCGCCGGGGCCCAGCTGGTGATCCTGCGCGCGCCCAGACCATCAGGGCCCTGCGCGGCCCAGCTCGTTCTTGATGAGGCGGATTTCCAGCGCGGCGGCGCCCTGGAGCTCTGGCGCCGACCGGACGGCGGCTGGGACGCCCTGTGGTCCGGCCCCCTCAGGGGAAGCCGGCCCTGGGTCGCCCCGCCAGCTCAGTGATAGGCGCGGATCAGGCCGACCAGCTTGCCCTGCACCGCCACCTGGTCGGGTCCGAAGATCCGGGTCTCGTAGGCCGGGTTGGCGGCCTCCAGGGCGATCGAGGCGCCCTTGCGGCGGAGGCGCTTGAGGGTGGCTTCCTCGCCCATGACCAGGGCCACCACGATATCGCCCGAGTTTGCGGCGTCCGTGCGCCGGATGATCACTCGATCGCCATCGAGGATGCCGGCGTTGATCATGGAGTCGCCCTGGACCTCCAGGACAAAGTGCTCCCCGGACCCCAGGATGGCCTCGGGCACAGGCATGCGGTCGCGTTCCTGCTGGATCGCCTCGATGGGCGTACCCGCGGCGATCCGGCCGAGGACCGGCAGTTCGCGCGTGTCATTGGCGGCGTAGGGCGCAGCGGCGGGCGGCGGCGGGTCGCCGGGTTCCACGACCGAAAGGCGCGCAGGTCCGCGGCCCTTGGGCGGCGCCGAGGTCGTCGCCTGCTGGGGCAGCTTGACCACCTCCAGGGCTCGGGCCCGGTGGGGCAGGCGGCGCAGGAAGCCGCGTTCCTCAAGCGCAGTGATGAGGCGGTGGATGCCGGACTTGGACGCCAGGTCCAGAGCGTCCTTCATCTCGTCGAAGGACGGGGAGACGCCGGTCTCCTTGATGCGTTCGTGGATGAACATGAGCAGCTCGTGCTGCTTGCGGGTCAACATGTCCGGAGCCCCCTCCAGGGAACAAAGCAACAACGTGTGCGGATGTTCTTCTGGTGTTCTCTCGGAATGTCAAGCGGCCTGGATCTGTCGGGCCTCAGTCGCCCAGGAGGCTCCGGGTCGCTGCGGCGACATCGGCCTGCCGCATCAGGCTCTCGCCCACCAGCATGGCGAGGGCCCCCGACCGGGACAGGCGCGCCGCATCGGCGGGGGTGAAGATACCGCTTTCGGTGACAAGTCGAGTATTTTCAGGGACCTGGCTGGACAGTCTTTCCGTGACGCCCAGGTCCGTGACGAAGGTGCGCAGGTCGCGGTTGTTCACGCCGACCAGGGTCGCGCCCAGGGCGCCGGCGCGGCGCATCTCATCCTCGTCGTGGACCTCGACCAGGGCGTCCATGCCCAGGCGTCGGGCCTCCGACATCAGTTCGCCGGCGAGGCCATCGTCGACCATGGCCAGAATCACGAGGATGGCGTCGGCGCCCAGGGCCCGGGATTCGGCGACCTGCCAGGGATCGACCAGGAAGTCCTTGCGCAGGCAGGGCAGGGGGACCGCCGCCCGCGCGGCGACAAGATAGGCGTCATCGCCCTGGAAGCTGGGGCCATCGGTCAGAACCGACAGGCAGGCGGCGCCGCCGTCGGCATAGGCCCGGGCGAGGGCCGGAGGATCAAAGTCCTCGCGGATCAGGCCCTTGGAGGGCGAGGCCTTCTTGATCTCGGCGATCAGGGCAAGGCGGCCGGGGCGGGCCTTGGCGTCCAGGGCGGCGGCGAACCCCCGGGGCGGGGAGGCAGTGGCGGCGGCGGCGTCCACCTCTGCCTGCGTGCGCGCGGCCTTGCGGCCGGCGACGTCCGTGCGCTTGTACTCTGCGATGCGGGCAAGGATGTCGGTCATCGGCCGTTGGAAATCCTGACGAGTCCGTCCAGGGCGCCGCGGGCGCGCCCGTCGTCAATCACCTGCCCGGCCAGCCGGACGCCCTCGGCCAGGGTCTTCACGCGGTCGGCGACGACGAAGGCCGCGGCGGCGTTCAGGAGGACGATGTGGCGGTAGGCGCCCGGCGCCCCGGACAGGAGCTCCCGCAGGGCCTTGGCGTTGTGCTCGGGATCGCCGCCCACCAGGTCCTCCAGGCGGCCTTCAGGGACCCCGGCCTCGGCGGGGCGAACCGTGAAGCGCCGAAGGGCGCCGTCCTTCAACTCCACCACTTCGGTCTCGCCGGTGGTGGTCAGTTCGTCCATGCCCTGCCCGTGGACCACCCAGGCGCGCTCGGAACCCAGGTCGCGCAGGACCTCGGCGATCGGCTCCAGCCAGGCGGCGTCAAAGACCCCCAGCACCTGCCGCCGGGCCCCGGCGGGGTTGGTCAGGGGGCCCAGCAGGTTGAACAGGGTCCGGAAGCCCAGCTCGGCCCGGATGGGCGAGACGTGCCGCATGGCCCCGTGGTGGGCCTGGGCGAAGAGGAAGCAGAGCCCCGCCTCCTCCAACGCTTTCAGCTGCCGGTCGGGGCGGGCCTCGATGTCTACGCCCAGGGCGGCCAGGACGTCGGCGGTCCCCGACCTTGACGAAAGGGCGCGGTTGCCGTGCTTGGCCACCTTCAGCCCACCGCCCGCCGCGACGAAGGCCACGGCGGTGGAGACATTCAGGGTGTGCAGGCCGTCCCCGCCCGTCCCGCAGACGTCCAGCGTCGGAAAAGGGGTCTCAAGGCGCACGGCGGCGGCGCGCATTGCGCGGGCGCCGGCGGCGATCTCCCCGGGGGTCTCGCCGCGAAGGCGCAGGGCCGTCAGGGCCGCGCCGACCTGGGCGGGAGAGGGCTCGCCCCTGAGGCAGGCGGCGAAGAAGGCTTCGGCTTCATCGGCCTCCAGCACCTTCCCGGCGACCAGTCGGCCCAGCAGCGGGCGGAAGGCCTCAGACACGGGCCCGGGCCGCCAGTTCCAGGAAGTTGCCCAGCAGCTTGTGGCCGCCCTCGGTGGCGATGGACTCCGGGTGGAACTGGACGCCGTGGATCGGCCGGCTGCGGTGCTGCAGGCCCATGATCTCGCCGTCGTCGGTCCAGGCGGTCACCTCCAGGGCGTCCGGCAGGCTGGACTGTTCCACCGCCAGGCTGTGATAGCGGGTGGCCGTGAAGGGGTTGGGAAGGTCGGCGAAGACGCCCTTGCCTGCGTGGCGGATGGCGCTGGTCTTGCCATGCATCAGGGCCTTGGCCCGGACCACCCGGCCGCCAAACGCCTGGCCGATGGACTGGTGTCCCAGGCAGACGCCCAGGATGGGCAGGTCATCCGGCGCCTTGCGCAGGAGGTCCAGGCAGATCCCCGCCTCGTCCGGCGAACAAGGGCCGGGCGACAGGAGGACCGCGTCGGGCCGCAGGCCGAGGGCCGTCTCGGCGCTCAGGTCGTCATTGCGGTGGACGCGCGTCTCCGCCCCCAGTTCGTTCAGGTAGTGAACCAGGTTGTAGGTGAAGCTGTCGTAGTTATCGATCACCAGGATCATGGCCCTGTCCCTAGTGAATGCGGGGCCGGAGGGAAAGCCCGATTGTCAACGGGACCCGCCGGAGACAGGCTGCACCCATGGCTCAGGATGATTCCCGACCCGGGGCGGTCAGCTCCGACGAAATGGCCCGCGCCAAGGCCCTCCTTGAGACACCGCAGCGCCGCGATGGCGCCTGGGCCGCCCTGGCCGCCGCGGCCTTCGCCGCCGCAACGGCCCTGGCCCTGGCCGCCGCGGTCATCCTCGCTCCATCCCCCTGAAGACGCCCGGTTTGGCGAGCGCCTCCGGAGGGGACAGGACGTCCGTGCCTCAGAACGAATAGACCAGCGACGCCCGCGTGGTGGTGTCGGTCTCCTCGCGGCCGACGGGCGGATCGGACTCGTAGCGCACGTTGAAGGATGCGCGCGCCGCCAGGGAGCCGGTCAGCCGGGTGGTCAGGGCCGTGGTGGACTCCAGGCTCTGGCCATTGCCATCGAAATAGGCCACCGCGACCTCCGAGAGCGAGGTGTTCTCGTTGATGTCCCAGACGAGGCGTCCGCCGACCCGGCCGCCGATGGTGGAGTCGCTGTAGTCCCTCCCCGGGACCGCGACCGCGGGGCGCACCCACTCGGTCTGGCGGGCGGCGACGCTGGCGTCGACGTCGAGGTGCAGGGTCTTCTGGTCGATCACCCGGTAGCCGAGACCGAGGGACTCGCTGAACCGGCGGTCGATGCCGGCGAAGACGTCCTTTTCCCAGCTCAGGGCGCCGACGGCGTAGAGCCGGTCAGAGATCTTGTAGTTGCCCTCGTAGCCGGCGAAGTAGCGCTCCTTGGTCTTCACCCCGTCGGTTTCGCGGTAGTCGGCAACGCCGTCTACGCGATGGCGCCACCTGAGCGACTCCTTGGTGAGGCCGAGGCCGAGGGCCAGGCCGGATTCCTCGGCGTTGCCGGTCGAGACGAAGCCCCCGGCCTCGCCCTGGCCGGTCCAGCCTTCGAAGAAGGTCTGGCGGGACAGCTTCTCCACCCGCGAGGCTTCGGCGGCGGCGGCGATCTCGGCCAGCCGGGCGTCGATCTCGGCGGCGGAGGCCGGGTTCGTCTGCTTGGCGATGTCGGCCACCACCTTGAGCTTGGCGGGGTCCTTGGAGGCGGCTTCGATCATCGAGGCGATGCTGGGCGGAATCGGCTCGGCGGCGGCTACGGCCGGGACGGCGAGGGACAGGAGAGCGACGGCGGCGAGGCGTTTCATGGGGGTCTCCAGCGGTAAACCTGCGGATGAGGCCCGGGCATGACCCGCAGCAACCCCGCAAGGAAGAGGCTTTGAAGTTTTACGACAGTCACCGGAGGTTATCACCCCCGGCGCGAAGTCCAGCCCGGTCGGGGGCTCAGACGAAGCGCCAGGCCTCCTCTGCAGCCCGGCGCAGGGCCCGGGCCTTGTGCAGGGTCTCGTCGTACTCGGCGTCGGCGTCGCTGTCGGCCACGACCCCTCCGCCGGCCTGGATGTACATGGTCCCGTCCTTGAAGCAGGCGGTGCGCAGGACGATGCAGGTGTCCACCGAGCCGTCAGCCCCGAAGTATCCCACGGCCCCGGCGTAGGCGATGCCGCGCTTCTCGAGCTCCAGCTCGTCGATGATCTCCATGGCCCGCACCTTGGGCGCTCCCGAAAGGGTGCCGGCGGGCAGGGCGGCCATCAGAACGTCCACCGGGTCCAGGCCCTCGGGGGCGTCGCCCTCGACATTGGAGACCAGGTGCATGACGTGGCTGTAGCGCTCGACGAAGAAGCTCGCCGTGACCCGCACATGCGGGCCTGCCGCCCGCGGCGCGGGCGCATTGGCGCCGGCGGCGTTGAGCATGGCCACCCGGCCCACGTCGTTGCGGCCCAGGTCCAGAAGCATCAGGTGCTCGGCCCGCTCCTTGGGGTCGGCGATGAGCTCGGCCTCGAGGGCCAGGTCCTCCTCCGGCGTCGCGCCGCGCGGACGGGTGCCGGCGATCGGCCGGATGGTGATCTTGCCGTCCCTCAGCCGCACCAGGATCTCCGGCGAGGAGCCGGCCAGCTGGAAGTCGCCGAAGTTCAGGTAGAACAGGAAGGGCGAGGGATTGGTCCGCCGCAGCGAGCGGTAGAGGGCGAAGGGATCGTGCGGGAAGGGCGCCCGGAACCGGTGGCTCGGCACGACCTGGAAGATGTCGCCGGCGGCGATGTAGGTCTTCGCCCGGTCGACCACCGTCCGGTAGTCCTCGCGGCTGACAGGGGTGGTGAAGCGGTCCGGCTCGGGGGCGGCGGCGCCGGTGGGCAGCGGCGTCGGCGCAGTCAGGTCGGAACGGATGGCCGCCAGCCGGTCACCGGCGGCGGCCCAGGCGGCCTCGGCGGTCAGGGTTCCAGGGCGGACGGTCGTGGCCAGCAGGATCTCCTGGGCGATGCCGTCGAAGACCGCCACCACGGAGGGGCGGATCATGACGGCGTCCGGCAGGTCCAGCGTGTCAGGATTGACGTCCGGCAGGCGCTCCACCAGCCGGATCATGTCGTAGCCCACGGCGCCGAACACCCCGGCGGTCATGGGCGGCAGGCCGGGGGGCAGGTCCAGGCGCGAGGCGGCCACCAGGTCGCGGAGGGAGTCCAGCGCGCCGCCCGGCTGGGGGGTGAAGCGTCCGGCGGCGATGTCCGCGCCCTCGGCGATCTCGGCCTGGTCGCCGCGGCAGCGCCAGACAAGGTCGGGCCTGAGGGCGATCACCGAATAGCGCCCGCGCCAGGCGCCGCCCTCCACGCTCTCGAACAGGAAGGCGTAGGGGTGGCCGTTTCCGATCTTCAGGTAGGCCGAGACCGGATTCTCGAGATCGTCGATCAGCCGGGTCCAGACGACCTGGGCGCGACCGGCGGCGTAGGTGTCCGCAAAGGCCGCAAATCCGGGTTCGAGGGTCACTTGCCCGCGGCCTCTTTTCCGCCCTTGGCCTCGCCGTCCTTGGCCGCGCCCGGCTTGGGGGCCTCGACGCCCAGGGTCTGGCGGGCCAGCTCGGGGTCGGTGCGCACCTTCAGGACGGAACGGGCGTAGCGGGGCATCTGGGCGCCGATCTCGTTGAACAGGGTCATGCCCAGCTGGGGACGGACCTGCTCGACGGCGCGGGCGTTCTCGGCGACGGCCGGGGGCGAGATCCGGTCGACCTTGCCGACCATCAGGGCGAAGGCGCCGGGGGCCGGGGCCACGAAGACGCCGCCGCTGCCGGCGCTGAAGGCCTGGGCGAAGCCCTCCTGCGACAGCGGGCCTCCCTGTCCGGCGCCCTGGCGGGTGAGGCCCGGGATCTTTTCCGGACGGGTCCCGATGGAGGCGGCGACGGCGGTGATGTCCTCGCCCTTGCGCACGCGCCCGGCCAGGGCGTCGGCCTTGGCGCGCAGGCGCTTGGTCATCTCCTGGCTCATCCAGGCCTGGGTGAGGGGCTGGCGCACCTCGGCCAGCGGCGGTAGCGACCGCGGGATGATCTTGTCGACCCGGACCACGAAGGACTCTCCCTGGCCCTCTTCCTCGATCTGGCTCTCCCCGCCCTCGGGCAGGCGGAAGGCCGTCTGCACCAGGCGGGCGGACAGGCCCGCGATGGGCTGGCCCGTCTGGTCAAAACCCTGTTCGGCGACGGGCCCCAGGGTCGTGACAGGCACGCCGGCCTTGGCGGCCGCTTCATCCAGGTTGGCGCCGCCGGCGTGGGCGTCGTCGTAGGCTTGGCTGATTTCATAGACCTTCTCGGCCGCCGCGGTCTTCCTGGCCTCGGCCTCCAGCATGGGGCGCACTTCGTCCAGGGTCACCACCCGGCCGGGCGTGACGCCGGTCACCTTGACCACCGCCAGGCCCAGGTCGCCCTGGACCACGCGGACCTCGCCATTGGCCATGGCGAAGGCGGCCTCGCCCACCTTGCTGTCCACCACGGCGGTCCTGGGCTTGTCGGCGTAGAGCACCGGCTCCACCCCTGCCGAGCGTGCGACGGCCTGCGGGGCCTCGCCCTTGCCCAGGCGCTCCGCCAGGCCGCGGGCGAGCGCGGCGTCCTTGGCCGCGATCTGCACGAGGGACCGCGTCTCCGGCCGGTTCAGGGCGTCCTTGCGGAAGTCGAACTGCTTGCGGATGTCGGCCTCGGACACCTTCACCTGGCCGGCCACCATGGCGGAGCTGAAGCGGACGACGCTGAGCACTCGGAACTCGGGACGCATGAGCCGCTCGGAGTTGGCCTTCATGAAGTCGTTCAGCTGGGCGTCGGTGGGCCGGGCGGGGACCTCGACGGAGCCCGGGCCGACGCTGAACACCGAGACCTCGCGGGACTCCTGGGCGAACACCACCGCCAGCGCCCCAAAGGCCCTCGGCGGGCGAAGGCCGTCCACCAGGCCCGAGGCCAGATGCGACTGGGCGATGTCGTCGCGCACGCTGCGCTCGAAGCGCGCCGGGGTCAGGTTGGCCCGTCCCAGGGTCTCCTCGTAGAGCCGCTTGTCGAAGCGGCCCGAGATCGGGTCGAAGAAGTTGGGGATCTGCTGGATCTCCCGCGTCACTAGGGCGTCAGCCGGCCGCAGGCCGATCTTGTCGATCAGCGCGGCCATGGACTCCCGGTCCGCCAGCATCTCCAGGACCCGCACGTCCAGACGGTTCTCCACCGCCACCTCGTTGCTGATCTGCTGGCCGGACTGCTGCTCGATGTTCTGCTTGGCGCGGTCCCACTCGGTCCGGAACTCCGCCGGGGTGATGGCGCGCCCGCCCGCCTTGACCACGTCCTGGCTCGCTCGGGTGCTGAAGACGTCACTGACGCCGAAGACCGCGAAACTGATGATCAGCAGGCCGATCAGGACGGCGGCGACCCAGGACTTTGCGAAGGCGCGGATGACGGCGAGCATGAATTCCTTCCAGGCCCGCGAACCGGGCGCATTGCACGGCTGGGTATAGAGGGTCCGAAGGCGGTGGAGCAAGCCGGCCCGGGCCGGCGCCGCATGGGTGACAGCCGCCCGCGCCTGTCGTATCCGCCCCGGAACGGGACGAAAGCGTCGGAGGATCGCGATGACGGCCAAGCTGATCGTGGGCAACTGGAAGATGAACGGCCTGGGCGCCGCCCTTTCCGAGGCGCAGGCCGTGGCCGCAGGCCTGGGCGCGGTCTCCCCCCGCGTCGGCCTCTGTCCGCCCGCCACCCTGGTCGAGCGCATGGCCCGGGCCCTGTCCGTCGGGCCGGTCCTCGTGGGCGGGCAGGACTGCCGCGCCGAGGTCTCCGGGGCCTTCACCGGCGATGTCTCCGCGGAGATGCTGGCGGACGCTGGAGCGACCCTGGTGATCCTGGGCCATTCCGAGCGCAGGGCCGGCTACGGCGAGACCGACGCCCTGGTGGCCGCCAAGGTCGAGGCGGCCCTCCGGGCGGGCCTGGAGCCCATCATCTGCGTCGGCGAGACCCTGGCCGAGCGCGAGGCCGGCCGCGCACTGGAGGTCGTCACAGGCCAGGTGCGGGGCTCGCTGCCCGCCGCCCTGGCGGGTGCAGCCTTCGCAGTCGCCTACGAACCCGTCTGGGCCATCGGCACCGGCCTGACCCCCACCACGGCCCAGATCGAGGAGGTCCACGTCGCCATCCGGGCCGAACTCGCCTCGGGCCTGGGCGCGTCCGGCGCCCGTGCGCCCATCCTCTACGGCGGGTCGGTCAAGCCCTCGAACGCGGCCGAGATCCTGTCGGCGGCGGAGGTCGGCGGCGCGCTGGTCGGCGGCGCCTCCCTCAAGGCCCAGGACTTCCTCGGCATCCTCGCCGGCGCCTGAGCCGGACCGGGGGCGGGGGAGGGGCCGGCGGGCCTTTCGCCGCGGCGGACTGGAAACCGGGCGGCGCCGATGCTAGATGAGCCGACTTCCCGGCCACCTTTCGGCCTGATCCAGCGGTTCCTTCATGCTCGGGCTCCTGCTCACCCTCCACATCATCGTCAGCGTCTGCCTTGCAGGCGTGGTCCTGCTGCAGCGGTCCGAGGGCGGCGCCCTGGGCATGGGCGGCGGGCCCACGGGCTTCATGACCGCCCGCGGCGCCGGCGATCTCCTGACCCGGCTCACCTGGGGGCTGGGAACCGCCTTCTTCATCCTCAGCCTCGCCCTGACCCTGGTCACCGGGCGTGAGAAGGCCGACACCTCCGTCGTCGATCGGGTGAAGGTCGAGTCCCTGTCGCCCGAGGCCCTCAAGCGTCAACAGCAACAGCAGCAGGCTCCGGCCGCGCCTCCCACGGCCCCGGCTACGGCCCCGTTCGAGGCGCCCCGGCCCAGCCTGGCCGACCCCTTCGGCGGCCCGGTTCCGGCCGCGCCGGCAGGCCAGGCGGCGCCCGCCCAGCCCGCGCCGCCGGCCGGCAAGTAGCGGTCATCCACAGGTGAGGCGCATCGCCGGTCTGCAAGCGCCGGCGAATCGCGGCTAACTGGAGCCCCATGACCCGGTACATCTTCATCACCGGGGGCGTGGTCTCCTCATTGGGAAAAGGTCTCGCCTCCGCCGCCCTCGGCGCGCTCCTCCAGGCGCGCGGCTACCGGGTGCGCCTGCGCAAGCTTGATCCCTACCTCAACGTCGATCCGGGGACGATGAGCCCCTACCAGCACGGCGAGGTCTTCGTGACCGAGGACGGGGCCGAGACGGACCTCGACCTGGGCCACTACGAGCGTTTCACCGGGGTCAACGCCGCCCGGGGCGACAACATCACCACCGGCCAGATCTACAAGACCATCATCGAGAAGGAGCGCCGCGGCGACTATCTTGGCGCGACGGTCCAGGTGATCCCGCACGTCACCGACGAGATCAAGTCGTTCGTCCTGTCCGATCCGGGCGAGGGCGTCGACTTCGTCCTGGTCGAGATCGGCGGCACGGTGGGCGACATCGAGGGCCTGCCCTTCTTCGAGGCCATCCGCCAGCTGGGCCAGGAGCTGCCCCGCGGCATGGCCTGCTACATCCACCTGACCCTTCTGCCCTACGTGAAGACGGCGGGCGAGATGAAGACCAAGCCGACCCAGCACTCGGTGAAGGAGCTGCGGTCCATAGGCATCCAGCCCGACATCCTGCTCTGCCGGTGCGAGCAGCCGATCCCTCCGGCCGAACGCCGCAAGATCGGCCAGTTCTGCAATGTCCGGGAAGGCGCGGTCATCCAGGCGATGGACTCGCCCAACATCTACGCCGTGCCCCTGGACTATCACGAGCAGGGCCTGGACCGGGAGGTGCTCGACGTCTTCGGTCTCCTGGGAACGGCGCCTGAGCCCGACCTGTCCGGCTGGCGGAGGGTCTCCGACCGCCTGGCCCACCCCGACGGCGAGGTGACCATCGCCATCGTCGGCAAGTACACGGGCCTTACCGACGCCTACAAGTCTCTGGTCGAGGCCCTGATCCATGGCGGCCTGGCCAGTAATGTGCGCGTGCGCCTCGACTGGATCGAGGGCGAGATGTTCGAGCGCGACGAGGCCCTGATCGGCGAGCGGCTGGCGGGCGTGCATGGCGTCCTGGTCCCCGGCGCCTTCGGCGAGCGCGGCGCCACCGGCATGATCCGCGCCATCCAGTTCGCCCGCGTGCACCAGATCCCCTACTTCGGCATCTGCTTCGGCATGCAGATGGCCATGATCGAGGCGGCCCGGAACCTTGCCGGCCTGACCGAGGCTTCCTCCACCGAGTTCGGCCCCAGCGCCCAGCCCGTGGTGGGCCTGATGACCGAGTGGAGCCGCGGCAACGAACGCGAGACCCGGGGCGAGGGCGACGACCTGGGCGGAACCATGCGCCTGGGCGCCTACGACGCGGTCCTGGCGCCGGGCTCCCGCGTCGCGGCCATCTACGGCGCCGAGCACATCAGCGAGCGCCACCGCCACCGCTACGAGGTCAATCTCCGTTACCGCGAGGCCATCGAGGCCACCGGCCTGGCCTTCAGCGGCCTGTCCCCCGACGGCGTCCTGCCCGAGATCTGCGAGCGCGCCGACCACCCCTGGTTCATCGGCGTCCAGTTCCACCCCGAACTGAAGAGCCGGCCCTTCGACCCCCACCCCCTGTTCACCAGCTTCATCGGCGCCGCGAAGGATCGCAGCCGGCTGGTCTGAGGCCGGGGTTCAGGGGGCGTACTGCCTTCGTAGGCGCTTCAGAAGCCGGATGGGAGCGGGCTCCTTGTCCTGTGACCACAGGTTGCTGACGGTCGCGAAGGCCAGTCCCCGACCTGGGGCCACTTGGGCGACGGCGTGCCAGAGGGTGTTCGAGCCCTCATGCCCCAGGACAGGTCCCTGCGCCCAGGCTCGCCCCTCGGTCACGGTCCAGCCCAGGGCGTAGTCTCCGCCTGGCGGCGGCGTGGTGAGGCGAGCGAGGGTCGCCGGGGAGACCAGGCCATCGCCCGCCTTCAGGAACAGGCTCAGGAAGCGGGCATAGTCGGCCAGGGCCATGTGGACCCCGCCAGCGGGCGCCATGGCGGCCGGGTTGTCGGCCCTTTTTCCCTCCCCGGCGGGACGCGCGGGCAGGGGGCCGAGGCGCACGTGTCCCTGGGGCTGGTCCCCGGCGGGCGCGCCGAAGCCCGCCGAAGCCAGGCCCAGGGGCTTGAAGAGCCCCTCCCGGATGACGTCTTCCCAGGGCTTCCCCTCAATGCGCTCCAGGGCCGCCCCAGCCAGGATGTAGTTCATGTTTGCGTAGGCGAACACGCCGGGGGTTCCCCTGGGCGGCTCGGAAAGGGCCTTCGCCACCATGGCCATCCGCTGCTCCGGCAGGCTCCTGTCGTCGGACCGGGCGGTGAATAACCACCGCGTGTCGATCACGCCTGCGTCCGAAAGGCCTGCGCGGTGCTCCATGACCGCATCGATCGGGGTCTTCGACCAGGCGGCGTTCATCCCGAGGCTGGGGAACAGCTCTCCGAGGGACGAGTCCCAGCGCGCCTTGCCTGCCTCGACCGCCTGGCCATAGAGCATGGCGGTCATGGCCTTGGTGTTGGACCCCAGGTGCCAGGCGTCCCCGGTCTGGACCGGATCGCGGCTTCCGGCCCGCCGCACGCCGGCGACCTCCAGGTGGATCACCCCCTCGCGTCCCACTACCACGCCGCCCAGGGCCGGGACGCCGCCCTCCTCGGCCAGCCGGAGAAGCGAGCCTTCCGGCGCCGTCGCCCGGGCGCCGCCTGGCGTGCAGGCGGCCAGCAGGCCGGCGAGGGGCAGGGGGAGCAGGCGTCGGCGGTCAGGGTTCATCGCGACTCTCGGGTGGGCATCTGTCCTTCAGGGATCAGACCGCCTCTCTACTTGGGTCTCTTCTGCCCGGCTTGAAACCCTTCTACGATTGGGGCATAAGCGCGCACCCCGACGCGCCCCGTCACCGTGGCCGTCCTTCCCTTGTCCGCCAGAGAGAGTCTCCCGTGGCCGTTCCGAAGCGAAAAACCTCCCCCTCGCGCCGCAACATGCGTCGCTCGCACCACGCCCTGGGGGCCAACAGCTACGTCGAGGACAAGGAAACCGGCGAGCTGAAGCGTCCGCACCACATCGACCTGAAGACCGGCATGTACAAGGGCCGCCAGGTCATCACGCCCAAGGAAGACTAGGTCTCTCCGAAGCGACAGGATTCCAGGGCGCGGCGCCGATAGGCCCCGCGCCCTTTCTGATTCCCGCCCGCCAATTCCTCCCCCAAGGGGGAGGTGGACCGCGTAGCGGGCCGGAGGGGGTCAACGGCGAGGGGGTTTGACCCCCTCAGTCGGCTTCGCCGACAGCTCCCCCTTGGGGGAGCAATTACCGCCTAATTCCTCCCCCCAGTGGGAGGTGGACCGCGTAGCGGGCCGGAGGGGGTCAACGGCGAGGGGGTTTGACCCCCTCACCAACCTTCAGTCGGAGCTCCCCCTTGGGGGAGCAATTGGCGCTCATAATTCCTCCCCATCAGGGGGAGGTGGGCCGGGGCAACGCCCCGGGCCGGAGGGGGTCAGCTGAGGCGCCGGTCTTACTGTGTCCGGCCCCGCGCCTGGATGCCCGCCCGGCGGGCCTCGACGGCCTCCGGCGTCACCTGCCGGTTGTGGGCCGTCGACCGCGCCTGCTCCAGCTCCAGGCCCTGGCGAAGCGTCGTCTCGTAGCCGTCGTCGATCATGCCCTTGTAGGTGACCAGCATCTCGACATCGATGGTCGCCATGTCCGCCGCCAGCTTGAGCGCCGCGGGCACCAGGTCCTCCGGCGCCACCACCCGGTTGACCAGGCCCCAGGCCTCGGCCGTGCGGGCGTCGAGGAAGTTGCCCGACAGGCTCAGCTCCTTGGCCCGGTAGGGTCCGATCAGGCGCGAGAGCTTCTGCGACAGGCCCCAGCCCGGCGTGATGCCCACCCGGGCGTGGGTGTCCGCGAACCGGGCGTTCGTGGAGGCGATCAGGACGTCGCAGGCCAGGGCCACCTCGAAGCCGCCGGTGATGGCCACGCCGTTGATCGCCCCGATCACCGGCTTGCGGCAGGCGATCACCGCCCAGGCCGGGTTCTCCGAGGGCTCGGTGGCGTTCGCCGCCCTGAGTCCATTCGGGTCGCTGCCCAACTCCTTCAGGTCGAGGCCCGCCGTGAAGGCCCGCTCGCCGGCCCCGGTGAGGACGATCACCTTCACCGCCGGGTCCGCATCCAGTCGCTTCAGCGTCTTGTGCAGTTCGGCCCGCAGGGCGCGGCTCAGGGCGTTCATCGCGTCGGGCCGGTTCAGGGTGACCAGGGCGACCTGGTCCTTGATGTCCACGAGCAGCATGCGGTTCCTCCCCGGCGACTTGGCGTTGGAGCGCAGAGGAGGGGACCGCCCCGGGGGAAGTCAAGCGGGGGCGCCGACCCACGGTTCCCTTCTCATCATTGCGAGAGGCCTAGGTGGATCTGAGCCTTGGTCGTCGCGGGTGGCGAGAGGCGACCCACTCAGCAGTCACCCGCATCCCGCTTTCGGCCTCAGCCAGATTTCAATGGGACTTCCTGTTTCTCCGATCGAAGTCCGTTCGCCCTGAGAGTCCAGGCCGCGCCCAGGAATAAGGCTGCGGGTGTCGCAAGCCCAAGGCCGACGAGCGCAAACGGGGATAACTCGACCTTCGCACCCTGAGCCCCACTGAATGACTGGAGCAGCAAATAGACGACGCCAACCGCGAGCGCGTAGCCGAGTTTGTTCGTCATCGCGAGCAACGCCAAGTGAAGGCTGACTCGATCCTGGCCCGACGTCTGGCGGTCATTGTCAGCGAGGCGAACCATCTCGGTATTCAGATTGAACTGGTAGCCACCGGTACAAAAGCCCAGTGCAGCGTTCAGCGCCATTGCCGCGAGGACGTTTCCTGCGGGAGCGAAGGCAAATCCAATGCTCGCTGCAGCTGCACCAATCATGGCTAGCGCAAAGCTGAATTGCGGACCCTTCCAAAGGCTCAGCTTGAGAAAAGCTGGGATCCCCAAGATCATCGCCAACATGAAGCACAACATGATGGCAGAGTAATGTTCACCGACAGACAGGTATTGGGACATGATGAAGAATGACGTGGCGCTGTTCGCTGCATAGGCACAGCCGGACAATAAGTCGGAGGTCAGTAGCCGCCGCATTGGGGGCGACTCCTGGATTAGCCTCCAGGCTCCGGATAAATCGGGTTTCGACTTTTGATCCTGAGTCTCCAGTCGGGGTAGAATCACGAGTGACGGCACGATTGTAAGCGGCGCGACCAATAACAGGAGACCGCCCATTGTCCTGAGTTGCTGTTCAAGTGGCGCTCCACCTCCCAGTACAAGAATAGGGGCCGCCAGCACCGCCACCATGCCCAAGACGCCCGCCCATTCGCGCCAGGCGATGAGCCGCGTCCGATCTCCGCTGTCGGGCGTCAAGTCTGCCGGCCACGCGGCGTGAGCGATGGTGAGCAGTGTCCAGGCGACATAGAAGAGAAAAAGTAGCCCGCCGAGGTGAATGGCATTCGCTGTCTGGGGCGGATTGAACAGCGGCCATACAGTCGCCATCAAGGCGGGGGTCGCAAGAGCAATCCAGAACTTGCGACGGCCAAGCGGCGGGCGCGATCGGTCCATGATCGCGCCAGCTATCGGGTCGGTGAAAATGTCCCACATGCGGGCCAGCATGAAGACGACGCCGACTGTGGCCAGTGATAATCCCGGTAAACTGGCATAGAGAGGCGGCAGATACGCAATCAACGGAAGCGTCAGCGCCTTGATGGCCACACCTGGCGCGGCATAGCTCAGGGTGTGAGCTAAGCTGAGGCGTTCCCCAGGCCTTACCATCAATCTGCCGCAACTTCCGGCGTGTAGACTTCGCCACGCGATGCCCCGCCGCGCATGCGTCGCATCATTTCGGGCCACGTCGCCTCGTCCACCCCGGGAAAGCCGAAACTTGGCCAGTTGTCGGCGAGCGGAGCCACCAGCGAAGTCACGCCGTCGCCACTCCAGTGGTGTAGCCGGATACTTGGCGTCTCAAGCGAGAAACGGGGCGGCTTGTCAGGATCAAGAGCGAATTCGAACTGAAAGCCCGTGCTGCCCGCCACGGCGACGCGTGCGCCCCCGAACATTGCGTCGACCGCACGATGCACGTGCCCGCAAACGATCAACTTTACTTCGCGATGCCGGGCGATCAGTGACTCAAAGCGCGGATCCAGTGCGGGTTGCATCGCGTCCATGAAGGCCAGCCCCGTGTGGACGGGCGGATGATGTATCATGAGCATTGTCGGGCGCGGCGGAAGTCTCCTGAGCGCTCGCGCCAGCCAGGCTAGGTCTTCCTCTCCGACATGTGCGTGCTCAGATCCCGGGACGACGATATCGAAGCCCACGATGAGGGGCGTGTCCGGCCGGTCAATGATGAAATGCGCCTTCTCGCCACCACGGGGCAGGTGAACTTGATCCGGGAGAGACTCCGCAAGCAATTCCCGATCGTCGTGGTTTCCCGGTAGGAGGATGAGCGGGACTGAAAGACATGCGAGTGTTTCCCGCAAGGTCTCGTAGGCCGCTGCTGTGGGTTCGTCTACCAGATCGCCCGTCAGCACGACCAAATCGGGTTTCGGCTGCATGGAGTTTATCCGCGCGAGCACACACGCCAGATTGGCGCGTGTATCGACCTTGTCGTAACAAAGCTTCGGATGCTCGACGATGTGCGGATCGGAGATGTGCGCAATCAGTTTAGACGCCATCAGAACGCATACCCCAGAGATATGCCGTAGGTCGCAGGCCGTCCCACTATCCGCTGTTGGCCCACCACCACACCAGCTGACGTAGCTGGAATGACTCCGGTGAAGTAGAAGGAATCCGTGACGTTGCGGCCAAAGGCGGCCAAGGACCAACGTGTGTCAGGTGATTTCAGCGCGAGGCGAAGATCTAGCCTGCCATAGCCTTTCACTTCGACGAAATTGTCAATTTCCTTGAAATGATCGCCGATGAAGCTGGCGTTCATTTGCGGCTCCAACTGCCAACCGCCCGAGAGAGCGAAAGTATATCTTGCATCGGCATTGAAGGCGAACTGCGGAGCATCCGGCAGGTCGTTACCGTTGCGCCGAGCCACTTCAGCGGGATCGGACGACACGAAATCATCGACTGTTGTGTCGAGGTGCGTAACCGCCAAGCCGATTCTTGCGTTCCGAACAGGACGGAGAACGGCCTCGATCTCTCCGCCCCATACAGTTGCCTTCGCCACGTTTGTGCGTACTGCCGTGGCGACACCGGCCGTTTGGCGAACCGAGTTCGCCTGCAGATCGTCGAAGCTATAGAAGAACCCTGCAATCGTCACATTGAAGGGAGATGCCGCATCAAGGAACTTTGCACCGATTTCGTATGCATCCACGTTCTCTGACTGGAAAGGCAGCGCTTCGGGAGCAGAAAAGATCGTCGACCCGTCAAATCCGCCGCTCTTGTAGCCTTGACTGTAGGAGGCGTAGACTAGGGCGTCTTCCATCGGGCGGTAAGAAAGGATTAGCCTTCCCGAGAGATTGTCGTCGTGGAATGTGTTGTCGAAAGCTACCGGTAACCTCAGTGCCGCTGCAGCGACACTTACGCCATAAGGATTGAGGTCTTTCGTAAGGCCAGAGAAATCGCTTGCGTCGTCAGTGTATCGGATACCAGCCGTTAGAGTTATCTGCGACGAAAGCTGCCAATCCGCTTCACCGAACAAAGCCCAGCTGTCTCGGGTCTGCAGATAATCTGTGGCAACGATAGATCTGACAAAATCACTGGCGTCGAGTACGCTGCGAAGGCGAATCTCGTCCTGAAACAAGAAGCCGCCAATCGTCCAGTCGACGCCCGTTCCCGTCGAGCCCGCTAGACGAATTTCACCGGTGTATTGATCAAGATCGTCGGCATAGTCGAGATCAAACCTGCGACGCGGGTCTCCTGGATCGAATGTGTAGGCACGATTCAGCGTGATGTATGACCCGATTGCGGTGAGGCGCGCAGCGCCAAGGTCCTGTTCTAGGCGAAGGTTGAAGCCGGCCTGATCGGAGTCGATGATGGCCGCCAGATTGCCATAGTAGGTGAACGGGTCGGTATCGGGTTCGGTGAAGCCGGTGGCAGACCGCCCGAGCACGTCTGACTGGCTGTTGTCGCCTTGGTCACGGGCGTAATTGAACTGTGCGGTGATCTTGGTTTCTGTCGAGGGCTCGATGACGAGGGTGACTCGTGTGGCGAGGAAATCCGCGTCGCCGACATTCTGGGTTTCCGGGACGAACGGTAGCGGCGGGATCACGCCCGGCGCCGAGGTTAACCCGGCAAAGGTTGTGGTGCCCTTGTTCGTGAGAAAGCCGCCACCCGACTCATAGACCGCCGCGACGCGCAAGCGCACTGCATCTCCGAGCGCGCCGCCTACGCCTGCCTCAGCTCGGATGTGATCGTAGCTGCCGTATTCTAAGTAAGAGTTTGCGCTCGCAGCGTCGCCCGGCTCGCGCGTGATGACGTTTACCGCGCCGGCGGTGGTGTTACGACCATAGAGCGTACCTTGCGGCCCCTTCAGGATTTCGATCCTGTCGATGTCGAACAAACCGCCACCGATGAGCGCATTCGACCCCTGGTAAACGTCGTCGAAGCTCACAGCGACGGCAGGATTTCCATTCGAGCGGAAATCATCAAAGCCGATGCCGCGAATGACGATGCTCGGCGAGGCGCGCCCCGCAACGTCCTGACGAAAGCTGACCCCTGCGGCGACCGTCGAAAGGTCTGTGAGGTTGGCCACTCCGCTGTCCTGGAGTTGTTTTCCGGAGAACGTCGAGATCGCGATGGGAACATCACTCAGTCGCTCCTCACGCTTGCGGGCCGTGACCACGATCTCCTCCACAGCCGCGCCCGCAGCAGGCTGAACCTTCGCTTCCTGGGCCATCGCGGTCGATAGCGGCGCAGCGGACGTTGCAGCCAGCAGGCTGAAGACAAGGTTTTTCCCGACGAACTTCATTGTACCCCTCCAAGAACATACATCCCTGTATGTATCTTGCGTCTAACCATGTTGGGCTTCAGTTTCGTGACACTGGAATGGCCCAGACTGCGATTCGTCACCGAGCGGGCCCAGGGTCCGTTTGGCGAGGTCGGGCCGACGGAGGCGAAGGGGCACCACAATGGCGTCAGAAACACAGCAAAAGCTGATCGACGCAGTGATCTCGGTCGTGTTCGAGAGCGGATATTCCGGCGCCACAATGACACGCATTGCCCAACGGGCGGGTTTAACTCGCGGCGCCATCCAACATCATTTCGGCGATACTCGCGCAGACCTCATGGCGGCGGCGTGCGCGCAGGTCCTTGAGCGGCGCCAGAAGCAGTACGAGGAGTCGATCAAAGACCTCGCGCATGCCGATCTTGATGGAGCCCGCAAAGGGTTGAAGGCTGCCTATCGCGACCCCGCCACTTGGTTCCTTCTGGAGCTCTGGATCGCCTCGAAGAGCGATCAGTTGCTCCATGAGCGCGTGGAGGCCTATCTTCGAACAGAGAGGGGCATTGCCGACGAAATGCTTTCACGCATGCTAGATGGCTCCGGTGAAAATTCTGTGGATTTTCGAGTTTACAAGTACGCAATGCGTGCGTTGACACGCGGTTTGGCCCTGGAATACTCACGTCGTCCTGATCCCGAGTTTTTTGATAGGGTAGTCGACTTTGTGATGGATGCGGTTGAGGGAGTGCTTGCACAGTCACAGAGTAAGTGACTGCGGAACAGCGATGGCCTGCCGTGTCGCATCTCTCCCAGGGATAGACCTGAGTGTTGCTGACCCTTCGAGACCTCCAATACTGAGCGTCGCCAGCCCAAGCTCCTTAACCGGCTCGACACTCACAATCCGCAGGTGCGCCAGCTTGTTCTGGACCTCCCGCTGGGCAAGTCCCTCGGCTTACTTTCGGCTAGGACTCCCAGCCCCGGTAATGCCCGGGCGTCGGGAGTTATGCTCGGCCCCCACCCCCCAAACCGTTTGGTTCCCCCCCGCGAATGGGCTAAGCCTCCGCCGCAATTTCAGCAGCCATCCGGGGCCTTCGCCATGACCGAGATCGTCGACATCCTCGCCCGCCAGATTCTCGACAGCCGGGGCAACCCGACGGTGGAGGTGGACGTGGTCCTCGAGGACGGGTCCCTCGGCCGTGCCGCCGTGCCCTCGGGCGCCTCCACCGGCGCCCACGAGGCCGTGGAGAAGCGCGACGGCGACAAGTCCCGCTATGGCGGCAAGGGCGTGCTGGCGGCCGTGGACGCCGTCAACGGCGAGATCTTCGACGCCCTGGCGGGCTTCGACGCCGCCGACCAGCGCCGGCTGGATGCGCGGATGATCGAGCTGGACGGCACGGCCAACAAGTCGCGCCTGGGCGCCAACGCCATCCTCGGCGTCAGCCTCGCGGCGGCCCGGGCCTCGGCCACGTCCGCGGGCCAGCCCCTCTACAAGTATGTGGGCGGGGTCGGCGCCCGCGTCCTGCCGGTGCCGATGATGAACATCATCAACGGCGGCGCCCACGCCGACAACCCGATCGACATCCAGGAGTTCATGATCCTGCCGACCGGCGCCGACAGCTTCGCCGAGGCCCTGCGCATGGGCGCCGAGATCTTCGCCGCCCTGAAGTCGGGCCTGAAGGCCGCCGGCCACAACACCAATGTCGGCGACGAGGGCGGCTTCGCCCCCAACATCGCCTCGGCCGAGGAGGCCCTGGCCTTCATCGTCCGCTCGGGCGAGGCGGCCGGCTATGCGGCGGGCAAGGACTTCCACCTCGGCCTCGACGTGGCCTCCACCGAGTTCTTCCAGGACGGCGCCTACCACCTGCACGGCGAGGGCAAGCGCTTCGACCCGGCCGGCATGGTCGGCTATCTCGAGGACCTGGTGGCGAAATTCCCCATCGTCTCCATCGAGGACGGCTGCGCCGAGGACGACTTCGACGGCTGGAAGCTCCTGACCGACCGCCTGGGCGGGAAGGTCCAGCTGGTGGGCGACGACCTCTTCGTCACTAACCCGGCCCGCCTCTCGGACGGCATCCGCCGGGGCCTGGCCAACTCCATCCTGGTCAAGGTCAACCAGATCGGCACCCTGTCCGAGACCCTCGACGCCGTCGATATGGCCCACCGGGCCGGCTACACCTCGGTGATGAGCCACCGCTCGGGCGAGACGGAGGACGCCACCATCGCCGACCTGGCCGTGGCGGTGAACTCGGGCCAGATCAAGACCGGCTCCCTGGCCCGCTCCGACCGGACCGCCAAGTACAACCAGCTGCTCCGCATCGAGCAGGAACTGGGCGACCAGGCCATCTACCCCGGCCGCGCCGCCCTGAAGGCCCTGCGCTAGGCCGTCACCGCCCCAATTGCTCCCCCAAGGGGGAGCTGTCGGGCGAAGCCGACTGAGGGGGTCAACGGCGGCTCGGCAGACCCCCTCCGTCCCGCTTCGCGGTCCACCTCCCCCTGGGGGGAGGAATTAGGGCGCCAATTGCTCCCCCAAGGGGGAGCTGTCGGCGAAGCCGACTGAGGGGGTCAAGGGTGGTCCCGCCTTCGCTCCCGGAAACGCAAAGTTAACCCGGCGCGGGCACTTAAGTCTCGTGGATCAACCATTGAGTCGCGCGACCCGGTGTTACAGACCCTGCGCACCTACTGGACGACGGCGCTCCTGTGCCTGCTCATCCTCTATTTCGGCATCCACGCCCTGACGGGCGAGCGGGGCATCCTGTCGACGGGCGAGCGGGACAAGACCCTGGTCGCCCGGCAGGCCGAGCTGGCCGCCCTGACCCGCAAGCGCACGGAGCTCGAAACCCGGGCGAAGCTGCTCACGGATGAGTCGATTTCGGCCGATCTTCTCGATGAGAGGGCCCGGGCCCTGCTGGGATTTGCCGACCCGAGGGACTATGTGATCCGCGTCGGGCCCTGAGGAGGGCCCTTCGTCCGGCGCGTCCGGACGGTTCAGGGGAGTTTCGCATGGCGCGTCCAGCCACCGAACGGAAGACGCGGAAACCGGCCGCCCAGGCGTCGAAGGCGCTGGGTGCGACCCGCGAGGAGCTCCTCGCCTGGTACCGCGAAATGCTCCTGATCCGCCGCTTCGAGGAGCGGGCCGGCCAGCTCTATGGCATGGGCCTGATCGGCGGTTTCTGCCATCTCTATATCGGCCAGGAGGCCATCGCTGTCGGCATCCAGGCCGTGCGCCGGCCGGGCGACCAGGTCATCACCGGCTATCGCGACCACGGCCACATGCTGGTCTGCGGCATGGACCCGCGCGAGGTCATGGCCGAGCTGACGGGCCGGGCGGGGGGCTCCTCCCGCGGCAAGGGCGGCTCCATGCATATGTTCTCCACCGAGGCCGACTTTTACGGCGGCCACGGGATTGTCGGCGCCCAGGTCAGCCTGGGCACGGGCCTGGCCCTGGCCAACAGCTATCGCGGCGACGGCAATGTGGCCTTCGCCTTCTTCGGCGACGGGGCGGCCAACCAGGGCCAGGTCTACGAGAGCTTCAACATGGCCGAGCTCTGGAGCCTGCCGGTCGTCTACGTCATCGAGAACAACCAGTACGCCATGGGGACTTCCATCGAGCGGTCCTCCTCCGAGACCCACCTGTACCGGCGCGGCGCCTCCTTCCGCATTCCGGGCGAGGAGGTCGACGGCATGGACGTGGTCGCCGTGCGCGACGCCGCGGCCCGCGCCGCCGAGCATGCCCGGTCGGGGCAGGGCCCCTACATCCTGGAGATGAAGACCTACCGCTATCGCGGCCACTCCATGAGCGATCCGGCCAAGTACCGGACCCGCGAGGAGGTGGAGGAGGTCCGCCGCAACCGCGATCCCATCGATCACGTGCAGGAAATCCTCACTGAGAAGGGCTGGGCCGACGAGGCCGCGCTGAAGGCCCTCGACGCCGACGTCCGCGCCATCGTCGCCGACGCCGCCGAGTTCGCCCGCATCTCGCCCGAGCCCGACCCCTCACAGCTCTTCACGGACATCTACGTGGAGGCGGGGCGGTGACCGACATCCTGATGCCCGCCCTCTCTCCCACCATGGAGGAGGGGACCCTCGCCAAGTGGTTCGTCAAGGCCGGCGACACCGTCCGGTCCGGCGACGTCATCGCCGAGATCGAGACCGACAAGGCGACCATGGAGGTCGAGGCGGTCGACGAGGGCGTGATCGAGGCCATCCTGGTTCCCGAGGGGACCGAGGCGGTCAAGGTCAACACCCCGATCGCCCGCCTTGGCGCCTCGGCCGGGACAGGGGCCGAAGCCCCCCCTCCGGCGCCCCCCGTCACGCTCCCCGTCACGCCCCCCGCACCCCCGCCTGCCGCCCCCAGCGTCACCCCCCCTGCGGCCGCGATGGCGCCGGAACCCACACACGACGCTCCCACCCCCCCTGCGGGGACGGTCGCGGGACGCCGGACCACCGTCCGCGACGCCTTGCGCGACGCCATGGCCGAGGAGATGCGCCGGGACGAGACCGTCTTCCTGATGGGCGAGGAGGTCGGCCAGTACCAGGGCGCCTACAAGGTCAGCCGGGGCCTGCTGGAGGAGTTCGGCGCCCGGCGGGTGATCGACACCCCCATCACCGAGCACGGCTTCGCCGGCCTGGGCGTGGGCGCCGCCATGGCGGGGCTGCGGCCCATCGTCGAGTTCATGACGTTCAACTTCGCCATGCAGGCCATTGATCATATTATCAATTCGGCGGCGAAGACCCTCTACATGTCGGGCGGGCAGATCACCTGTCCTATCGTCTTCCGGGGCCCCAATGGCGCCGCCGCCCGGGTCGCGGCCCAGCACAGCCAGGACTACTCGTCCTGGTACGCCCATGTACCCGGTCTGAAGGTGGTGGCGCCCTATGACGCCGCCGACGCCAAGGGCCTGCTCAAGGCCGCCATCCGCGACCCCAACCCGGTGGTCTTCCTGGAGCACGAGATGCTCTACGGCCAGGAGTTCGACGTCCCCGACGACCCCGACTGGACCGTACCGATCGGTCAGGCCCTCGTGCGCAGGCCTGGGCGGGACGTGACCCTGACGGCCCATTCGCGCATGGTGGGCCTGGCCCTGGAAGCGGCGGAAGTGCTTTCGAAACAGGGGATTGAGGCTGAGGTCGTGGACCTTCGAACCCTCCGGCCCCTGGATCACGCCACCATCCTGGAGAGCGTGAAGCGGACAAACCGGATCGTCAGTGTCGAGGAGGGCTGGGCGCCCATGGGAGTCGGGGCCGAGATCGTCGCCCTCGTCGCCGCCGAGGCCTTCGACTGGCTGGACGCCCCGCCGCTGCGCATCGCCCAGGCCGACGCGCCCCTGCCTTACGCCGCCAATCTCGAGGCCCTCGCCCTGCCGTCGGTCGAGCGGATCGTCGAGGCGGCCCTCAAGGTCTGCTACCGGTGAGCGCCCTGGCCTGGAAGACCGGCGGATGCCACTGCGGTCGGGTGCGCTTCGAGGTCGCCCTTCCTGCCCGGCCGGAAGCCCATTCCTGCAATTGCTCAATGTGTTCGAAGGTGGGTTTCATCCACCTGATCGTGCCGGAGAGCCGCTTCCGCCTCGTCCAGGGCGAAGGGGATCTGGTGGCGTACACCTTCAACTCCGGCGTCGCCCGGCACCTGTTCTGCGGGACCTGCGGGGTGAAGAGCTTCTACCGTCCCCGTTCCAACCCCGATGGCTGGTCGGTCAACGCCCGCTGCCTGGACGAGGCGGTGGAGATGGACCTCACCGATTTCGACGGCCGGAACTGGGAAGCCAATGCCGCCAGCCTGGCCCATCTGTCCCGGGAGGCCGCGCCATGACCGACATCCTCATGCCCGCCCTGTCGCCGACCATGGAGGAGGGGATCCTCGCCAAGTGGCTTGTAAAGGTGGGAGATTCCGTCCGGTCCGGCGACGTCATCGCCGAGATCGAGACCGACAAGGCGACCATGGAGGTCGAGGCGGTGGACGAGGGCGTCGTTGAGGCCCTGCTCGTGGCGGAGGGGACCGAGGGGGTGAAGGTCAATACCCCCATCGCCCGCCTCTCGGGCGGGGACGCCCCTGCCGTGGCCGCGCCGGCGCCGCCTCAACCCGTCGTCGCCCCGGCGCCCCCAAAGATCGAACTTCCGCTGGAAAAGTCCGTGTCCGCAAAAGGTTCCGGGCGGATCCTCGCCTCGCCCCTGGCCCGCCGGCTGGCGGCTGAGCGCGGGCTGGACCTGTCGTCCCTGACCGGTTCGGGCCCGCATGGCCGGATCATCCGCGCCGATGTCGAGGCGGCGTCCGCTGCGGCTCCTGCGCGCCCCGCCCGGGTCGAGGCCCCGGCGCCGGCGTCCGTCCCCGCCGTCAGCCTGGCCCAGCTGGGCTACGCCGACGACAGCTACGCCCTGGTCCCGCTGGATGGCATGCGTCGCACCGTGGCCAGGCGACTGACCGAAAGTGCGAGGGATATCCCGCACTTCCCGCTCACGATTGATGTGGAAATCGACGCCCTCCTGGCCGCCCGGACCCGGATCAACGGCCTTCTGGAGCCCCGGGGGATCAAGGTCAGCGTCAACGACCTCGTCATCAAGGCCGCCGCCCTGGCCCTGAAGCAGGTCCCGGAGGCCAACGCCTCCTTCACGGCCGAGGGCATCGCCCTGCACCGGCACGCCGACATCTCCATGGCTGTGGCGGTGGACGGGGGCCTGATCACGCCCATCATCCGGAGGGCCGAGCAGAAGGGGCTGGCGGACATCGCCCAGGAGGCCAAGGACCTGGCCGAGCGGGCCCGTAACCGGAAGCTGAAACCCGAGGAATTCCAGGGGGGTACCTTCTCGATCTCCAACCTGGGCATGTTCGGCGTCCGCCAGTTCGGCTCGATCATCAATCCGCCGCAGGGCGCCATCCTGTCGGTGGGCGCAGGCGAGGCGAGGGCGGTGGTCCGCGACGGCCATGTCGTCTCGCGCACCCTCATGACCGTGACCCTGACCTGCGACCACAGGGTCATCGACGGCGCAATCGGCGCCCGCTGGCTGGCCGCCTTCCGGGCCCTGATCGAAGAGCCCGTCACCATGATCGTCTAGGGAGGCCGCCGTGGACTTCGACCTTGTCGTCATCGGCGCCGGACCCGGCGGGTACGTGGCCGCCATCCGTGCGGCGCAGCTCGGCCTGAAGGTCGCGATCGTCGAGCGCGACAAGCTGGGCGGCATCTGCCTCAACTGGGGCTGCATCCCGACCAAGGCCCTTCTGAAGTCAGCGGAAGCCTTTGAAACCCTTGGACATCTCGAGGACTACGGCCTGCGGGCCGAGAAGGTGAGCTTTGACCTCGACGCCGTGGTCGCCCGCTCCCGCAAGGTGGCGGGCCAGCTGAACGCCGGCGTCGCCTTCCTGATGAAGAAGAACAAGATCACGGTCATCGAGGGGGAGGCGCGGCTGGAGGCCGGCGCCCCGTCGCCGGTCGTCCGCGTGGCCCTCAAGGCCGGGGGCGAGCGGATCCTGAAGGCCGCCAATGTCATCCTGGCCACGGGCGCCCGGGCGCGGACCCTACCGGACCTCGGCCTGGTCCCTGACGGCGAGCGGGTCTGGTCCTATCGCGAGGCCATGGTCCCGGACCGGGTCCCGACCTCCCTCCTGGTCGTGGGGTCTGGCGCCATCGGGATCGAATTCGCCAGCTTCTACAAGGCCCTGGGCTCAGAAGTGACGGTCATCGAGGCCCTGCCGCGCATCCTGCCGGTAGAGGATGAGGAGGTCTCGGCGGCGGCCCAGAAGGCCTTCGAGGCCCGCGGGATCGCCTTCCGCACCGGCGCCTCCGTCCGGCGGCTCGCGCCCAGCGGCAAGAGCGTCGAACTGACCGTCGAGGCCGGCGGCGTCACCGAGGTCCTCAAGGCCGAGGTCGCCATCGTCGCCGTGGGCATCGTCGGCAATGTGGAAGGCCTGGGGCTGGAGGCCCTCGGCGTCACGATCGAGAAGACCCACGTCGTCACGGATTCCCACGGCGCCACCGGCGTGCCGGGCCTCTGGGCCATCGGCGACCTGGCCGGCCCGCCCTGGCTGGCGCACAAGGCCAGCCACGAGGGCGTGCACTGCGTCGAGCACATCGCCGGCCAGAAGCCCTCCGGCCTGACCGCCCCCATCCCGGGCTGCACCTACGCCTCGCCGCAGATCGCCTCCGTGGGGCTGACAGAGGCCCAGGCGAAGGCCAGGGGCCTGGAGGTCAAGGTCGGCCGTTTTCCCTTGCGCGCCAATGGCAAGGCCATCGCGGCGGGTCACACGGAGGGCTTCATCAAGACGGTGTTCGACGCCGCGACGGGCGCCCTGGTCGGCGCCCACATGATCGGCGCGGACGTGACCGAGATGATCCAGGGCTATGCCCTCGCCATGACCCTGGAGGCCACCGAGGCCGACCTCTTCGCGACCGTCTTCCCGCACCCGACGATCAGCGAGGGCATGCACGAGGCGGCGCTGGACGCCTTCGGCTGGGCCCTGCACACTTGATTGGCGGGGTTCGGCCCGCGCTGCGGCGCAGGAGGCGCGGATGATCTCTAGACTGGCGGCGGGCCTCACCCGGCATCCGGCCATGGCGGGGGCTGTGCTCTCGCTCCTCAGCCTGCCGGTTCACCTGTGGCTTCCGGAAGCGCTTTCAGTCCAGTTCGCGGCGGTCATCCTCGGGCTTGTGGCGGGCATCTACGCCGGCTTTGCGCTCCTGGACGGCAGGCCGCGCATCCTCGCGGTGGAAGGCTTGGCGGCCCTGGCCTTTGTGGTCCTTGCCCTGGCGGGCCTGGCCTGGAGCCCCTGGCTGATCCCGGCGGCCTATGTCCTGCATGGGGTGTGGGACCTTCTCCACCACCGCCAGATCTCCACGAAGACGCCGACCTGGTACCCGCCCATGTGCGCCGTCTATGACTGGGTCTTCGCCGCCGGCCTTTGCGCCCTGTGGATGGTCCGGTGACCCTGGGGATTGCGGCCATGGCTCCGAGCGAGGCGGAGGGTGAGTAAGCCAGCGTCGTCAGGCGGGAGCGCAATGGCTATCGCCACATCACGCCAGGGGGGCGTCTGGAGCCGGGCGTCACCGTCGAGACGGGCGCTACAGGGGCAGGGGCGGCGCCTCCGCAGACCCCCTCCGTCCCGGGGCCTTGCCCCGGTCCACCTCCCCCTGATGGGGAGGAATTAGGGAGCCAATTGCCCCCCCAAGGTCGGTGAGGGGGTCTGCGGCGGCTCAGCTGGCCCCCTCCGACGCGCTGTGCGCGCCACATCCACCCAGGCGAGAAATCGAGGCGGGCACTACGCCGCCCTTCTGCCCTCGACCTCCGCCAGGCGCATGATGGTGACGTAGTCCGTCTTGCCGGTGCCCAGGACGGGGATCTCCGGCACCTTCACGATCTTGCGGGGCACGGCGATCTCGGGGGCGCCGAGGGACTGGGCGTGCTCGACGATGGCCGAGGCGGCGGCGTCGGTGCGGTCGGTGAAGAGGATCAGGCGCTCGCCCTTCTTGGGGTCGGGCATGGCGATGACGGCATGGCGGTTGTCTGGCCAGAGAGACAGGACGAGGTCCTCTGCGGCGGTCAGGGAGACCATTTCGCCGCCCACCTTGGCGAAGCGCTTTGCACGGCCGAGTATGGTGATCCAGTTGTCGTCGGTGATGCTGACGATGTCGCCGGTGTCGAGCCAGCCATCGACGGGCGACTCCAGGGTTCCATCGGGACGCAGGTAGCCGGCCATGACGTTGGGGCCGCGCACGAGCAGCCGCCCGCCGCCGGTGATGCCCTCGACCGGCTCCAGGCGCGCATCCATGCCCGGCATGAGACCGCCGACCGTGCCGCGGCGATTGTCGTTCGGAAGGTTGATGGCGATGATCGGCGCGGCCTCGGTCGCCCCGTAACCCTCGATGACCGGGACGCCGCCAAAGCGGTCACGGATGAGGTTGTGGGTCTCTTCCCGAACCTTTTCAGCACCTGCGACGATGAACTTGAGCCCTGAAAGCTCATCGCTGTCGCTGGCCCTGGCGTACTGGTTGATGAAGGTGTCGGTGGCCAGCAGCAGGGCGGCCTTGGTGTCCTTGATCAGGGGCGGGATCTGTTTGACGTGGAGGGGCGAGGGATACTCGAACACCTTCATGCCGGTCAGCAGGGGCAGGAGGATGCCGCCGGTCAGTCCGAAGGAGTGGAAGATCGGCAGGGGATTGAACAGGATCCAGTCCGGGTCGATGTCGATGAACTTCGCCGCCTGGGCGACGTTGGCGATGAGGTTTTCCTGGGTCAGGACAACCGCCTTGGGCGCCCCGAAGCTGCCCGAGGTGAAGAGGATGACGCCGATGTCGGACGGCCTGGAGGCGGGCGCGAACCGGAGGGGCAGGGCGCCGGCGGCGGCGGCGAAGAGCTTGTCCGCCAGGCCGACCTTCTCGCGCACATCCTCAAGGTAACTGACCGTCGCCACCGTCTCGAGGGCGTCGACCAGGTCGTGCAGCTGGCCCTGCTCGATGAACTTGTGGGCGGTGAGGACCCGTTTCACCCCGGCCAGCTCGCAGGCGGCCTTCAGGTTGCGGATTCCCGAGGTGAAGTTGAGCATGGTCGGCACGCGGCCGAAGGCGTGGAGGGCGAAGAAGGTGACTACGCCTGCCGAACTCGCCGGCAGCATGACCCCGACCCGCTCTCCCTTCTCGGTGAGGGCGGCGATCCGGCGCCCAAGTGCGAAGGCGGCGCGGATCAGGTCGGTGTAGCTGAGCGGGTTGCGGTCCTGGTCCTCGAGGATCAGCTTCTTGGCCCCAAAGGCCGCCCTTGCATCCACGAGGGCGCTGAAGATCGTGCCGCCGCCGTTGATGTAATCTCCCAGCTTCGCCACGGGCCTGTCCCTCCGGATTCTCTTGGTCCCCGAAAAGTAGACGCCCCCCAGCCGAATGAAAAGACCAGTTACATTCCGTGATCCTGCCGGAAGGTGCGGCGGCGGCTTGATCCCGCGGCCGGGAAGGCTGATCTAGGGGCATGGCCACCGTCATCGACACCCGCGCCGGCCCCCGGCCGCGTCATCCTGAGAAGCGCAACCGCCCTGACACGCCGGTCCTGCGCAAGCCCGAATGGCTGCGCGTCCGGGCGCCTGGCTCCGAGGGCTACGCCGCGACCCGGGCGATCGTGAAGGCCCATGGCCTGGTGACGGTCTGCGAGGAGGCGGCCTGCCCCAACATCGGCGAGTGCTGGACCCAGTCCCACGCCACCATGATGATCATGGGCGACACCTGCACGCGGGCCTGCGCCTTCTGCAATGTGGCTACGGGACGTCCGGAGCCCCTGGACCCCACCGAGCCCGCCCGGGTGGCCGACGCCGTGGCCAAGATGGGCCTGAAGCACGTGGTCATCACCTCCGTGGACCGGGATGACCTGGCTGACGGAGGCGCCGCCCACTTCGCCGCCGTGGTCCGCGAGATCCGCGCCCGCGCCCCGGGCGCCACGGTGGAGATCCTGACCCCGGACTTCCTGCGCAAGCCGGTGGAAGCGGCCCTGGAGGTGATCGCCTCGCGCCCGGACGTCTTCAACCACAACCTGGAGACCGTGCCCCGGCTCTATCCCTCCATCCGGCCCGGCGCCCGCTACTACCACTCCCTGCGCCTGCTTGAGCGGGTGAAGGAGGCGGACCCGGCGGCCTTCACCAAGTCGGGCCTGATGGTCGGCCTGGGCGAAGCCCGGGAGGAGGTGCTGCAGGTCATGGACGACATGCGCTCGGCGGGCGTCGATTTCCTGACCATCGGCCAGTACCTGCAGCCGACCCGCAAGCACGCGGCGGTGGAGCGGTTCGTGCATCCCGACGAGTTCCGTGGCTACGAGGAGGCGGCGCGCGCCAAGGGCTTCCTGATGGTCTCGGCCAGCCCCCTGACCCGGTCCTCTCACCACGCTGGCGAGGACTTCGCCCGGCTCAAGGCCGCCCGGCTGGCCCGCGGCGGGTAGGGGCCTTGCGCCACCGCATCTCGCGCCAGTCGCCCTACGCCCCGGACGCCCTGTTCGGCCTTGTGGGCGACGTCCTCCGCTATCCCGAGTTCGTGCCCTGGGTCCGGTCGCTAAGGACCTGGAACGCCCGGACCGAGCCGAATGGCGCCGACTGGCTGGACGCCGAGGTCCAGGTCGCCTTTGGCCCGGTAGGCGAGCGGTTCTCCACCCGGGTGCGCCGGGACCCGGCGCTGAGGCGGATTGACGTTGAACTGATCTCAGGCCCCTTCCGTCGGCTGCGCAACCGCTGGGACTTCGTGCCCGAGGACGGCGGGACGCGGATCGACTTCGACATCGACTTTGAGTTCCGGAGCCGCCTGCTGGAGGGCCTGCTGGCGGGCAACTTCGACCGGGCGGCGGGCCGGCTCCTGACCTGCTTCGAGGACCGGGCCCGGGCGCTCTTCGGAGATCCGGGGAAGACCTAGGACGCCGTTGACCCCCTCACCGGACTTCGTCCGGAGCTCCCCCTGATGGGGAGCAATTACCTCTTTATTCCTCCGCCAAGGGGGAGGTGGGCCGCTAAGCGGGCCGGAGGGGGTCTGCGGGATCGGCTGCAGGCTACCGGCTGATGCGTTCGCGCATGGCTTCCAGGGCGGACTGGACGGCGGCCAGCTGGATTTCCTCTCGGGTCTCGAACTGGAAGAATTCCTGGCGGTGGTGGAGGCCGTGGTTCGCCCGGGCGGTGGCGATGTGCACCGTTCCCACCGGCTTCATGCGGGTGCCGCCGCCGGGGCCGGCCACGCCGGTGATGGCCACGGCGATGTGGGCGTGGGAGTTCTCCAGTGCGCCCTCGGCCATCATGCGGGCGACGGGCTCGGAAACGGCGCCGAGGTCGGCGATGATCTCGCCGGGGACGCCGAGCAGCTCCTGCTTGGCGCGGTTGTTGTAGACGACGAACCCGCGCTCGAAGACGTCCGACGCCCCCGGTATGGCGCAGATGGCGCCGGCGACGAGGCCGCCCGTGCAGCTCTCGGCCGTGACCAGGCGCAGCTGGCGCTCGCGCGCCTCGTCGATCAGGAGGCGGGCGAGGGTCTCGATCTCGATGGAAAACATGTCGCGTCTCCGGTCTGGCGCTGGCGGGACGACCTGACCACCGGCCGGGGGGCAGGCGCAAGCCCCCAGTCGGCGGATCAGGCCGAGGGAAGCTCGACGGCGGCGATCGCCTGGGCCAGGAGGCCCTCCTGCCGACCCGTGTAGCCCATGCCTTCGGTCGTGGTGGCCTTGACGCTGACCCGCCCGATGTCGAGGCCCAGGATCTCGGCTACCGAACGGCGCATGGCCTCGCGGTGTGGACCAATCCGGGGCTTTTCGCAGACCAGGGTGAGGTCGAGGGACAGGATGCGACCGCCGCGGGCGGCGACCCGGCCGCCGGCGTGGGCGAGGAAGGTGGCGGAGGGCTCGCCCTTCCAGCGCGGGTCCGAGGGCGGAAAGTGCTGGCCGATGTCGCCCTCGCCCAGGGCGCCCAGCAGGGCGTCGGTCAGGGCGTGGAGGCCGGCGTCGGCGTCGGAATGGCCAATGAGAGAAGCGTCGTGGGGAATGTGGACGCCGCAGAGCCAGACCCCGTCGCCCGGTCCCCAGCGATGGGCGTCGATCCCCTGTCCCATGCGGACCTCGCGCGGGGACGGGGCGGGGGCGCGGGCGAGGGCCTCGGCCATGTCGAAATCCTCCGGCCAGGTGAGCTTGAAGAGGCGCGGGTCCCCGGGAACCAGGGCGATGCGCGCGCCGTTGGCCGCCATCACGGCGGCCTCGTCGGTGGGCTCCGGCCCGGTCCAGGCGGCGAAGGCGGACAGGAGGGCGGCGCGGCGGAAGGCCTGGGGGGTCTGGGCCCGCCAGAGACCCTCGCGGTCCACCGCCGCCTCGATCTCGGGAACGCCCGCGGGGCCGCCGCGCTTGAGGCTGTCGGCCACCGGAAGGGCGGCGATGGCGCCGTCGGCGCCGGACAGGGCTTCAAGGACCCGTCCGATCACGGCGGGCCCGAGGAAGGGGCGGGCGGCGTCATGCACCAGGACGGGCTCGTCCGGCGGGCCGTCCAGGGCGGCGAGGCCGGCCCGGACCGAGAGCGAGCGGGATGGGCCGCCCTCGACCACCACAAGGCCCGGGAGGCCGGCGAGGAGGCTTCGGGTCGCCTCCGTCCGGTCAGCGGTCGTGACCACGACAAGGCGCCGGGCCCCCGCGGTGGACAGGGCGTGTGCCGACCAGGCCAGGACCGGGCGGCCACCGAGGTCGCGCCAGGGCTTGGGCTCGCCCGGCCCGGCCCGGAGGCTGGCGCCGGCGGCCACGATGACGGCGGAAAAGGTCATGGGGGCTGTTTAGGCGCGCCTGCGGGCCTGTCCAGAGGGACTGGCCCCTCCGGCTCTTTACGTCCCTGTCAAATTGCCTAAAAAGAGGGCGATGGAAGTGACGCCAAAATGAGCAGCCCGGTCCAGATCGGGGATGTCGAGATCGCCGGCAGGGTCTGGATCGCCCCCATGACCGGGGTGTCCGACCTGCCGTTCCGGCGGGCGGCCTCGCGCCTGGGCGCGCCCTATGTGGCGACGGAGATGGTGGCCTGTTCGGCCTTCGCTGCGGGCCGGCCGGACGTGGTGCGGCGCGCCGCGGTGGGCGAGGGCCTGCCGCGAATGGTGGTCCAGCTTGTGGGGCGCACGCCCGAGGACATGGCCGCCGGCGCCCGCCTGGCCGCCGCGGCAGGCGCGGACGTGATCGACCTTAACTTCGGGTGCCCGGCCCGCGAGGTGACCGGCGGGGCCCTGGCGGGCTCGGCCCTGATGCGCGAGCCCGAGCTCCTGTTCCGTCTGGTGGAGGCGGTGGTCGACGCCGTGGACGTGCCGGTAACCGCCAAGATGCGGCTGGGCTGGGACGACGCCTCGAAGAACGCCCCGGAAATCGCGGCCGGCGCGGAGGCGCGCGGGGTAAAGGCGATCACGGTCCATGGCCGCACCCGCTGCCAGTTCTACAAGGGGAGCGCCGACTGGACGGCCGTGGCGGCGGTCAAGGCCGAGGTGAAGGTCCCGGTCATCGTCAATGGCGACATCCGCAACGCCGGCGATGCGGCCCGGGCCCTTTCGGAGTCCGGGGCGGACGCCGTCATGGTCGGACGGGGCGTCTATGGCCGGCCCTGGATCGCGCCGTGGATCGAGGCGGGGCTGGCGGGCGGGACCTGGGAGGAGCCCGATCGCGAGGCGCGCCTGGAGGTGGTGCTGCAGCACTTCGCCGAGAGCCTGGCCTTCTATGGGGACCGCACGGGCCTGAGGGTCTTCCGCAAGCACCTGGCGGCCTATGTCGACGAGGCGGCGGCGCCCGGGGACCCGGCCGAGCGGCTGGAGGCCCGGCGGCGACTTTGCCGCATGGAGGACCCGCGGGAGGTCGAGGCTGGCCTTTCCGAACTCTGGAGAAGGGAGACGGCGGCATGACCCCGGTTCCGGCAGGCGAGTCCCTGAGGGCGGCGGCCTTTGACATGGCGCCCGAACCGGCCGTCGTGGTGGCCGACGGCGGACAGGTTGTGGCGGCCAACGAGGCCGCAGAGCGCCTCTTCGGCCAGTCGCTGGGGGTGATGACCCGCAGCGGCCTTTCCGCCGCCATGGCGCCGGACGCGCCCCTCCTGACCCTGGTGGCGCGGGCCCGCATCGAGGGCGGCCCGGTCCGCGAGCGGGGCTTTGAGGTCGGCCTGTTCGGACACTCGGCCTTCCGCGCCGACGCCTCGGCCGCTCCTCTGGAGGATGGCTCTGTGCTGCTGACCCTGACCGTCCGCTCGGGCGCCCTGAGCGGCGAGCGGGGCGGCGCCGAGAGCGCGGGCCTGAGAACCATCATCGGTCTGGGTCGGATGCTGGCGCACGAGATCAAGAACCCCCTGGCGGGGATCCGCGGCGCGGCCCAGCTGCTGAAGTCGGGCGTCCGGACCGAGGATACGCCCCTGGCCCAGCTGATCGTGGACGAGGTCGACCGGGTGAAGCGGCTGGTCGACCGGATGGAGGCCTTTTCGGACGACGCCGCGCCGGTCTGCAGGCCGATCAACATCCACCTGGTCCTCGACCGGGTCCGGACCCTGGCGGTGAACGGGGTGGGCGAGGGGCTCTCGGTGGTCGAGGACTACGACCCCTCCCTGCCGCTGACGCCAGGCGACGAGGACCAGCTGATCCAGATCTTCCTGAACCTGGTGAAGAACGCCGCCGAGGCGGCGCACCGCCGGGGCGATGGGCAGGGCGAGATCGTCATCCGGACCGCCTTCCGGCACGGGGTGCGGATTCGCACGGGCGGGGCCCGGGGCCTGCGCAGCACGCCCCTCGAGGTGCGGGTCATAGACAATGGGCCTGGGGTGCCGGCCCACCTTCGCGACAGCCTTTTCCAACCCTTCGTCACCGGCCGGAACGGCGGGGTGGGTCTCGGCCTGGCCCTGGTCTCGAAGCTGGTGTCCGCGCACTGCGGATTGATCGACTTCACCTCGGAGCCGGGACGGACGGTGTTCCGGGTGCTCCTGCCCATCGTCACGGAGGATCCGGCATGAACGCCGCGACCAAGAAGATCATCATCGCCGACGATGACAGCTCCATCCGGCTGGTGCTGAGCCAGACCTTTACCCGGCTGGGATATCAGGTGCGGGCCACCGGGAATGCGGCGACCCTGCTGAAATGGGTCTCGGAGGGGGAGGGCGACCTCGTCATCACCGACGTGATCATGCCCGACGAGAACGTCTTTGATGTCCTGCCGCGGATCCGCAAGGAGCGCCCGCGCCTGCCGGTCATCGTGATGAGCGCCCAGAACACCCTGCTGACGGCGGTGAACGCCGCCGACGCCGGGGCCTTTGAGTACGTCTCCAAGCCCTTCGACCTGGAGGACATCACGGCGGTGGCCCGGCGGGCCCTGTCGCGGCCGGCGGACGTGGAGGCCTCACGGGCCCAGGCGCGGGCGGCGCGGGACGAGCGCCTGCCGCTCATCGGCCGCTCGGCGCCCATGCAGGAGGTCTACCGGACCATCGCCCGGCTGGTCGGCGCGGACCTGACGGTGCTGATCCTTGGCGAGAGCGGCACCGGCAAGGAGCTTGTCGCCCGCGCCCTGCACGACATGGGCCGCCGGCGGGACGGCCGCTTCGTGGTGATCAACCTGGCCGCCGTACCCCGCGAGCGGGTCGAGACCGAGCTGTTCGGGCGCAATGACGGCGACATCGGCAAGCTGGTGGAGGCCGACGGCGGGACCCTGTTCCTCGACGAGATCGGCGACATGCCCCTCGACGCCCAGACCCGACTGCTGCGCGTGATCGACGGCTCGGAGACGGCGATCAACCCGCGGACCGGGCGTCGCCCCAACGTGCGGATCATCGCGGCCACCAACCGCGACCTGAGGGGCCTGATCCAGCAGGGCCTGTTCCGCGAGGACCTGTATTTCCGGCTGAACGTGGCGCCCCTGCGCATCCCGCCCCTGCGCGACCGGGCCGAGGACATCCCCGACCTGGCGAGGAGCTTCCTGCTTCGCGCAAACCGCGAGGGCCTGCCGGCCAAGACGATCGACGGCGGGGCCCTGGACCGGCTGAAGGCGCACAGCTGGCCGGGGAATGTCCGCGAGCTGGAGAACCTGATCCGGCGGATCTGCGCCCTCTACGGCGAAGAGCTGATCACCGCCCGGATCATCGAGCTGGAGCTGGCCGACCAGCAGGCGCCCCTGAGGGGGCAGGAGGGGCCGGTGACCCTGTCCGGCCTTGTCGACAGGTACCTCGCCGGGCATTTCGCGACCTTCCCCGAGGGCCTGCCGCCGCCGGGTCTCTATGACCGGATCCTGGAGGAGGTGGAGCGACCGCTGATCGCCCTGACCCTGGCGGGCACCCGGGGCAACCAGGTGCGCGCCGCCGAGATCCTCGGGCTCAACCGGAACACCCTGCGCAAGAAGATCCAGGACCTGGGCGTGGAGATGACCCGCGCGCGTCGCTAGGGGCGTCAGCTGACGCTTTTTGGCAACGCGCTGTTGATTGTGGGGCACAGTCCGCCCTAGCATGCGTCCCATGATGGGCTTGAGTCCGTTCCTGGAGGCCGCCGGTCGCCGGCTGGGCCCGATCCGCGTCCTGGCGGGGTCCAGCATGACGACGGGCGGGGTCTATCTGGCCGCAGCCCTCCTGACCGGGCTTGGCATCTTCCTGGCCGCCTCTCCGCCGCAGTCCGGGCCCCTGGCGCCCGCCAGCCTCAACATCCTCTGGGTCCTGGGCGCCAGCCTGGTACTGATCCTCTGGCTGCTCGCCGCGGCCGGGCGCACCGTGCTGGGCCTCCTCAGGGACCGGACAGCCGATCCCGCAGCCCGGCTGCGCCTGCGTTTCGTGACCCTGTTCGCCGCGGCGGCGACCGCCCCGGCCCTGGTGGTGGCCCTGTTCTACGGGGTGCTGGTCAACCGTGGCGTGGAGGACTGGTTCTCCACACGGGTCCAGACCGTGGTCGAGAACTCCGCGACGGTGTTCCGGAGCTATCTTGAGGAACAGAAGCGCTATGTGCGTGAACACGTCACCCTGATCGCCACCGACCTGAACGGCGCAGCCGGCGCCCTGGGCGACTCCCCGGTGACCTTCGGCCTGTTCCTGGCCCAACAGGCGGCGGACAACGACTTTCCCGCCGCCTACCTGATCGACCGGGAAGGGCGCGTCTTGGCCCGGGCGGAGAGCGCCTCGGCGCCGGCCTTCCTGACCCCTCCGGAGCAGGCCTTCCGGGCGGCGGACGAGGGCGACATCTTCGTCTCGGCCAACCTGACCCGGACCGTCTTCCGGCTGAAGTCCTACCCGGACGCCTACCTCTACCTGGTGCGGCCGGTGGGCGAGGGCGTCGTGGCCAACCTGTCCGAGGCCGAGCAGGCCCTGGTCTCCTACCGCGACGCCGCCCAGAGCCGGGACCGGATCCAGAGGGCCTTCGCCCTGGCCTATGTGGAGACCGCCCTCCTGGTGCTGATCGGCGCGGTCTGGCTGGGCATGGGCGCGGCCCATTCCATCTCGGCGCCGGTCGGGCGCCTGGTGCAGGCCGCCGAGCGCGTGGCGCGGGGCGACCTGACCGCCCGGGTGGACGCCGAGTCCGACCCCGAGGAGATCGCCGTCCTGTCCCGGGCCTTCAACGACATGACGCGGGACCTGTCGCAGCAGCAGGAAGCGTTGACCCGAGCCAGCGACGAGGCCCGGCGGCGGCGGCAGTTCATCGAGGCCGTGCTCTCGGAGGTGTCCGCCGGCGTGGTCGCCACGGGTGCGGACGGCCGGATCTCTGCTGTGAACCGGCAGGCCGCAAGACTGTTGGACCTGCCTGAGGACCCGGTCTTCGCTTCGCCCACCACCCTGGAATCCGCCGCCCCGGAGATGGGCGAGATCCTGGCCGCCGCCCGGACGGTGGGCCATGCCGAGGGCGAGGTGGACATCAGCCGTGGCCGCGAGACCGTGCGTCTTCGGGTCCGGGCCAGCCGGATCGGCGAGGGCCTGGTGCTGACCTTCGACGACATCACGCGCCTGGTCTCCGCCCAGAGGAATGCGGCCTGGCGGGACGTGGCCCGGCGCATCGCCCACGAGATCAAGAATCCCCTGACCCCCATCCAGCTGTCGGCCGAGCGCATCCGCCGCAAGTTCCGGCGCAATGTCGAGGCGGCGGACCTGGACACCTTCGACCGCTGCACCGAGACCATCGTGCGACAGGTCGGGGATATCGGCCGGATGGTCGACGAATTCTCGGCCTTCGCCCGCATGCCGGCGCCCCAGCCCTCGGACCAGGACGCGGCCGAGCTGCTTCGCGAGGCGGTCTTCGGGCGCCGGGTCGCCGATCCGGACATTGAATGGGTGATCGGCGAGCCCCTGCCTGACGTCATCCTGCGGGCGGACGGCCGGATGCTGGCCCAGGCCCTGGCCAACGTGCTCAAGAACGCCGCCGAGGCGGTCCGCGCGCGGCTGTCCGCCCAGCCTGACCCGCCCGGCCGGATCCTGGCGGACCTGCGCCTGGACGATCAGGGCCTGGCCTTTGTCATCGAGGACAACGGACTGGGCCTACCGGCGAAGGACCGCGACCGGCTGACCGAACCCTATGTGACAACGCGCGAGAAAGGGACGGGCCTCGGCCTGGCCATCGTCAAGCGCGTGATGGAGGACCATGGCGGCGACCTGGTCCTTGCCGACGCCGAGGCCGGGCCGGGGGCCCGCGTCCTTCTCAGGCTGCCCCTGTCCGTCGCGCAGGCGACCCGGACGATCCCGAAAGTGGAGAGCGCATGATGGCCGCGGACGTGCTTGTGGTCGACGACGAAGCCGACATCCGGGACCTGGTCGCAGGGATCCTGACCGACGAGGGCTATGCGGTCCGCACCGCCAACGACTCGGAATCGGCCCTGGCCGAGATCCGGGCCCGCAAGCCGTCCCTCCTGATCCTGGACATCTGGATGCAGGGCGGGGGCATGGACGGGCTGGAGCTCCTGGACATGGTCAAGGGCCTGGACACCGACCTGCCGGTGATCATGATCTCGGGCCACGGAAACATCGAGACGGCGGTCAGCGCCATCAAGCGCGGCGCCTACGAGTTCCTCGAGAAGCCCTTCAAGTCGGACCGGCTGCTGCTGGTGGTGGAGCGGGCCCTGGAGGCCGCCAACCTGCGCCGGGAGAACCGTCGCCTGCGCGCCCGCACGGTGACGCCAGACGGCCTGATCGGACGCTCGCAGGTGGTCCAGCAGCTTCGCGGCCTGATCAACAAGCTGGCGACGGCGAACAGCCGGGTGCTGATCTCAGGCCCTCCGGGCGCGGGCAAGGAGACCGTCGCCCGGATGATCCATGCCGCCAGCCCGCGGGGCCGGAACGAGTTCATGGTCATCAGCGCCGCGGGAATGACCCCCGAGCGGGTCGACATCGAGCTGTTCGGCGAGGAGGGCGAGGCAGGCCGGCCCGCCAAGATCGGCGTCTTCGAGCGCGCCCACGGGGGGACCCTCTACCTCGACGAGGTGGCGGACATGCCCCGCGAGACCCAGAGCCGCATCCTGCGTGTCCTGGTCGACCAGAGGTTCCGCCGGGTCGGCGGCGCCTCGGACGTGCAGGTGGACGTGCGCGTGGTCTCCTCGACCTGCCGGGACCTGAGGGCGGAGATCGCCGAAGGGCGGTTCCGCGAGGACCTCTTCCACCGGCTGAACGTCGTGCCCCTGGGCGTGCCGGGCCTGGCCGAACGGCGCGAGGACATTCCCGAGCTGGTCGACTTCTTCATCCAGAGGATCTCGGAGGGCGCCGGACTGCCGCGCCGTCGGCTGTCGGACGACGCACTGGCCTCCCTGCAGGTGCGCGACTGGCCGGGTAACCTGAGCCAGCTCCGCAACCAGATCGAGCGCCTCCTGATCCTGGCCTCCGGGGATCCGGCCGAGCCCATCACCTCCGAGATGATCCCGCCCGAGCCCGAGGCGCAGGAGCGCACCGGCGGCGGCTTCGGGGCGGAGCGGATCATCTCCCTGCCGCTCCGGGAGGCCCGGGAAGTCTTCGAGCGCGATTACCTCCACGCCCAGATGCTGAGGTTCTCGGGCAATATCTCGCGGACCGCGGCCTTCATCGGCATGGAGCGCTCGGCCCTGCACCGGAAGCTGAAGTCCCTGGGCCTGTCCGGCGGCCGGGCTGTCACTGAGGGGGAGGAGGGCTGATGGGACGCGTCGCCTACGTCAACGGCGCCTATGTCCGGCATGCGGACGCCGCCGTGCACATCGAGGACCGGGGCTACCAGCTCGCAGACGCCATCTACGAGGTCTGGGCCATGTCGGACGGGCGCCTGTGCGATCCGGAGGGGCACTTCGCCCGGCTGGAGCGGAGCCTGGGCGAGCTGTCCATCGACATGCCCATGAGCCGGGCGGCCCTTACCACCGTGCTGAAGGAAACCGTCCGCCGGAACCACATTCGCGACGGCCTCGTCTACTTGCAGGTCAGCCGCGGCGTCGCCCCCCGCGACCACGCCTTCCCGGCCGAACCGGTCCCGCCCGCCGTTGTGGTGACCGTCAAGCGCGTCGATCCCCAGGCCGCCGAGGCCCGCGCCACCGCTGGCGTCGGGGTCATCACCACGCCCGAGAACCGCTGGGGCCGCTGCGACATCAAGACGGTGGGCCTCCTGCCCAATGTCCTGGCCAAGCAGGCCGCCCGGGAAGCCGGCTCGGCCGAGGCCTGGTTCATCGACGCCGACGGCCTGGTGACCGAGGGCGCCTCGTCCAACGCCTGGATCGTCACGGCGGACGGGGTGCTCGTGACCCGCGACACCACCGCAAACATCCTGCGCGGCGTGACCCGCGCCACCCTGCTGGAGGTGGCCCGGACCGAGAACCTCCGCATCGAGGAGCGGCCCTTCAGCCTGGAGGAGGCGCGCAGGGCCCGCGAGGCCTTCTTTACCGGCGCCGGCGCCCTGCTCATGCCGGTGGTGGCGATCGACGGGCAGCCGGTCGGGGAGGGACGTCCGGGGCCTGTGGCAAGCCGCCTCCGTAGGCTCTATATTGAGGAAGCCAGGGCCGCGGCGATCTAGCGGCCGACGGCGGGGACAGGCCCCGCCCAACACAAGAGAGCGAAAAGCCATGTCCGGCGACAAGAAGCAGAACCTGCAGGACACCTTCCTCAACAGCGTCCGCAAGACCAAGACGCCGCTGACCATCTTCCTCGTCAACGGCGTCAAGCTGCAGGGCGTCGTGAGCTGGTTCGACAACTTCTGCGTCCTGCTGCGCCGGGACGGCCAGTCGCAGCTGGTCTACAAGCACGCCATCTCGACCATCATGCCCGCCCAGCCAGTCCAGCTCTATGAGCCGGACGAAGACGACGCTGATTGACCAGTCGCCGCATCAGTCGCGAGGCGCCCGTCCAGGGCGCCCTGGTCATCCATCCCGAACGTGAGGGACGCGGCCAGGGACGCAGTCCCGCCGCCCGGCTCGAGGAGGCCGAGGGCCTTGCGCGCGCCCTCGACCTTGAGATCCGCGAAGGGGTGATCGTCAACCTGCGGCGCCTGACGCCGGCCACCCTGTTCGGCTCGGGCAAGGTCGAGGAGATCGCCGCCCTCTGCGAGGCGGTGGAGGCCGATGTCGTCGTGGTCGATGACAGCCTAACGCCCGTCCAGCAGCGCAACCTGGAGAAGGCCTGGAAGGTCAAGGTGATCGACCGGACCGGCCTGATCCTCGAGATCTTCGCCCGGCGGGCCCGCACCCGCGAGGGCCGACTGCAGGTCGAGCTGGCGCGACTGTCCTACGAGCGCTCGCGCCTGGTCCGAACCTGGACCCACCTTGAGCGCCAGCGCGGCGGCTTCGGCGTCATGGGCGGCCCCGGCGAGACGCAGATCGAGACCGACCGCCGGCTCATCGCCGACCGGATCGGCCGGCTCAAACGCGAGCTGGACGAGGTCCGGCGCACGCGGACCCTGCAGCGCGCCGCCCGTCAGAGGGCCCCGGCGCCCTCGGTGGCCCTGGTGGGCTACACCAATGCGGGCAAGTCGACCCTCTTCAACCGGCTGACCTCCGCGGGGGTCGAGGCCAGGGACATGCTCTTCGCCACCCTGGATCCCACCTTGCGCACCCTGCGCCTGCCAGGTGGCCGACCCGTCGTCCTGTCGGACACGGTGGGCTTCATCTCGGACCTGCCGCACGAGCTGGTGGAGGCCTTCCGGGCGACCCTGGAGGAGGTCAAGGAGGCCGACGTCATCCTGCACGTCCGGGACATCGCCAGTGCCGACAGCGACGCTGAGGCGGCGGACGTCCGCGAGGTGCTGCAGCGCCTGGGCGTCGAGATGGCGGAGCGGCGTGTCATCGAGGTCTGGAACAAGGCCGACCGTCTGGATCCCGAGGCCCGCCAGGAGCGGCGCACTGACGCCGTCCTCGCCCGTCCGGCCGCCGTCCTGGTCTCGGCGGTTTCGGGGGAGGGCTGCGAGGCCCTGCTGGCGCGTATCGCCGGTCTCATCGACGAGGCGCCGCCGGTGGTGATCCACGCCGCAGCGGGGCAGGGCGACCTGGTCGCCTGGCTCTACCGCCACGGGCGGGTGCTGGAGCGGCGCGAGGCCGAGGATGGCTCGGTCTCCCTCGCCGTGAGCCTCTCCGACCAGGCCCAGGGCCAGCTGGAACGCCTCTTCCCTGGCGTTGGCGTCCTGGCCTGACCTGCGCCTTTCCGGCTGGTGTGGGTGAGGGCGCGGCTGAAGCGCCGTCGACCCCCTCCGGCCCGCTGCGCGGTCCACCTCCCCCTGGGGGGAGGAATGACTCAGCAATTGCTCCCCCAAGGGGGAGCTGTCAGCGAAGCTGACTGAGGGGGTCAATCCCCCCGCCGTTGACCCCCTCCGCCGCGCTGCGCGCGCCACCTCCCCCTGGGGGGAGGAATTTGAGAGCCAACTGCTCCCCCAAGGGGGAGCTCCCGCCGGAGGCGGGTGAGGGGGTCAGCGGGGGCGGGTCTTGTCCTGGGCGCGGGCTTCGTTCCAGAGCGCGTCCATTTCCGAGAGGTCGGAGTCGTGCGGCGTCCGGCCGTCCTCGGCGAGGCGGGCCTCGATGTGGCGGAAGCGGCGGAGGAACTTGGCGTTGGCCTCGCGCAGGGCGTCTTCGGGGTCGATATCCAGGTCCCGGGCCAGATTGGCCATGACGAAGAGGACGTCGCCCAGCTCCTCGCGCAGGGCCGTCCGGTCGCCGGTGGCCACCTCGGCCCGAAACTCGGTCAGTTCCTCCTCCAGCTTGTCGAGGACGGCCCCGGTGTCCGGCCAGACAAAACCCACGCCGGCGGCGCGCTTCGACAGCTTGACCGCCCGGGTCAGGCCGGGAAGGGCGGCGGGGATGTCGTCCAGCAGGCCGGCGCGGGGCGCCTTGGCGGCGCGTTCGGCGGCCTTGACCTCTTCCCAGGCCTGCACCTGTTCGCCGCTGGTCCGTTGCCCGGCATCGCCGAAGATGTGCGGATGGCGGCGGATCATCTTGTCGATGATGGCCTGGGCGACATCGTCGAAGGCGAAGGCCCCCGCCTCCTCAGCCATGCGGGAATGGAAGACGACCTGGAAGAGAAGGTCGCCGAGCTCGTCCCGAAGGTCGGCGAGGTCGCCGCGCTGGATCGCGTCGGCCACCTCGTAGGCTTCCTCCACGGTGTAGGGGGCGATGGTGGCGAAGGTCTGCTCCAGGTCCCAGGCGCAGCCGTCCTGCGGGTCCCGCAGGCGGGCCATGATGGCGAGGAGCTGTCCGATCGGGGCGGGGGACTGGGACATTGCGTGCGACTCCGGGGGCGATCTGGCGGGCTGACCTTGACCTTGCAGGGGCGGCGGGAAAAAAGGGAGAGACGATAACCCTTCATCCCGGAGACAGCCGATGGCTCACAAGTTCGAAATCTACAAGGACAAGGCGGGCGAGTTCCGCGTGCGCTTCAGCTACAACAACGAGGTCATGTTCTCGACCGAGGGCTACACCTCCAAGGCCAGCGCCCAGAACGCCATCGACTCGATCAAGAAGAACGGCCCCGAAGCGCCCGTCGAGGACAACGCCTGAGGCCGGGTCCCATGACGGCGGTCCAGGACTTCACCGTCAAGGCGGCTGACGGGAGCGATCACGCCCTTTCGGCCTATGCCGGCCAGGTCGTGCTGGTGGTGAACACCGCCTCGAAGTGCGGCTTTACGCCCCAGTACGCCGGGCTTGAGGACCTGTGGCGGCGTCATCGTGACCAGGGACTGGTGGTGCTGGGGTTTCCCTGCAACCAGTTCGCCAACCAGGAGCCTGGGGACGCGGAAGAGATCGCCAGCTTCTGCAGCCTGACCTACGACGTCACCTTCCCGGTGCTCGCCCGGGTCGACGTGAACGGCCCGCGCGCCGAGCCCCTGTTCCGCTGGCTCACCGAGAGCCGCCCGGGCCTGCTGGGCACCCGGGGGGTGAAGTGGAACTTCACCAAGTTCCTGATCGGGCGGGATGGGACGGTGCTGAAACGCTATGCCCCGACCGTGGCGCCCGAAGCCCTAGAGGCGGACATCCAGTCGGCCCTGGCTGCCGGCTAGATCCTGTTCCGATCCCTGGGAACCGGTTCGCCGGAACAGGACCCAACTGATGGACCTAGTGCCGGTGGCCTTCGGGCATGGCGGCGGGCTTGGCCGCAGGCCGGGATTCCGCCGCGAGTTCGACCTTGACCTTGCCAGCCTTCGCAAAGGTGAGGGTGAGGGGGATGCGGTCGCCCTCTTTCACGGCGGCCGTGGGGCCGAACAGCATGAGGTGCAGGCCGCCCGGCGCCAGCTTGACGACCCCGCCGGCCGGAATCTCCACCCCCGCGGGCAGGGCCTTCATCCGCATCATCCCGCCCTCCATCGAGGACTGGTGGATTTCCACCCGGGCGGCGTGGGGCGTCGAGGCCGACACCAGGCGATCGGCGCTGCGCCCGGTATTGGTGATGTCCAGATAGCCCGCAGCAGCCGGCGCACCCGCGGAGGTCGGGCGGGTCCAGGGGTGGGCGATCCGCAGGTCGCCAGCGGCATAGTCGTGGGCGAAGGCCGCGCCGGCGGCGGTGAGGGCCACGGCGGTGGCGAGAAGCAGGCTGCGCATGTCGAACTCCGGTTGCCCCCAAGGCGTCGGCAGGGGTAGGTGGCGGGAGGGGTTGAGGTCAAGTCCGGGAGACGCCGAGTGATCAGGACAAGCAGGACGGGAAGACTTCTTCTGGTTGCGGCCGCGGGCCTTGCGATCGGGTTTCTTGCATCGGCGGCGTCCCCGCCAAGGTCGAAGGCGCGTGCGCCCGCGGCTGCGAAGGTCCCGGTCCCGGGGCTCGCCCCCTGCGAGGCGATCGCCGCCCAGGCGCGACGTCTCGGCGACGCCCGCTGGTCAGCCGAGGGAACCTCCGCAGTGGACTCCCTGGTCGCGATCGCACCCGCCGCCGCCCCGACCTCCATGCCGGAGGCCCAGGTGGCGGTCCAGGCCCAGGTCCGGCGCGCCCTGGACCTTCCGGATGGCCGCGCGCCCGTCGAGGTGCGCCGCCTTCCGGGGACGGACATATTCGAGGTCAGCCACGTTTCCGGCACGGCCGCCTGCCAGAGCCTTGCCTTCGCGCGCGCGACGCCGGGCGCCCCCGCCGCGATCCTCCCTTCACCGGCGATGGAGGGGGAATTGTGCGGCGCATCCCAGGCCCATGTCGGGCGGGCAGGGGGCGTTCCCGCCCTCGTTCACCTGCAGAAATCGTACCTGTCGCCGGGTGAAGCCTATGCCGCGCGCAAGCCTCTGGTCACGATCCGGGTGACGCCCTGGACCGGGCTCGGCTGGGGCCCCACCTGCCAGGTAGGTCTCCAGTTTCAGGCAGAGCGGAACCTTGCCGAGAGCCTGTGTGCGCGCCCGGGTGACTGCCGGGCCTTCGAGACGACGGCCCAGGTCCTGGCCGCGGCCTTCAACCGGAGCAAGGCGCAGGACGCCCTCTACCAGCGCCGGGCGTCGCCCGTGCGCTACGACCTCGACCCGCCGCCGAAGTCCACCGAGCCCCTGGTCGCCCAGGTCTGGGCGCAGCTGCAGCGCAACCAGCGGGAACTGCCGGTGTTTGGCAGGACGCCGAAGACCCAGGTGATGCCGGCCTTCTCGGAGGATGAACTGGATGTCGTGGCGACCCAGTACGACGGCCGCTGGCATGTCGCGGTCATCGGCTTCCCGGGCATCGGCTGGCGCCAGGACCGGAGCGTGACCCTGGTCACCCTCTACGAGGCCGGCAAGGCCGCGGTTCCCCGGGCGACCTATATAATCCAGGATTCTGTCTCGGGGCTGGAATCGGCCAAGGCCAGCCTGGCGGGGGAATAGGCGCCGTCCCGTTCAAGGCAGCCCGGCGAGGCCGTTGACCCCCTCACCGGACTTCGTCCGGAGCTCCCCCTTGGGGGAGCAATGGCTCAGTAATTCCTCCCCCAAGGGGGAGGTGGACCGCGCAGCGGGCCGGAGGGGGTCAACTGCGAGGGGGATTGACCCCCTCACCCGGCTTCGCCGGGAGCTCCCCCTTGGGGGAGCAATGGCTTTGTGATTCCTCCCCCAAGGGGGAGGTGGCGCGCGAAGCGCGACGGAGGGGGTCTCCTGAGTCGCCGTTGACCCCCTCAGTCGGCTTTGCCGACAGCTCCCCCTGATGGGGAGCCATTGGTGTTCTGCGGGAAGGCGCGCGGGAGGCTCCCGCCGCTGCGACTAGTCCGCCGCCGCCGCGCGGGCGGCAAGCTCGAGGCTGCGCAGGACGCTCATCTTCAAGCCCTCGGTGTCGACGCCCTCGGTGCTCTTCTTGCCTTCCATGTAGCGGGCGTAGACGCCGTGGACGATGCAGGCGCTCTTCCAGCGGTTGAAGGCCACGTAATAGTTCAGGCCGGAGAGGTCGGCGCCGGTCGCCCTGGCGTAGCGTTCCGCCAGCTCGGACCGGGTCGGAAAGCCGGGCTGGGCGTGGGGCGCGGTCTCGGCCGGGGGTTCCGGGTCCGACGGATCGGGCCAGGGATTGAGGGCGTAGGCGAGGTCCGCGAGGGGGTCGCCCAGGGTGGCGATCTCCCAGTCGATGACCGCCAGCAGGCCGCCGCTGCGGCCCACCAGGATGTTGTGGATGCCAAAGTCGCCATGGACGATCCGCGCCGGGACCTGGCCGGGCAGGCGTGCGCGCAGGAAGGCCTCGACCTTATGGGCCCGGGGGTCGTCAAAGCCGGCGGGTGCGACGGAGGCCGCCCAGGACCGGCCCCAGGCGTTGATCTGGCGCTCCACATAGCCCTCGGGCTTGCCCAGGTCGCCCAGGCCTACGGCGGCGGGCTCCAGGGCGTGGAGCTGGGCCAGGGCGTCGATGAAGGCGAAGGCGAGGTCGCGCCGCTTCGCCTCGGGCGCCCACTCCCGGACATCGTCCACGGTGTAGAGGGGATGGCCGTCGAGGAAATCCATCACGTAGAAGTGCGCCCCGGTGACGGACGGGTCCTCGCAGTAGGCGAGGGGGCGCGGCGTCGGGACGGGGGTGTCCTTCAGGGCCGACAGGACCCGGAACTCCCGGCCCATGTCGTGGGCCTTGGGAAGCAGCTCGCCCAGGGGCGGGCGGCGGATGACGGCCTGGCGTCCCCGGGAGTCCGTCAGCCGCCAGGTCAGGTTGGAGTGGCCGCCCGGCAGGCGGACCCAGTCGAAGGGACCGGCGAGTTCCGGGCAGGTCTTCGCCAGCCAGGCCTCGACGGCGGGGCGGTCGTATCCGGGGATGGCGTCGGCGGCGGCGTCGGTCATGGGATCAGGCTTCGTTTGAGGAGACCTCGCCGGTGGCGGCGAGCAGGTAGGTCGCGGCGGAGCGGGGCTTGTTCACGTAGGGTGGCTGGCGGACGGCGTAGAGGCGCTCCTTGGCTATGCGGGTGATGCAGACCCGGTCGCCCTGATTGCCTCCAAGGACATGATAGCAGCGGGAATCCTCGCCGATGTATAGCCCTACGTGTCCGCCGCCCTGGCGCACGAAGACTAGGACGTCGCCAAGTTCGGGCTGGCCTCCCTCGATCCCGAACCGGGCCCAGCTCAGCGCCCAGAGGGGCGACGGCGGGACATTCCGCCCGGCGACCTGGGCCACATGGGCCATGAAGAGGCCGCACCAGGGAATGGAGTCGGCCCGATAGGCGTCCGCGAGGCCCGTTTCCTGCGCCCATTGCAGGATCTGGGGCGTGTTTCCCGGGCCGGCGGTCTCCCGGAGGCCGAAATCCGCCAGGGCGGCGGAGATCATGCGGGGCAGGGGGTCCAGCCGGGCGAGCCAGCGATAGGACGGGGGAAGGTGGGTCACGGGCGGCCTCCTTGTGCAGATCCGTAAGGGTTCGCCGCCCCCGCGGCCGTGGCAAGGAAAGACTGCCGGAAAATGCTGCGGCGACGCGGCGCCTTGACGTTAACCGCGCCAAGGAGTCACAAAAGTGCATCAATTAGACTCAATCACCGCACACTAGAGAACATTGTGGACATTTCCCTGAAGCTTCCTGAGGTCCAGCGCGCCAGGGTCGAGGCGGCGCTGGTCCGGTTCGATGGCGCGCCCGGAAGCCTGGCGCCCGTCCCCGGCGGCGCCACCGGCGCCTTGGCGCTCAGGTTCACAACGCCGGGCGGGGAGCGTCTCCTGCGTCTCTCCGATCCTGCCGTGGACCGGATGCGCAACCCGGACCAGCACGCCTGCATCGTCGCGGCGGCGAAGGCGGGGATCGCGCCCGCCCTTTACGCCTGCGAGCCGGAGACGGGAGTCCTCGTCATGGACTTCGTGGCCCAGCGACCGCTCTCAGATCATCCGGGCGGGGCGAGGGCGGTCGCCAGGGAGCTCGGCCGGCTGTTCCGGACCCTCCAGGCGGAGGCGAGCTTTTCCAATGCCGTGAACTTCGGTGAGCGGCTGGCGGGCCTGATGGAACTGGTCCTGGGGAAGCAGCATTTCGCCGAGGGCCTGATGGCGCCGTTTGTCGCGGGCCTCCAGCGCCTACGCGCCGCCTATCCCTGGTCGGCCTCCGCCCCAGTGGCCGCGCACTGCGATCCCAACCCGCGCAACCTGCTGTACGACGGGAACCGCTTCTGGCTGGTGGACTGGGAGACGGCCTGCGCCACGGATCCCATGGTCGACCTGGCCATCCTGACCCATGAGACGGTGAGGGACCCGAACGCCGAGGGGGCCATGCTGGAGGGCTGGCTGGGGCGTCCGGCGGGACAGGACGAGCGGGACCGGCTGGCCCTGATGAAGCCGATGACGCGCCTCTTCTATGGCCTGTTGATGCTGATGGTCACGCCGCCGCCGGAGACGCCCTCCGGCGACCTCGCCGCCCTGGATCCCGCTGACTTCGGCGCCCGGGTCGCTGACGGTCGGCTGCCCATGGGCTCGCCGGCCATGATGACCGAACTGGCCAAGATCACCCTGGCGGGCTTCCTGGCCGACATGGAGTCGCCTCAGGTGCAGGCCATTCTCGGGAGGGCTTCATGACCGGGCCGGACTACCTGACCGTGACCGAGGCCGCGCGGCGGCTGCGGCTGCATCCGCGCACGATCCTGCGGTTCATCCGTGACGGGCGGCTGAAGGCGGCCCGGGTGGGCAAGGGGTTCCGGATCCTGCCGGACGACCTTGCGGCCCTGGCCGGGGTCGAGCCTGAGCCGGAGTCGCGCCCGACGGTGATGGCGGCGGTGGACCTCGGCGAAGTCGATCTCGAGGGCGCCCGGCGCTGGACCGCCGCAGTCAACGGCGCCTTCCATGCGCGGCCGGCGGGTTCGGGCCGGCTGAGCCTCGACGTCGTGCATGATCCTGCGTCGCGGCGGTTGAAGGTCCTGGCCTCCGGCGCCGCGGGGGACGTGGCTGCGGTCCTGTCCCTGGTGGAGGCGCTCTGGGAGGGATTCCGGAGCTGAGGGGGCCGGCCCCGGGGCTGATCCAAAAATCGCATAAGGAATATTATCAGAAATATGGGTTGAGGGTTCGTGGCTCCCGTATCGAGAATCAGCGGAGGCTGCTTCTGCGACCCCCGACCATCATGGAGTCCACTATGCCCATCGAACCCAGCCTCGGCCCCCTCGGTCCCCTTGCGGACCGGTTTGAGCAGGCTTCACAGGCCTATGTGGCGGCGTTCGGGCTTCGTCGGGATCCAGACTGGTACATTCTGAAGCTGCAGGAAGAGGTCGGCGAGCTGACCCAGGCCTGGTCGCGGCTTTCGGGGCGCGGACGGTCTGGCGGACGCAGTGAGGCCGAGATGAAGGCCCAGCTGGCGGATGAGGTGGCCGACGTGCTGGGTCATGTCCTCCTTCTGGCCCGCAACTGGGAGGTGGACCTTGCGCCGGCGGTCCTTCGCAAATGGCGGTTTGAACTGGAGGCGCCGGAAAACCCAGGCTGACCCGGGGTCAGGCTTGACCTTGGCGCGTTCGGCTCCAAAGTCCTGAATCCGAACGGGAAACGGATTGGAGACCCCAGATGGCCCCCTTGCCCAAGGCCTGCATCATCGGCGCCGGCTGCTCCGGCTTCACCACGGCCAAGAAGCTGAAAGACCTCGGGGTTCCCTACGACTGCTTCGAGATGTCCGACAACATCGGCGGCAACTGGTACTACAACAACCCGAATGGCCACTCAGCCTGCTACCAGAGCCTGCACATCGACACGTCCAAGTGGCGCCTGGCGTTCGAGGACTATCCCGTGCCCGCCGGCTGGCCGGACTTTCCGCACCACAGCCAGCTGCTGCAGTACTTCCACGACTATGTCGACCATTTCGGCCTGCGCGAGACCATCACCTTCAACACCGCCGTGACCAAGGCGGTGCGCAACGCCGAGGGTCTTTGGGACGTCACGCTTTCGAATGGTGAAACAAGGCTTTACGATGTTCTCTTCGTGTGCAACGGACATCACTGGAGCCCCCGCACGCCGGAGTATCCGGGCCATTTCGACGGGGTTTCATTCCACTCCCACGCCTACAGGACGCCCTTCGATCCGGTGGATGTGCGCGGCAAGACCGTGGTGGTGGTCGGCATGGGCAATTCGGCCATGGACATCGCCTCGGAGCTGTCCCAGCGGCCCCTGGCGGGCCGGCTGATCGTCTCGGCCCGGCGCGGGGTCTGGGTGCTGCCCAAGTACATGAATGGCCGGCCGGCGGACAAGGCGGCCATGCCGCCCTGGATGCCCCGCAAGCTGGGTCTGTCCCTGGCCCGCAAGGGGATCAAGAAGGCCCTCGGCGCCATGGAGGACTATGGCCTGCCCAAGCCCGACCATGAGCCGCTGGAGGCCCACCCCTCGGTCAGCGGCGAGTTCCTGACCCGGGCGGGCTGCGGCGACATCACCTTCCGCCCCGGGATCAAGGCCCTGGAGGGCCGCCAGGTGCGCTTCACCGACGACAGCGTCGAGGACGTGGATGTCATCATCTACGCCACCGGCTACGACATGAAGTTCCCGTTCTTCGAGGATCCGGCCTTCGTCCCGGATTCCGATCATCGCCTGCCCCTGTTCAAGCGGATGATGAAGCCCGGCGTGCCCAACCTCTTCTACATGGGCCTGGCCCAGCCCCTGCCGACCCTGGTCAACTTCGCCGAGCAGCAGGCCAAGTTCGTCGCCGCCTACCTGACCGGGAAGTACCTGCCCCCCTCGCCCGCCGACATGGAGCGGATCACCGCCGAGGACGAGGCCCTGCACATGGGCCAGTACTACGCCTCCAAGCGCCACACGATCCAGGTGGACTTCGGCGTCTACTGCCATGATCTCATGAAAGAAATCGATCGCGGGGCGAAGCGCGCCGCGGCGGTCGGGAACCGTCTGCCCGTGCCCGCCCGGGCCGGCCTTCAGGACGCCTGAAACCCCTCCAGGCGGCCTTCCGCCAGGGCGATCAGGGTCCGGGTCATGACCTCGGGCTCCAGGGCTGTGACGCGCTGCTCCAGGGCCTCGGGCGTATCCCCCGCCGCCACGGGCACGGGCCAGCGGCCGAGGACCCGTCCGTGGTCGTATTCGCCATCGACCAGGTGGATGGTGACTTCGCTGGCGGGGACACCGGCGGCGATGACCGCCTCGTGCACCCGCCGGCCGTACATCCCCTCCCCGCCGAAGGCCGGCAGGGGGCCGGGGTGGATGTTGAGGATGCGGTCCGGGAAGCGCGCCAGGACGGCCGGCCCGATGCGCCGCAGGTAGCCCGACAGCACCACCCAGTCTGCGCCGGAGGCCGCCAGCGCGTCGGCGAGGGCCCGGTCGCCGGCGGCGGGATCGGCGGCGGTGGGAATCACCTTGCAGGGCACGCCCCGCTCCCGGGCGAAGTCCAGGGCCGGCGCCTTCGCCGTATTGCTGGCCAGGAGGACTACATCGGCGGCAAGTCGCCCCCGTCCCACGGCCTCGACGGCCGCCCGGAAGGCCGAGCCGTTGCGGGAGGCCAGGAAGGCGAGCTTCACCCTGCCGATCGGGTCTTTCCGTCCCGCCACGCGCTCTGCTCCACGAGAAATCCGCGGTGGGTGTGCGACATCCCCCCGCAGGCTGCAAGGGGCGCCAAGGCTACTTCGGCATCCACACCTGGTTGACCTGGAGGGTCACGGCGTCATTCGAGCGGCCGAACTCCGCAGCCGCGGACTTGCGGTTCCAGTCGCGGGAATAGCGCAGGTCGATGGTCAGCTGGTTGCTGACCTTGTAGCCGATCGCCTGCCGGATCTGCTGGCTGTTGAAGAGCCCTTCGCCGTCCCCGAAGACATAGCGGGGCTCATACTCCGTGCGGGCGTGCCAGGAACCGGGCTTGCCGGGGTTCGCACCGAACTTGAAGTCGACATAGGGGCGCAGGCGAAGGCGGTTCTGGAAGGTGTCAGCGCCGGTGACGTCCTGGAACCGGGCTTCGTAGCGGAGCCAGGCGCCGACCTCGACCTGCGGCGAGAGGGCGCGCTTGTAGGTCACGCCCAGCACCGGGCGTACTTCCAGCTTGTCGGGCCCGAAGGAAAAGAAGTCCTTGTTGAGCTGCAGGTAGCCCTGGGCGGACCAGTTCCTGTCGATCTTGTACTCGAGCCCGGCGGGCACGACGACCAGGGTCGTCCGGTCGCCGGTGCCGGTCGAGCCCGGGGTCTGGGTCAGGGAGCCGAGCACCGCGAACCTGAAATCGGCGTCCAGCGGCCGGACCAGCTGGTAATTGACGCGATAGGACTGGCTCGGCGCACAGTGCGCCGCTGCGGGGGCCAGGGCCAGGCCTAGGCCCAGCAGAGCCGGGACCGGACGGATCATGACGGCCATCCTGCTCAGGCGGGTCTTTGGTGAGCCAGGGCCGCAAAGGCGCCGAGGTCGGCGTTGTAAGCATCTGCGGCGTCCCAGAAGGAGGCGTGTCCGGCCTCCTCGTAGATCCTGAGGCGAACGTCGGGAATCTGGGTCGCGGCCCGCCGGGCCCCGGCGATGTTGGCGACCAGGTCCTTGCCCCCGTGGGTGATGAGAACCGGGACCTTCAGGCGCTGCAGGAGGGTGCGCGGATCCGGTTCGGGCCGGCTGGTCATGTACTTGCGGACATACCAGGGCGTCATGTTCCCCACGGCGACCCAGGCGGCGAGGTCGGCGGGCGCCAGCGGCGTGGCCGTGCACAGCCGGATGAAGCCCTCCGTCGCCTGGAGACTGGAGAAGGTATCCATGCTGACGAGGGCGGCGGCGGCCCCTCCCCGCTTTTCGGCGTCGTTGCCCTCGGTGGGAAAGCTCAGCACGCCGGTGTCGACGAAGTTGATCCCGGAAATGTGGGAGTCACCCCGTGCCTGCAGGTAGTCGCACATGATCTCGCCGGCCATGGACCAACCGGCGATGACGGGCTTGCCGAGCTTCAGGCCCGAGATGACCGTTTCGATCTCCTGCGCCCAGCGGGCGCCGTGAGCGTAGAAGCGCGGATCGTTCGGCTTGTCCGAGACGCCGTGGCCGCGCCAGTCGTAGGCGACCAGCCGGAAGTCCTTGCCGAGGGAGCTGCTGAGCTGTCGCATCCAGCAGATGGAGCTCGACATGAAGCCGTGGATAAACAGGATCGCGGGCTTCGACGGGTCGCCCCAGTCCTGGACGGCGATGTTCAGGCCGTCGGGGGTCCGCAGGCTGTGGGGGCGATAGGGTAGACCGCCCGCTCCCGGCGTCGGCGCCTCGGCCGAGGTCCTCCCCGCCGCCAGCGACAGGCTCGCAGCAGCTCCCAGGCCCAGGAGGGCCTCCCGACGCGTCGTCATGTCCCCTGCCCCCGTAGCCGAGCCTACTTCCCGGTTCGGATGTTCCGCCGGGCCCATGCGACTTGCAAGCGATTGCTTCCCAGCGGCCGCGCCTCAGCCGAGGACGTGCTCGAACCGCAGGCCGTCGAAGGCCGGCTCCACGCCGGGGGGCAGGCGGGCGCTGAGGGCGGCGAAGTCGAGGTCGATGTGCATGTTGGTCAGGATGGTGCGCCGGGGCTTGAGCCGCGCCGCCCACTCCAGGGCCAGGTCCACATGGGCGTGGGTCGGGTGCGGTCGCCAGCGCAGGGCGTCGACGATCCAGACGTCGAGGCCGGCGAGGGCCTCGAAGGCGTCCTCCGGCAGGCCGACCACGTCGCTGGAATAGGCGACGTCGCCGAACCGGTAGCCGACCGAGCGCAGGCCGCCGTGGTCCTGGTCGAAGGTCACCACCGGGATGGCGCCCGAGGGGCCGTCCACGGCCCAGGCCTGGCCGTGGGGCGGGATCAGGACGGGGTCGGCGATGCCGGGATAGCCCCCCTCCCCCTCGAAGACATAGCCGAACCGCCGGCCCATGGAGGCGTAGGTGGCCCCGTCCATGTGGCAGGGAATGCGCGCCCTCTGGCGGATGAAGAAGGCCCGGATGTCGTCGATGCCGTGGGTCTGGTCGGCGTGGTCGTGGGTCAGCAGCAGGGCGTCGAGCCGTCGGGCGCCGGCCTGGGCCGTCTGCCAGCGCAGGTCTGGCGAGGCGTCCACCAGGACGGTGGTGGCCTGGGCCGGATCAGGCGCGACCCTGCGCACCAGCATGGAGCAGCGGGTGCGGAAGTTGCGCGGGTCCGCGGGATCGCACTCGCCCCAGTCGCCGTCGGCCCTCGGCACCCCGCCGGAGGAGCCGCAGCCCAGAATGGTGAACTCCAGGGTCCCGCTCATGGCCGGGGGATCCGGTCGAAGAGGGCGAAGAAGGCGTCCTCGCAGCGGGCCTCGGCCTCCTCCAGGCTCCAGCCACGCACGGCGGCGAGGCCCGCCAGCACGGCCGGGAGGAAGGCCGGTTCATTGCGCCGCCCCCGGTGCGGGACGGGGGCGAGATAGGGGCAGTCGGTCTCGACGATGATCCGGTCGGCCGGCATGTCGCGGATGACGGCGCGGACATCTTCGGCGGCCTTGAAGGTGGCGATGCCGGACACCGAGAACCAGGCGCCGAGCGCCGCCGCCCGCCGGGCCAGTTCGGCGCCCGAGGTGTAGCAGTGCAGAAGCATGCGGAAGGGCGCCCGGGCGTGGGCCTCCTCCAGCATCTGGGTCATCAGGTCGTCCGCCTCGCGGGTGTGGACCACCAGGGGCAGGCCGCTCTCCTGGGCCGCGGCGATGTGGGCGGCGAAGACCCGGGCCTGGATGTCCCGGGGCGACAGGTCGTAGTGGAAGTCGAGGCCGGTCTCGCCGATGCCGACCACCTTGGGGTCGGAGGCGAGGTCGAGGAGTGTCTGGGGCGAAAGGTCGGGGATGTCCTTGGCCTCGTGCGGGTGGACGCCCACCGTGCACCAGATGTCGGGCGCCTCGGCGATGGCGCGGTTGGCCGGGAAGGTCGAGAGCCGGTCCGAGATGTTCACCATCAGGCCGATGCCGGCGGCCCGGGCCCGGTCGATCACCTCCTGCCGGTCGGCGTCGAACTGGGGGGCGTGGAGGTTGACGTGGCTGTCGATCAGCATGGTTCAGGCAGCATGGGCTCAGGTCTGGTGAAATCAGGTGCGGGCGGCGGCGCGCAGGTCGGCCAGGGCCGTGAAGAGGGCCTCGGCCCGGTCGAGGTTCAGGGCCTCCACCTCGCGGGGCAGGCGGTCGAGGGTCGACCAGGCCTCGGCCCAGGCGTCCAGGCCGCCAATCCCCTCCTCCGCCCGGCGAAGGACGAGGTCGTGGACCCGGGCGGCCAGTCGCTCGGCCAGGAGGGCGAAGCTGCGGGCGCCCTCCCCGCCCCGGAACCGGTCAGTCAGGGACAGGGCGAGGGTCCGGTCGAGGTCCGGCAGGCCCTGCAGGAGGGCGCGGGCGGCGTCATCCATCTCCAGCGCCCCTTCGGAGGCCAGCGCCCAGGCCCGTCCCGGCGCCCCGCCGGACATGCGCGCCAGGCGCAGGGCCTGCTCCGGGTCGGCGCCGGTCCGCCGGGCGACGAAGCCGGCGACGACGTCCTCCGGCAGGGGCGCCAGCTTGAGGGTGCGGCAGCGCGATCGAATGGTGCGGATCAGCCGGCCGGGGGCGTGGCAGACCAGCAGCAGGACCCCGCGCGGCGGCGGCTCCTCCAGGGTCTTGAGAATGGCGTTGGCGGCGTTGCGGTTGAGGTCGTCGGCGGCGTCGACAATGGCCACCCGGTAGGGCGCCGAGGCAGGCGACTTGGAGAAGAATTCGTTCAGCCGCCGGACCTCCTCCACCAGGATCTCGCGGCGCACCTTGCCGTCAGAGTCGGTGCGGTCGACGACCATCAGGTCCGGGTGGGCGTCCTGGGAGACCAGGCGCGAGACCGGGTCCTGAGGCGCGGCGCCAAGGAGGCCATGGCCCGGGTCCGGGGCGGCGCCCAGCAGGCGACGGGCGATGCGGAAGGACAGGGTCGCCTTGCCCAGGCCGGGCGGGCCGGTGACCAGCCAGGCGTGATGGAGTCGCCCGCGGGCCCGGGCATCCTCGAAGGCGGCCTCCGCGGCCTGCTGGCCCACCAGGTCGAAGACGTCCCGGGGATGGGGCGGAGCCTCGCTCACCCGGCTGCGCCCAGGCGGGGAAACAGGCCGTCCAGGCCCGTGAGCACCCGGGCCTCCACGGCGTCGGGATCGCCCGAGGCGTCGACGATCCGGCAGCGGCCGGGCTCGGCCCGGGCGATGGCCAGGAAGCCCTCACGCAGGCGACGGTGGAAGTCGAGCCCCTTGGACTCGAAGCGGGCCTCGGCGTCCGGCCGGCCCAGGGCGCGGGCCAGGCCGAGCTCCGGGTCGAGGTCGAAGACGAGGGTCCGGACGGGCCGGACCTCCTCCAGGATGAAGGCCTCCAGGGCCGAGATCAGGCCCGGGTCCGCGCCGCCCGCCGCGCCCTGGTAGGCCCGTGTGGAGTCCGCATAGCGGTCGCACAGCACCATGGCGCCCCGCGCCAGCGCCGGCCGGAGGGTCCGCTCGATGTGGTCACGCCGGGAGGCGTACATCAGGAGGGTCTCGGTGACCGGGCTCCAGCGGTCGGCGGACCCGTTCAGCACCAGGTTGCGGATGGCCTCTGCGCCCGGCGAGCCCCCGGGCTCGCGGGTCACCACCACCTCATGGCCAGCGGCCTGGAGGCGCGCGGCCAGGCGTCGGACCTGGGTGGACTTGCCCACCCCTTCCCCGCCTTCAAACGAGATGAAGAGACCACCGCTCATGGCGCCTGAATGGCCCCTGCGGCGCGCCGCGTCCAGCCCCCAGGGCCGAGGTCAGGACCCCTCGCCCCTCTCGTACCGCCAGAGGGCGTCGCGATCTCCCGAGAACCGCCGCGCCGCCACGTAGAAGGCCGGAACGGCGATCAGCGAGGCGGCGGTCATGACCAGCATCATGTCGGTGATCGGCCGGTCGCGTCCCGCCGCCGCGAAGGCGTCGATCATGAAGCCCCCGACCGTGGTCGATACCCCCAGGCCGACGACGTTCACGCCCATGATGAACAGGGCCACCGCCGTCGCCCGGACCCTGGATGGCGCGAGCTCCTGGATGGTGGAGTAGGCTCCGCCATACATGGCCGCCAGCTGGAAGATCCCCGAGCCGATGCCCAGCCAGAAGATCAGGCCGTCATGGTCGGTCAGGCGATAGAGGAACTGCAGGGGCGCCATCGCGATCAGGATGATGACGATCAGCATGGAACGGCCCTGGCCGGTCTTCTTCAGCCACCAGTCGCCCAGGGCGCCGCCCAGGATGTTCCCCGCCACGCCGACCGTGGCGTACATAAGGGCGACCTTGAGGAAGAGCGGCCCGGTCTCGAGCTTGAGCTCCTCCTTCCACCAGATGGTGTCGAACTGGGCTGCGCCAACGGACAGGTGCACCCCGATGCCGCCGAGGATGGTGAGCAGGAGAGCCGGCGACCGCTTCAGGGCGGCGCGGAGTTCCGGCAGCAGGCCCAGCATGCCCTTCACGGCCTTTAGGGCGCCCTGCCCCGCATGCGGCGACGGCGGGCGGGTCTCCCGGAAGGTGGCCATCCACACGGCCAGGATGAGGCCCAGGGCGCCGATCATCAGGAAGCAGTTGCGCCAGCCGATCACGGGGCCGAGGGAGGCCGCCACCAGGTAGGCCAGGCCCGAGCCCAGGGGCACGCCGGCGTAGTAGAAGCCCGAGGCGAAGCCCAGCTGGCGCGAGGGGAAGCGATCGGAGATCATGGACAGGGCGGTGGGCGTGAGGGTCGACTCCCCCACCCCGATCATGACCCGGGGAATGGCGAGGGAAACGAAGCCCTTGGCCAGGCCCGAGGCGGCGGTGAGCAGGCTCCACAGCCCCACGCCAAAGGCGGCGAAGCGCGGCCGGTGCACGGCGTCGGCCACCAGGCCCATGAAGGGGCTGAGGATGCCGTAGAGAAGGGTGAACATGATGCCAGTCAGCAGGCCGAACTGGCCGTTCGACAGGCCCAGGTCGGCCTTGATCTCGGGGCCGAAGGTCGGCAGCAGTTGGCGGTCCAGGATGTTCAGGATGTTCAGGACCATCATGAACACAAGGAAGCCAAAGGCCCCCTTGGTCGCCGTTTCCACGCCATTACCGGCTGCGCCGCCGGTCTCTGCGCCAGGTCCCATGCCGTCTCCTCCCCGGAGTGTGTTTGTGACTCGCAGATTGGACGCTTCCGGCGCGGAGTGTCCAGTATCCTTCCACCGGGCCCGCCCGCTCCTGGCGCCTCCTGCTCGCGCGGAGTGCAGCCCCAAAACGGAGACCCTTTGGAGTAAACCTGAAGGCGCGCGAAAGGGCTGTTTCCAGTACCTGAATCTGGCAAGAGGCTTCGTCCAGACGCAGGATCCCCGCCGGGCTCCCCTGCGCCCCCAATCCTTTTTCAAGAAGGGGTTCGGCCAGGCCTTCCGGTACCCACCGAGAAAGCTGAAGGTCTCAACGCCATGACAGTCTACCAAGCCAACCGTGCGCTGCGCCCTGTAGTGGCCGTCTGGGCCTTTGCAGGCCTCATTGGGATTCCCGCCGCGGTCTATTTCGACCTCTTGGGAGGTTGGCGCTGGCCACCCTACAACGCGATCTACGACCAGATGATGGTCAGCGTCTACTTTGCGCTGGGGATCTGCGCCCTGCGCGCCATCAAGGACCCCGTCCGGCACAGCAGCTTCCTCTGGTTTGTCGCCATCTCGAGCTTCACGCACGGCGCTGTCATGCTGTTCCATGCCCTGCAGGACCCCATGCATCTGAACCACCTCTTTGGGGATGTCTGGATCCTGGCTGGCGGCGGCGCCCTGGCCTGGCCCCTTTGGCGCCTCAGGCGATCCAACGACCAGGAATGACGGCCGTCGCTGGACCGTCTTGATCTGAGGCCTCCATGTGGGCCGCAGGGGCTGGGGCAGGACACCAAGGACCCTGTTTGAGGCCCGGAACGGCTGGGCGCCTAGTGTCGCCGTTTCCATGCCAATGCCAGGCGAGCTGCCGATCCTGGCGCAAGGTCCGTTTCCCTCGCTTCCCTGGACTTCCCGTTGTGGCGCGCTGAATTGAAGCTTCCCCGCCGAAGCGCCCAATATCCGTCCACCATGTCTGGCGGGCCCCGGCGCCCCCTGCTATAGCCGCGCCGCCGGAAGGGTGGCCGAGTGGTTTAAGGCAGCGGTCTTGAAAACCGCCGTAGGTGAGAGCCTACCGTGGGTTCGAATCCCACCCCTTCCGCCAACATCTCAATGCGAATCAATGAGGTGGGCCTTCTGAGGCCAGAAGATCCCCAGCTTCCGCGCGGTTTTGCCGGTGGCGGCCGAACCCCAGAGAGTGCCGAAAACCACAAAATCGGTCTCTGACCGGCTCTCGTCTCTCTTCACCCGAACCTCGGCTGTAAAGGTTCAGTCTCCAGCAACGACGTAAATTCCAGGTTTTCTGGCTTTCCGTCTACCGAACTGTTTGTGTCGTATTGCGGTTGGAGACGATCATGAGAACCGACGCTTCGGGTCCCAAATTGAGACCTCAACCGATTACCTGGGCGATCAGCAACGCTAGAACGATCAGGGTAAACCACGGCCAAGGCGTCGCCAATGGGGATTGGACCTTCGCGTTCTCCAGCTGGGCTATGGCCACTTGAGCGGCCGCCTGCTGAAAATGCAGGTCCTTGATAGCTACCTTCAACACGCCAGCCTCGACATAGCTTGCCGCGTCATCGGCCAACAGCTCAACCTTCCTCGAAGAGCCGCAGCACTTCGCGCAGGCGTGGCAGGGCGTTCGGATCAGGCGTACCGAGCAAGCCCATGGCCTCCTGATGCTTGCTCTTGGCCAGCGTCAGCATCTGGCTGATGTGTTCAACAGCAGCGCCAGGCACGACTGGATCGGCATAGGCCATGGGCCACTGCTACCCCATCTTCGCGGCAGGTATATCCCCCACCGGGTCGTGAAGCTCGGCGAGAGATTTTCCCACCGCATGCGCCATTTCATCAGCCAATCGAAGCAGACCAACAAGCGATCAAGATTCAAGTGCACTCTGATCGCTATCTGTTTGAGCCGGGAATATCGCAGTCACACCACGCAAAACTACATCGATAATGTACTGCAAGAGGTGCTCGTCGTGGCGATCGTTTGTCTCGCTGTATTGCCCTTCTTTGCGGTTTACCCACGCCTGCCCCAGATACAAGCGGTCGCCGCGCCAATATGACTCGACGTCGTAAATTAGAATTCCTGTCCAACTGCGCCGAGACAGAATTCTGCCGTTCTCATAGTATACGAACCATTTATCTTCCATCTGCCGCGGACAAAAACCACGGGCAATCAGGCAGGCATCAAGCTGGTCGAACTCCTTGTTCACCAGGATGCTCGCTCGTTGAGCGGGCATCTTTGGAAGTTTGACCTTGAAGCTATCTTTTGTAGTCCCACTCAGTGCGGAAGTCTCATCTTCTCCAAAAACCTGAGAGAGATATTCATGCCAGGTTGGAGTGCCGATTTCTTTGCCTTCTACAATAAACGCCGGTCCGCTAGGCGGGCGTCTACGCATTAAGGGCGCACAGTTAAGCTTTAGCCAATCGAAATCAGGTCGAGCAAATATAACCGTACTTTTGTCGCCCCCATCATCCATCAGGCAAGTGATATGGCTTCTGGATTTCTGCACCACTTTGACGCTTAATGAGAGGCTCCTGCTACCCCCCACATGAAGCGGTTGAACAAGATCAACCCTCAGATGACCTTGCCCAGTTTTCATAGGCATCACGCTCGTTATCAGAATGGGGGAACTAGCCATTCCTGCACTATTCGTGGGCACGTTCGTGAGCCCAGCCCATTGACCCTGTTCTAACATAAAGAAATCGGTCATCGGCTTTCCATTATTCAGAAAACTACGTGCCTTTTGATGGGCCTGCTCACTTTCTTGCCTTATGTGGGTCGCACAACCTCGTTGTATCTATGACTATCTTTTACTTGGTGATCGATAATATCGGCAATCGCGGTTCATGGTGATCATTTTCCCATGATAGCCTTCTGGGTCACAAAACTTAGGATGTTTTGAGCTGCCGTTTGCTCAATGCGTCCGTCGATGTAGGGCCGATAAATCGATCCAATCGATCGTCCTGGAGAAGCCTCGACACCGTCTGACTTGGGTAAAGCCAACACGAAAACCGAAGTCTTTTCGTCATGCTCATCGCGCCAAACATGGACAATGAACATGGTTTGAAAATTTGCAACAAACGAGGAGTTTGTCGGAACCATAGTCACGATGTTAGCTATATTGTAGCCGTTGAAAATGGTCCCGAATGAAGGCCTAACCCCACCCTGATTAAAGGTCACCGAGCGATCGACGACACCATTTATTGTGAAGCTCCGCCCCCGCTCCATTTTTTGTGCCGAATACGCGTATTGTATCCAGGAAGCCTTGGGAACAGAGCAGCCAACTGGCTGTCCTGACCTATTTAATCGTTTGTAATCTTTAGGCTTATTCTCAGCGAATGCCGCTAATTCGGCACGAAAAATTGAATTCGACCAATTTTCGCAGGCCTTATCACCTTCCGTCTGGACAAATCGGACTTGACCTTCTGAGATGCCTGTTACCGTCACTCCGGAGGACCTCAGCTGGTTGGCAATGAGATCCATCGTTTCCTTTGAGTCTAAATCAATACTCGCAAGCGATCCCGAAAAACCGAGGTGGGTCATGCTGGTGTATTTGAAATCTATTCTATCAATACCTGCAGTAGCTGGTGACGAAAACACCAGGATCAGCGACGCTGACGCAAGCCAGCGCTTAAAACGTTTTCCCACTGTTGTTTTCCATCGGTTGGTCCATGTAAATATGTTCATCAGATTGACATGAGTTTTGCAAGTGATCGGCCTATTTAACGCTTCTGGCCGACGAAGCGGGTTAATCAGACATGTGGACCGAAAACTGCGCGTTGTTGCGCCGCCCACGGCATATCCGCGATGCCCGACATATCGTTCAGCGATACAGCCGGTGATGTCCGCGCAATTAGGATCTGCTCCGCCACTCCCCTGTCGCGAACCTGCAATCGGGGGACCGCAGAGGCGCAAAGCCCCCAGTCGTCGCGCCAGTTTTCCGGATGCCGTCCTAAACTCGGAGACTGTGGGACGTGGCTAGGGCGATGTCTGCACGCAACTTGTCTCTGGTCACCCGAACCTCAACGCCGGTCGTTCAAACTTCAAATAGCCAGTTTTTACAGTGCGTTGGGCTGATGAATCGCCCTGGACGTCGTCGGCGATGCTCCACGAGCCTGCAGTTGGACACTCCGAGCGTGGAATCTCTTTGCGGACCTGGCTGTCGGCTGAAAAAAGGTCGGACCGGAAGCTGAGGCGTTTGTTGATGACCGAGAATGCTGTGAAGGGGCCCGCATCCTACTTTCCGTCGATCGAGAAGAAGTATGGCCGACCGATCTCGGAATGGCAGCAGCTCGTGCGGGACAGCTACCCGGCCAAACACATGCAACTGGTCACAATGTTGAAGGATCAACATGGAATGGGGCACGGCCATGCGAACGCCGTGGTTGCCTACACCCTGTTCGAGGATGGGTTGAAATAGCGCGGCAGCGCCTCTGATCACCCGAACCTCACGGCCGCCCCTTCGGCCCAAGATCAACGCCGGAGAGGGCTTCGGCCGCCGCGCCGGGGTCGGTCTCGCTGGCATCCAGGAGGTCGAGCTTGTGGCGGATCTCGGCGTGGCGCTCTGCGGTCAGCTTGTAGCCGAGGAAGCAGGCGCCGGCGGCCATCACGAAGATGATCGGGCCGACGATGTAGGCCAGCTCCAGGCCGCGGATCGCATCGGGCGTGTTCGTGACCCCGGCGCCGACCTGGTATCCCACCAGCGCCAGGACGTTGAAGGTCAGGAAGATCGCGCCGGCAGTAGCCAGCTTCGACGTGGCGGTGAGGCCGGCGTAGATCAGGCCCATCCACTCCCGGCCGCTGTCGAGCCGGAGTTCGTCGGCGATGTCGGCCGCGATGGCCCGCATCATCACCGTGAAGCCTGCCGCCATGGCGCCCACCAGGAACATCAGCACGGAGAAGATCGGGAAGTCGCCCTTGGGCAGGAAGGGCAGGCACATCAGGCCGACGGAATAGATGGTGGTCGTGACCAGGAAGGCGATGTGCTTGCTGACCTTGTTCGCCAGCCAGGCGGCGAAGGGCGCGCCGGCGAACCCCGCCGCGACATAGATCAGCAGCAGCAGGTTGGCGGAAGCGGTGTCAAACCCCCGGCTGTCCTTGAAGTAGAACAGGTAGAGCGCGGCCATCCAGCCTGGTCCGAGCGTGACCATGAGGTCGGCGGCCAGCAGCCGGATCACGTTTCCCCGGGTGAGCAGCTGGGCGTAGTCCTTGAGCGTGAACTGGGCGGGTCGGTCCTGGGCGATACGCTCCTGCGAGCTGAAGACCACAAGCATGCAGGTGACCGCCGTTGCGGCGATGATGAACCAGATCATGGCCTGGACACCCTGAGCGTCGGTAAAGCCCTGCTGGCTCATGACGATCGGGATCAGCAGCACGGCCATGGCGCCAATGACGCCCAGCCCCGTGATGGCCCCGAAGATCCGGGAGCGTTCCGTGTATGTGGGGGCAAGCCTTCCGGCCCAGGCGAGGTGGGAGAGCAGGACGCCGGAATAGCCGAGGTACATCACCAGCAGCCAGAAGCCCAGGTAGAGGGGCCCATCCCCGGAGCCGGTCCTCAGCAGCATGTAGAAGCCCAGCATCAGCACCGGAGCGCCGAGGGCCATCCAGACCCGGTAGCGACCGAAGCGGGTCTTTGTCCGGTCCATCGCGAGGCCCATGGCGGTGTCGATCGGAATGTCGATGAACCGGACCAGCGCGAAAACCGTGCCGACCAGGGCCAGGGACAGGCCGAGTTCGGCTGCGAAATAGCGCGGCAGGTGAACGGTGGCGGCGACGCCGAGGGCCCCGATGGGGACGGCCGCACTGGCGAAGACCAGGGCGCGCGTCAGGGAGATGGGACCGCCCGCAGGGCCGGACTGGGTTTGCGACACCGGAACTGAACTCCCCTCAAGGTTACGTCTTTTTGCCAGACGCTTAACAATGGGAGTTAGGCGCGAGCCGGGCAACCGCGGCAAGGGGATTTCGATGGCGGGGTCGCAACGGCGGGTGGCTCAGCCGCCCGGCGACTTGCCGAAGGGCCGCATCTGAAGACATCCTGCCGCCAGGCTGGCGTCTTCAGCCTGGGAGCGGATTGTATTGGCGTCGGATCGGCATGCCTGTCCGGTCCGGATGGGTCCGGGCGTCGTCGGCAGGCTTGGCGGCTCAGGGGGGATGGCATTGGGCATGATTGGCGCTGGGAGAGACCGGTCGAGCTGCGCCATTGGCGCCGAGCGTCTCGGAGGGCGGCGTCAGGGATGCACCTCTGTTTCCCGGACCCCGGCATGACCGGCGTCGCGATGGGACGCTACCGTATCCTGGGCGGACCCGGCTCACCCTACTCGCTGAAGCTGCGCGCCGCGCTTCGCTGTCGTCGTATCCCGCACGACTGGATCGTGCCGCCCGGATACCTGGGGCAAGGCGGGGAACTGAAGGCCGCCGGCAAGGGCATGATCCCGGTGATGCAACTGCCCGACGGACGATACTGGGCCGACACCACGCCCATGATCCTAGCCCTCGAAGAGATGCATCCGCGGGAGCGTAGCCTGCTGCCCGAGGATCCTGGCGACCGGTTCCTGGCCCTGCTGGTCGAGGACTTCGCGGACGAGTGGCTGGTGCAGCCCTTGTTCGACTTCCGTTGGGACGCGGAAGCGGACCAGGACTTCTGCGCCCGCCGCCAGATGGCCGGTTGGCTGGGGGCGATGCCCAGGGCGCAGTTCGATGAGATCATCGAGCGTTTCAGGGCGCGGCAGACCGGCGTACTTGCCCGGCTGGGCGATCGCGAGGTGAACCGGCCGCTGCTTCGTTCGACCTATGGCGAGGTCCTGGCCGCGATAGAGGCGCAGGTGGAGGTCAGTCGGTTCCTGTTTGGCGGACGCCCCTCAATCGGTGACATCGGCCTCTTCGGCCAGCTCTCCCAATGCGCCATTGATCCCAGCGCCTCGACGATCATGCGACGGGACGCCGTGCGGACCTTCCAGTGGGTGCAGGATCTGGACGACGCCTCCGGGATCGAGGGCGAGTGGCGCGATCCCGCCAGCCCCCTGGGTCCGGGTCTGGAGGGCCTGTTGACCCTCATCGGCGAGGTGTTCCTGCCCTACATGGCCGCCAACGCCGCCGCCGATCGGAGCGGCGCGCCCACGGTCTCGGTCACGCTGCGCGGCATGCCGTTCGTTGCGCGAACGGCCTCCTATCGGTCGGAATGCCTGGGGTGGTTGAAGCTGGCCCTGTCCGAAGCCCTTGCGGCAGGTGCGGCGGACCTGGAGCCAACCCTGCGGCGCTTCGGATGCTGGGATGCGCTGCAACTCGAGCCCGGAGAGCGGGAGACGATCGCGCCTATGTCTCCGGAGTCGACCGGCCGGCGCTCCGGTCTCTTCTGATCCGAGGTTCCTTTCCGTCGGCGTCAGGGTCACCCTCCCCACCCCCATCCGCCCTCCGCCCTCCGCCCTCTCCCTCCGGTGGTGTCACGGCCTCGCCCATCCTATGCTGCCGGAGCGGCGCCTCCGGCGTCCGGGCTTGGAGTGAGGATGGCGATGAGCTGGATCTACCTGGTGGTGGCGGGGATCCTGGAGATTGGCTGGCCGGTCGGGCTGAAGTTGGCCCAGTCCCCGGCGACCCGCTGGCAGGGGATCGCCATGGCTGTGCTGCTCATGGCTGCAAGCGGCGTGTTCCTGTGGCTGGCCCAGCGCCAGATCCCCATCGGCACCGCCTACGCCGTCTGGACCGGCATCGGGGCCTCGGGGACCTTCCTGGTGGGCGTGCTCTTCTTCGGGGATCCGTCCTCTCTGATGCGCTACCTGGGCGTGCTCCTCATCATCGCCGGGGTCGTGACCCTGAAACTGGCCCACTGAGCCCTGGCCCGAGCAGGTAGCCCGAGATGGCGCGCACCAGCCGGGGATGCAGTGAGGGCGGAGGGTCTCGTCCCTCCTCGGCGTCCGCCTCGACCATGACCCGCGTGATCAGCAGGAGGTCGCGTGCGACGTCCTCCCGGCTCCCGTCCGGCCAGTCGGGCAACTCGTCCCGGTGGTCCTCCAGAAACCTCAGGATCGCCGTGACGAGCCGGCCCTCGCTCAAGGCCAGCCGGGACCCGATGGGCAGGCGCCGCTCCTCGTGGTCCAGGGCCGCCGCGTAGACCGGGTCCTGGAACTGCTGCCCGATCGCAAGGTGGGCCAGGCGGCTGAGGCCTTCGACAAGGGGCACTTGGGAGACCGAGCCCACCGCCGCCTCCAGGCCGTCAGCGAGTCGCGCCTGTTCCCGTTCGATCAGCGCCACCACCAGGGCGGCCTTGTTGGGGAAGTACTGGTAGAGCGAGCCGACACTCACGCCCGCGATTTCGGCGACGCGGTTGGTGTTGAAGCCCGCCAGCGACTCCCGGGCCAGAACGCGAGCCGCCGCCGCCAGGATCACCTCGACGGTGGCGAGGGATCGCGCCTGCTTCGGGGCCTTACGCGCCTTCAGCTGGGTTTCATCCATGGCGGGGAATGCGAGTCCTTTAAGCGAGTAATTACTCACATACTTTGAAGGCCGTCCGGAGCCAAGACGGGGTGCGCCGAGAACCCTGCTCCCCTTCTTCCGGCCGTCATGACCCAGAGAATTGGAGCAACCCCATGACTGACCCTCCCAAGGCCTTCTCGACCTTCTATCGGGACGCGTTTCTTCCCGAGCACCAGCAGCCCCTCAATGTCGCGCTGCACATCTTCGGCACGCTGGCCGGCCTGGCCTGGATCGCCGCGACGCTGGCGGCGCCCGGCTTCTGGAAGCTTGCGGTCGTGCTCTTTCCAGTGATCCACGGCGCGCCGGGCCTGATTGGCCATCGCCTTGTGGAACGCAGCGACGCGGTGGGTGACGCCCGCTGGCGTCGGCGGGATTATCCGGCCTGGCTCTTCATCCTGGCCAATCACCGGCTCACCGCTGAGCGGCTGGTGATCGCGCCGGTGGCGGCCCTGGCGCGCGGACTCCGCATCGCGGGGTGACCGTACTCGCGTCCCCCTACCCCACCCACTCCAACTCCACCTCCCCGCCCCGCGGGAGGCCGGTCCAGGCGCGGGCGAAGGCGGCGAGGTCGGCGCGAACGCGGGCAACGGCGCCATTGGGCGCGGATGGCAGGGGGACGTGGGAGCTCGCGCAGGCGGTCCCGGCCATGGCGAGGAGGTCGGCCTCGTCGCCCTGGCCGCCGCCCCAGAGGTCGGCCTCGAAGATCTCGACCAGGCGCTCCGCCTGGAGGAGCTGGACGATACCGGGGTCGGGTGTGCTGGCCCGGGAGGCGCTGGGGTGGCCGCCGGCCGAGGCCAGGGCCTGAAGGTCGTCAGGCGCGAGGCCCTCCGCGACCAGGCCCCAGAAACCGCGCTGCAGGCCAAAGGCCCGCTCGACGAACAGGTGCACGGCGTCGTGCGGGACCGGGCCCTTGTGGGGGGTGACGAAGCGGATCGGTTCGCTCCGGCCGTGACGGGCCTCAAGGACGTCGGAGGACGCGCCGCGATGTATCCGGATCTGCATGGACCCTCCTGGCTGGCCTCCCGGCTGGCCGCACCCCATCTGTCATGAAGTTGTCCGGAATCCTTGGCAAGGGCTTGTCATGACCGCCTCTCCTCCCCCCGGCTCCTTTCCTCCCAACCGTCGGGGCGTCCTGCTGTCCGCTGCAGCCCTGGCCTTCTCCGGACTGGGCGCCCGCGCCGCCCTGGCCGCGGAGGGTGGGGACATTCTCGATGAGGTCCGGGGTTACGGCGCCCTGAGGCCCGACCCCGCCGGCGTGCTGGACCTGCCCGAGGGGTTTTCCTACCAGGTCATCTCGCGGGCCGGCGAGGTCATGGACGACGGTTTCCTGACGCCGGACCACTTTGACGGGATGGGGTGCCTTGCCCTGCCCGACGGGCGGCTGGCCCTCATGCGCAACCATGAGCTTGACGAGGCGGAGCACCGGCTTGGCCCCGCCGGAGGCCGGCCTGACCTGGCGGCGAGGCTGGACGGCCTGCCTGCCTTTGACCGCAGCGCAGACGGTCGGGTCCTGCCCGGCGGGGTGACGGCCCTGGTCGTCGATCCCGTGACGGGCCGACGTGAGCGCCAGCACCTGGCCCTGGCCGGGACGGTGCTGAACTGCGCGGGCGGCGCGACCCCCTGGGGCGCCTGGCTGACCTGCGAGGAGACCCTGGTGGGGGCGCCGAAGACGGGGACCCGTCATGGCTGGGTCTTCGAGGTTCCCGCCGCGGCCGACGGGCCTGTAAAGCCAGCGCCCCTGACCGCCATGGGACGCTTCCGGCACGAGGCCGCAGCGGTCGATCCTGCGACGGGAACCGTCTACCTGACCGAGGACCGGGACGATGGCCTGCTTTACCGCTTCCTGCCCCGGACGCCGGGTCGGTTGGCCGAGGGCGGCCGGCTGCAGGCCCTCGCCTATGCGGATGGCGCCGGATCCGCCGACAGCCGCAACTGGCGGCGCGCAGACCTGGCGGTTGGCGAAACCCGGGCGGTCCGCTGGATCGACCTGGATGACGTCGAGAGCCCGCAGGACGACCTCAGGAAGCGCGGTCACTCCAAGGGCGCTGTGCTGTTCGCCCGGGGCGAGGGCGTTCACCTGTCTGCGAAGCTGGGCGGCGGCTGCGAGGTGTTCTTCACCTCAACCTCGGGCGGGGCGAGGAAGCTGGGCCAGATCTTCCGCCTGACCCCTGGCGCCGGACCGTCCGACGACCGCCTGGAGCTCTTCCTGGAGTCCCGCGACACCCGGGTCCTGGACTATGGCGACAACCTGACGGTCGCGCCCAGCGGCCACCTCGTCGTGTGCGAGGACCGGGTGGGTATCAGCCCCAACCACCTCAAGGTCGTTACGCCTGCGGGTCAGGTCTGCGCCCTCGCCCGCCTTCGGATGCGCACCGAACTGGCTGGCGCCTGCTTCTCGCCGGACGGCCGGTTCCTGTTCGTCAACGCCTACGCACCGGGAAGGACCTTCGCCATCGAGGGCCCCTGGACGCGCTTCAGCGACCGGACAGCCTGAACGCCCGGACCCGGCGTCCAGGCCTGCAACCTCGTCCTGGATGCAAACAGAGGTTGCAGGGTGAAAACCTTGTGTTTACGGACTTTATGACATGGAACCAGGGCTCCGTTCATGCGGTGCGGGGCTCCCCTGCGCCGGGGCGTGCAGGCGCCGGCGTCCGCCCAGGGTTTCCGGCTTGATTTGGGGGAGTTCGTTCCAGCGGAATGAGACGTGCGCTGTGCTCCCTGATGTCCGTCGCGGCGCTGGCCGCGCCTGGATTTGCGCGGGCGCAGGACCCGTTGGGCGGGCGGGTCGTTCCCGAGACCTTCCGCCCCCGGACCGATGTCGCCCCTCCCGCCATTGACCTCGGCAATTTCTCCGGCCAGCCCACCCCGGCCAGCGCGGAGACCGTCCTCGTCCGGCCTGGCGCCGTGCGCTTCGAGGGCGATCCCCTGCCCGACACAGGGGCTGGAGAGCGTCTGAAGCGCGACCTGGTCCGCACCGCCGACCAGGCCCCTGTCTCGGTGGCCGAGATCTTCGGGCGCGTGACGCAGCTCGAGCAGGAGCTCTCGGCCGGAGGCTATGTCCTGACCCGGGTCCTGACCCCGCCCCAGAAAATTGAGCCGGGCGGCGCCCTCGTGCTCCGGGTCGTCAACGGATCCATCGATTCCATTGACGTCGGCGCCCTGCCCGAGCGGATCCGGCGACCCGTCGAGCGCCGCCTGAAGCCCCTGGTGGGGCGGGCGCCCCTCACCCTGGCCGAGATCGAGCGGGCCCTTCTGCTCGCCGGCGAGCTCGGCGGGCTGTCCCTGCGCAGCACGGTCGCCACCGGCGACACGCCGGGCGGGGTGAAACTGGTGCTGGACGGGGTCTTCCACGGCGTGACCGGCGCCGCCGGCATTGACCGCCTGGCCAGCGAGCGCGTCGGCGACTGGGGCGTGAATGGCTCCGTCGCGGTGAACAGCGCCCTTGGTTTTGGGGAACAGGTCTACCTGGCCTACCAGGGGGACCTGAAGACCGTCCTGGAGGCCGATGCGCGCATGCGGATCGTGGCCCTGGGCGGCGTGGTCCCGCTGGGAGCGTCCGGCCTCACCCTGGGCCCCGAGGTCGTCTGGGCGCGGATCAGGCCCCTGCCTCTCCCATCCGTGCCCGACAGCCGGAACGAGTTGCTGCGCGCCACCGTCCGGATCAGCGCCCCGGTGGTCCGGACGCGCGAGACCCGGATGGTCGCCCAGGCCTCGCTGGAAACCCTCGCCCAGCGGGTCAGCGCCATCGACTTCGGCGCCGACCTGTCCGCCGACTCCTACCTTGCCCTGCGCGCAGGGATCGACGTCCAGCATGTCTGGACCGGGTCCCTGCTGCTGCTGGGCTCGGCCAGCCTGTCCAGGGGCCTGGGGGACATCGCCTCGCCCTTCGAGGTGGACGCGGACACGCCCTCGACCCACCGGGGCGCCGCCGCAACCTTTACCCGCGCCAACGTCCTGTTGGGCGCGCGGGTCCAGGGGGACCTCCTCCACGGCTCCGTCGCCGTGCGGGGGCAGACCGCCTTTGGCGAGCCCCTGTTCAATTCCGAGCAGCTCAGCCTCGACGGGCCGGACGGGATGTCCAGCCTGTCGCCAGGGGCCTTCGCCGTGGACCAGGGCTTCACCGCCAGGGGCGAGTTCGGGACGCGGCGAACCCTCCCCTGGGGCCTTCCGGGCGTGGCCGAACCCTACGTCTTCGGCGCCCTCGGCGGCGGCGAGGTGAACGAGGCGGACGCCGCCCCGAACCGCGAGCTCCGAGGGGCGGAGCTTGGCTTGGGCGTACGGACCCGGCTGGGCCGGATCGGGCCCTTCAACACCCCTGTGTCCCTGAACCTCGAGGTCGGGCGCAACTGGATCAACAGCCTGGAGAACAGCCGGGACACCCGGGTCGGATTCCTGCTGGGCTGGAGCTTCTGATCGTGACGCCGCGCCCCTTCCCCCGTCCCGGAGAGCTGAGGCCCCGCCTGCTGGCGAGCGTCTTCGGCGCCTCCCTGCTGGTGGCGGGCCCCGCCCTGGCCGAGGGCCCCGCCCTGCCCTCCGGCGGTTCGGTGGCGGCGGGGGTGGCGAGCATCACCAGCGGGGACGGAGCCGTGACCGTCACCCAGTCCACCAACCGGTCGGTGATCAACTGGAACAGCTTCTCCGTGGGCCAGGGCCGGACGGTGGCCTTCGACCTGCCCTCGACGACATCGGCGGTGCTGAACCGCGTGACGGGGGACCTGCCGTCTTCCATCGCCGGGGCCCTGACCTCCAACGGACGGGTCTTCCTGGTCAATCCGAACGGGGTGGCCATCACCGCCTCGGGCGAGGTGCGGGTCGGCGGCGGCTTCACGGCCTCGAGCCTGGATGTCAGCAACGCCGACTTCATGGGCGGACGCCTGGTCTTCACCGGCGCGTCCCGGGCCGAGGTCTCCAACGCCGGCGCCATCTACGTGGCCGAGGGCGGCCAGGTCGGGCTGATCGGCGGCGGGCGGGTGCGGAACACCGGCCTGATCTCGGCGCCCCTGGGCCAGGTGGCCCTGGGCTCGGGCTCGGCCATCACCCTCGACCCCGGCGGAGACGGCTTCCTGCAGATCCTCGCCCCGCCGGTCCTGGAGGCGGATGGGGGCGTCGACGTCGGAGGCCGGGTCCTGGCCGCGGGCGGGCGGGTCGTCGTGCGGGCCGACGCGGTGCAGCGCACGGTGCGCGACCTCGTGAACCTGTCGGGTGAAGTCAGCGTCGCCTCGGCCCGGTCCGAAGGCGGGACCGTCATCCTGGACGCCGGGGCCGGCGGCCTGGCGGCCAGCGGCCGGATCGACGCGACCTCGGGCGAGGCCAAGGGCGGTCGCATCGCCCTGGGGGGCGATTCCATCGCCCTGGCGGGCGCCCGGCTCGACGCCTCGGGTGCGGAGGGCGGCGAGATCACGGTGGGCGGCGGCTGGCAGGGCGCGCCCGTGCCCGGGGTCACCACGGCCCGTTCCACCCAGGTGGACGCCGACAGCCGGCTTGAGGCCTCGGGCTCGGCCGGGGCCGGCGGCCGGGTCATCCTCTGGTCGGACGATGACACCCGGTTCCGGGGGCGGATCCTGGCGACCGGGACAGGCGGCGACGGCGGCGTGGCGGAGGTCTCCAGCCACGGCGTCTACCTCTTTGACGGCCAGGTGAACCTCCTGTCGACCGGCGGCAGGGCCGGCCAGCTCCTGCTCGATCCCTACAACGTCACCATCTCCACCGGCGCCGACGCCAACCAGAGCGGGTTCACGGCCACCGGCGACTCCGCGGTGATCAACGTCACCTCCCTGCAGAACGCCCTGGCCGGGGCCAGCGTCACCGTCTCGACGGGATCGTCCGGGACCCAGGCCGGCAACATCACCCTGTCCAACGCCCTGTCCTGGAGCGCCAACACCACCCTGACCCTGAACGCGGCGGGGGCGATCACCCTGAACGCCGCCGTGACCAATTCCGGGACGGGCAGCGGGCTCGAACTGATCTCGCCCGGGACGATCAGCCTGAACTCCGCCATCGCCAATTCCGGGGTCGTGACCTTCAACGGAACAGGGGGGCTGACGGGGTCGCTCACCGGGACCGGAAGCTTCGTGAAGACCGGCGCAGGCGCCCTTACGACTGGTTCATTCGCGACCCTGACCTGGACGGGGGCCACGACCATCTCGTCCGGGACCCTAGACTTCCGGTCCACCTGGAATTCGGGGAACCACCCGGGCAACATCGAGATCGCGCCGGGCGCCACCCTCAGCTTCTGGAACGGCAGCCAGACCCTGTCCGGCGTCATCTCCGGCGCCGGGACCCTGACGACGAGCGGCAGCGGCGGCCCGGTCCTGACCCTGACCGGGCAGAACACCTTCAACGGCACGATCCAGACAGGGTCCTATTCCGTGACCATCGGGGGCAGCGGCGTCCTGGGGGGCGGTAATTTCTCCGGATCCCTCGTCACCAATTCCACCGGAGCGGGCGCAGGCGGCTCCTTCCGGTATGCCTCGACCGCCGACCAGGTCATCTCCGGGCCCATCAGCGGCGGGGGCAATGTGGTGAAGGACACCGCAGCCTCCACACTGACCCTCAGCGGCGCCGCCACTCAAAGCGGCGGGACGACCGTCAGCGCCGGGACCCTGGTCTTCGGGGGCGCCTCGACCCACTCAACCGCAGTGGTCACCATCAACGCGGGCGGGACGCTGCGGTATTCGACCTCGGCCAGCCAGGCGCTGAATATCACCGGCGCTGGCGCCCTGATCAAGGACACGGCGGCCTCAACCCTGACCTGGTCGTCCGTTGCTCCGAGCTATACCGGCCCCATCACGATCGACACCGGCACGATCGATCTCTCGAATGGCGCCGTGTTCGGGGGCGCCAACGCCATCGCCATCGGACCCGCAGGGACCCTGAAGTTCTCGAGGTTTAGCGGCTACACCCACTCCGGCGTCATCTCGGGGACGGGCACGCTCACCCAGGCCGGGTCGCCGATCACCCTGACGGGCGCGAACCCCTTCAACGGCACGATCAACATCATCCCGACCAACCAGTCCCTGATCATCGGAGGATCGGGCTCCCTTGGCGGCGACAACTTCAGCGGCGCGATCAACAACGCCGGGACCTTCACCTACAGCTCCACCGCCAACCAGACCCTCTCCGGCGTGATCTCGGGCGTCGGCGGCCTGACCAAGAACACCAGCGCCGCCTCGACCCTGACCCTGACGGCGGCCAACACCTTCACCGGGGGCATCACGAACAGCGCCGGGTCCCTGGTGATCGGAGGCGCGGGGAGCCTGGGCGGCGGGACCTACGCCGGCGCCATCAGCAACGCCGGCACGCTGCGCTACAGCTCGAGCGTCGACCAGACCCTGTCCGGCGTCATCTCCGGCGCCGGGGCCCTGGTGAAGGACACCGCCGCCTCGACCCTCTACCTGACCGGGGCCAACACCTACACGGGCGCGACCACCCTCGCGGCCGGCAACCTGAGGATCGACGCGGCCAACGCCTCCTCCGGCATCACGACTTCCGCCGGAACGCTCCTGAGCTTTTCCAACGCAGGGGCCGTGACCTACGCCGGCGTGATCTCCGGTCCCGGTGACTTCCGCAAGGGGGCCGCCGGGGTCCTGACCCTGACCGGCCTGAACACCTTCACGGGAAACACCGCAATCACCGCCGGGACGCTGCGGATCAGCGGCTCAGGCTCCCTCGCCGGAGGAAGCTATGCCGGCGACATCAGCAATGTGGGGACCTTCCAGTACGGCTCCAGCGCCAACCAGACCCTCTCGGGGGTGATCTCCGGCGCCGGGAGCATCACCAAGGACACGAGCGCCAGCTCGACCCTGACCCTCACGGGGACGAACACCTACACCGGCGGAACGACCGTTTCCGCCGGGACCCTGCAGATCGGCGGCTCGGGCAGCCTCGGCAACGGGGACTATGCCGGCGCAATCGCCGTCTCGGGGACGTTTCGGTACTCAAGCTCCGCCGACCAGACCCTGTCGGGGGTGATCTCCGGTGGCGGCAGCGTGTTGAAGGACACCGCCGCCTCCACCCTCAACCTGACGGGCGTGAACACCTACCTGGGGGGCACAACGCTGGGCGGGGGCGGGACCCTCCGGATCAGCGGCGCGGGCAGCCTTGGTTCAGGGTCTTACGCCGGCGCGGTCAGCATTGGCGCCGGCTCGACACTGCAGTTCAGCTCAAGCGCGACCCAGACCCTGTCCGGGGGCATTGCGGGCGCAGGGTCGGTGGTCAAGGACACCTCGGCGAACACCCTCATCCTGTCGGGGAACAACAACTATGTGGGCTCCACAACGGTCTCGGCCGGAACCCTGCGCCTGGTCGGATCCAACACCACCTCGACCATCAACCTGGCGACCGGGACCCTGCTGGACTACGCCAATACAGCGGCCCAGACCTACGCCGGGGTGATCGCCGGCGCCGGAGCCTTCCAGAAGTCGGCGGCGGGGGTCCTGACCGTCAGCGGCGCCAGCACCTTCACCGGCTCCACCACGATCACCGCCGGCGAGCTCAAGATCGGGGGCGCCGGGACCTTCGGCGGAGGGACCTACGCCGCAAACATCAGCAACGCGGGGACGCTGCGCTATAGCTCCAGCGCTGACCAGGTCCTGTCCGGGGTGATCTCCGGGGCCGGGGCCCTCATCAAGGACACTGACGCCGCCTCGACCCTGACCCTGACGGGGACCAACACCTTCACCGGGGCCATCACCAACACCCTGGGGACCCTGACAGTCGGCGGCGCGGGGAGCCTGGGCTCCGGGACCTACGCCGGGGCGATCAGCAACGTCGGCACGCTGAGGTACGCCTCCAGCGCCGACCAGACCCTGTCGGGAGCGATCTCCGGCGCGGGAACCCTGGTGAAGGAGACCGCCGCCTCTACCCTCACCCTGACCGCGATCAACACCTACACCGGGGCCACCACCCTCTCCGTGGGAACCCTGCGCCTGACGACCACGAACGCCACCAGTGGGATCGCAATGGCGGCGGGAACCCTGCTCGACTACGCCAACGCCGGCGCCGTGACCTATGCCGGCGTGCTCTCCGGGGCGGGCGCCCTGCAGAAGTCGGCGGCGGGGGTGCTGACCCTCAGCGGCGCGAACACCTTCACCGGCGGCGTGACCTTCGCGGCCGGTACCCTGCTCCTGAACTCCGCAGGGGCGATCGGCTCGTCCGGCGCCCTCGCCTTCTCCGGCGGGACCCTGCAGCACAGCGCCAACAACCTGGCGGACCATTCGGCGCGGATCCTGTCGACGGGCGGCCAGCAGGTGCGGATCGACACCAATGGCCAGTCGGTGACCTACGCCACGGGGCTCGACGGCGCGGGGACGACGCTCAACAAGCTCGGGACAGGAACCCTGACCCTGAGCGGGACCAGCGGATACACTGGCGCCACGACCATCACCGCGGGGGAGCTGAAGATCGGAGGCGCCGGCTCCCTGGGCGCGGGGACCTACGCCGCCGGCATCAGCAACGCCGGGACCCTGCGCTACAGCTCCAGCGTGAACCAGACCCTTTCGGGCGTGATCTCTGGCGCCGGGGCACTGATCAAGGACACCGACGCCGCCTCGACCCTGACCCTGACCGGGGTGAACACCTTCACCGGGGCCATCACCAACACCCTCGGGACCCTGGCGGTCGGCGGCGCCGGGCAGCTGAACTCCGGTTCCTACGCCGGCGCCATCAGCAATGCGGGAACCCTGCGCTACAGCTCCTCGGCGGACCAGGTGCTGTCGGGCCTCATCTCAGGCGCGGGATCGGTGGTGAAGGACACCAGCGCGACCAGCGTGCTGACCCTGTCAGGAACCGGCAACACCTTTACAGGCGGCGCCGCCCTCAACGCCGGAACCCTGCGGGTGTCCAGTGGCAATGCGTTGGGCTCGACCGGTGCGATCTCGTTCGCCGGCGGCACTCTTCAGTATAGCGGCAACAGCCAGGACTTCTCCGGTCGCTTCCTGACCACCGGTAACCAGCCGATCCGGATCGACACAAACGGGCTTAGTCCGACCTTCGCTTCGGTCATCGCCGGGGCGGGCACCAGCCTGACGAAGCTGGGCGCCGGCGTGCTGACCCTTTCCGCCACGAACACCTTCACCGGGGACCTGAGCCTCTCCGGGGGCGAGGTCCGGCTCTCGGGTGCGGGGACCCTGGGCGGCGGAAACTATGCAGGCGCGATCGCCATCGCCTCCGGCGCTGTCTTCTCCACCGGCTCCAGCGTCAGCCAGGTCCTGTCTGGGGTGATTTCCGGGTCGGGCGAGATTACCAAGACCTCCAACAGCGGGGCCCTGCTCTCTCTGACGGGGGCCAACACCTTCGGCGGCGCCATCACCATTCTCTCCAATGCCGGGACGATCCAGGTGGGCGGCGCCGGCGTCCTCGGCGGCGGCGTGTACAACGGCGCGGTTACAATCGGAAATGCGGGGGTCTTTCGGTACAGCTCCTCTGCAGACCAGGTCATGTCCGGGGTGATCACGGGTTCGGGAGCCTTCACCAAGGACACCGGCGCCTCAATCCTCACCCTCTCCGGCGCCAACGGCCTGACCGGAACGACGACTGTCAGCGCCGGGACGCTCCGGGCCGGCGCGGCGAACGGCATCAGCGGCGCCTCCACCACCAACGTCAACGCACCGGGTATCCTGGACGTGAACGGCTTCTCCGTCACGACGGGCGTCCTGGGCGGCGGCGGCACGGTGACCAACAATGGGGGCTCCCCCGGTACCCTGACGATCAACTATGGCTCTGGGTCCTCGACCTTTGCGGGCGTGCTCCAGGACGGCGCCTCCCCCCTGTCCCTCGCCAAGACCGGCGGCGGGACCCAGCTGCTGAGCGGCGCCAGCACCTTCACCGGCGGCATCACGATCACAGGCGGCTACCTCGGGCTCTCGGGCGCCGGCGTCCTTGGGGGTGGAAACTACAGCGGGGCGATCTCCATCGCCTCGGGGGCGGGCTTCTCCACGGGCTCAAGCACCAACCAGGTGCTGTCCGGGGTGATCTCCGGGACGGGCGACCTCGCCAAGACCGCCAATATCGGGGCCCTGCTGACCCTGACCGGGGCCAACACCTTCAACGGCACGATCAGCATTGCGGGCAACGCCGGGACGATCCAGCTCGGCGGCGCCGGCGTCCTGGGCGGAGGGACCTATTCCGGCGCCATCTCAATGGGGTCCGCCGGCGCCATTCGGTACAGCTCCTCGGCCGACCAGGTGTTCTCAGGAGCGATCTCCGGGGCCGGGGCCCTGACCAAGGACACGGGGGCCTCGACCCTGACGCTGGCGGGCAGCGGGACGGCCACCTTCATGGGCGCCACGACCGTCAGCGCAGGCGTCCTGAGGGCCGGGGCGGCCAATGCCTTCAGCACCGGCTCAGCCATGAACGTCAATAGCGGCGGCGCCCTCGACGTGAATGGCTATGCCAGCCCAATCGGCCACCTCACCGGGAACGGCGTGGTGACGAACAATGGCGCCGCCCCCGCCACCCTCACCATCAATCTTAGTGCGGGCAACCAGACCTTTGCGGGCGTGCTCCAGGACGGCGCCTCGGCCCTGTCCCTGGCCAAGGCGGGGAACGGAAACCAGTTCCTGACGGGCGCCAACACCTTCACCGGCGGGATCAACGTCAATGCCGGGCTGCTTGCACTTTCCGGCTCCGGCACGCTCGGCGGCGGGGCCTACGCCGGCAACATCGCCATCGCCTCGGGCGCCGTCTTCGACCCCCAGACCAGCGCGGCCCAGACCCTCTCCGGCGTGATCTCCGGGGCGGGCGGCCTCAACTACACCGGCGGCGTCGGCGGCAGCCTGACCCTGACCGGCGTGAACACCTATACCGGCCCCACCACCCTCGGCGGCTATGGGGTGCTCACGATCGGCGGAGCCGGGGTTTTGGGCGGCGGGACGTATGCCGGGAATATCGTCATCGGCGGCTCCTCTTCCTTCCGCTACAGCTCCTCTGCTGATCAGACCCTGTCCGGGACCATTTCGGGCGGGCCTTTCACCAAGGACATCGCCGGATCGAAGGTCACCCTCACCGGCGCCTATACAGCGGGCACCCTGACGGTCAACGCGGGAGAGTTCATCCTGGGCGGGGCTGGCACCCGCTCCGGAGGCAATCTTGTTATCGGCGCCGCTGGAACCTTCCGCTCCAGCACAAGCGCCAACCTCCAGTTATCTGGCAACGTCAGCGGCGCCGGGACATTCATCAAGGATACTTCGACCTCCAGCCTCACCCTCAACAATACAATTGGCCTGACAGGCCCCCTCATCGTGAACGCCGGGACCCTCTTCGTGGGTTCAAGCAACTTCGTCGCCAATAACCTTGTGCTCGGCCCCGCGGGCATCTTCGATTTTTATTGTAACTGCAGCTACCCGGACATCGGCGTCCTGTCGGGCTCCGGTCGCGTGACCTCCAGTTTCGCGGGAAGTAGAAGCATCAGTATCGCAAGCGGCGACTTCTCGGGGGTGATCGAGAACGGCGCCGGCACGGTCGGCCTCGTCAAGAACACCGCCGGGACCCTGATCCTCCGGGGCGCGAACACCTTCACCGGACCGATCACGGTCAACACCGGGACCCTGCAGTTCGCCGATGCGACGACCCTGGCGGGCGGCGCCTATGCCGGGAACATCACCAACTCGGGGACGCTGCGCTACTCAAGCTCGGCGGACCAGACCCTCTCCGGCGTGATCTCGGGCAGCGGGACGCTTGTCAAGGACACGAACGCCTCGACCCTGACCCTGACGGGCGCCAACACCTACACCGGCGCCACGACCATAGGCGCGGGGACCCTGCGCATCGGCGCCGCCGGCGTCCTAGGGAACGGGACCTATGCCGGGGCCATCAGCAATTCGGGCGTCTTCCAGTTCAGCTCGACGGCCGGCCAGACCCTTTCGGGCGTGATTTCCGGGACCGGGACCCTGGTGAAGGACACCGGCGGCGCAAGCACCCTCATCCTGTCGGGCAACAACACCTATACCGGCGCCACCACCCTCTCGGCCGGGACCCTTCGCCTCGTGGGCTCGAACAGCACCCCGACCCTCAACCTGGCGACCGGGACCCTGCTGGACTACGCCAACACGGCGGCCCAGACCTATGCCGGGGTGATCGCCGGTGACGGAGCCTTGCAGAAATCGGCGGCCGGCGTCCTGACCCTGACGGGCGTCCAGACCTACACGGGCGGCACCACGATCACGGCGGGCGAGCTGAAGATCGGCGGCGCAGGAAGCCTGGGCTCGGGGGCCTACGGCGGGGCGATCAGCAATGCGGGTATCCTGCGCTACAGCTCCACGGCGGATCAGGTCCTCTCGGGCGTGATCTCGGGCGCCGGCGGCCTCGCCAAGGATACCAGCGCCGCCTCGGTCCTCACCCTCAGCGGCGCCAACACCTACACCGGCGCGACGACCTTCGGCGCCGGGTTCGTGCAGCTGGGCTCAGCCGGCGCCCTCGGCCCGTCCGGCGCCCTCGCCTTCTCCGGCGGGACGCTGAGGCACGGCGCCGCGAACACGGTCGACTACTCCGCCCGCATCCTCTCCACGGGCGGCCAGCTCGTGCGCATCGACACCAACGGCCAGGCCGTGACCTGGGCGGGCGGCCTGTCGGGCGCCGGGACGAGCCTGACGAAGCTGGGCGCGGGGACCCTGTCCCTGACCGCGAACAGCGGGTTCACCGGCGGGCTCACCATCGCCGAGGGGGAGCTCCGCTTCTCCGGCGCGGGCGCCCTGGGCGGCGGGACCTATGCCGGGGCGATCAGCAACGCCGGGACCCTGCGCTACAGCTCCACAGTCGACCAGACCTTCTCCGGCGCCCTTTCCGGGGCCGGGGCCCTGGTCAAGGACACGGACGCCGTCGCGGTCCTGACCCTCACGGGCGTGAACACGCTGACCGGTCCCATCACGATCGACGCGGGGACGCTGAAGATCGGCGGGGGAAGCGTGCTGGGCGGCGGGGCCTATGCCGGCGACCTGGCGAACAACGGCGTGCTCCAGTTCGCCTCGAGCGCGGACCAGGTGCTGTCGGGCGTGATCTCCGGGACGGGATCGGTGGTGAAGGACACCAGCGCGACCTCCGTCCTGACCCTGAGCGGTGCGAATACCTTTGGCGGGCAACTCAAGGTCGACGCCGGCAAGGTCGAGCTCGACGGCTCCTGGTCCCCGGTCGGCGGGGCCGCCTCCGTCCGCGTGGGCGCCGACGCCCGGCTCGAGGGCTCCGGCGTCGTCAGCGCTGCGACCCTGGCCCTGGCCGGGCCGGGCCATGTGGACCTCGATGGCCCCAACCAGGTGGACGCCATCTCGGCGACCGGGACCATTGGCGGCGTCTCGCTGGTCAATGCCCGCTCCCTCTCGGCGGGATCCATCCAGGCCACGGACATGATCCGCCTGCGGGCGGCGGGCGCAGGATCCGACCTGGTCCTCGCGCCCATGGCCGTCCTGAACTCAGCGGCGACCGGCGACGCGGTCGTACTCGCCGCGGACCGGAATTTCCTGAACGACGCCGGGGCCGGCGCGGTCACAACCCCGGCCGGACGCTGGCTCATCTATTCCCAGAGGCCCGCAGACAACCGTTTTGGCGGCCTCGACAGCCAGAAGGCCGCGCTGTGGGGCCGCGTCGCCCTGGCTCCCGTGCCCGAAGCCGGAAACCGCTATGCCTTCACCCATGTCCCGACCCTGACCATCGACTCGGTCTCGATGGCCAAGTCGTTCGGCGTGGACGTCTCGGCGGCGGTCGCGACGAGCTATACCGTGCAGGGCCTGGAGGCCGGGGTGAGCGGCGCCTTCCTGGGCGACGCCCTGGGATCGACGGTGACAGGGACCCCGCATGTCTTCTCGGACGGCTCCCCCGCCAGCGCCGGATACGGGGAGTATGCGATCCTGACGGCGCGGGGCAGTCTGTCTGCGCCGGCCGGCTATGTCCTGCAGTTCCGTTCGTCCGGTGTGCTGACCGTCGACAAGGCCGTACTGACGGTGCAGGCCCGCAACCTCTCCAAGGTCTATGACGGCCGGGTGCTCCCGACCGGAGCCGGCGTGGACGTCACCGGATGGATGAATGGAGACAGCCTCTCGAACCTTACAGGCGCCCTGACCTATTCGGGTTCCTTCGTGGGCGCCGTCGATGTGGGCGCCTACCAGATCCTGCCCGGGGGGCTGTCCAGCCCGAACTACAGGATCACCTTCCTGCCCGGAACCTTGACCGTGACGCCCGCCCCGCTGGTGGTCCGGGTCCTTCCCGTGAACCGCACCTATGACGGCGCGGCGTTCAGCGGCGGCGCCGTGACCTATGCCGGCTTCGCGAGCGGCGAGACGCCATCGGTCCTTGGCGGGGCCCTGGTCCTTGGCGGCTCGGCGCAGGGCGCCGTCAACGCCGGTGACTACGTCCAGACCGCCTCGGGCCTGACCAGCCGGAACTACGCGATCCGCTTCGAAGACGCTGGCCTGACGATCCGCCCGGCAGCCCTGACCATCACGCCCCGGGATGTCAGCCGGACCTACGACGGCACGGCCTTCAGCGGCGGCAGCGTGGTTCTCCAGGGCTTGGCGGCCCGCGACACCCTGGCGGATCTCAGCGGGACCCTTGCCTTCGGGGGATCCTCGCAGGGCGCGGTCAACGCCGGGACGTATGACATCACGGTCTCCGGGCTCTCCAGCCCGAACTACGTGATCCGGTTTGAGCGTGGGGCCCTGGTCATTCGCCCGGCTCCGCTGAACATTACGGCGCGGGACGTCAGCCGGACCTACGACGCCACGGCCTACAGCGGAGGCAGCGCCACCGCGGACGGCCTGGCGGCCCGCGACACCCTGGCGGATCTCAGCGGGTCCCTTGTCTTCGGGGGCGCCTCGCAGGGCGCGGTCAACGCCGGGACGTATGACATCACGGTCTCCGGGCTCTCCAGCCCGAACTACGACATCCGCTTTGTCGCGGGCCGGCTCAGCATCGCCAAGGCCCTGGCGACGGTCGCCGCCGATCCCGTGACCAAGAGCTTCGACGGAAAACCCTTTACCGGCGGGACCACGGTTACGGTCTCAGGCCTCGCCGGGCAGGACACCCCTACCGTGCTGAACGGCGAGGTGGTCTTCACGGGCCCCAGCCAGGGCGCCGTGCAGATCGGCACCTACGAGATCCTGCCCTCGGGCCTGACCAGCCAGAACTACGAGATCCGGTATCTCGCGGGCACGCTCCAGGTCGTTCCCGCACCGATCACCGTGACGTCGCGCCCCCGCCTCGAGTACGTCTGCCGCGGTGTCATCCGGCTGCTGGGCGAGGCCGCCTGCACGCCCGAGGACGTCTATGCCGACTTCGTGGCCGAGCCCCGCTGGCTGACCCAGGGCTTCATGCCGATCCGGGTGCTCGTCCCCGACCTGAGGTTGAGCGCCCGGATCGACTGAAGCTTCCCGACGGGGATCAGGCGAGGTCGAACCTGTCCAGCTCCATCACCTTGGTCCAGGCCTTCACGAAGTCGGCCGTGAACTTCCCGGCGGCGTCGTCCTGGGCGTAGACCTCGGCCAGGGCGCGCAGCTCGGAGTTGGAGGCGAAGACCAGGTCGGCGCGGGTGGCGGTGCGGACGACCTTGCCGGTCGACCGGTCGCGACCCTCGAAGAGGTCATCACCGGCGGGGGTCCAGGCGACATCCATGTCCAGGACGCGGACGAAGAAGTCGTTGGACAGGACGCCGACGCGGTCCGTGAAGACCCCGTGAGCCGCGCCGCCGTGGTTGGCGCCGAGCACCCGCAGGCCGCCGACCAGGGCGGTCATCTCCGGAGCCGTCAGGGTCAGGAGCTGGGCCTTGTCGACCAGCAGTTCCTCGCCGGGCGCCGTGACGCCGGCGCCGCGATAGTTGCGGAAGCCGTCGGCCCGGGGCTCGAGCACGGCGAAGGAGTCTGCGTCGGTCTGCTCGGCCGTCGCATCCGTCCGGCCCGGGGTGAAGGGCACGGTGATGGACTGGCCGGCGGCCTTGGCCGCAGACTCGACCGCCGCGGAGCCGGCGAGGACGATCAGGTCGGCCAGAGAGATCTTCTTGCCGCCCTTCTGGGCGGCGTTGAAGCGCGCGCGGACGCCTTCGAGGGCCTCGAGGACCCGCGAGAGCTGGGCCGGCTGGTTGGCTTCCCAGTCCTTCTGCGGGGCGAGGCGGATGCGGGCGCCGTTGGCGCCGCCCCGCTTGTCGGACCCGCGGAAGGTCGAGGCGGAGGCCCAGGCGGTGCTGACCAGCTCGGGGATGGCCAGGCCTGAGGCCAGAACCTCGGCCTTCAGGGCCGCGATGTCGGAGGCGTCAACCAGGGGGTGGTCGACGGCCGGAACCGGGTCCTGCCAGATCAGGACCTCGGCCGGAACTTCCGGGCCGAGATAGCGGGCGCGCGGGCCCATGTCGCGGTGGGTCAGCTTGAACCAGGCGCGGGCGAAGGCGTCGGCGAAGGCCTGCGGGTCCTTGTGGAACCGGCGGGAGATCGGCTCGTAGATGGGATCGAACCGCAAGGAGAGGTCCGCAGTCGTCATCATCGGGGCGTGCTTGACCGACGGATCGTGGGCGTCGGGGATCATGTGCTCGGGGCGCACGTCCTTGGCCCGCCACTGATTTGCGCCGGCCGGGCTCTTCACGAGTTCCCACTCATAGCCGAACAGCATGTCGAAGTAGCCGTTGTCCCACTTGGTCGGGTTGGGCTTCCAGGCGCCTTCGATGCCGCTGGTGATGGCGTCGCCGGCCTTGCCGGAACCGTGGGTGCTGAGCCAGCCGAAACCCGCGGCCTCCATCGGGGCGCCCTCGGGCTCGGGGCCGACATGGGAGTCGGGGCCGGCGCCGTGGGCCTTGCCGAAGGTGTGGCCCCCGGCGACGAGTGCGACAGTCTCCTCGTCGTTCATGGCCATGCGGGCGAAGGTCTCGCGCACGTCCCGGCCGGAGGCGACGGGATCGGGGTTGCCGTTCGGGCCCTGCGGGTTGACGTAGATCAGGCCCATCTGGACCGCCCCGAGGGGCTGGGCCAGCTCACGGTCGCCGGAATAGCGGTTGTCGCCGAGCCATTCGGCCTCGGGTCCCCAGTTGATGTCCTCTTCAGGCTCCCAGATGTCGGCGCGGCCGCCAGCGAAGCCGAAGGTCTTGAAGCCCATGGACTCCATGGCGACGTTGCCGGCCAGGATCATCAGGTCAGCCCAGGACAGGCTGTTGCCGTACTTCTTCTTGATCGGCCACAGGAGGCGACGGGCCTTGTCGAGGTTGCCGTTGTCCGGCCAGGAGTTGATCGGGGCGAACCGCTGGTTGCCCGTGCCGCCGCCGCCGCGGCCGTCGGAGATCCGGTAGGTGCCGGCGCTGTGCCAGGTCATGCGGATGAACAGCGGGCCATAGTGACCCCAGTCCGCCGGCCACCAATCCTTGGATTCGGTCATCAGGGCGGTCAGGTCCTTCTTGACCGCCGCCAGGTCGAGCTTCTTGAACGCCTCCGCGTAGTCGAAGCCCGGGTCCATCGGGTCGACCTTCGCCGAACGCTGGCTCAGGATCTTGAGGTTCAGACGGTTGGGCCACCAGTGCGCGTTGGACTGGATGCTCACATTGGTCCGGCCGCCATGGCCGAACGGGCACTTGCCTTCGGATGAGGACATGTTGCTTCCCTTTAGCTCTCGCCGCCGGGAAGCCCGGAGCGTCTTGAAGCCTAGGTAGGAAGTCGAGCTCCATCGGGCAAATCGATTCTTTCCATTCGTACGATTGCCTGCATCAATATCAGGCCTGCGCCCCGGCGCCGGTCGTCTCGGCGGAGACGGTCCAGAGCCGTTCGGCGCTCTCGGGATCAAGGGCGTAGGGCATGACCCCCGCCATGGGGGCCTCCGCCGACCAGGGCGCAGCCTCGGCGCAGTTCTCCAGGTAGAGGCCGCCGATCCCTTCCAGTTCCGGCCCAACGGCCGCCCAGATGCTGGTGGAGGCGCCCTGCTCCGGCGTCTTGAAGCCCTCCCGCGCAGCGCCGGTCTCGGGATCGATCCATCCCATGGCGACCATCTCCTCGCGGGCCATGTGCCGCTGGAGGGGGGTCATGATCCCGCCGGGCATCACCGCATTGGCGTTGATCCCCCGACCGGCGAACCGGCGGTTGAAACCAACCGCGAAGAGGCTGTTAGCGGTCTTCGCCTGGCCGTAGCTTCCCCACTTCTCGTAGGGGCGGGTCCGGTAATGGATGTCGTCCCAGACGATGTCGGAGCGGCGGTGACCGATCGAGGACAGGCTGACCAGGCGCGAGGGCGCGCCGCGCGCCTGGGCGCCCCGCTCGAGCGCGGGCGCCAGGAGGACGCCCAGCAGGAAGTGGCCGAAGTGGTTGGTGCCGACCTGCATCTCCAGGCCGTCGGCGGTGCGGTCCAGCGGACAAGCCATCACCCCGGCGTTGTTGATGAGGAGGTGCAGAGGGCGATCGCCCCACCGGGCGCCCAGTTCCCGCACCGAGTCCAGGCGAGAGAGGTCCAGCATCTCGAACCGCGCGCCGGGGCCGGTCGCCGTCCGGTTGATGTCCGCGACAGCCTGTGCCGCCAGGTCCGGCTTGCGGGCGGCGATCACCACCTCGGCGCCCGCCTCGGCCAGGGCCCGGGCCGTCTCGACGCCAATGCCCGTCGCCGCCCCGGTGATGAGCACCGTCCGCCCGGACAGGTCCTGGCCGGAAACAACCTCCCGGGCCGTGGAGAAGGTCCCGAAAGGTGACGTGATGCGTTGAGCCATGGCCCCACTCCTCTTCCCCCGCGACGGGCGGGGTTTGCAGGCACCGAACCTCGCACGCCCGGGGAGGCGGCGTCCACCTCGGGGCCAGGCCTCGCGCCCGGGGGTTCAATTCGAAGGCTGTTCACCCCGCCCCTGTCGTGATTGCATCCCCGGAAAAGGGAGGAGACCGCCATGGGCAAGCTGTGGTGCGGCGATCGCGAGACGACGGCCGAGGCGATCCGGGAACGCGCCCTGAAGGCCGCCTCCGGTCTGGAAAGCCTGGGGGTGAAGGAGGGCGACGCCGTCGCCTTCTGCCTGAGGAACGAATTCGCCTTCTTCGAGATCGGCCAGGCTGCCGGCATCCTCGGAGCCTTTCCCGTCGCCGTGAACTGGCACTGCACCCTGGATGAGGCGGACTATATCCTGAAGGACTGCGGGGCCCGGGTATTGGTCATCCACGCCGACCTGCTGGCCAGCCTCCGCCCCGCGGTTCCGGAGGGGGTCCGGATCCTCAGCGTCCGCACGCCCCAGGAAGTCGCGGGCGCCTACGGACTTGCGCCCGGGGCCTGCGAGGTCGCGCCGGGCGACCTGGAATGGGGTCCCTGGCTGGAAAGCTTCGCCCCCTGGTCGGGGCAGGCGCGGCGGGCGCCCAGCACCATCATCTACACCTCCGGAACGACGGGAAGGCCCAAGGGCGTCAAGCGTGGGGCGGCCAGCGACGAGCAGGCCCAGGCCTCTACGGCCATGCTGCTGCGCTCCTACGGCTACGCCGACAGGATGGACCGGCCCCAGGCGATCGTCACCGCCGTCGTGGGCCCGATCTACCATTCCGCCCCGAACGCCCATTCGAACGTCTCGGTGAACATCGGCGCCAATGTCGCCGTCATGCCTAGGTTTGACCCCGAGGCCCTGCTTGCCCTGATCCAGGAGAAGCAGATCACCCACCTGAACATGGCGCCCATCATGTTCAACCGGCTGGTGAAGCTGCCTCAGGCCGTACGGGACCGCTACGACCTGTCGTCCCTCCGGTTCGTGGCCCACGCTGCAGCGCCGGTCTCGCCCCCGGTGAAGCGCGAGATGATCGAGTGGTGGGGGCCGGTGATCAACGAGTACTACGGCTCGACCGAGATGGGGAACGTCACCTTCTGCACCTCGGAGGAATGGCTGGCCCATCCAGGGACTGTGGGAAAGCCCATGCCAAACGCCATCGTCCGGGTGGTCGATGCGGAGGGAAATGACTGTGCAGTCGGCGTTCCCGGCGAAGTGCTGGGCCGTAACATAGGCTCGGTGGACTTCACCTACCACGGCGACGAGGCCAAGCGGCGGCGGGCGGAGAAGTTCGGCCTGATCTCGCCGGGGGACATCGGCTACTTCGACGCCGACGGATTCCTTCACCTCTGTGACCGCAGTTCCGACATGGTGATCAGTGGCGGGGTGAACATCTACCCGGCCGAGATCGAGGCCGTGCTGCTCAAGATGCCGGGCGTGGCCGACTGCGCCGTCTTCGGCATCCCGGACGATGAATACGGAGAGGCCTTGTGCGCCGTGGTCCAGCCCCAGGACGGCCAGGACATCGCCGCCCAGGACGTCAGGATCTGGATCCGCAGCCAGCTGGCGGGCTTCAAGGTCCCGCGGGAGGTGCAGTTCAGCGCCGCACTGCCCCGCGAAGACTCCGGCAAGATCTTCAAGCGCAAGCTGCGCGAGCCCTGGTGGGAGGGACGCGAGCGGCGGATCTGAGGTTCAGGGCGTCACGATCCCGAACCAGAGGTCGAACCGGTCCAGCACCGAGAGCAGTCGTCCGAGTGCGGCCTCGCCGGGCTGGCCGGACGCCACGTCTCTGAGGTCGGCGGCGCCCATGACCAGGTCGATCAGCTGGTCCCGGCTCAGGGCGACATGCGGCGCACCCTTCCCCTCGCGGTGATGCAGGACAGCGTTCTCGATACGCAGGGTGAAGGTCCCTTCCCCGTCCGGAAACACGAGGGTGAGGTCCAGCTCCATATCGCCGGCCGCCTCGCCGTTAAGCCGCACCGAGAGGCTGTCCAGCAGGCTTTCAGCGGGCAGGTTGCGAAGCTGGCTGCCCGCCGCCTGGCGAGGCGTCTCCGACGCCGGGATCGGGGTCCGAAGCTCCTGCGCCCCGGTCAGGTAGAAGTCCCGCCAGGGCCCGGACTCGGACTGGTAGCCCATCTGCTCCAACAGGTCGGCCTGCAGGTTGCGGGCCTCGGCGTTGGCGGGATCCGCGAACACCAGGTGGTTCAGCACCTGGGCGGCCCAGCGGTAGTCACCCTCCGCCTGCGCCCGGCGGGCCTCAGCCAGTACGGCGCCTGGCCCGCCCATCGCCTGGACATAACGGCGCCCCGCCTCCACCGGCGGATGGGGGTTGAGGTTGGCCGGATTGCCGTCGAACCAGCCGAGATAGCGCTGGTAGACCGCCTTGGCGTTGTGGCTGACGGTTCCGTAGAAGCCGCGGGTGTACCATTCCGAGGCCAGGGTCGGTGGCAGGCGAAGGACCTCGGCGATCTCCGGAGCGTTCAGTCCGTGGTTGGCCAGGCGCAGGGTCTGGTCATGGATGAACTTGTAGAGGTCGCGCTGCTTGCGAAGGAAGACGTCGATCTGAGGCCCGCCCCAGCGCGGCCAGTGGTGGCTGGCGAACATCACGTCGGAGTCGGTCCCGAACAGGTCGCGGGCCTCGTCGATGTAACGGCTCCAGGACTTGGAATCCCGCACCTGCGCGCCCCTCGGGGTGTAGATGTTGTGCAGGTGGCAGGTGCAGTTCTCCGCCATGCAGAGGGCCCGGAACTTCGGGAAGAAGAAGTTCATCTCCGCCGGGGCCTCGGCGTCTGGCGTGACCTGGAAGACGATCTCCACCCCGTCCACCACCAGGCGCTCGCCCGTCCGGGAGATGGAGACCGTGGGCGGAACAAGGGCGACCTTGCCGCCGGACACGCCCTTGCCGAGGCCGGAGTCCACGTGGCCGCGGGGATCCTTCGGCAACAGGGCGCCGTACATGTAGGTCGCCCGCCGGCTCATGGCGTTGCCGGCCAGGACGTTCTCGCTGACCGCCTCCTTGAGGAACCCCTCCGGCGCAATGATGGGCAGTCCCGCGGCGATCTCCTCCGGCGAGACCACCCCGAGAATGCCGCCGTAATGGTCGACGTGGCTGTGGGTGTAGATCACCGCCGTGACCGGCCGGTCGCCCTTGTGGGCGCGGATCAACTCGAGGGCGGTCCGGGCCGGCTGGGCCGAGGTCAGAGGGTCGATGACGATGTAGCCCCGCTCGCCCTCGATGAAGGTGACCGTCGAGATATCGAAGCCGCGCACCTGGTAGACCCCGGGGGTCACCTCATAGAGCCCGTGGCGGGAGTTCAGCTGGGCCTGTCGCCAGAGGCCAGGGTGGACGCTGGGCGCCGCTTCGCCCTGGAGGAAGGCGTAGGGCTTGAGGCTCCAGGCCCCCGGAATGTCGGCGTCCGGAATGGTCGCGATGAAGCCCCGGTCGGCCAGGCGGAAATCCTCGCCGTCGTCTGGCGGAAGGCTGGCCCGGGCGGCCTCCAGGGCGGCGCGGGTGGCGGCGCTGGCGTCCTTGCGCTCGGTGTCGGTCATGGGCGTCCTCCTGGATCGCCACTTAGCCCCCGGATTAGCCAAGACCAAGCCTCTTCACCCAGGAGCATTCGGGTGGCGGAAATGTGCGCCAAGGGTCCTTGAACGGTCTGGATCATCAACCAGTTCCTTCCCGGAGCGACATACACGACAGGGTCACGACCCATTGGTGGATATCCGGATGGAGAGACAGGCATGACATCGCGGCCCCGTTTAGCGGCCTACGCCGCAGTCAGCGACGATCCGGCGAGGGCCATCGCCCTGCCGGGGGCCGCCTACACCGATCCCTCGGTCCTCGAGGCTGAGTGCGAATGGGTCCTCGGTGCGGGCTGGCTGCCCGTCGCTCGGTTGGATCAGTTGGCCCACGAGGGGGACTATGCCTGCACGGATGTGGCCGGCGCGCCCGCGGTCGCCCTCCGCGACAAGACCGGGATGCTCAGGGTGCTGTCCGCGGTCTGTCGGCACCGGGGCATGCCCGTCGTCTCCGGCGAGGGACGGACCGATGTCCTTACCTGCCCCTATCATCTCTGGCGCTACGGGCTTGACGGGGCGCTTCTCTCCGCGCCGGCGATGCGGGGATCCGAGGTCTTCAACCCCGAGGACTGCCGTCTGCCCGAGTTGCGATCGGAGGCCTGGGGCGGATGGCTTTGGGTCAACGCCAATGGAGGGGCGAAACCGCTGGCGGAATCGCTCGTCGCCCTGTCCGACCGCCTGGCGCCCCTGGCCCCCGAAAAGATGACTACGGTCGGGGTGATCGAGATGGAGTCGCCCTGGAACTGGAAGGTGATGGTCGAGAACTTCCTCGAGTCCTACCACCACATCGGACCGCACGCCCACTCGCTCCAGGCGACACACCCGGGACTGGGAACCTTCGAAGGCGACGGGAGCGACGCCTTCACCCTTCTTGAGAATCCTCCGGCCGACCCGGAGGGTCACGGCTTCGTGGTCGTGGGCGTCTTTCCCCTCGGGCTCATGTTCTTCACGGAGGACGAGGCCCCGGTGGGGGCTTGGTACCAGATCGACCGGCTTCAGCCGGACCGTTTCCGGCTGCGGATCCATCTTCTGGCGTCGCCGGCGCTTGCGGGCGTTCCCGGCTTCGCCCAGGGCTACCGGGACCAGCTGGCGGCGGTCCACGCCGAGGATATCGTCGCGTGCGAGGGCGTGCAGTCCGGGATCTCAAGTCCGCATTACCGTCCCGGCCCGCTGAGCCCGCTGGAGCGATCGCTCTGGCGCTTCCACCGTCACCTGGCGAGGCGCCTGAGCGGCGAATGACGGAAGCGTCCGACGGGCGGTTTTCTTTTCCCGGGCGGGGCGCCATATGGATTGCGACGGGTCGAAGGGCGGGATCGCGCCACACCCCCTGGGAGGAGAGACGAGTTGCACTATTCCGAACTGAAGAAGGCCTGGGACGAGCTGACTGCACCGGGTGCGCCCTTTGAGCTCGCGGTCCAGGAAGTCCGCGGCGCCCCCATGAAGGTCTACAAGAACGCGCCGCCGAACGTGCGGGCGGTCTGGCTCTCCACCGCGGCCTTCGCCGACCGGGCCTATCTCGTCTACGAGAACGAACGGATCACCTACGGCGAGGCCCACGTCCTCGTGGCGAGCATCGCCAACTGGCTCCTCGCCAACGGCGTGAAGCGGGGCGACCGGGTGGCCATCGCCATGCGCAACTTCCCTGAATGGATGCTGATCTACTGGGCCTGCCTTTCCGTTGGCGTCACTGTCGTGGGCATGAACGCCTGGTGGACGGCCGAGGAGATGTCCTACGGGTTCAAGGACGCCCAGCCCAAGGTCGCCTTCGTCGATCCCGAGCGGATCGCGCGGATCGCCGAAAAGCCGGACATGGTCGAGGGCGTCACCCTGGTGGCCGTGCGGGCGCCTGCGACAGCCGGGTATGTCGCCTGGTCCGATGTGATCGCCACCGGCGGCGCCATGCCCGAGGCCGAGATCGACCCGGATGATGACGCCTGCATTTTCTACACCTCGGGCACGACGGGCTTCCCGAAGGGCGCCCAGCTGACCCATCGGGGCTGCGTCGCCAACCTCTTCAACATGGTGTTCTCGGGCCAGGCCCAGGCCCTGGCGACCCAGCGCGGCACGGGCGTGGTTCCGGACCCGAATGCGCCGGTCCCGATCCCCGTCGCCCTCCTCACCACCCCCCTCTTCCACGTCACGGCGAACAACTGCGGCGCCTACGCCACCACGGCGGCGGGCGGCACGATCGTGCTGATGTACAAGTGGGACGCCGGCGAGGCCCTGCGGGTCATCGAAGCGGAGAAGGTCACCTCCATGAGCGGCGTGCCGACCATGGCGCGCGAGGTCATCACCCATCCGGACTTCGCGACCCGTGACACCTCGAGCCTGCTGAGCCTCGGCGGCGGCGGCGCCCAGCTGCCGCCCGACCTGGTGCACAAGATCGACTCCCAGGTGAAGACCGCGCGGCCGAACACCGGCTACGGCATGACCGAGACCTGCGGCATCATCACCGCCATCGCCGCGGACTTCTTCGTCGACCGTCCGGACAGCGCCGGCCCGGCCATGCCCGCTTTCGAGGCGCGCTGCGTGGATGACGATGGAAACACGGTCCCGCTCGGACAGGTGGGCGAGCTCTGGGTCCGCGGTTCTCCTGTGATCAAGGGCTACATCAACCGCCCGGAGGCTACCGCCGAGACCATCACGGACGGCTGGCTGCACACCGGCGACATCGCCCGAATGGACGAGGATGGCTTCATCTACATCGTCGACCGGAAGAAGGACATGGTCCTGCGCGGCGGCGAAAACATCTACTGCGCCGAGGTTGAGGCCAATCTCTACCGGCACCCGGCCGTGGCCGAGTGCTCGGTCTTCGGTGTCCCGGACGAGCGCCTGGGCGAGGAGGTGGGCGTGGCCCTTGTCCTGCGTCCCGGTCATTCGGCGACCCCGGACGCACTTCGCGAGCACTGCGCGTCCATCGCGGCGAAGCACAAGGTCCCCCGCTACATCTGGATCCTGAAGGACCCCCTGCCCCGCAACGCCAGCGGCAAGTTCCTCAAGCGCGAGCTGAGGGACACGCTGAAGCTCGCAGACGCAGGCTGAACCCGGTGCTCCGTCTCGCGCCCGGTCTGGCGGCCGCCCTTGTCCTGGCCTGCCTTTCGGGCATGGCCAAGGCGGAGCCTGGCCAGCGCTCGCTTCCGCAGCCAGAGCCCTTGCCCCCGCCCATCGTCGCCCCGCGCGACGTGGCCTATCCTGGGACGCTGAAGCTGCAGGTGGACGCCACGGACCTGGAGCGCCGGATCTTCCGGGTGCGCCAGACCATTCCCCTGGCGGGTTCGGGTCCCGTGACCCTGCTCTACCCTCGCTGGTTGCCGGGCAAGCACCAGCCTGCGGCGCAGGTGGAGCACCTCACCGGCCTTGTCATCACCGCGAACGGCAAGAAGATCGCCTGGCGCCGGGACCCGGTGGAGGTCGCGGCCTTCCACGTCGACCCGCCGGCGGGCGCCCGGTCCCTGGAGCTGGAGTTCCAGTTCGTCTCGGCCAATACGACGGGCCAGGGCCGGGTGGTGATGACCCCGGCCATGATGAACGTCCAGTGGAACAGCATGGCGCTCTACCCAGCCGGCTGGTTCACCCGGCGCATCCCCATCGAGGCCAGCATCCGCCTGCCCGAGGGCTGGGGTTACGGCGTCGCCCTCGACGCGGCCTCGACCCGGGACGGGGTGGTGACCTTCCGGCCCGTGAGCTTTGAGACCCTGGTCGACTCGCCCATGTTCGCCGGGCGCTGGTTCAAGCGCGTCGACCTGGACCCCGGCGGTCGCTCACCGGTCATCCTCAACATGGTTGCGGATGAGCCCGCCAGTCTTGTGATGACGCCCGAACAGCTCCAGGCGCACCGGAACCTCGTGGTCCAGGCGGACAGGCTCTACGGCGCCCGGCACTTCGACCGCTATGACTTCCTCCTCGCCCTCACCGACGAGATGGGTGGGATCGGCCTGGAGCATCACCGTTCAAGCGAGAATGCGGTTTCGCCGGCCTACTTTACGGGGTGGGAAAAGACTGCGCCCGAGCGGGATCTCCTGCCCCACGAGTACACCCACTCCTGGAACGGCAAGTACCGGCGGCCCGCCGAGCTCTGGACGCCAACCTTCAACACGCCCATGCGGGATAGCCTCCTGTGGGTCTACGAGGGGCAGACCCAGTACTGGGGCAATGTGCTTGCAGCGCGGTCGGGACTGGTCAGCCGCCAGGACGCCCTGGACGCCCTGGCCATGACCGCGGCGGTCTACCAGAACCGGATCGGACGGACCTGGAGACCCCTGGCCGACACGACGCTGGACCCGATCATCGCCCAGCGCCGGCCGCTGCCCTGGGTCAGCTGGCAGCGCAGCGAAGACTATTACTCTGAAGGCCAGCTGATCTGGCTGGAGGTGGACACCCTGCTGCGCGAGAAGACCGGCGGGAAGACCTCCCTCGACGACTTCGCCCGGGCCTTCTTCGGCATGAATGACGGGGACTGGGGCGTCCTGACCTACCGCTTCGACGACGTGGTCGCGACACTCAACACCCTGCTGCCCATGGACTGGGCCGGGTACCTTCGGGCGCGCGTGGACGATGTCGCCGTTCGCCCCCCCCTCGATGGCCTTGAGCGGGGCGGCTGGCGGCTGGGCTACTCCGAGACCCCCAGCCCCTACTTCTCCGCGAATGAGGCCGACAGGAAGATCACGGACCTGACCTACTCCCTGGGCCTTGTGCTGAACCGGGATGGCGACCTCACCAGCGTGATGTGGGACGGACCGGCCTTCCGGGTCGGTCTGGCCACGGGGCAGCGGGTTGTGGCGGTCAATGGCCGCGGCTGGTCTGCGGATCTCCTGAAGACCGCCGTCACCGAGGCCAAGGCCACGGGAAAGGTCGATCTACTGGTTCGCTCGGGCGACCGGTTCCGGACGGTGACAGTGCCCTGGGCCGGCGGTCTTCGGTACCCGCGGCTGGAGCGCATCCCCGGCGCGCCGGACCGACTGGGCGATATCCTCTCGCCCCGCCCGTGACCGGCGAGTCCGGCGACATCATCGTTGACGCCCGGGGCCATCACTGTCCCGTTCCCACCCTACGCCTGCGGCGCGCCCTGGAGACGGCGGATGCAGGAGGGGTTGTGCGCCTGCTGGCGGACGACCCGATGGCCCGGATCGACGTGCCGCACTTCGTCCAGGAGGCGGGGTTGGAGCTCCTCGAAGGCCCGGCGGCGGAGGGGCCCCTTTCCTTCCGTGTCCGGAAGCCTCACCCCGAGGCGGGCTCGCCCTCGAGATAGCGCTCCATCTCGGTGGCGAGGGCGCCGCCGAAGAAGATCGCCTGGACGGACCAGGACAGCCAGATCAGCAGGATGACCACGGCGGTGACCGAGCCGTAGGCGGCCCCCAGCCCCTTGCTGGCGTTGACGTAGAGGGCGGCGCCCCAGCTGGCCGCCAAGGTCAGGGCGGTGGCGGACACCGCGCCGGCAAGGGACGCCCGCCAGAGGACTGGCCGGCTGGACATGGCGAAGCGGTAGATCAGGGTCAGGGCCAGGATGACGCCGCTTCCCGCCCCCAGCCATTGGCCCTGGGCCCCGAGAAGCTTGATCCCAAGGGTCGCGCCGACAACCTGGAAGGCGAGGAAGGCCGCGGACAGCGCCGGGAGGGCCAGGAAGGCCGCCGCAAGGAGGCCCAGGGCCAGAAGGTTGAACCGGATCAGCCCGTGCGGGGCTTCCTCGTCATGCACGAAGGACAGGCCGGCGATGAGGGCCTTGAAACCCCTGTGCGCGGCGTAAAGCGCCACCAGCAGGGCGAGACCGCTCTGGGCGGAGACGGCCCCGGCCGGCGCATGGGCGAGGCGCCGCAGCTCCGAGGCGACCAGCTCACGGGCGCCCCCTGGCATGAGAGCCGCCAGTCTCTCGGCCTGATCCGCCGCAGCCTCTGGCGTCAGGACGAGGCCATAGAGGCCGACCAGAAGCATGAGGCCGGGAAAGGTCGCCAGCATTACGAAGAAGGACACCCCGCCGACGAACAGCATCATGTCGCGGCCCCAGAGCCGCCCGAGGCTGCGCCAGAGAACGCCGGCCAGGGCGCCCATCCTAGCCGTTGAGGGCCCCGTTGGCCTTCAGGGCGACGACATCCGCTTCGGAGAAACCCCAATCCCTCAGGGCTTCCTGGTCATGGGCGCCGATGGCCGGCGGCGGGCCCTGGATGGCGCCAGGGGTCTTGGAGAAGCGCGGCGCGGGCGCCGGCTGGGTCACCCCGGCGACCTCGACGAAGGTCTGGCGCGCCACGTTGTGGGCGTGTTTCGGGGCCTCGTCCATGTCCAGGATCGGGGCGAAGCAGACGTCCGTCGCCTCCATCAGGGCGCACCACTCGTCGCGCGTCTTGGTGGCGATGACAGCCGCCAGCTTGGCCGTAAGGTCCGGCCAGGCCCCACGGTCCATCTGGGCCTTGAAAGCAGGGTCCGAAATCCCTGTCTTTTCAAGGAGAAGCGCGTAGAACTGAGGCTCGATTGAGCCGATCGAGACCCACTTCCCGTCGGAACACTGGTAGGTATCGTAGAAGTGGGCGCCGCCATCCAGCAGGTTCGAGCGGCGGCTTTCGGTCCAGGCGCCCGAGGCCTTGAAGCCGTAGAACATGGCCATCAGCGAAGCCGCGCCATCGCTCATGGCGCAGTCGATCACCTGGCCCTCGCCGGTCTCACGGGCCTTGATCACGCCGGCGAGGATGCCAAAGGCCAGGTAAAGGGCGCCGCCCCCGAAATCGCCCACGAGGTTGAGCGGCGGGATCGGCTTGTCCTCCGTCCCGATGGCGTGCAGGGCGCCGGTGATGGCGATGTAGTTCATGTCATGGCCCGCCGCCTGGGCGTAGGGACCGAACTGGCCCCACCCGGTCATCCGGCCATAGACCAGCTTAGGGTTGCGCTGCAGGGCCACGTCGGGGCCAAGGCCCAGCCGTTCCATGACGCCGGGCCGGAAGCCTTCGAAGACCACGTCCGCCGTCTCGAACAGCTTGAGGCAGGTCTCGATGGAGGCAGGGTTCTTGAGGTCCAGGCCCACCGAGCGACGACCCCGTGCGGTGATGTCCGCAGGGCTGCCGCGCCCCTGCCCCTTCCGGTCGATCCGGACGACATCCGCGCCCAGATCCGACAGCAGCATGCCGCAGAAGGGGCCGGGCCCGATGCCGGCGAATTCGATGATCTTGAGGCCTGTCAGAGGTCCCTGGCGCATGACTGTCTCCCTGATGTCTTTGGCTTGATCTTGGCGTGATGACGCCGGGTCAGGCAAGGTCAGCCGCCGCCGGGCAGCGTCTGGCCGTCGTCAATGGTGATCACGCTGCCCGCAATGGCTCGCGCGGCGGGTCCGCACAGCATCAGGAAGGCGGCGTCGAGGTCTGAGGCCTCCATGAGCCGGCGGCGCGGGAACAGCTTAAGCTGCTTCTGTCCGCCCTCAGTGCCCCACCAGAAGCTGTTGATGTCGGTCTCGATGTAGCCCGGACACAGGGCGTTGACCGCGATCCCCCGGCGCGACCACTCGCGCGCGAGGCTCCGGGTGAGCATGGCCGTGGCGGCCTTGGAGGCGTTGTAGGCCGACAGGCCCGGCAGGATGGTGTGGCTGGCTATGGAGGCTATGTTCACGATCCGCGCATCAGCGCGGTCCGCGGCGCCATTGGCCATCATCAGGCGCGCGGCGGCCTGGGCCGAGAAGAAGACTCCCCGGGTGTTCACCGCAAAGGTCCGGTCCCAGTCCTCGATGGACAGGTCGATGGCCAGGCCCTCGCCCCCTACCCCCGCATTGTTGATCAGGATGGAGACGGGTCCCAGGGCGGCCTCGACCTCGTCGAAGGCCGGCGCGATGGTCTCAGCCTGGGCGACGTCGAGGCGCAGGGCCATGGCCCTGCCGCCAGCCCCGGCGATCTCGCCCGCCAGGGTTTCCACCATGTCCAGCCGGCGGGCCGTGAGAGCAACGGCGGCGCCTTCAGACGCCAGCAGGCGGGCAAAATGGGCGCCCAGCCCGCCCGACGCCCCCGTGATGATGGCGGTCTGTCCCGTAAGCACTCCAGCCACTTGGAATCCCCCTAAAACGGGGTGTCACACGCCCCGATTCACCTCTATCTATCGCCACGCGCGGCGACATGTCGCCTCCCATTTTCGGAGCCGGTCTTGATGGTTCTGCAGGCTCGCCTCCTGATTGCGGCCCGGAATGACGAAATGGCCGGTCCCCTTTCGGAGGGCCTGGACCAGCTCGGCTGGCGCACGATCACGGCGCGGGGTCCCTATGCGGCCGAGGCGGCCCTCGCCGACCTCGGGGTGCAGGCTGTCGTCATTGACCTTGCGGATGGCCTCGAGGAGGCGGAGGCCCTCGCCCGGCGCCTTCGGGTCCTGGCGGAGCCCAAGCGGGTCCCGATCATCGGCATCGGCGGCGGGCGGGATGCGGCGCCCTCCGACGCCCTCGACCTGCGCCTCGCCGACCCGGTCTATCCGGCCCAGGTCGCGATGCGGCTGGACAGCCTTGTCCGGACGGCGGTCGCCGAGGAGGAATATCGCCTTCGTCAGGAAACCTTCGCGGAAATGGGCGTGGTGCTCGGGGATCCCGAGGTCAGCGCAGAACCCCTGCGCCTCCTGGCCGTGGGTGAGCCGACGCCCCAGTTCCTGGGCCTGTCCAACTGCCTTGAGGTCTCTGGCGCCAAGGTCGTCGGCGCCTTCACCAGCTACACCGCCTTCGACTTCCTGCACGAGACCGACTTCGACGCCGTTGTCCTGTGGGGGGGAGACGCGGCCGACAGCGCCATGGCGATCGCCGGCGGCATGCGCCGGAACAGCCGCCTCTATCACATCCCCACCCTGCTCTACATGAAGACCCTGGGCGGGATGACCGCGGCCGAGGCCTATGCCCGGGGTATCTCTGATGTCGCCTCACCGGAGACTCCGGAACCGGAGACCGCCTGGAGAGCCCTGGAGCTGGCGCGCAGCTACCGCCGGCAGGCGGGAGTCCGGGCCGCCCTGGAGACCGCCAGGTCCCTGCAGTTCATGGATCCCGAGACCGGCCTGTTCACCCGCGAACTCTTTGCCCGGCACCTGGAGCGGTTGGCCGACTCCGCGCCGGTGCGGAACCGTCCCCTGACCCTCTGCGTGCTCCGCGTCCGTGACACCGAAGAGGTGGAGGAGGCGCGTCGATCGGGCTGGCTGGAGAAGGCGTTTCCCCAGTTGGGCTCCATGGTCTCCCGGTTGATCCGGGTGGAGGACACGGCTGCCCGCCTCGGCCCCGAGCACTTCGCCATCGCCCTGCCCGCCACCCCGGAGGAGGCCGCCCGGGCCGCCGCCGACCGCATCGCCGCGGTCATCAGCCGGACCGCCTTCGATGGCGGAGAAGGCCGCCCGCCCTTCGTGCTCGAGTTCGACATCGGAACGGCGGAAGTGGGGGATCCCTCCCAGGTCGGCAGGACCCTGGATCTCGCCGCCCAGATGTCGCGCCCGGGGGCCTGAGCGCCAGGCGTCCTCAGGCCGCCAGTTCGGACAGGGACTTCAGGATCATGTCCGCTGCGCCCAGGCGCTGGACAGGGTTTTCCCATTCCCCCTTGATCACGACCTTGTTGTCTGGCCGCAGCCGCCAGGTCACGGCGTTCTTCTGGATGTGCTGGACCAGACCGACAGGGTTGGCGAAGACGTCGTTGCGGAAGCTGACGACCGCCCCCTTGGGCCCGACGTCGATCTTGGCGACGTTGGCCTGACGGCACATGCCCTTGATCCCGACCACCTTGAGCAGCTGGGCGGCCTCGGGTGGGAGGGGCCCGAAGCGGTCGATCAGTTCGGCGGCCAGCGCCTCGCGGTCCGAGGCCTGTTCGGCGTCCGAGAGCCGGCGATAGAGGGCCAGTCGGACATTCAGGTCGGGCACATAGGCCTCAGGAATGAGGACGGCGGCGCCGGTGTTGATCTGTGGGCTCCAGCCGCGGTCGGGCGCAGGTGTGGCGTCGCCCTTCGCCTTCAGTTCGGCGACGGCGTCCTCCAGCATCTGCTGATAGAGCTCGACCCCGACCTCGCGGATATGTCCCGACTGCTCCTCGCCCAGCAGGTTGCCCCCACCCCTCTGGTCGAGGTCATGGCTGGCCAACTGGAACCCGGCGCCCAGGCTGTCGAGGGACTGCAGCACCTTCAGGCGCCGTTCGGCGGCAAGCGTGATCTGCTTCTCGGAGGGCGTCGTCAGGTAGGCATAGGCCCGGGCCTTGGCGCGACCGACCCGGCCCCGCAGCTGGTAGAGCTGGGACAGTCCGAACATGTCCGCCCGATGGATGACCAGGGTGTTCGCGGTCGGGATGTCGAGGCCGCTTTCCACGATGGTCGTCGAGAGGAGCACGTCGTACTCGCCGTCGTAGAAGGCGCTCATGACGGTCTCGATCTGGGTCGGCGCCATCTGGCCATGGCCCACCACGAAGCGCACTTCCGGAACCTGCTCGCGCAGGAAGCGTTCGATGTCCGTCAGGTCCGAGATCCTCGGCACGACGTAATAGGCCTGGCCTCCGCGGAACTTCTCGCGCAGCAGGGCCTCGCGCAGGGCCACGGGGTCAAAGGGCGTGACGTAGGTCCGCACGGCCAGGCGGTCGACTGGCGGTGTGGCGATGATCGACATCTCCCGGAGGCCGGACAGGGCCATCTGAAGGGTCCGGGGGATCGGGGTCGCCGTCAGGGTCAGCATGTGGACGTCGGCGCGGAGCTCCTTGAGCTTCTCCTTGTGCTTGACGCCGAAGTGCTGCTCCTCGTCGACGATCACCAGTCCGAGGTGGGAGAACTCCACTTGCTTGGACAGCACCGCGTGGGTGCCGATGACGACCTCGATCTCCCCCTTCTTCAGGCCCTCGCGGGTCTCGGCCGCCTCGCGCGTCGGTGTCAGGCGGGACAGGCGCGACACCCGGACGGGCCACCCCTGGAAGCGTTCGCTGAAGGTCTTGAAGTGCTGTCGGGCCAGGAGGGTGGTGGGGGCGACCACCGCCACCTGCAGGCCGCTCATGGCCGCGACGAAGGCGGCGCGCAGGGCCACCTCGGTCTTGCCAAAGCCGACGTCGCCGCAGATCAGCCGGTCCATGGGATGGCCCGAGGCGAAGTCCCCCAGGACGTCCTCGATCGCCGCCAGCTGGTCCTCGGTTTCCTCGAAGGGGAAGCGGGCGCAGAATTCCTCGAAGACCCCCTGCGGCGGGGTTACGGCGTCCGTCGTTCGCATGGAGCGCTCGGCGGCGATGCGGATCAGGCCCTCGGCCATGTCGCGCAGGCGCGCCTTGGCCCGGGCCTTGCGCGACTGCCAGGCCGCGCCGCCCAGTCGGTCGAGCTGGACCCCCTCCCCCTCCGAGCCGTAGCGCGTCAGGAGGTCGATGTTCTCGACCGGCAGGTAGAGCTTGGCCTCGCCGCCATACTGCAGCTCCAGGCAGTCGTGGGGCGCGCCCTGGACGTCCAGGGTCCGCAGACCCTCGTACCGTCCGATCCCGTGGTCGATATGGACCACCAGGTCGCCTGGGGTCAGGGCCGAGGCCTCGGCCAGGAAGTTGGACGCCCGCCGGCGGCGGCCGGGCCGGGCGAGCCGGTCGCCCAGGATATCGGTCTCGGCGATGACCGCCAGGTCCGGGGTCTCGAACCCCGCATCCAGCGGCAGGACCACCCTCTGGGGGACCTTGGGGTCGGCCGCCCGGGCGGCGTCCCAGTAGGGCGCCAGGGGCGGCGCCCCCAGACCGTGGTCGGCCAGCATCAGCCCCAGGCGCTCTGACGACCCCTCGGTCCAGGAGGCGAAGAGCACCCGCTTGCCCGCCGAAGACAGGGCCCGGGCGTGGCCGACGGCGGCCTCGAACAGATTGACCGAGTCCTGCCGGCGCTCGGCGCTGAAGGTCCGCCCCGTCCGCGCCCCCATGTCCAGGGCCAGGGCGCCCGGCTCTCCTGACAGGCTGGAGAAGCGGCGGACGGCGAAGGGCGACAGCCGCGTCTCGAAGCCTTCCGGCGAAAGGTAGAGGCCCTCCGGCGGCAGGGGTCGGTACTGGCTGCGACGATCGGCCTGGTCACGGGCGTCGAAAGCGTCCGTCACCTGCAGCCAGCGGTCCGCGAGGGCGCTGTCGGCCAGGCCGTCCAGGGCGACCAGCAGGCCCTCGGGCAGGTAGTCGAACAGGGTTTCCAGTCCGCCGTAATAGAGGGGCAGCCAGTGCTCCATGCCCGCCCGGCGGCCACCGGCGCTGACGGTCTCGTATAGGGGATCGCCCCCCGGCGCCCCGAAGGCCTCGGCGTACCCGCGGCGGAACCGCGAGATCGAGGTTTCGTCCAGGAGGACCTCGCTGGCGGGCGGCAGGGAGACCTCGGTCAGCTGCCGGGTCGACCTCTGGGTCTCGGGGTCGAAGGCCCGGATCGATTCCAGTGTGTCGCCGAAGAGGTCCAGGCGAACCGGCTCGTCCGACGCCGTCGGGAAGACGTCGATGACGCCGCCCCGGATGGCGAACTCGCCCTTCTCCGAGACGGTGGAGGCCCGGTGATAGCCATTGACGGCGAAATAGCGCTCAAGGTCGGCGACATTGACCACCCGGCCGACCCGGGTGGCGTAGCCGGCGGCGGCCAGGACCTCGCGGGGCGGCAGCCTCTGGCTGGCGGCGGCGACGGTGGTGGCGACGAGCAGGGGCCGGTCGCCGGCGCCGTCCTGGGCCAGCCTCGCCAGGGCGGCCATCCGGCGCGCCGAGACCCCCGCCGAGGGGCCCGAACGGTCATAAGGAAGGCAGTCCCAGGAGGGAAACTCCAGGACTTCAAAACCCTGCCCAAAAAAGCGGAACGAGTCGACGAAGGCGGAAAGCCGCGCACCGTCCCGCGCGATGAACAGGGCGGGGCCCTTCCGGCGCCGGAGGATGTCGGCCAGGACCAGGGCGTCAAAGCCCTCAGGTGCGCCGCAGACGTTCAGGCGCCCAGGGTCGTCCGCAAGGCGTCTGAGGTCGGCGGGGCCGGGCAAAGCCGCGCCCTCAGCCGCCACGCACGTCTCCAGGGAGCTGATGCACCTGGTCGCGGAAGCGCCGAAGCGCAGCCAGGGCCTCGGCGTCCACCTCTGGGGGCGGGGTCTCGCGCTCCACGATCCAGGCGTAGAGGTCCTGGTCGGGGTAGGCCAGCAGGTCCTCGAGCGCGTCGAGCGCCTCTGGGCTAAGGTCGCGCGCATGGGTGTCGACGAAGGGACCCAGGATCAGGTCCGCTTCGCGGAAGCCCCGCCGCCAGGCGCGGAAGGAGAGCCTCTTCAGGCGCGTTTCATCGTGGATAGACATGTGACGGCGCGGGTATAGTGCGCGAAGGCCGCCTTGGCCAGCGGCGGCCGGAAAAGGATCCATGCGGCCCGAAATCCTCTTTCCCCTGTTCGCGACTGTCGCGAGCCTCCGAGGCGTCGGACCCCGGATCGCGCCCGCCCTGGAGCGGATTGCGGGGCCGCTGGTCCGTGACGTCCTGTTCCTGGCCCCGCACGGGATTATCCGCCGGCCCCGGATCTCCCTTGCAGAGGCGCGGCCCGAGGAGACCGCCACCCTGCGGGTGACCATCGAGGAGTACCTGAAGCCGCGGTCACCGCAGCAACCGCTTAGGATCCGGACTTCTGACGGGGATGAGCGGCTGGACCTTGTCTGGTTCGGCAATGCGGCGCGGGGCCTTGAGGCGCGGCTTCCCGTAGGCGCGCGGCGGTGGGTCTCCGGCCGGCTCGAGCGCTTCGGCCTGGGCCTACAGATGATCCACCCGGACTACGTGGTGGAGGACTCCCGGGCGGGCGAGATCCCCGAGGTCGAGACGGTTTATCCGGCAGGAGGCGGGATCGCGCCCCGGGTGATCCGTCGCATCGTTCAGGGCGCACTGGAGCGGACGCCGGAGCTTCCCGAATGGCAGGATCCGGCCTGGAAGGCGGGACGCGGCTTTCCCTCCTGGCGGGCGGCCATCCTGCGGCTTCACTCGCCGGAGAGCGAGGCCGACCTGTCCCCGGCGTCCTCCGCCCGGGCGCGGCTGGCCTACGATGAACTGCTTGCGCACCAGCTGGCCATGGCCCAGCGGCGCGCGCACCGCAGGTCGGGCCCAGGCGCCCGGCTGCCCGCCTCCAGCCTGGCCCAGGGGGTGGAGGCCTCCCTGCCCTTCACCCTTACCCCGGACCAGCGCACCGCCCTGGCCGAGATCCGCGCCGACCTTTCGTCCGGGCATCGGATGAGCCGCCTGCTGCAGGGCGATGTGGGCTCCGGCAAGACGGTGGTGGCCATGCTGGCGCTCGCGGACGCGGCGGCGGCCGGCGCCCAGGCCGCCCTGATGGCGCCGACTGAGATCCTGGCGCGACAGCACTTCGAGACCCTTTCCGCACCGCTTGAGGCCGCCGGGATCGGCGTGGTCCTGCTGACCGGTCGGGATCGCGGGCCGGTGCGCCGGGAGAAACTGGAGCGCCTCGCTTCGGGACAGGCGGCTGTGGCGGTGGGCACCCACGCCCTCTTCCAGGACGAGGTCAGGTTCGCCCGCCTCTCGCTGGCGGTCATCGACGAGCAGCACAGGTTCGGGGTCGGGGAGCGCCAGAGGCTCCTGGACAAGGGCGAGGGCGTGCATCTCCTGTCCATGTCCGCGACGCCCATCCCCCGGACCCTCGAACTGGCGGCCTACGGCGACCTCGATGTCAGCCGTATCATCGGGAAGCCTCCGGGCCGGACCCCTGTGGCCACCCGCGCCGCGCCCATGACCCGAGTGACGGAGGTGGAGGATCGCCTGGTGGCCGCAGTCCTTGGCGGGGCGCAGGCCTTCTGGATCTGCCCCCTGGTGAGCGAGTCCGAACTGATCGACCTCAAGGCCGCCGAGCAGAGGGCCCAGGAACTTCGCCTCCGGCTTGGTGACAGGGTCGGCCTGGTCCACGGCAAGCTGGCCCCGGCCGAGAAGGACGCCGTGATGGCCGACTTCGCCTCGGGCAGGGTCAAGGTCCTGGTGGCGACCACCGTCGTGGAGGTGGGGGTCAACGTCCCCAACGCGACCATCATGGTCATCGAGCAGGCCGAGCGGTTCGGCCTGGCCCAGCTGCACCAGCTCCGGGGCCGGGTGGGGCGCGGACGGGCGGAGAGCGCCTGCGTCCTTCTCTATGACCCCCCCCTGTCCGACACCGCCCAGAAGCGCCTCGACATCCTGCGCCGTTCGGATGACGGGTTCGCCATCGCCGAGACGGACCTGGAACTGCGGGGCGGCGGCGACGCCCTTGGCCTGCGCCAGTCCGGCTTCCCCGACTACGTTTTCGTGGATCCCTTCCTCCACCGGGACCTGATCCTCGCGGCCGGGGATGACGCCCGGCTCATCCTCGCCCGGGATCCCGGCTTCAGCACGCCCCGGGGCGAGGCCCTCAGGGTGCTTCAGTCCCTGTTCGACTGGCGTCCGGAGACGGGGACGAAGGGCGCCTGAGGGCCTTGAAGGCCGCCAGCCGGCTCCGCGCATCCGCCTCGATGTCGGCATAGAAGAGGTTGAACCCGGGGGTCCGGAGGCGATCCTCCCAGGACCCCGAAGGCCTCAGCATCCGCGCCTCTGGCCGCGAGACCCGCAGGATTCCATTCCGGCACCGGGCCTCCACCTGTCGGGTGACGAAGGGCGGGCGGGCGCCCCACTCCAGGCCCGTCGCATTGGTGGCCCCTCGCGCCAGCCGGGCCGGGGCTTGGGTCTCCGTGACGGCCTGAAGCAGCGGGTTGTAGCAGAGCGGCCGACGGGCGCCGAGGTTCACGAGATCCCCGCCGGACCAGACCAGGGACCGGTCCTGGAGGTCCCGGGCCCGCAGATCATCGCCCGAATAGGCCCAGACCCAGGCCGCGAGGCAGCCAGCCTCTTTCTGGGACTGGCAGGGCGTCAGCGGTGGGGCGTCGGAAGGGACCACGGCGTCGATCACCCAGGCCCCGACAAGGCGCGACCGGACGGCCGCCGCGGCGCCAGGCTCGGCCAGCAGCCGGGCGACGAGATCACCCCCCTGCTCCACCCCCACCACCAGAATGGGCCGGTCTCCGGTCCGCGCCAGGAAGTTCAGGAAGGCCGCCTCGGCGTCAGCGTAGGCGAAGCGGCGCGCCTCGCGGGCGTCTTCCCTCAGGGTGGTCAGGGAGTAGAGGCCCGCCTGCCGGTAGCGTGGGGCGAAGACGGCCCCGGCGGCGGCGAAAGGCCCCGCATGGTTCGGCGCCATGACCCTCCGGAACACCTCCTCAGAGTCCGGGTCGTCGATGGGCCCATTCCAGTGCTCGGCCCCGGAGTAGGTTGTGGGCGCCAGGAAGAAGACTGCAGCCTCGCCCGGCGGGAGGGGCGCATCGGGCAGGAGGGCCCAGGCCTCGGGTCGGTCGTAGTCGGGGGCTGGCGGCGGGGTGTAGATCTGGAAGGGCTTGCCCGGATCCATGGCGGCCAGGCGGATGTCGTCGCGCCGGATAAAGGCGAAGGCGACCAGCAGGATCACGAGGACCAGGCCCGCCGCCAGTCCGAGGGAGGGCCGCCGCCGGATGCGACGGGCGCCATCGGGTTCGGCCTCGGGGACGCCGGCCATCTCGACAGCCTAACGGTAAGGCGCGTCGGTCGACAGGTACCGGCGGACATAGTCCTCGATCCCGGCCTCCAGCGGCGTGAAGCCGGCCGTGTAGCCCGCCTCGGCCAGCCGCTCCATCCGCGCCTCGGTGAAGTACTGATAATGGTCGCGGATACCCGCCGGCATGGGGATGTAGTCAATCTTCGGCGCCTGGCCGGCGGCGGAGAAGACGGCCCGCGCCAGGTCCTCAAAGGTACGCGCCTGACCGGACCCCAGGTTGTAGACCCCGTTCACCTGCGGAGAAGCGAGCAGCCAGGCCGCCACCTCGGCGATGTCGCGGACATAGACGAAGTCACGCTTCTGGCCCCCGTCGGGAACGCCCTCGCGGTAGGATCGGAACAGTTGCACGCCCTGCCCGTCACGGATTGAGGGCCAGATCTGGGCGGCCACAGACTTCATCGGTCCCTTGTGCCCTTCATTGGGACCATAGACGTTGAAGAACTTCAGGCCGGCCCACTGGGGCGGCGCGTATCCACGACCCGCCTGCCGCACGGCGAACATGTCGAACTGGGCCTTGGACCAGCCATAGGCGTTGAGGGGGCGCAGGGCCGCCAGGCTTTCGAAGTCATCCTGGTCGGCAAAGCCGAGGGCGCCGTCGCCGTAGGTCGCCGCCGACGAGGCGTAGATGAAGCGCCGCTGGCGATCGGCGCACCAGCGGAAGAGGTCGCGGCTAAGGCCGAAATTGGTCTGGATGATCCGGTCGGCGTCGGGCTCGATGGTGGAGGAAATGGCGCCCATGTGGATCACCGCCTCGACGTCGCGCCAGCGCTTCTCCAGCCAGTCGAACATCTCCTCCGGCGCCACGAAGTCGCCGATGGCGTGGTTGGCGAGGTTCCGCCACTTGCCAAGCTCCGCCTCGCGGAAGCGGTCGCAGACCACAACGTCGAGGCTGCGGTCCTCGGCCAGGCGCGCGGCGATGTTGGAGCCGATGAAGCCGGCGCCGCCGGTCACGAAAACGATCCTGCGGGTCACGCCTTATCCTCCCCGACCATCCGGAGGATGGCGGCGGTTGTCGAGTATCCGTCCACGAGCTGTGCGAGCCGCACCTCGCCGCCCCAGCCTCGGACGAGGTCGCCGCCGACGACCTGGGCCTCCGAATAATCCGCGCCCTTGACGAGGACGTCGGGACGGGCGGCGCGGATCAGGTCGAGGGGCGTCTCCTCGTCAAAGGGCGCCACCAGGTCGACGCTGGCGAGGCCTGCGAGGACAAGGGCCCGGCCTTCCAGGTCGTTGACCGGCCGCCCCTCGCCCTTCAGCGCCCGGACCGACCGGTCCGAGTTGACGCCCACGATGAGCCGGTCGCACCAGGACCGCGCCTGGGCGAGGTAGGCCACGTGGCCCCGGTGCAGGATATCGAAACAGCCATTGGTGAAGCCGACCCGCAGGCCCCGGGCCCGCCAGCGGGCGACCTCCTCGACCATCCGTTCGGGAGTGGCGATCTTGGCCTCGGCCGAGGCCATGTGGGCCGCGCGCGCCGCTTCCACCAGTTCGCCGGGCGAGACCGTGGCGGTGCCGACCTTGCCCACCGCGACACCGGACGCCAGGAGGGCGAAGGCGATGGCGTCCTCGAGGGGACCGCCCGCAGCCATGCCAACGCCCAGGGCCGAGATCGCCGTATCCCCGGCGCCGGAGACGTCAAAGACCTCCCGGGGGGAACCGGCGAAATGCCGGACCGGCTGGCCACGCACCGCCAGCGACATGCCCTGGGCCGCCCGGGTCACCAGGATGGCGCGGGCCTCGCAGAGCTCCAGCGCCCGGGACAGCGCGGCCTCGACCTCGGCGTCCGTACCCGTGGGCAGGCCCGAGGCATGGGCGAGCTCGGAGGCGTTGGGCTTGACGATATCCACCGCGCCGTAGCGGCTGAAGGAGCGGGCCTTGGAATCGACGATCACGGGAAGCCCCGAGGTCCTGCAGGCGGCGATCACCTCGTCGGTGACGACGCCCTTGCCGTAGTCGGACAGGATGATGACCCCGGCGCCGGCGGCGACATCACGGATTGTCCGGGCGAGGCGCGCGGAGGTGTCCGCGCCGACGGGCCCGGTCTCCTCCACGTCTACCCGCAGGAGCTGCTGGCCGCCTGAGACAAAGCGGGTCTTCAGGGTGGTCGGCCGGGTGGTGTCCGTGACCAGGGCCCCCTCGATACGCCCATCATCCCCCACCAGCCGGAGGGCCTCATGACCTTCCGCGTCCGAACCGATCACGCCCACGAGTGCGGCCTGACCCCCCAGGGCGGCGACATTGCGGGCCACGTTTCCGGAAGCCCCCAGCATGACCAGTTCGCGCTTCCGGGCCAGCACCGGAATCGGCGCCTCCGGCGACATCCGGCTGACCTCGCCATAGACGAAGCGGTCGACCATCACGTCGCCGACGCAGACCACCCGGACGCCAGCGGCGCGGGCGATCAGGTCCTGGAGGGCGGCGAAGTCCACCCGGCTCAGCCCTGGCGCCGCTTGGCGAGGGCGTCGAAGGCCAGCAGCTCGGCCATCAGGCCCTCGAACTCCGACAGGGGCACCATGTTGGGCCCATCGGAGGGGGCGTTGTCGGGATCGGGATGGGTCTCCATGAAGACGGTGGCGACGCCGACCGCCACGGCCGCCCTTGCGAGTACGGGGACAAACTCCCGCTGGCCGCCTGAACTCTCACCCTTGCCGCCTGGCTGCATGACCGAGTGCGTGGCGTCGAACACCACAGGGCAGCCGATCTCCGCGAGGACCGGCAGGGCCCGCATGTCGCTGACGAGGGCGTTGTAGCCAAAGGTCACGCCGCGTTCCGTCGCCAGGGCGTTCGGATTGCCCACCCCGCTGATCTTGGCAATGACGTTTTTCATGTCCCAAGGCGCCAGGAACTGGCCCTTCTTGACGTTGACCGCCCGGCCGGTCTCGGCGGCGGCGATCAGGAGATCGGTCTGGCGGCAAAGGAAGGCGGGGATCTGGAGGACGTCCACCGCCTCGGCGACGGGGGCGCACTGCTCGCGTTCATGCACGTCGGTCAGAACCGGCAGGCCCAGGCTCTCACGGATCTCGGCGAAGATCGGCAGGGCGGCCTTCAGCCCAATGCCCCGGGCCGCGCGGGCCGAAGTGCGGTTCGCCTTGTCGAAGGAGGTCTTGTAGATCAGGCCGATATCCAGCCTCTGGGCGATGTCCCGGAGCAGGGCGGCGGTCTCCAGGGCGTGCTGGCGGCTTTCGAGCTGGCAGGGCCCAGCGATGACCGTCAGGCGCTCCCGATTGCCGATCCGCACGGTCCGCCCCGCGGGCGGCGTGAGTTCGACGACGGCGTTCAGGCTGGACAATTCGGCGCTCCTGCGAGACGACTGCGGGCTCAGGGGCGTTAAGTGGCGTGCGGCGGACGGCTGCACAAGCCGGAAATGTGCCTGCCCGACCCGGCCCCCGGCCGGAAACGCCCAGGAGTTGCCGGACGTGTCGTCTGCCCATGAAATCTGTCTCAACACCCTCGCGGTGAGTCCCGGCGCCGTGAAGCGCGCTCCCGCCCTCCGGGGACTGCCCGGTATCTTCCGCTCAGCCCTCGACAGCATTACCCGCGGCTGGATGGCGGGGGACGTCACCTTCGTCACGCCCGACGGCCGGACCCTGCGGCTACGCTCGGAGGCCGGCGGGCCCTCGGCGATCATCCGGATCCGCAGCTTCCGGTTCATCCGTCGGGCCCTGATGGCCGGCGACATCGGCTTTGCGGAGGGCTATGCCGCAGGCGAATGGGAGACCCCCGACCTCACTGCGGTCCTTTCGGTCTTCAGCCTCAACTTCCAGAACCTGACCCAGGTGACCGAGGGCAACCCCCTGGTCGGGGTGTTCAACTTCATCGGACATGTCCTGAACGGAAATTCGCGACGGGGGTCCCGGCGGAACATCCATGCGCATTACGACCTCGGGAACGCCTTCTATTCCCGCTGGCTCGACCCCTCGATGACCTATTCGTCGGCCCGCTATCTGACCGGTAGCGAGACCCTAGAAGCGGCCCAGAAGGCCAAGTACGGCGCCCTCGCCCGCCGCATGGAGCTGTCCGCCGACCATCATGTCCTGGAGGTGGGCTGTGGCTGGGGCGGCTTTGCCGAGTTCGCCGCGAGCGAGATTGGCGCCCGGATCACCGGCATCACCATCTCCCGGGAACAGCACGACTTCGCCCAGCGCCGCATCTTTGAGTCGGGCCTGGCGGAGAAGGCGGACATCCGACTGGTCGATTATCGCGACGTGACCGGACATTTCGACCGGATCGCCTCCATCGAGATGTTCGAGGCGGTGGGAGAGAAGTACTGGCCGACCTATTTCCGGTCCCTCCACGACCGGCTGAAGCCGGGCGGCCGGGCCGGCCTGCAGATCATCACTATCCAGGATGAGCTCTTCGAAGGCTATCGTCGGCGGGCGGACTTCATCCAGCGCTATATCTTCCCGGGCGGCATGCTGATTTCGGAAGCCCGGCTGCAGCAGGAAACGGCCCAGGCCGGCCTCTCCTGGAGCGAGCCGGAGCGTTTCGGCCAGGACTACGCCGTCACCCTGGCCGCCTGGAAGCAAAGGTTCGGGGCGGCCTGGGACGACATCCGGCGCCTGGGCTTTGACGAGCGGTTCCGCCGGATCTGGGACTTCTACCTCAGCTATTGCGAGGCGGGTTTCCGCACCGGCCGGACCGAGGTGATCCAGGTCGGACTTTCACGGGCCTAGGGCGGCTTCGCCCGTGGCGCGCGTCCGGCCGAGGCCCTAGATTGACGCCATGACCATCGCCAGAAACGTCCTCGAAGCCATTGGCGGCACCCCCCTGATCCGGCTAAACCGCGCCAGCGAGGCGACGGGCTGCGAGATCCTGGGCAAGGCCGAGTTCATGAACCCCGGCCAGTCGGTCAAGGACCGTGCGGCCCTCTACATCATCCGTGACGCGGAGAGGCGAGGCCTCCTGCGACCGGGCGGCCGGATCGTCGAGGGCACGGCGGGCAATACCGGCATCGGCCTCGCCATGGTCGGGCAGGCCCTGGGCTACCGCACGACCATCGTCATCCCGCGCACCCAGAGCCAGGAGAAGAAGGACGCCATCCGCCTGCTTGGCGCCGAGCTGGTGGAGGTGGACGCCGTCCCCTACTCCAACCCGGACAATTACGTCCGCTACTCCGGCCGCCTCGCCGAGGAACTGAACCGGACCGAGCCGAACGGCGCCGTCTGGGCCAACCAGTTTGACAATGTCGCCAACCGGCAGGCCCACGTGGAGACGACGGGCCCCGAGATCTGGGATGAGACCGGGGGCCGGATCGACGGCTTCATCTGCGCTGTCGGATCGGGCGGGACCCTCGCCGGAGTGGCCGAAGCCCTCCGGTCGCGCAGCGCCTCGGTGCAGATCGGCCTGGCTGACCCGATGGGGGCCTCTCTCTATCACTGGTACGCCCACGGCGAACTCCGGGCCGAGGGGACGTCCATCTCCGAGGGCATCGGCCAGGGCCGCATCACCGCCAACCTCGAGGGCCTCAAGGTCGATCGTCCCTACCAGGTCCCGGACGAAGAGATGCTCCAGGTAATCTACGACCTGGCGACCCACGAGGGCCTGATCATGGGCGGTTCGACGGGGATCAATGTCGCCGGCGCCATCCGGATGGCCCGGGACCTGGGGCCCGGGCATACGATCGTCACCATCCTCTGTGACCAGGGCGCCCGGTACCAGAGCAAGATCTACAACCCGGCCTTCCTGCGCGAGCGGGGACTGCCGGTCCCGGAGTGGCTGTCATGAGCGATCCCTCGCTGATTTCCGCCGTCGAGCTTGAGGGGCGCCTTGGGCAGGATGACCTGAGGGTGGTCGACGCCAGCTGGTTCCTGCCCGCCGAGGGCCGTTCGGGCCGGGCCGAGTTCGAGGACATGCGGATCCCCGGCGCGGTCTTCTTCGACATTGACGCGGTTTCGGACCCCGCCAGCGGGCTGCCCCACATGCTTCCCAGTCCCGAGGCCTTTGCGGAGGCGGCGGGAGCCCTGGGCCTGGCCCGGGAAGCCCGGATCGTCGTCTACGACAGCTTTGGCGTCCGGTCCTCGGCCCGCGCCTGGTGGACCCTGAAGGTCATGGGCTATCCCCGCGTGCAGGTGCTCGACGGCGGCCTGCCAGGCTGGAAGGCGGCCGGGTTTCCCGTCGACACCGCCGCGCCTGCGCCTCCTCGCCCGGCTGCTGTCGAGGCCAGGGTCTCGGCGGAACGGGTCCGCGACCTGGCTGCAGTCCGCAGGGCGCTCTCCGACGGTTCCGCCCAGGTCGTTGACGCCCGCAGCGCGCCCCGCTTCCGGGGTGAGGCTCCCGAGCCGCGACCAGGCCTGCGGTCAGGACACATGCCGGGCTCCCGGAACCTGCCTTTCGACAGGCTCCTGACGCCAGAGGGGCGGATGAAACCAGCCCCGGCGCTTGGCGAAGCCTTTGTTGAGGCCGGGGTCGATCCCGCCCGACCGGTGATCACGACCTGCGGGTCGGGGGTCACGGCCTCCGTCCTCGCCCTGGCGCTGGAAGTCCTTGGCCATCCGGCCGCGGTCTACGATGGCTCCTGGGCGGAATGGGGAGGTCCGGAAGGCGGCGACGTCGTCACCGGCGACGCATGAAACCCGTCTCCCGCCTGATCCATCCTCCGCCGCCTGCCCAAGCTCCGGCGAGAACCGTGAATCCGGTCATCCAGAAGGGATCCACCGTCCTCCTTCCCGACGCCGCCGCGCTTTACGACGACGAGTCCTACGTCACCTATGGCCGCACGGGCCTAGAGGCCCACGAGGCCCTGAAGGCCGCCCTCTGTGATCTCGAGAAGGCCGTGGCGGTGGAGCTCTACCCCAGCGGGGTGGCGGCCATTGCAGGGGCCCTGCTGGCGGTGCTCCAGGCGGGTGACGAACTCCTCATGGCGGACACCGCCTACAAGCCTACCCGGAGGTTCTGCGACCGGACCCTGGCCCGCTTTGGCGTCCGCACGCGCTACTACGACCCGACCCTCGCCCCGGAGGCCGTGGCGGAACTGATGGGCCCGCAGACCCGGGCAATCTTCCTGGAGAGCCCCGGTTCCCTGAGCTTCGAGATCCAGGATGTCCCCGCCCTCGCGGACCAGGCGAGGCGCAAGGGCGTGCTCAGCCTGATCGACAACACCTGGGGCGCCGGCCACCTTCTCAAGCCCCTGGAACTTGGTGTGGACGTCTCGATCCAGGCCCTGACCAAGTATGTGGGCGGCCACTCCGACGCCTTCATGGGTTCGGCGGCGGCCCGGGATCCCGAGGTGGCCGCCCGGCTGCACGCCGGCGTGGTGGACCTCGGCTGGTCGGTGGCCGCAGAGGACGCCTATGCCATGCTGCGGGGCCTGCGCACCCTGGATGTCCGCCTCGTTCGCCACGGCCAGAGCGGGTTGGAAGTCGCCGGATGGCTCTCCGGTCGCGACGAGGTCGCCGCCGTCCTGCACCCCGCCCTACCGGGCGCCCCAGGCCATGGGGTGTGGAAGCGGGACTATGGCGGCGCCTGCGGCCTCTTCGCCTTCGTGTTGAAACCGGCTCCCACCGGGGCGACAGGGGCCCTCCTCGACGCCCTCGAGATCTTTGGCCTCGGGTTCTCCTGGGGCGGCTACGAAAGCCTGGCCATCGACTGCGATCCTCAGCTCAAGGTCCGCAGCTTCCGCAAGGATTATGGAGGCTCGCTCGTCCGCCTTCACGTCGGACTTGAAGATTCGGCCGACCTCATCGCCGACCTGGAGACGGGCCTGTCCGCCTATCGGGCCGTCCGCGGATAGGGCGGGGAACACGACATACAATTGCTCCCCCAAGGGGGGGCGGCCAGCGAAGCTGACTGAGGGGATCAGCGGGTTCTCGGCGTGTCCGCCAGACGGCTCATCAGGAGGGCGGCGCGGCGGGTCTGGCGGCGCATGGCGGGAATGTCCATCGTCTCGCCGGGCGCATGGGCGCCCTCCCCACTGGCTCCCATGCCCACCAGGCCATCGACGAGGTGAGACACGAAGGCGATATCCCCAGCGCCCCGCTTGAGGGGGTCCAGCTCACCCATCTGGGGATATCCCAGGGCCGCATTCACCTTGTTGAGCTCCCCGAGGAGGCGACGTGAGCCCTCGGTCGGCGGCATGGCCGGATAGCCCTCGGAGAACTCCAGACTGGCCCGGGCGCCGGGAAGGCTGTCGCGTACGATCGTCTCCATGCGCGTCTTGATCCGAAGCGTCTGCGCATTCGACAGGGTCCGAAGGTCGCCCACGGCGAGGGCCTCGCCAGCGATGATGTTGCCCTTGCCAGAAGCCTTGCCCCCCGTCCCGGCGGAATTCAGCGCGGCGTCCGAGCCACCCAGGACCAGCCCGACATTGAAGGTGGCGTTCGGTTCGCGAAGCTGTTCCCGGAAAGCGTCGAGGATCCTGGCGAGGTCGTAGATGGCCCCATATCCCGCCGCCTCGGAGAAGATCCCCGAGGAATGCCCGGGCTTGGCCTTCACCCGCACCGTCCAGGTGTTGGACGACCGGCGGGCGATCGAGCCCATGTCGGCCCCGTCCTCGGTGGCGAGGCCTTCGAAGTCGAGTGCGACGTCCGAGGTCTCCGCAGCGGCCAGCAGGTCGCGCCGGGCGATCTCCACAGGCCGACCCACCCGCTCCTCATCTCCCGTCAGGACCACCGTAACATCGGCGCGCTTGAGGGTTCCCGCCGCCTTCATGGCGCGCAGGGCGCCGATCATGATGACGATGCCCCCCTTCATGTCGTTCACTCCAGGGCCCGTGACCGTGTCACCGGAGCGGACATAGCCCTTGAAGGGGCTGTCAGGCTCAAAGACGGTGTCCAGGTGTCCGATCAGGAGCATGCGCCGGCCTCCGCCGCCGCCCTTGTGTACAGCCACCAGGTGCCCTGCCCGTCCCGCTTCGGCCATGGGAATCCAGCGCACTTCGAACCCGAGGTCCTCGAACTCGCGGGCCACGCGCTTGCCGACGGCTTCAACGCCCGGAAGGTTCATGGTCCCTGAATTGATGGCGACGAGTTCCTCGAGAAGGGCGAGTTGCCGGTCCTGTCCCGCGTCAACGGTCGAGACCATCCGGCGCTCGACACCCGTGAGGCCGGCAGCTGCAGCGGGAAGCGCAAGCAGGAACGCACAGAACAGGCCGCTGGCCAGACGCAGGAACATGGAACGCCTCCCCTGATGTGGAAGGGAGATTGGCCCGCCGCCGCCCACCCGCGCAAGCCCGGGCTTGATTGGCGCGACGTCATCCCCCCATTGTGCCGCCAACCTTATGCGGGAGGACGAAATGGGTCCCTACAAGCTTCTTATCGATGGCCAGCTGTTGGACGGCGACGCCACGATGTCAGTGATCAACCCGGCGACCGAAGAGGTGCTGGTCGAGTGTCCGCGCGCCTCCAAGGCCCAGCTGGACCAGGCCGTCGCCGCCGCCAAGCGCGCCTTCCCCGCCTGGGCCGCCACCCCGATCGACGAGCGGCGCAAGGCCCTCCTGGCCATGGCCGACGCCATCCAGGGCGACCTGGAGACCCTGTCCCGCACCCTCGTCCAGGAACAGGGCAAGCCCCTGCAGGACGCCATGGGCGAGGTTTTCGGAGCGGCCGCCTTCTTCCGCTACTTCGCCAGCCTCGACCTGCCCGAGAAGGTCATCGAGGACTCCGACGCCCGGAAGGTCATCTCCCGCCGCCGGCCGCTCGGGGTCGTGGGCGCCATCGTGCCCTGGAACTTCCCGATCATCCTGATGGCCTTCAAGGTCCCGGCCGCCCTGCTGGCCGGCAACACCGTGATCCTGAAGCCCGCCGCCACCACACCCCTGACGACCCTGCGCATCGGCGAACTGGTGAAGGACATCCTGCCCCCCGGCGTCCTGAACGTGATCTCCGACGCCAATGACCTGGGCGGCGCCATCACCGCCCACCCGGACATCCGCAAGGTGTCCTTCACGGGTTCGACCGAGACTGGCAAGAAGGTCATGGCCGGCGCCGCCGAGGCGCTGAAGCGCGTCACCCTGGAGCTGGGCGGCAACGACGCCGCCATCGTCCTCGACGGCGTAGACCCCAAGGAGGCCGCCCCCAAGATCTTCGGCGCCGCCTTCCAGAACTCGGGCCAGGTCTGCATCGCGGTGAAGCGGGCCTATGTCCACGAGAGCATCTACGACGCCATGTGCGACGAACTGGCCAGGCTGGCCGACGCCGCCGTGATGGGCGACGGTCTCCAGCAGGGCGTGACCCTTGGCCCGCTCCAGAACAAGAGCCAGTTCGAGAAGGTCCTGGGACTGATCGAGGACGCCAAGACCAAGGGTAAGGTCATTGCCGGCGGCGGCCGCGCCGAGGGCAAGGGGTACTTCATCCGCCCGACCATCGTCCGCGACATCGAGGACGGCGCCCGCCTGGTGGACGAGGAGCAGTTCGGTCCCGTCCTGCCGGTCATCAAGATCAAGGACGGCGAGGACGCCGTGCGCCGGGCCAACGCCTCGGAGTACGGCCTGGGCGGTTCCATCTGGGCCAAGGACCTCGACCGCGCCCTCGACCTGGCCGGGCGCATGGACACCGGTACGGTCTGGATCAACAAGCACGCGGAACTGGCCCCCAACATCCCCTTCGGCGGCGCCAAGTTCTCGGGCGTGGGCAACGAGCTGGGTGAGGAAGGCCTCGCCGAGTTCACCCAGCAGCACGTCATCAACATGGCCAAGGCCTGATCCGCCTGCACAGGCGGACAGGATGGGAGGAATGGACATGAAGCGCCTGCTCGCCCTCGCCGGCCTGGTCGCCCTCTCCGCCTGCTCGGGGCCCGGCGGGACCGGCGCTCCGGCCGGGGGCGTGAAATTCGACACCTCTCTGCCCATGTCAGAATTCATGGCGCACGTGGTCGATCCGGCCGCCCAGGTCTTCTGGCGCGGCGCGGGCGTCGAGCTGACGGAGGGGGGCGAAAAGGACCTGTCCCCGGTGGATGAGGCCGGCTGGGAGGCCCTTGTCACCGCCGCTTCCACCGTCGCCGAGGCGGGGAACGCACTCCAGCTCCAGGGCCGGGCCCTCGCTCCGGAGGCGGAATGGAACCGCTTCGCCCAGGAAATGACCGCCCGGGCCCTCGACGCTCGCAAGGCGGCGGACTCCCGCGACAAGCAGGCGGTCTTTGACACCGGCGGCCGGCTCTACGAGACCTGCGTCGCCTGTCACGCGAAATATGTGATCGGCCCGCCGGCGACGGCCAAGCCCCTGCCCGACTTCCCCGCGGACGTTCCCGCGCCCAAGTAGCCGCTGGCTGCCTAACGGGCCCCTGCGCTGTCCATGACGGTCATCCCCTTGCCGTGGTTGTCAGGCAGCACCGGGGCCTGGGTGACAAGGACTGTGGATCCCGGAACGATGACCTCGGCGACGACCGCGTGAAAGCCCCTCGGCAGGCGCAGCTGGTTCAGGATGCCGCTGTCCAGGGGACGTCCATCATCTCCAGCATGCCCAGGGACCCCAACCAGCACCCAGCGCGGCCGCCCGTCGGCCTGCGGCGCATAGGTCAGCACGTGCGTCTCAAAGTCATTGGTGGGCACCTCTGCCCGTGAGCGCCCGATCTCGACTCCATTCCGGAGAACGAGGACGCGCTGGTCACTGCGCGAGCCGATCACCGTCACCGGCCCCTGCGGGGAGGCCTCCGGCGTCCAGCGATAGGATTCGTTTTCCGCCAACGGAACATGGAGCGCGGCCGCCCCCGCCGCCATGGCCATACCGTGGTTGCGCAAGGCAGCCTCCTCAAGAAACGAAGGGGCAACTTGAGCAGAAGTGTTGTTGAACGCCAGCATCTTCCCCGCCGCCCCGCCCTGGCGCGCCCGGCAGGACTCGAACCTGCAACCGTCCGCTTAGAAGGCGGATGCTCTATCCGGTTGAGCTACGGGCGCTCCGGTTCCGGGCGCGGCCCTAGTGGGTCCAGGGCTGCTTGCGGTCGGGGGAGAAGTTGTCGGCGTAGGCCTTGAGAATCCGCTTCGGGGCCTTGGGCTCGGTCACCTGGAAGGCGAGCCCAAGCTTCTGGGCGTAGGCTACGGCTTCGTCGCGGCTCTCGAAGGTCAGTCGCACCTGGCCGCTGGTATCATCGGTCAGGGTCCACCCCATCAGGGGATCGGGCGTTCTTGCGGAGGCCGGGGCGAACTCCAGGACCCAGTCGCGCGCGCGGGCCTTGCCAGACTGCATGGCGGTCTTCGCCGGACGGAAAATGCGCGCGATCATGTCTGTCCCCGTTCTCCATGCCGGCTCTGGTCGGGGCGGCGTGATTCGAACACGCGACCCTCTGCTCCCAAAGCAGATGCGCTACCAGGCTGCGCTACGCCCCGAAAGAGCGCCGGCTCACGTTCGCGATAGCCCTCTTCGCGCCAATCCGCAATCAGTCCGCCGGCTTGCGCATCAGCTTGAAGACCCCGCTGGCCCGCACCACGTCGGTCCCCGCCGCATGGGCCCTTCCCTCCACGAAGGCCACGTCGCGGGTCAGTCGGGTGACGCGGCTTTCCCCAAACACCCACTCGCCGACCCGGGCCATGTGCAGGAAATCGACGCTCAGGTGGATGGTCACGCTCGATCGCCGGGAGGCGCGCCAGACGGCGGCGGCGAGGAGGCCGTCCATAAACGAGGTCAGCATGCCGCCGTGCACCAGGCCGAGGCCGTTGGCGTGCCGGCGCAGGGCCAGGAAGGCGTGCTCTGTCGCCTCGCCCTGGGGATCCCGGTGGAAATAGGGGCCATTGTGAGTGGAGTACGGCCCGCGGGTCGCCGACAGGACAAAGCCCGGCGGCGGAAGGATACTCTCCTCCCCGGAAAGGTCACCTTCAGCGCCACGGCTCATGGGCGGCTCCGGAAGATCGGAAAGTCGACGCGGTCCCCAGGCTGGAGCCCGATCTGCGCCGCGCGGCCTCCGGCCAGCTCGAGGACGCCGAGGATTGGACCGCCAGCTGGCCTGGGAGTCTCGTCGAGGGGCCTGGCGTTGCGGATGATCGACCGGACCACGCCGTCCTTGCGGATGTAGATGATGTCGAGCGGGATCAGGGTGTTGCGCATCCAGAAGGCGGCGTCGCCCCGTTCCCGGACAAAGTCGAACAGCATCCCCCGGTCAGGAGCCAGACTGCGCCGGCACATCATCCCCAGTTCGCGCTCGCGGTCGGTATCGGCGACCTCAACGAGGAAGCGGAACTCGCCCTTCGCCGTGCGGACGACCAGGGGTTTGAGGGGCTTCAGCTCAGGATTGCCGATACAGGCGGGCGCAGACGCCTGGGGCGAGGCCCGGGCAGTTTGGACCGTGGCCGCGAGGCAAAGACCTGCAAGAAGAAGGCACAGGGGCAGGGATCGCATCCCCTGCCCTTATCCCCGGAGCGCCCGGGGCGCCAGTCAGATCAACTGGACCTCGGCCACGACCAGGCCCTTGGGGCCGTTGCCGAAGCGGACCAGGAGGTCCTCTCCCGGCTGGATGTCCTCGATGCCCGCCCGACGCAGGGTCTCGATATGGACGAAGATATCGCCCGCTTCCTGCTCACGAACCACGAAGCCATAGCCCTTGGTGCGATTGAACCACTTCACCTTGGCCCGCTCAAAAGGACCCTCTGGTGTGGGCGCGCGTCCGCCACCGCCACCGCCGGAGCGGGGCTGGAAGCCCCCCCGCCCACCGCGGTCGTAGCTGTCGCGGGAATATCCGTAGCCGCCGGTTTCGCGTTCGCGCCTGAAGCCCGGGTCCCGGTCAAAACCCCGAGCCGCCGACGGCTGGGCGGTGCTGTCGTCGAATTCGTGGATCTCAGAGACCTGCCAGCCCTTGGGCCGACGCACGACAGAACAGGATAGGGTGGCGCCTTCAGCCGCCGCCTCCCGCCCCACGCCGCGAAGCGAGGTCACATGGATCAGCACATCCTTGCGGTCTGTAAGTTCAGGCTGGTCAGGGACAATGAACCCGTAGCCCTTGCCCTCATCGAACCATTTTACTCGACCAGTGATCCTCACTGAGGATTCGTGATCGTCATCGAAACCGTAACCGGACATGGCCCCCTCTCGTCCGACTGGCCCGAGTTCCTGACCGGAACTCCGCACGCAAAAGTCTTTTCTTGTCTGTTACGCTGCGTCAATGCCGGATTTTCGCTTGGACTTACCGCTTCCCGGGAATGGAAAGATTCCGTGGTCACAAAGTCGTGGTTCCGGAAGATGCCGACCAGGACAAAGCGAGGAGGAACCGCCCTGCGATCTCCCCTCAATGGGTCGATCGCAGGGCGCAACTTGCTCGGTTGGCTGCCGACAAGCGCCCGGGCGATCAGAACTTCGCCTGGACGCCAAACTCGAACACACGCCCCAGGGGATTCTGGGTCATGTAGTCGTAGTTGTACTGGCTCTTGTAGAAGGGCGGCTGGTCATCGAACACGTTCTTCACCGACAGGGTGGCGGCCCACTTCTCCTGAAGCGTGAGCCGGTAAGTGAAATCATGCACCCAGCGGTCGTCCCGATGGAGACGCTGGCCCGCCACTACGGCGTTCACGTCGTCCGTTCCCGCCCAGTAGCGGGTGGTCCAGCGCAGATTGTGATCGCCGATGTCCCAGTTGGCGTAGACGTTCCCGCGAAGGCGCGGATAGGAGTAGAACGCCGAAAGGAGCTCTGACTTGCCCGCCCGGTTCAGGGCGGCGTCGAACACGATGTTCGTGTTCAGGAGGATGCCTGGCCCGCGGTTGTAGTCGTTGAGGATGCTGGCGTCCCCGCCGACCGTAAGGTTGCCGTTCAGGAAATCGAGCCCGGAGTACGAGGCGTTGAGGTCAATCCCGGTGATCTCCGTGTCCGGCCCGTTGATCACGTTGTTCCTGACGGACAGGAAGTTGTTCGGGTGGCAGGTCGGAACAGCCTGTCCGCCGTAGAGCGTGGAGTTCACGGTCTCGGTCCCGAACCGGAAGCGCTCGAACAGGGCGGCCGTCCCGCACTGCCAGGTCGCCGCGTTGGAGCTTGGGAACATGGAGCCGTAGATGCGGGCTGCGGTTTCCGTCGTGATCTCGTTCTTGAAGGCGAACTTGAAGAAGTCGATCTGACCCTGGAAGCCCCCGGACTCGAAGAGGAAGCCGATGTTGTAGGTATCGGCGGTCTCGGGCTCGAGGTTGGGGTTCCCGAAGGTCTGAACCGGCCGGTAGAGGGGTGCGCCGGTCACCGGATTGGAGAACTGGGCCTGGATGAACCCAAAGCCGGGATCCAGGGCCGCGACGGGCGGGGCCCGGAAGGTGGTGCCTGCGGAACCCCGGATCGCCATCCAGGGCGTGACCTGCCAGCGGACGGACGCCCGCGGGTTGGTCGTGTCGCCGACATTTCCGCCGTAGCGCTCGTTCCGGATGGCGAAGCTCGCCACGACGGTTTCGAAGACCGGGACCTGGACTTCTCCGAAGAAGGAGTAGACCTGCCGGTCAATGTCGCTTTCCCGGCCCGATCCGATGAAGGTGAACGGACCGCCTCCCGGCGAGGCGCAGCCGGGGACCCCGTCCCCGTAGGGCTGGCTGTCGACGCAGGGCGTGGCGTCGCCGTCGAAGTTCGACGACAGCTCGATCGTCCGCTCATTGTAGCGCCACTGGGCGCCCACGGCCCAGCTGATCGCGTCGCCGGACCACAGCCGGAACTCGCCGAGGTCGCCGGCCAGCTGCACCTGCGCCGTAGCGAGCTGCTGGGTGGTCGTGCTCACCGCGTAGTCCTGCAGCCAGGCCCAGAGGCCGGGATCGATCGCAGGCCCCTGCGGAAGGCCCGTGGCTTGCGCGTAGTTGGCGCCGTTGATGCTCGACGTCCGGATCGAGTTTGCGAAGGGGTTCAGGTACTGGCAGCCCCCTGCGCCCGGCGTTCCGGTTGCAGGGTTGCAGCCTGGCCCGCCCAGTCCGCGCAGGGCGAGCTGGATGCGATTGACGTAGCGGTCCGGCGTCTTGTTGACCTGTTCGGCGCGCATGTAGTTGAGGGACGTGCGCCATTCCCACCCGTTCGCAAGCTCCCCCACGAGCCCGCCGACCACGCGATAGGACGTGATCCTGTTGCTTTGCCTGTCGGCGTCGAAGCCATGGATCGGGTTGCCGCCCATGGCTGCCGGACGCCATTGCGTCTGGTTCATGGTGACCCCGTTGGCGAGGGCCCCGGCGCAGATCGCCGCCGTGATCTGGGGCTGGGTGGCCGTCGGGCAGGGATTGAACAGCGCCTGGAGGCCAGGATTGCTCGCCGGAACGTAGTAGCGCGACTGGATGGCTCCCGGCGCTGCGGGCATGAGAGAGGTGCCGCCGCCCGGGGAGGCGCCGCTGGCCTCGATGGGGGTCGGGAACTGGACGGTCGACTGTGAGGCCGAGACCCGGTCGTCCGGGACCTCCGTCCGGGACCAGAGGACCTCGCCGTGGAACCGCAGGGAGTCATTCAGCTGGAAGTTGGCTTCGCCGAACAGGTGATAGTGGTCTTCCCTCGCCACCCGCGTGTCATGGTAGGTGAAGGGATAGAAGCACTGCCCGTTCGGGACGAAGGACAGGCCCCCCAGCTGCGTGCAGCCGGCATCCGAGAAGGTCGAGGACAGGGTCGCGCCCAGCGGGACGCCCGGGCGGGTTGGGTCCTGGACGAAGCCGCCGTTGGGTCCGATCACCGGGGTCCCGAGGACCGCGTTGTAGCCGCCGGGATTGCTGGCGCCGGAGATACCGCTGACATTCACCGTGTCGGGGAAGATCGCATTTGGAAGGGTCCAGGGCAGATCGACCCCATTGAGCTCGCTGCGGTGCCGGTAGGAGGCCGCCAGCAGGACGTTGCCGTTGTCGAGCTTGGCGCCCCAGGCAATCGCCCCTTCATAATCGCCGTCAGATCCGTCAATCAGGGCGTACTTGGCGTTCGCCTCGAAGCCGTCGAGATCCCTACGGGTGATGAAGTTTACGACCCCCGCCACGGCGTCGGAGCCGTAGGTCGCAGCGGCGCCGTCCCGGAGCACCTCGACCTGCCCGATCGCAATCGTCGGCACGACGTTGATGTTGACGAATTCCTGGCCGCCGGCGGCGGTGATGGTGGACAGGCGCTCGCCGTTCATGAGGGAGAGCGTCCGGGTCAGGCCAAGGCCCCGGAGGTTGATCGTCGCGACACCGGCCGCAGCGCCCCCGAGGAAGCGGTTGGACTCGCCGATGTTGCCGCCTGAGACCGACGGGATGGTGCGCACAAGGTCAACGAGGGAGGGGCTTCCCTGCTCCTGCAGGGCCTCGTTTGTGATGACGTCGACCGGCAGAGCGGCGTCTTCCGGCGTGCCCCGGATCAGCGAACCGGTGATCACCAGTTCCTCGACCTGGACGCCAGAGGCGGAATTTTTGTTCTGGGATGCAGCTGGCGTTGCAAGGCCAAGGCCGAGAGTGATCGCTAAGGCAGAACTCGCACAAAAGTATCCACGCCTGGACATGGTCTTGTTTCCTCCCGTCAAGCGGTTTTTCCCGCACGATTTTCAGAAGGATGTCCACAATTCGTGGGATCAAGCAAGAAGGGACTGCAGGCTGTGCTGACGCCGCGCAAAGGAGGAACGAGCCAGCTCGAGCCGAGCCGGGCCCAGGCTCCGATCCGGCGCCTGCGGCGAGATTGCGCCGGGCCCGCGCATGACATTGAGGCCCGAGGTGGGGCCTGCCGCCGAGAACACAGGAAACGGTGGGAAATTCAACCTCGCGTGGCAGTCCCTAGGGGAGTCGAACCCCTCTCTCCAGGTTGAAAACCTGGCGTCCTAACCGATAGACGAAGGGACCGCGGACGCGAGAGCGGCGTCTATATCCGCCTTCCCGGAGGCGTGCAAGACACCCGCCCCGGTTTTCCCGCTGGTCCGCAGCATCACGGGGCGTCGGCGCGGCGGGGGTCGGCGGCGTCCTCGATCTCGAGTTCGACAGAGGCCTTTCCCTGCCAGTCGTCGGGGCGCAGCCGACCCGCTACATGCAGGACGCCGCCGGCCAGCAGGGCCTGGCCCAGCGGGGTTTCCTCTGACCTCCAGGCCACGGCCTTGAGGCGTCCGCCCGCGGAGTCCGACAGAGTCACGCGCACGTGCCCCCCGCGCATGGGGATGGGGCGCTCGATCCTCACAGAGGCGGCTGCAAAGACCGGCTCGGGATTGCCGGGTCCGAAGGGCGCGAGGCGACCAAACGCCTCCAGCAGCCCCCGGTCGGCCCCGCGCGGGGTGATCAGGGCGTCGACCTCCAGGGCGTCAGCTTCTGCGGCGCGGGCTTGGGCGTCGCCGAGTTGGTCCCCCAGGAAGGCGGTGAAGTCCGCAATGCGCTCAGGTCGGATGGAGAGGCCCGCCGCCATGGCGTGGCCGCCTCCGGACAGGAGGATCCCGGCGTCGAAGGCGGCCTGGACTGCGGCGCCCAGGTTCACGCCGGGTTGGGAGCGGCCGGAGCCCTTGCCGACGCCCGAGCCCGGATCGACGCCAATCACGACGGCGGGCCGCCGATAGCGCTCGCGCAGCCGACCGGCGACGATGCCGATCACACCCGGCGGCCAGGCGGGGGCGGCCACCACCAGGACGGGGGCCTCGGCTAATGCTGGATCGCCCTCGACCATGGCGACGGCCTCATCGAGGACCCCCTGCTCCACCGCCCGGCGCTGGCCGTTGAGCTCGTCCAGCTGGGCGGCCAGGGACGCGGCCTCCGCGGGGTCGTCCGTCGCCAGGAGGCGCGCGCCGAGGTCCGAGCGGCCGATACGGCCGCCGGCATTGATCCGGGGGCCCAGCACGAACCCGGCGTGGAAGGTCGTGGCGGCGCCGCTGACCTTGCCGATGTCGGCCAGGGCCTTGAGGCCCGGGTTGGCCCAGCGGGACATCACCTTTAGCCCCTGCGCCGTCAGGGCCCGGTTGAAACCCGTGAGGGCGGTGACGTCGCAGACCGCGCCCAGGGCGGCCAGGTCGAGCCATTGGCGCAGGTCGGGCTCGGGCCGATCGGCGAAGAGCCCGCGCCGGCGCGCCTCCCGGTTGAGCGCCGCCAACAGGACAAAGGCGACCCCGGCGGCGGCCAGCATCCCCTGGCCGGAATTGTCGTCGGGCCGGTTGGGATTGACGAGCGCCAGGGCGGGCGGGACCTCTCCCGGCCGCATGAGGTGGTGATCGATGACCACCACGTCGAGGCCGATCTCCTGGGCCGCCACGAGGGCGTCCACCGCCGCTGCGCCGCAGTCCAGGGTCACGACCAGCTCTGCGCCCTTCGCCTTCAGGGACCGGAAGATGGTGGGGCTGGGGCCGTAGCCCTCGGTAACGCGATCAGGGATGTAGACCGGGACCTCGCGGCCCATGGCGCGCATCCAGCGCACCACCTGCGCGGCGCTGGCGGCGCCGTCCACATCATAGTCTGCGAAGACCACCATGGAGCGGTCGCGCACCAGGGCGTCCACCAGGACCTCCGCCGCACGGTCCATGTCACGGAAGGAAGAGGGATCGGGGAAGAGGGCCTTGAGGGTCGGGTTCAGATAAACCTCGCCGCCGTCCGGGCCAACGCCCCGCGAGGCGAGGGCCCGGGCCAGGGGTTCGCTGAGGCCCAGCGAGGCCTGGTGCCGGCGGACCAGGTCCTCTGCGGCCGGGCGGGCGGCCCAGGCGCGCCCGGTCAGGGATCGGGCCACTCCGAGAAACGGGCCCTCCCCGGCGGTCATGGCGGTCAGACCGGCCGCCGCATCCGCACTTCGCGGACGGTGCCCGTGGAAGAGCTCATCACAAGGCTGTGGGTCACCACATGGCCGCCCTCGCGGCGGATGCCGTCCAGCAGGGCGCCCTTGGTCACGCCCGTGGCGGCGAAGATGGCGTCGGCCCGGACCATTTCGTGGAGGTCGTACTTCTTGTCGAAGTCGGTGATCCCCACGCGCCGCGCCCGTTCCTTCTCGTCGGCGTTGCGGAAGACCAGACGCCCCTGGAACTGACCGCCGACGCACTTGAGCGCGGCGCAGGCCAGGACGCCCTCGGGGGCGCCGCCCTGGCCGACATAGAGGTCAATGCCCGTGGCCGGATCCGCGGTGTGCATCACGCCCGCCACGTCGCCGTCGGTGATCAGGTTCACGCGCGCGCCGACCGAGCGGATCGAGGCGATGATCTCGGCGTGGCGGGGCCGGTCGAGGACACAGACCGTAATCTCCTCGGGCGACACCCCCTTGGCGCCGGCCAGGGCCCGCACGTTGTCGGCCGGCGACTTGTCGAGGTCGATCACCCCGGCGGGATAGCCTGGCCCGCAGGCGATCTTGTCCATGTAGGTGTCGGGGGCGTTCAGCAGGGTGCCCTTGGGCGCCCAGGCCATTACCGCCAGGGCGTTAGCCATCGCCTTGGCCGTCAGGGTTGTCCCCTCAAGAGGGTCCAGGGCGATGTCGATGGCCGCGCCGCCGCGCCCCACCTTCTCGCCGATGTAGAGCATGGGGGCTTCGTCCCGCTCCCCCTCGCCAATGACGATTTCGCCGTCGATGGCCAGGTTGTTGAGCGCCGTACGCATGGCGTCGACGGCGGCCTGGTCGGCGGCCTTCTCGTCACCCCGGCCCACGAGGGTGGAGGCGGCGATCGCGGCGATCTCGGTGACGCGGACCGCGTCCAGGACAAGGCCGCTGTCCAGCTGCTCAGTGCTCATCGGGGGTCTCCGGGCCGCATAGGGCCGTGATTATCGACGATTCTCAGATGCCTGCGATGTGAAGAAGCCGCGGCGGCTCCAGCACTGACGGAAGGCGTCCGATCCGGGCCACTGCGGCCTCCAGGACGGCTTCCGCCACGGCGTGGGTGGTCATGACGATGGGCACGCCCGGCGCCTCTCCGGGGGGCTTCTGGAGGAAGCTCTCGATCGAGACCCCGGCCTCGGCCAGCTCTTCCGAGACGGCGGCCAGGACGCCCGGCTCGTCACGCACCATGACCCGGATATAGGCCCGGCCGGCCGCGGCGGATCCCGCCGAGGGCGCGCAGGGCGACAGCCCCGCCGCCGGCCCCTGGAAGACGGGTCGGACGGCGCCGGTCATGACGTCGGCGATGTCCGCAGCCACCGCCGCCGCCGTTGGGCCCGCACCTGCACCCGGTCCCTGGAGGAAGATGCGCCCGATCCGCTCGCCCTCGATGAACAGGGCGTTCAGCGCTCCGTTCGCCTGGGCGATGGGATGGTCCTTGCGGACCAGGAAGGGCCGCACCCGGACCCGAGCGCCCTCCCCGGCCCGCTCGGCCGAGGCGATCAGCTTGACCCGGTAGCCCAGGTCTCCGGCCAGGCGGATGTCCAGGAGGTCTACCGCGGCGATGCCCTCGACCTCTGCGGCGGCGTAGTTCGGCGCGCCGCCAAAGGCCAGTGCGGCCAGAATGGTGATCTTGTGGGCGGCGTCGAAACCGCCGACGTCCATGGTGGGATCGGCCTCGGCGTATCCCAGGCGCTGGGCCTCGGCCAGGACGTCCGCGAAGGCCGAGCCGGCGCTCTCCATCTCGGTCAGGATGTAGTTGCAGGTGCCGTTCAGGATCCCCGAAAGGCTGCGGATATCCTCACCCACCAGGGCTTCCCGCACTGTCTTGACGGCGGGGACGCCGCCCATGACAGCGGCCTCGAACAGCAGGGGGACGCCCTTGGCCTCGGCCAGGGCGGCCAGCTCCGCCCCATGCTCGGCGATCAGGGCCTTATTGGCGGTCACCACGGCCTTGCCGGCCTGGAGCGCCGCCTCGACAGCGGCCTTGGCCGGGCCGTCCGATCCGCCCACGAGTTCCACGAAGATGTCGATGTCGGGCGACTGGGCCAGGGCCACCGGGTCGTCGAACCAGGCAAGGTTGGAGATGTCGACCGTCCGGGGCCGCGACCGGGACCGGGCCGAGACCCCGGTCACCACCGCTCGCCCACCCGCCGGGGCGTACTGCGGTCGCACCTCGAGGAAGCCCAGCAGGCCGCCGCCAACGGTGCCCAGGCCCGCGACGCCAATCCGCCAGGTCCTGTGGGCGTCCTTCTGGCTCATTGCCCCACTCCCGTGTTGTGAGCGCGACCGAGAATCTCGTCTGCGTTGGAGAGGAAGCGGCGGACATTGCGGGCTGCCTGCCGGATCCGGTTCTCGTTCTCGACGAGGCCGATGCGGACATACCCCTCGCCGTACTCGCCGAAGGCCACGCCCGGGGCGACCGCCACTCCGGCCTCCTCGATCAGGAGTTTCGAGAAGAGCATGGAGCCCGCCTCCCGGAAGGCTTCCGGCAGGGGCGCCCAGGCGAACATCGAGGCCGGCGGGGCGGGAATGTCCCACCCGGCCCGCTTCATCGACTCCACGAGGGTGTCACGACGCGCCTTGTAGATGCCGCGGATCTCTTCGACGCAGTCCTGGGGTCCGTTCAGCGCGGCCGCGGCGGCGACCTGGATGGGGGTGTAGGCGCCGTAGTCCAGATAGGATTTCACCCGCGCCAGGGCGGCGCAGATCCTGGCGTTGCCGACCACCATGCCCACCCGCCAGCCGGCCATGGCGTAGGTCTTGGAGAGGGAGTTCACCTCGACCGCGATATCCTTGGCGCCAGGAACCTGGAGCACGGAGGGCGGCGGATTGTCGTCGAAGTAGATCTCGGAATAGGCGATGTCCGACAGCACGAGCATGTCGTGCTTGCGGGCCAGGGCCACGGCATCCTTGTAGAACTCCAGGTCCACCCACTGGGCGGTCGGGTTCGACGGGTAGGACAGGATCAGCACGGTCGGCGGCGGCGCTGAGTGCTTTACCGCCCGGCTGATCCCCGAAAGGTATTCCTCGGGGGACAGGGCCGGGACATGCCGGATGACGCCTCCGGCCATGATGAAGCCGTAGGCATGGATCGGATAGGCCGGGTTTGGGCAGATGATGACGTCGCCGGGCGCGGTCAGGGCCTGGGCGAGGTTGGCGAAGCCCTCCTTTGAGCCCAGGGTCGCGATGACCTCGGTGTCGGGGTCCAGCTTCACCCCGAAACGGCGGTCGTAATAGCCGGCCATGGCGCGGCGCAGGCCGATGATCCCCTTGGAGGCGGAATAGCGGCCGGCCTTGGGATCGCGGGCCGTCTCGATCATCTTCTCGACGATGTGCTTCGGCGTCGGCATGTCGGGATTGCCCATGCCGAAATCGATGATGTCCACGCCCTCGCCGCGCAGGCGGGCCTTGATGCGGTTGACCTCCTCGAAGACGTAGGGCGGGAGGCGGCGGATACGGTGAAACTCGGGTGTCATGTCTGCTCTGGCCGCGCAGGTCGCGGCGAAATGGGGAGCCTGTCCAGACTTGGCATAGCCTCCGGTCCCGGGGCCGCCAAGCGGTTTGAGGGGAACGCCTCCGCAGGCCCTAGCGAACGGGCGGCGGAGGCGGGGTAGCTCGCTTGCGAACCTCCCGGGCGAAGGCGTCCGCCGAGGCTGTGGCTGACACGGTGGGGGCGGCAGGACCCGACGCCGTCAGCGCCCCGGCGGCGAAGGCTTCGGTTCCGCGCAGGGTCCAGGTCTCCTCGGCGCCGCCGCTCGCCAGCGCCTCGCCATCAGCGATCACCTCGCGCGCGGCTTCGCCCCAGGCGGCCAGTGGACGTTCATCTACGGGCAGGTTGGGGATGTCCGAGAACTTGGGAAAGCTGCGCGAGGCCCCGGTGAGGGTCTCGACCCCGGCGACGGCGGCCTCGGTCCCCGGTGTTGGCGCAGGCGGAACCGAAGCGCAACCGCCCGCCAGCAGGGCCAGCGCCAGGGGCGCTGTCGCCAGCCGGAGACCGGGAATCGGAGGGTTCGCCGCAGATCGCTTCATGATCCCCCCGGTCTTATGTCATGATCGGGCTCTAAGAAAGCCTGAGGTCCCCCCTGGGGTTTTGGAGGCCCGACCATGACCGGCAAGGACACGTCTGCTTCGAAGCCCGCCCGGAAGCGATCCCCGGCTGGCGCCAAGGCCGCGAAACCCGTCGCCGCCAAGTCCGGCTCCAAGGCGGAAGCCAAGCCGCCTCCCGAAACGGAGCCGCGGCCCGAAGCCGCCTCAACGACGGGCGGCGCCTTTGGACCCGGCGCGGCTTTCGGCGCCAATCCTGAGTCGCTGGAGACCCTGGAAAGGCTCTCCCGCAACCTCGCCCGCGCGGCCATGACCGCCCAGGGCGCCATAGCCGAGGCTGCCCTGAGGCAGGCTGACCGGCCGGCGGGGCTGGACTCCGATCCCTTCCACGTCGGCCCTGCCATGGCGAAGGTCATGTCCAGCCTGGCCAGCCGGCCGGACGCCCTGATGCAGGCCCAGGGCGATCTCTGGCGCCGCTATGCCGAGCTCTGGCACTTCGCGGCCCGCCGGGCCATGGGCGAGACGGGTTCGCCCGTGGCCTCGCCCTCCCGGGGCGACAAGCGATTCAACGCCCCAGACTGGACGGAGAACCCCGTCTTTGACGTCATGAAGCAGTCCTATCTCATCACGTCCGACTGGCTGAACGGACTGGTGGCAAGGGCCGAGGATGTCGACCCTCTGTCGCGCCGGCGGGTGGAATTCTTCACCCGGATGCTCACCGACGCCCTCTCGCCCACCAACTTCCTGGCCTCCAATCCCGAGGCCCTGAAGGAGGCCATGACCACCGGGGGCGAAAGCCTGGTGCGCGGGATGGAGAACTTCGCCGCCGACCTCTCCCGTGGAGGGGGACAGCTGGCGATCAGCCAGACGGACTACGACCAGTTCGAGATCGGCGTGAACGTCGCCACCGCGCCGGGCAAGGTTGTCTTCCAGAACGAGATCATCCAGCTGATCCAGTTCTCACCCTCCACCGAGACGGTCCACGAGATCCCGCTGGTCATCTTCCCGCCGTGGATCAACAAGTTCTACATCCTGGACCTGCGGGCCGAGAACTCGATGATCCGCTGGCTGACCAGCCAGGGTTTCACCGTCTTCGTCGCCTCCTGGGTCAACCCGGATGGTCGCCTCGCCGACAAAACCTTCGAGGACTACATGCGCCTCGGCATCTACGAGGGCACGGCGGCGGCCATGAAGCAGGCTGGCGTCGATAGGGTGAACACGGTCGGCTACTGCATCGGCGGCACCCTCCTGTCCGCCACACTCGCCCACATGGCGGCCAAGGGCGACGCCCGCATCGCCTCGGCCACCTTCTTCGCAGCCCAGCAGGATTTCTCCGAAGCCGGCGACCTCCTGCTTTTCACCAGCGAGGAATGGCTGTCCGACCTTGAGAAGCAGATGGAGAGCGGCGGCGGCGTCCTGGCCGGCCAGACCATGGCCGACACCTTCAACATGCTGCGTTCGAACGACCTGATCTGGTCCTTCTTCGTCAGCAACTACCTGCTGGGCAAGGAGCCAAAGCCCTTCGACCTGCTGTTCTGGAATTCCGACCAGACCCGGATGCCCCGGACCCTTCATCTCCACTACCTGCGCCGTTTCTACGGCGACAACGCCCTGGCGCGGGGAGAACTGGTGATGGACGGGGTGAAGTTGGACCTCGGCCAGGTGAAGACCCCGATCTACGTCCAGTCCTCCAAGGAGGACCACATCGCCCCTGCCCGCTCGGTCTACAGGGGCGCCCGCCTCTTTGGCGGCCCCACGACCTTCACCCTGGCCGGGTCCGGCCACATCGCAGGCGTCATCAACGCCCCCGTGGCGAAGAAGTACCAGCATTGGACCAACCCGGCCCTGCCTGAGACCCTCGAGGCCTGGCAGGCGGACGCCGTGGAGACCCCGGGGTCCTGGTGGCCGCACTGGGCCGAATGGCTGAGGGCGCGCTCGGGTCGCCAGGTTCCTGCGCGGGATCCGGCGGCCGGTCCCCTGCCCCCCCTCGAGGACGCCCCCGGCAGCTACGTCAAGGTGAAGTCCTGAGCCGCAGGATGGCCAGTCTCAGGCTGGCCAGCAGGGCGCCGACGGGAAGGGTCAGGCTGACCATCCAGGGCGCCAGCGGTGATGGTCCCTTCTCCAGGCCGAAGCCCATCAGCCTCAGGCTGGTCGGCAGGAACCCGGCGATCCCGGAGGTCCAGTCCATCCAGGCGGTCCCGACGCCGGCCAGGCAGATCAGCGCCCAGAAGACCCGAGCTTCAAGACCCGGCGCACGCAGCACCCGGACGGCGGTCCAGAGCATGAAGACCAGGGTTCCGAGGGAGAGCCCAAGAAAGAGCCACTGACCGGGCGTCCGCCCCGGCGCCCAGAAGGCCTGCGCAGCCTCGTCCTCCCGGGTGACCTCCGTGTAGGACATGGTCAGGGCCTGGTAGACCCGCACGACATCGTAGCCCGGCGATCCCGCGGCTGGCGGTTCGGGCTCTGCTTTCAACAGGCCCGACTCCCGCCGAGGCGTCTGGGCCGTGGCGGGGACGACCTTGCGCCATCCGACCGGAACCACGGTCAGGTCAATGACGGCCCGGCGCTCTGCGAACTGGTACAGGTACTGGAGCTCCGCGCGCTCCTGCCCCTCGCCCTCTTCGGGCGTCACCTGCCTCGACGCCAGGAGCCGGATCGACCAGGGCGGATCAGCGGGAAAGGCCTTGCGGACCGCCTCGATGGCCTCGGCATGGTCCGGCGAGGCCATGAGCGTCGGGGCGAGCCCCTTGTCGATGGCCGGCCAGTCCCCGCGCTGGACGGCGTCCACGAACAGCCGGCCCATCCTGTCGGCGTCCAGCTCGGCCCTGGGCGCCGCGCACCCTGCCATCAGGAGGACGACGAGAAGAAGGGCCAGTCGCCTCATGCCGGCTGGAACCGCAGGGCGAAACCGTTGCTGCAATAGCGCAGGCCGGTCGGACGAGGACCGTCGTCGAAGCGATGCCCATGGTGACCCAGGCAACGGGCGCAGTGGTACTCTGTCCGCGGTACGCCGATAAGCCAGTCGGTCTTCAAGCCCAGGGCGCCGGGAAGGGCCGTGTGGAAACTCGGCCAGCCTGTTCCGCTGTCATACTTCCAGGCCGAGCGGAACAGGGGCAGGTCGCATCCCAGGCAGTGATAGGTCCCCGCGCGTTTCTCGTTCAGGAGGGGGCTCGAGCCGGGGGGCTCGGTATCCTCCTTGCGGAGGATGGCGAAGGCCTTGGGCGGCAGGCGCTTGCGCCACTCGGCTTCGGAGATCTTCCGGAAGGGCGATCCGGCGTAGGCGTCAGACGCCGCGCGGGCGCAGGAGACCACGAGGCTGGCCCCCAGGCTCGCGCCGGCGCCCAGAAGGAGCGCGCGGCGACTTGAGATCCGATCAGAGCCCGGCATCTTCTTCCAGCCCCAGCATGAGGTTCAGGTTCTGGACGCAGGCCCCCGAAGCGCCCTTGCCCAGGTTGTCCAGGATCGCCAGAAGCCGCGCCTGGGCGCCGTCCGGCGAGCCGAAGACAAACAGCTTCAGGAGGTTGGTCCCGTTGACGGACTCCGGGTCGAGGTCCCGGACGTAGCCGGCGGCTCCCGCCCGTGTCTTCTGGAGCTCGGCGCAGGCCCCAGCCCCGGCCACCTCGACGAAGCGCTCGGAGGCATAGGCGACCTCAAGGGCCTGGCGCAGGGTCTCAGGCGAGGGCCGACCCGGCAGGGCGTGAAGCGCCAGGGGAACCTCCACCAGCATGCCCTGGGCGAACCGCCCCACGGACGGGGCGAAGACCGGCGAATGGTCCAGCCCCCCATGGATCTGCATTTCCGGCAGGTGCTTGTGGACCAGGGACAGGCCATAGCTGCGGAAGGCGTCGGCCGTGCCCTCGGGCGAGGCGCCCTCGAACTCGGCGATCAGTCCCTTGCCGCCGCCCGAATAGCCGGAGATGGCGTTGACGGTGACCGGGAAACCAGAAGGCAGGAGCCCCGCGCGCACCAGGGGGCGGACCAGCCCGATGAAGCCCGTCGGGTAACAGCCCGGATTGCTCACCCGCCGCGCGCCGCGGATCGCCGCCCTCTGTTCAGGCGACATCTCGGCAAAGCCGTAGGTCCAGCCCGGGGCGGTGCGGAAGGCGGTGGAGGCATCGATCACCTTGACCCGGTCCGACGCGATCATCGACACCGCCTCCCGGGAAGCGTCGTCCGGCAGGCACAGCACCACCAGGTCGGCGGCGTTCAGGAGCTCTCGCCGCGCCTCCGGATCCTTGCGGCGCGCCGGGTCAATGGACAGCAGGGACAGGTCGTTGCGGCGCTCCAGCCGCTCGCGGATCTGCAGGCCGGTCGTTCCGGCTTCGCCGTCGATGAAGACTGTAGGGACCATGGTGCTCAAACCCCGGACAGGAACCCCAGGACCGGGAGCCGTCACCCAGGGGACCGCACACGGGAAAGGGAGAAATGACGCGCTACGCCATTCCCGGGCGGAACGCCACAGGAGAGCACGCCCCCAGCGCCCGGAGAGGGAGCGTCAGGTCAGGTCGAGCCGGAAATAGTCGCTGTCGCACCAGCCGATATGGGTCTCGATGGTGTTTCGCTCCGACCTTACGAACCGGAACCCGCAGGCCTCGAGCAGCCGCTTCGATCGCACATTCCGCGGATCCACGTCCGCCCACAGGTGGTCGCAAACGCGCCGCCGTCGCATGAAGTCAATCAGTCCCTCCAGCGCCTCCCGAGCGATCCCCTGGCCCCAGACGTCCCTGATCAGAATGAAACCGACCTCAGGCGGTCGCCAGCATCCCATCTTGCCGACGATCCTGCCCCCCATCTCGATGAAGAAGTCGAACTCCGCCGAGGCGGGATCCTCCAGCAGGGGCTGTAGCCACTCCCGCGTGGCTTCGAGGGAAGGGTGCGGCCCCGAGGACCAATATGTCAGGGCGTCGCCATCGGCGAAGAGGGCGTGGATGTCCTCCAGGTCCGACAGTTGCGGCAATCGCAGGACAAGGCGTTCCGTCCTGATCATGATCCGGCCTCCATCTCCCTGCCGAGTTGGCGCTGCTTTCCTGAAAAGCAAAGGGGCCGCCCTTTCGGACGGCCCCTGGAAGCCTCGCCCATGTGGGCGGAAAGACCTTAGCGCTTCGAGAACTGGAAGCTGCGGCGGGCCTTGGCCTTGCCGTACTTCTTGCGCTCGACCACGCGGCTGTCGCGGGTGAGGAAGCCGTGCGGCTTCAGCACCGAACGAAGCTCGGGCTCGAAATAGGTCAGGGCCTTGGAGATGCCGTGGCGGATCGCACCGGCCTGGCCGGAGAGGCCCGAGCCGGCGACCGAGACGACCACGTCGAATTGGCCGGAGCGGTCAGAAACCTCCAGCGGCTGGGCGATCATCATGCGCAGGACCGGGCGGGCGAAGTAGACCTCCTGGTCGCGACCGTTGATGGTGATCTGGCCCTTACCGGGCTTGATCCAGACGCGGGCCACGGCGTTCTTGCGCTTGCCGGTCGCGTAGGCGCGGCCCTGGGCGTCAATCTTGCGTTCGTGGACGACCGCCTGAGGGGCGGCCTGGGTGGAGAGGCTTTGCAGGGCGTCGAAGCCTGTGGGAGCGGGAGCGTCGGTCATCGGCTTACTTGGTCCGCACGTTCTTGGCGTTCATGTCGCCGAAGACCACGGTCTCCGGGTTCTGGGCGGCGTGGGGATGATCCGCGCTGGCGTAGATGCGCAGGTGCGTCATCTGCTTCCGGGCCAGGGGGCTCTCCTTGGGCAGCATGCGCTCCACGGCCTTTTCGAGGACGCGCTCGGGGAAGCGGCCGCCGAGGATCTTGTCCGCGGTCCGCTCCTTGATCCCGCCGGGATGGCCGGTGTGCCAGTAGTAGGTCTTCTGCTGGAGCTTGCGCCCCGTCAGCTTCACCTTGTCGGCGTTGATCACGACCACGAAGTCGCCGCAGTCGACGTGCGGCGTGTAGTCGGGGCGATGCTTGCCGCGGAGACGATTGGCGATGAAGGATGCGAGGCGGCCGACAACGGCGTTCTCTGCATCGATCACGATCCACTTCTTCTCGACGTCGGCGGGCTTCAGCGAAGCCGTCGTCTTCAGCATGGGAACGGGTCCATTGGTTGCGCTCGGGCCGGAGCCCGGGGTGAGGCGCGCGGATACGACGCGGCCCCTTTCCCTGTCAACTCACATGCGGTGAGTTTCCGCTAAACACCTGAAAAATCGAATGAAAAAACTTCAGGTAACATGATACCAAATCAGGCGCGGCGCGCCGTCCAAAGAAACGCCGTGGCGAGGCCCAGGACGCCTGCCGCCGCTGCCTGGTGCGCAAGGCCCAGCGAAAGCGGCGTGGCGGAGACCAGGGTCCAGATCCCAAGACCGGCCTGGCAGAAGATTGACAGGCCAAGGGCCAAGCCCACCCTGCGCACGCCCACGGGCGCGCGCATCGAACGGACGCAGGCGAAGACCAGGGCGACCGCACAGGCGCAGAGCACGTAGGCGCCGATCCGGTGGTTGAACTGGACGGCCGGAATCGAGTGGGCCAGCGTCGCCCACACCCCCGGTCCGGCGTAGTCCTCCGGGAACCAGCGCCCCCCCATCAGGGGCCAGTCCGTCAGGACATAGCCAGCATCGTTCCCCGCCACCAGGGCGCCCAGCAGGATCTGGAAGTAGACCAGGACGGCGAGGCCCAGGGCCAGCCGAGGCCAGGCGCCCCGCGCATGACGCCGCGAGGGGCCGTTCCAGGCCTCCAGCCCGGTCCAGAAAAGTGCAGCCAACAGGAAGAAGGCCATGCCGAGGTGCGTCATCAGGCGCTCCGGCGCCACCGACACACGCTCGCTCAGGCCGCTGGCCACCATCCACCAGCCGATGGCGCCCTGGAGGCCGCCGAGGGCGAAAAGGGCCCAGCAACGCCCGACAAGCCGCTGGGGGATCTGCCGACGGAAAAGGAAAACCGCGAACGGAAGCGCAAAGACCAGGCCGACCAGGCGGCCGAGGAACCGATGACCCCATTCCCACCAGTAGATGAACTTGAAGGCCTCCAGCGACATGCCGCGGTTGACCTGCTGGTACTGCGGGATTTCCCGATACTTCTGGAACTCCTGGGCCCAGTGGGCGTCGCTCAGGGGCGGAAGCGCCCCTGTCACAGGGCGCCACTCCGTGATCGACAGGCCTGAGCCGGTCAGGCGGGTGGCGCCGCCTACGATGACCATGGCCAGCACCAGGGCGGCCACGCAGAAGAGCCAGATGGCGACGGGACGGGAACGATCAGGAGGAGTGAGCGCGTTCATGGCGCCCTGCTAGCCCCGGCTGCGTCGTTCGTCCATCTTTCGATGACGAAGTCGTCGCCTCAGGCTATATCCTGACCATGCAGCCGACGCTTCGAAGCTTTATTGGATCGGTGGCGATCCTCGTTTTCCTGGCCGGGTACATCTGGGCGGCGACCGCCATCGCGGATCGCCTGCCGGACGACATGCGGATCAAGCTGGTCTTCTTCGCCGTGGCGGGGGTGGGCTGGGGTCTGCCGATCCTGCCCCTGATGACCTGGATGAACAGGGGCCGTTAGGCCGATGGTCGGAGCGGCGGGATTCGAACCCACGACCCCTTGACCCCCAGTCAAGTGCGCTACCAGGCTGCGCTACGCTCCGACATCGGCGAGCGGTCCTTCTAGCGGCTTGCGCCCGACGGGCAAGCCTTTTCGACGTCAGGTCGACAGCAGGGCGTCGAGCCGCCGCTTCACCGCAATGAGATCATCCCGGGCCGCGGCCAGGCGCCGCAGGCCTTCGTCATCCGGGCCTGACGGCGCTGGAGCAGGAGATGGCGCAGCCACCAGATGGGCTGGCTCCGGGACGATGACGGAGGCGGCGGGAACCTGCTCGGGAACGGACTCTGGGCCGCTCTCCGCTCGGCTGACCAGCGCCCGGACCCCTTCGACGCGGGCGAGTTGCTGGACCTCCCGGATCGAAAGCCCCCGGTCATGGAGAAGCACCCGGAGGGACTTCAGGAGGGCGACGTCCTGGGGGCGATAGAACCTGCGCCCGCCGGCGCGCTTCATGGGACGGATGACCGAGAACCGCGTCTCCCAGAACCTCAGGACATGCGGGGCGACGCCCACCTCGTCGGCGGCCTCGGAAATGGTCCGGAAGGCGTCGGGGCCCTTGGCCACGGCCTACTTCGAGAGGGCGCGGTCGATCCGCGCCTTCATCACCTGGCTGGCGCGGAAACCGATCACCCGCCGTGGCTCGATGGCCGCGGGCTCGCCGGTCTTGGGATTGCGGCCCATGCGGGCCCGCTTGGCGCGGACCTGGAAGACGCCGAAGCCCGACAGCTTCACCTGCTCGCCGCGCTCGAGGGCCTGGGCGGTCAGTTCCAGCGTGCGCTCGACCAGCTCGGCGCAGTCCTGGCGGGTCAGGCCGACCTCTTCATGGACCGCCTCGGCGAGGTCCGCACGGGTGACTGTAGAGCCGTTCATGGCCTGGGTTCCTGCGAGGGGTTGAGTCGCCACGCCGGCCGCTGCCGGTCAGCCGCCAGATAAGCCTTTCAAGTCAGGCCCATCAAGCCCGATGTTAACGACGCGTGGGGGTCAGAGCCGCAGGGTGCAGGCGCCCCAGGTCAGGCCGCCGCCCATGGCCTCCATGATGAGGAGGTCTCCACGGCGGATCCGGCCGTCGGCGATCCCCTGGGCCATGGCCAGGGGAATGGAAGCCGCCGAGGTGTTGGCGTGCTCTGCGACCGTCGAGATCACCTTGGCCTCGTCCAGGCCCAGCCGGCTGGCGACCCCGTTCAGGATGCGCTGGTTGGCCTGGTGCGGGATGAACCAGTCGACATCGGCGATCTGGATCCCGGCGTCCTCCGCCGCCGCGGTCACGGCCTCGGAGATGTTGATGACCGCGTGCTTGAAGACCTGGTTGCCCTGCATGCGCAGGTGGCCGACCTGGCCATTGGTCGAGACCCCGCCATCCACATACAGCATGTCCTGCTTGGTCCCGTCCGCCCTCAGGGCGAAGCCGAGCAGGCCACGGTCGCTGGCGTCTCCCCTGCCCTCGCCCGGTTCCAGCACCACGGCGCCCGCTCCGTCGCCGAACAGGACGCAGGTGCCCCGGTCGCTCCAGTCCATGAGCCGGGTCATGGTCTCGGCGCCGATCACCAGGGCGCACTTCGAGCGCCCCCGCGCCGTGAAGCCGTCGGCGGTCGACAGGGCGAAGACAAAGCCCGAGCACACGGCCTGCACGTCGAAGGCGATGCCGACCGGCGCCCCCAGCTTGCGCTGGACGATGGTCGCCACGGCCGGAAATGTCAGGTCGGGGGTCGTCGTGGCGACGATGATCAGGTCCACGTCGGCCGGAGTCCGCCCCGCCGCCTCCAGGGCCCGGCGCGCCGCTTCGACCGCCAGGTCCGAGACCGCCTGGTCCGGAGCCGCCCTGTGCCTCTGCCGGATGCCCGTCCGCTCCTGAATCCATTCGTCCGAGGTGTCGACGAACTTGGCGAGGTCAGCGTTGGTCAGCACCTCGTCCGGGAGATAGCCGCCGACACCTGTCACCACGCTCCGGATCACGCGGGAGCTCCTTCAGGCGGGGCGCCAAGGCGCGACATGTTCCGCTCAATCTGGCTCATCAGGTCGCTGGCCGCCAGTTCCGCAGCCAGGCCGACCGAGCGACCGAAGTCCTTGGCGTCCGCGCCGCCATGGCACTTCACCACCAGCCCGCTCAGACCGAGCAGGGGCGCCGCGGGCGTGGGCGTGATGCGGGCCTTGAAGCGCCGAAGGGCCGGCCGCGCCAGCAGGGCGGCGATCTTGGCCGGCAGGCTGGAAGTCAGGGCGGCGCGCAGCTCCTCGGTGATGTAGCGGGCCGAGCCCTCGCCGGTCTTGAGGGCCACATTGCCGGTGAAACCGTCCGTGGCGACCACGTCGACGAGGTTGGCCGACAGGTCATCGCCCTCGACAAACCCGTGATAGTCCAGGTCCAGCCGCCCGCTCTTCAGGATGGCGTGGGCCTGCTGCACCGCCTCATGGCCCTTCATGTCCTCGGAGCCGACATTCAGAAGGCCGACCCGGGGCCGGGCGACCCCGTAGGCGACCCGGTGATAGGCCTCACCCAGGATGGCGAACTCGACCAGCCGCTCTGCGTCGCACTCGATGTTGGCCCCGGCGTCCAGGAAGGTCGTCACGCCCTTCAGGCCCGGCCAGGGCACGACCAGGGGCGGGCGTTCCATGGGCACGGCCATCCTCAGGACCAGCCGTGCGATCGCCATAAGGCTGCCCGTGCTGCCGCTGGACACCGCCGCGGCGGCCTCTCCGGCCTTCACGGACTCCACGGCGTTCCACATGGAGGCGCCCTTGCCGCGACGCACCGCATTGGCGGGCTTCTCGTCCGAGGAAATGACCTTGTCCGTGTGGCGCACCTCGCTGCGCCCTGCGAGCTCGGCGTTCCGGGCCAGCTCCGGGCCGATCTGCGCCTGATCGCCATGCAGGAGGAAGCGCAGATCACCCGGCAGGTGCTTCAGGGCCAGGGCCAGGCCGGGCACGGTGGCGGAAACCCCGTGATCGCCGCCCATGGCGTCGATCGAAATGACTTTGGAACCCGACAAAAGACTCAGCCTGACCTCACATGCCCAATGATCAACGATACAGCCCGAAGGGGGCCATGCAAACCGAGCCGAGGCACTGGCTCACGTATTGGGTGGCTTCAGCGCCCTGAGGGCGGCGAAGGGCGAGTCCTCCCGCGCCTCCGGCGCCCAGTCGAAGACAGCGTCCGGCCGCCTGGGAAACGGATCGATCTCCAGGGCCAGGTGCTCTTCCACCAGGGCGTGCAGGTCGACCGCGTCGCCTTCGAGGGGCTCGGGCGGGTCCGGGGACTCCAGGGAGATCTCCACCTCTCCGGCGGCGGGATCTTCCGGCAGGTTCGGGCTCCCCTCTGGAACCAGCCTCAGTTCGATGTCGCCGTTCGCAGGCTGGTCAAAGGGCTCCAGGGTCACGCCGCAGACCTGGGTGACCCGGGCCCGGAAACGTCCACTCACCTCGCAGCCGTCCATCCAGGACCGGACTTCCAGCTCGGCCTCAAGCGCAGGCAGGGCTCTCACGCCCAAGCGGGCGGCCAAGGCCGCGCGAACGGCCTCGTCCGGGATCCATTTGCGGCGCACCGGCCCTGCAGCCAGGTCCCCGAGCCGGACAATGCCCTCGCTGGTCATGCCGCAGACCATTCGAGGGCGCCGTCGAGAAGGCTCCGCAGGGGTAGCCCCGCCAGGTGTGACCTCTGTCCCAGGACATAGGCCGACATGGCCTCCAGGGGCGGATTGTCGACGCCCTGGTAGACCGTCCGCTCAAGAATGACCGGGAGGGGATCGGCGCCCTCCTCCCCGATGAAGGCGCCCTCGTAGTTGCGCAGGCGACCGTAAAGCGCCTCGCCGATCCGGCGCATCTTCTTGCCCACCGAAAGGTCCCCGACCCCCATTTCCCGGAGGGCGTCGTCCAGGGAACGGATGTAGGCGTCAAAGAGGCCCTGCGAGACCTCGGCGGCCTCATCGCCCTGGCGGACCAGCCGGTCCAGGACCAGGATGACATGCAGGCTGTACAGCTCGAACCGCCCCTCGACGGTGTCCGGGGTCGCAAGCTCGCGGTAGAGCCTGGGCTGGCGGGCCTGGGCCACGCAGGCGGCGTAGAGCCGCTTTCCGGCCTCTGTCGCGGGTCGCTGCTTCCTGAAGAGTCGCATCTCGGCCTCGATTTCGCCGCGAGCGGCGGCTAACGCCGGCATTGCAGTAAGGGGCGGTGAGCGTTAGGTCAAAGCCCGGAGCCAGGAAACGGAACTGTTATGCTGAAACGCGCCGTCTTCGCCGCCGTCCTCGCCGGGACCGCCCTGTCCGGGGCCTGCGCGCCCATGGCCTCCTATTCCGGCTTCCAGGCGATCGAGTCCAATCCCCGCGACGTAAAGCCGGGTGAGGACAGCAAGGCGAGCGTGCGCGGGCGACTGGGTTCGCCGTCTTCCATCTCGGCCTTCGATCCCAATGTCTGGATCTACATGAACCAGACCAAGGAGACCGTGGCCTTCATGCGCCCGGTCGTGACCCGCCGGGACGTCACCGTCATCACCTTCGACAAGGAGACCGAGGCGGTGAAGACGGTCGATAACCTGACCCTCGCCGACGGCAAGGTGATCGCCTTCAACGGTCGCGAGACCCCCACCCGTGGACGTGAGCTGACCGTCATCGAGCAGCTGATCGGCTCCATCGGCGCCGGCGGCCTGCTGCCCCGCGAAGAAGAAGGCGTTCCCGGCTCGAGGCCTGGCGACCGCCGCTGACGCGGGCCCGCTCCCGATCCACAACCATTCTCCGCCGGTCGGCGCGCCGTCGGCCTGTGGTTTCCCGTTAAGCTTGAATTCTCCTTTACCTTGAACGCGTGCGCTGGCTAGGTCAGCGGCGCCGGAGGGCGTGTTCGTGGGGGGAGATGCGTCTTGAAACACCAATGGCTTCTCGGCGCGTCCGTTTTCGGTCTTCTCGCCGCCTCCCCCGCCCTTTCGCAGGCCTTGCCGCAGGGCGGACAGGTCTCAGCGGGTGACGCCAGCGTCTCTGCGGGCAAGACAAGCCTCACCATCACCCAGTCCACTCCTCGGGCGATCCTTAACTGGTCGTCCTTCTCCGTCGGCCAGGGCGCATCGGTGCACTTCGCCAATGGTCGCGGCGCCACCCTGAACCGGGTGACGGGAGGCGACCTCTCGCGGATCGACGGGGGCCTCAGCGCCAGCGGTTCCGTCTACCTGCTCAACCCGGCGGGGATCCTCATCGGACCGGGGGGAGAGATCGCGACAGGCGGAAGCTTCCTGGCCTCGACACTTGACCTTTCCGACGCGGACTTCCTTGGCGGCGGCGCCCTCTCCTTCTCGGGCGACTCCCAGGCCTCCGTGATCAACCTGGGTCGCATCGGCGCGTCGGGCGGCGACATCCTCCTGCTCTCACGCACCGTGGAGAATGGCGGCGAAATCGAGGCGCACGGCGGCGCGGCGGTCCTCGCCTCAGGCAGCCGCGTCACCCTGGCGGAAGCCGGCGCAGCAGGGGCCCGCCTCCAGGTGGAGCTGGGCGCGCCCGGCGGCGGCGTCACCCAGTCCGGGCGCATCCGCGCGGCCATGGTCGACCTGGCGACACAGGGCGGCAACATCTACGCCCTTGCAGGAAACCTCGGCGGCGAGGTCCTCGCCTCGGGCGCCGGACGGCTTGGCGGTCGGGTGACGATCTCTGCCGGAGAAGGCTCGGTCCAGGTGGATCCCGGCGTCCGCATCGCCGCGTCTTCCGGGCCTGACGGCGGTCAGGTGTCGATCTCCGGGAACCTTGTCTTCAACCAGGGGATCCTCGACGCCTCGGGGCGGCGCGGGGGCGAGGTGTCGATCGCCGGAGGAGCCGTCTTCAACACCGGAAGGATCTCCGCCGCCGGGAACCGGGGCGACGGGGGGCGGATCGCCGTGGTCGCCGCCCGGACCTACACCGAGACCGCCTCGGGCGAGGTGACGGCGACCGGGACCGCCCGCGGCGGCGCCATCGCCATCGACGGCGGGGCCAACCTCTATACCTCGGGATCCTGGTCGGCATCGGCGCCCGGCGGCGTCGGGGGCGCCATCGTCGCCCTTGGCTCCCGGATCGTCCTGAATGAGGCTGCACTCTCCGCCGACGGCGGGTTGGGCGGCCGGATCCGGATCGGCGGCGACTATCGGGGTCTCGGAGATCTCAGGCCGGCGCTCGAGGTCCTGTCCACGCCGGGGACCCGGGTCTCCGCGACCTCGGAGTACGCCCGGTACGGCGGCTCGGTCGTCTACTGGTCAACCGGTCTCACCGAGGTCTGGGGCCGAACCTTCGCCGCGGGCGCCGGGTTGATCGAGGTCTCCTCCAAGGGCGACGTCCGGCTGGGCGGCCTGGCGGACGCCGGCGTCGGGGGCCAGGTCCTCCTCGATCCGAAATCCATCGTGATCGACGCCTCCAGCGGACTCTATCCACAGTATGAGCTCATCGACCCGCATTTCGGGAGCGACAACAACTTTGGCGCACAGGTCGTTCCGCTGAGTACGGGTAATGTCGTCGTCACCGCCAGCTTTGACTCCTCCGTCGCCCTGCGCGCGGGAGCGGTTTACCTTTTCAACGGGACGACCGGCGCGCTCCTTTCGACCGTCGTGGGATCGCGCGCCGATGACCGGGTTGGTTACTGGGTCGAACAACTTATTGGCAACGGCAACTTCGTCATCAGCTCACCGAACTGGAGCAATGGGGCCGCTGCGGGGGCTGGGGCCGCGACCTGGGGCAGCGGGGTGACCGGCGTCAGCGGGGTTGTCTCGGCCGCCAACAGTCTCACCGGAGTTCGCACAGCCGACCAGGTTGGACGCATCACCCCACTGACCAACGGCCACTACGTTGTCACATCGGGTTATTGGGACAATGGCGCGATCGCCGACGCAGGGGCCGTGACTTTCGGCAACGGCGCAACGGGCGTGACTGGTGCAGTCAGCGCCGCGAACAGCCTTGTCGGGTCAACCGCCGGGGATCGGGTCGGCCTCATCGGTTCGGGGTGTTGTGCTTACCCGGGGATCTTCACACTTTCGAACGGAAATCTTGTCGTAAGCACGCCGAACTGGAGCAACGGGGCCGCCGCCGCCGCCGGGGCCGTAACCTGGATGAACGGGACCACGGGCCTTACCGGGACGATCAACGCCTCGAACAGCCTTATTGGCAGCACCGCCGGCGACCAGATCGGTTCGGGTCGGACCTGGGAACTGGCCAACGGCAACTTCATCACGTCCTCGACTCACTGGGACAACGGCGCAGCCGCCGATGCAGGGATGGTAGCTTGGGGCAGTGGTGTCACAGGGATCACCGGGCTGGTCTCTGCGTCAAACAGCCTGGTTGGCGGAAGCGCCGGGGATCTCGTCGGGTCTTACACGCTGCCGCTTTCGAACGGATCCTACGTCATCGGAAGCGCCTACTGGGACAATGGCGCCATCACGGACGCCGGGGCGCTGACATGGGCCTCGGGTACTGGATCTACGGTCGGCCTCATCTCGGTTTCGAACAGCCTTGTCGGATCGCAGATCGGCGATCGTGTGGGCTACGCCGTATTCCCCCTGACAAACGGGAACTATGTCGGCGTCAGTCCCGACTGGGACAATGGCGCCACCACAAATGTCGGGGCGGTCAGCTGGGGTAGCGGACTTGGCGGAACGGTGGGTTCAGTTTCAGCCTCCAATAGCCTCGTGGGCGCTGGAGCAAACGATCGCTTTGGGAGCATCGCCTCCCTGACGAATGGCAACTATGTCGCGTTTGGAGCGATCAACGACGGCGCCGCGTCGAATGTGGGGATAGCCGTCTGGGCTTCTGGCTCAGGCCCTACGTCGGGCGTAGTGGATCTGGCCATGGGTCTTCATGGCTCGTCAGCGGGCGATGGCGCCGCGATTGATGTCATTCCATTGGCCAATGGCAACTATGTGGTGACGACACCATTTTGGAGCTTGGGCGCAATTTCCTCCGTCGGAGCCGTGACCTGGGGAAATGGCCTCGGCGGGACGACCGGGGCGATCTCAGCATCCAAGAGCCTAATCGGATCCACCGCCCAGGACCGGGTGGGGATCGGCGGTATGGTGGCCCTACCCAACGGCAATTACTACGTCAGTAGTCTTGTCTGGAACAACGGAGCGGCCCTCGAGGCCGGAGCTGTGACCTGGGGCAATGGCCTCGGAGCAACGGTTGGGGTGGTCTCGGCGTCCAACAGCCTGGTGGGCCTGAGCACCGGCGATTACGTGGGCGGATACACCCTGCTGATGGACGGCGGATACGCCATTACCCTGACCCCAAGCTGGGACTCCGGAGTGCTCGAGGACGCTGGGGCCGTAACATGGCTCTCTCCAACCGGAGGGACCGTGGGGGCGGTCTCGGCTGCAAATAGCCTCGTTGGCTCCCATGCCTTCGACTATGTCGGGGACCAGTTCTCCCTCGACAACGTCCTGTCGCTCCCCGGAGGTAACTATACGGTCTCCAGCCAGGATTGGAACGGGGTCGGAGCCGTGACCTTCGGCAAGGGAACAACCGGCGTCAGCGGTGTTGTCTCCTCGATCAACAGCATTCTCGGAGTCGCCCCAGGCGACCGGATCAGGATGAGATGGAGCCCCTACCTCGGAGACGGATCCGTCTTTTTCGTCAACGGGAACAAGGGCCGGGTCTTCGTCGGTCTCACCGACCTGAACCAGCTGACCTACAACCGCGCCACGGGCCAGACCGTCACCCTGCTTCCGGCGCACCTGACGGCCCAGCTGGCGACCGGATCGTCCCTGACCCTGCAGGCCAGCAACGACATCACCATCAACAGTCCCGTGATTGTTCCCGGTGCCAGCGGCGGCGACCTGACCCTGCAGGCGGGGCGCAGCCTTCTGATCAACGCCGGCATCACTACGGCGGGCGGCGACATCAACCTCTACGCCAACACCCTCCTGTCCTCCGGCGTTGTGGACGCCGACAGGGACCCGGGCGCCGCCGTCATCACAATGGCGGGCGGGACCTCCCTTGACGCCGGGACCGGCGACATCCGCATCCACCTCGGCCCCGGGACGGGCAAGACCCACCTGACCAGCGGGGCCATCACCCTGGGATCGCTCTCCGGCGCCAGCATCCGGGTCGACAACGTCGGGACCTCAAGCGGATCCGACATCATTCTCCGCCCGGGCGCGACGCTTTCAGCCACCGGGGCCGGTGATGCGATCCGACTCGCCGCGAACGGGAACTTCATCAACAACGCCGGCGCGGCCTCGCTCTCCGCCGCTGCAGGCCGCTGGCTGGTCTACAGCCAACTCACGGGGTCGGCCGGCCTCGCTCCGACCGGGAACGTGACCGGCGGCCTGACCGGTAAGGCCTGGTATGGCGCGCCTTACACATTCTCCGCCTCCGGGTTCGGGAGCTTCGCCAGCGCCCCGGGGCCCGGCAACCGGTTCGTCTACGGCTTCCAGCCCGTTCTCAATGTGTCCGTTGACGCAGTCAGCGTGACCTACACGGGCTCAGCGCCGGCGGCGGGTTCCTTCAATGTCACGGGCCTGAGGGCGGGCGACAGTGCGGCGGACGCCTGGTCAGGAGCCCCCGCCCTCGGCGGACTGGCCGCCTGGAACGTCGGGACCTACGCGGTCACGCCCACGCTCGGGACCCTGGTCTCGGGGCTCAACTACGGCTTCAGCTTCACCCCAGGCAACCTGACCATCACCCCGGCCGCCCTCCAGGTCCAGGCCGTGACGGACTCCCGCGCCTACAACGGGACCGCCACCTCCAGTCTGACGCCCCTGGTGACGGGACTGCAGGGAACCGACGCCATCCCTTCCCTCTCGCAGGTGTTTGACAGCCGGAACGCCGGCGCCCGGACCCTCTCGGTCGCCCCCTTCACGGTCAGCGACGGGAATGGCGGGGCGAACTACACCGTCACCACCCTGTCCGCGGCGGGAAGCATCGCCCCGGCGCCGCTCAGCCTGACCGCGGCTTCAGCCTCCAGGGCCTATGACGGGACCACGACCGCCTCAGGCGCCCCGGTCGCGGCGGGCCTCTTTGCGGGAGACACCGTCTCGGGCGTCACCCAGGCCTTTGACAGCCGCAATGCCGGACCCCGCTCGGTGATGATCACCGGCTATGTGCTGAACGACGGGAATGCCGGCGGGAACTATACGGTGACCCTCAACTCCGCCGCGGGGTCAATCTCCCGCGCCCTGCTCAGCCTCACGGCTTCGGCGGCCTCCCGGACCTACGACGGAAGCATCGTCGCCCCGGGGACCCCGATCGCCACCGGCCTTGCGCCCGGGGACTCCGTCTCCAACCTGAGCCAGGCCTTCGACAGCCGCAACGCGGGGACCCGGACCGTCACGGTCACCGGCTACACCGTGAACGACGGGAACGCCGGCGGGAACTACACCGTCAGCCTGAACTCCGCACAGGGTTCCATTGGCAAGGCCCTCCTGACCCTGTCGGCGACCCCCGCCAGCAAGACCTACGACGGAAGCACCGCCGCTTCAGGAACCCCGACCGTTTCCGGGCTTGTCAGCGGCGATACTGTCTCCGGCCTCTCACAGGGCTTTGACAGTCGCAACGCCGGCGCGCGCACCGTCTCGGTGACCGGATACACTCTGAACGATGGCAATGGCGGCGGGAACTACACGGTCCGGCTCGACACCGCCGCAGGCGCGATTTCCCGGGCCCTCCTGACCCTGTCCGCCTCGGCTCAGAACAAGACCTACGATGGAAGCGCGGCGGCGGCGGGAACCCCCGTGGCGTCCGGTCTGATCGCCGGCGACAGCGTCTCCGGTCTCAGCCAGGCCTTTGACAGCCGTAACGCCGGGGCTCGGACGCTCTCGGTCACCGGCTACGCCGTGAACGACGGGAATGGCGGCGGCAACTACACGGTGGTCCTGAACTCCGCCTCGGGCGCCATCGCCAGGGCGGTCCTGACCGTCACCGCGACATCGGAGACCCGGGTGTATGACGGCGGGACCGGCTCCGCAGGAACGCCGACCGTGTCTGGCCTTGTCGCCGGAGACTCCGTAGGCGGACTGGCCCAGGCCTTCGATACCCCCGACGCCGGCGCCAGGACCCTGTCCGTGACCGCCTACACCCTGGTCGATGGCGCAGGAGGTGCGAACTACCAGGTCCGCATGACACCGGCCGCCGGGACCATCACGCCCCTCCCCCTCTCCATCGCGGCAGACGACGCCAGCCGTCTCGCGGGCCTTCCCGATCCGGTCTTCACCTGGCGCCTGACCTCTGGCCAGGTCCTGGCCAGGGATGCCCTTTCGGGCCTGCTGGCCCGGGAACCCGGGGAGAGCCCCGGCCTCTACGCGATCCTGCTGGGCGGGCTGACTGCAGGGCCGAACTACAGGCTGGACTTCACGCCGGGTTTCCTGCGGATCACCCCTGGAGCCGTGGACGACCTCGTCATCCGCCCCCTGCCCGCTTTCCTGCCCACTCCGCCGCCCAGTGTCCGTGACGAGACCGGCGTGACCCGGGTCGTCGCCTGTGGCGGGGATGCGGCGCGCTGCGCACCAAGGCCCGGCGTGAGGGCAGGCGCGGCGCGGCCCCTTCCGGCGGCCGCCTACAGCCAGTGATGCACGGAAGGACATGAGAAAACGCCCCGGGAGTGATCCCGGGGCGTCATCCGTACCGAAATTGGGCGGCGGGTCCGGGGACCGGCCCCCGGGGCCTCAGCCCGCCGCGTGCAGGATGGCCAGCAGCAGCAGGGCGACAATGTTGGTGATCTTGATCATCGGGTTCACGGCGGGACCCGACGTGTCCTTGTAGGGGTCGCCGACGGTGTCGCCGGTCACCGCGGCCTTGTGGGCCTCGGAGCCCTTGCCGCCGTAGTGACCCTCTTCGATCAGCTTCTTGGCGTTGTCCCAGGCGCCGCCGCCGGAGGTCATCGAGATGGCCACGAAGAGGCCGGTCACGATCACGCCCATCAGCATGGCGCCCAGCGAGGCGAAGCCATTGGCCTTGCCCGCCACGGCGGTGATGACGAAGAACAGGACCACGGGAGAGACGACCGGCAGCAGGGACGGCACGATCATCTCGCGGATGGCGGCGTTGGTCAGGATGCTGACCGCCCGGCCGTACTCCGGCTTGACCTCACCGGTCATGATGCCGGGGTTCTCGCGGAACTGGCGGCGGACTTCCTCCACCACCGACTCTGCAGCCCGGCCCACGGCCGTCATCGACAGGCCGCCGAACAGGAAGGGCAGCAGGCCGCCGAACAGCAGGCCGACCACCACGTAGGGGTTCGACAGGTCGAAGGCGACCGTGCCCAGGCCTTCGAAGAAGGAGCCCGGCTTGGCCTCGGCCGAGAAGTACTTCAGGTCCTCGGTGTAGGCGGCGAAGAGCACCAGGGCGCCCAGGCCGGCCGAACCGATGGCATAGCCCTTGGTCACGGCCTTGGTGGTGTTGCCCACGGCGTCCAGGGCGTCGGTGGTGACGCGGACTTCTGCGGGCAGGCCCGCCATTTCCGCGATGCCGCCGGCGTTGTCGGTGACCGGGCCGAAGGCGTCGAGGGCGACGATGAAGCCAGCGACGCCCAGCATGGCGGTGGTCGCGATGGCGATGCCATAGAGGCCCGCAAGGCCGAAGGTGATCATGATGCCGGCGATGATGACGATGGCCGGAGCGGCCGTCGACTCAAGGCTCATGGCCAGGCCCTGGATCACGTTTGTGCCGTGACCGGAGACCGAGGCCTTGGCGACCGACTTCACCGGACGGAAGCCCGTGCCGGTGTAGTACTCGGTGATCACCACGATGAGGGCCGTGACGGCCAGGCCGACGAGGCCGCACAGGAACAGGGACTGGGCGTCGATGACCAGGCCGCTGTTGGTGGTGACCGGGCCCGGGACCAGGGCGTGCACCGCCCACCAGATCGCGCCGATGGACAGGACGCCGGTGACGATGAGGCCCTGGTAGAGGGCGCCCATGATGTTCTGCGAACGGCCCAGGCGCACCGCGAAGGTGCCCAGGATCGAGGTGACGATGCAGACCGCGCAGATAACCAGCGGCAGCAGCATCAGGTTCAGGGCGCCGGCCCCGAAGAAGATGGCGGCCAGGACCATGGTCGCGACGATGGTCACGGCGTAGGTCTCGAACAGATCGGCGGCCATGCCGGCGCAGTCGCCGACATTGTCACCCACGTTGTCGGCGATGGTGGCGGCGTTGCGCGGGTCATCCTCGGGGATACCGGCCTCGACCTTGCCCACCATGTCGCCGCCCACGTCGGCGCCCTTGGTGAAGATGCCGCCGCCCAGACGGGCGAAGATGGAGATCAGCGAAGCGCCGAAGCCAAGGGCCACCAGGGCGTCGATGACGTGACGATCGTTGTACGCCAGGCCCATCACGCCGGTCAGGAAGTGGAAGTAGCCCGCGACGCCCAGCAGGGCGAAGCCGGCCACCAGCATGCCGGTGATGGCGCCCGACCGGAAGGCCATGGACAGGCCCTGTGCCAGGCCCTCGGAGGCCGCCTGGGCCGTCCGGACGTTGGCGCGGACCGAGATCAGCATGCCGACGAAGCCAGCGAGGCCGGAGAGCACGGCGCCGATCAGGAACCCGAAGGCCGCAAGGCCGCCCAGCAGGGGGAACAGCGCCACGAAGATCACGGCGCCGACGATGCCGATCGCCGTGTATTGACGGTTGAGATAGGCCTGAGCGCCTTCCTGGATCGCCGCAGCGATCTCCTGCATCCGGGCGTTGCCCGGTGAAGCCCGCATGAGGGAGACCGTCTGGACGACGCCATAAAGCACCGCAAGGAGGCCGGCCAAGATCGCCAGCATGATGTAGCTCATAGTCGAAGCGCCCCTTCAAAGACTGTGCGGAGACCGACGGGAGTGAAAAGGATCACACCCCCGACACCCGTCCCCCGAGTTTTTCCGAACCGACGGCGCGACCGAGTCTGCGCCCGCCGAAAGACGGGGGAAACTGCCAAACCTCGGCCCCGCATGCAATGATTGTTCGAGATCGCCGCCAGGAACTGTCCGGAGGACCCCGGTTCCCAATGGGTGGGAACGACGCTCAGGGGTTGATGACCTCGCGCCGGGCCCCGGTCTGGGATTGCGGCGGATAGATCCGCTTCTGGGGTTTCTGGTCCCGCAATTCCACGGAGCGGACTTTGTTGGCCCCCAGGGCGGTCTTGGCCTCACGCATGAGGGCCGCCTCGAACTTCTTGGGGTCCAGGGCCATGTAGTCCGTGCCGGAATTCAGCGGCGTGCGATAGGCGGAACGGACGAGCCCTTCCCGGATGAAGGGCTCCCGGGTCTCGATTTCGGCCTTGGTCAGGCCGGGATTCAACTGGATTCGGGCCCGGATGAAGACGAAGTTCACGACCCTGCCGTCCTTCATGACCGGCAGCCCGATCCCGGACAGGTCGATCCTGAGGTCCGCTTCGCTGGGTGCGCCACCCTCCTTCTTCTCCCCGGCCGCGAAGGCCAGCGGCGGGTGCGAGAGCATGAGGAAGGCGACGGTAAGCAGCAGTAAACGCCTCATGGAAGTCCTCCGGTAACGGGCCGCCGCAGCGCGCCCTGAAGTTGGGGCCGCCCTACCCATGCCGCCACCCCCCTGCGCCCGCATCAAGCGGCCGTCCCTCGTGAAGGACCTCGGCGGCGCCGACATGGAAGACGCCGACAACCGTGCAGCCCGCCTCTTCCAACTCGGCGCGGTGATCTGGCCGCGCGGCAAGGACCACCTCGTAATCGTCGCCTCCGGTCGCCAGGGCCAGCAGGGCGGCTTCAGGCGACGCCTGACGGGCCGCCCAGTCCTGCGCCTCCGGCGACAGGGGCAGGCGCTCCAGCTCCAGCCGGATGGAGCAGCCCGAGGCGCGGGCGAGCTGGCCGGCGTCGGCGACGAGGCCGTCGGAAATGTCGGCGGCGGCGGAGGCGCAGCGCCGGAGCACCTCTCGGAGGTCGAGCCGGGGTTCGGGGCGTCGGAACTTCCGGGCCAGGCGTCCTTTCGGGTCGGCGATCGCGCCCGTCACCGCCTGGAGGCCGAGCAAGCCGTCGCCCACTGGCCCCGAGACCAGCAGGAGGTCGCCGGGCGCGGCGCCGGATCGGGGGATCATGCCGCCCGGAGGGCATCGGCCGAAAAAGGTCCCCGAGACCATGAGGGGTCCGGGCGTCGAGACCGTGTCGCCGCCCAGCAGCACCAGGCCAAAGGCTTCCGCCTCGCGGGCCAGTTCACGGGCGAAGGCCCGCCGGCGGTCAACACTCCAACCTGGCCCCCAGGCCAGGGTCTGGAGCCAGGCGAAGGGCTCGGCGCCCTTGGCCGCCAGGTCGGAGAGATTCACCCTCAGGAACCGGGCCGCGATGTCCTCGGGAGCCTCGCCAGGGGGGAAATGAACACCCTCGACCAGAGCGTCCTGGGTCACCACGACCTGGTCAGCCCCGGAATCCGGGAGCACGGCGGCGTCGTCGAGCAGGTCGAAGGCGCCGGGCTCTCCCCGGGTCAGCGGCCGGAAGAACTCGGCGATCTGGCCGAACTCATCCGGTCCTTCGGGGGTTTCAGGCCCGGACATCCCGCGCCAGTCCATCGAGGGCGGCGTTGACGAAGCCGGGCTCCGGTCCCTCGAAGAAGGAGCGGGCCAGGTCGACATACTCGTTGATCACGACCTCGACCGGCACGTCGGGCCGGTGGGCCAGCTCGAAGGCCCCCGCGCGCAGGATGGCGCGGACCGTTGCGTCCAGGCGATCCAGCCGCCAGCCCTGGGCCAGGCGGCGGGCGATGGCGGGGTCGATCCCGCGCTGGTGCTCGACGACCCCGCGAACCAGCTCCGCGAAGAAGATTTCGTCGGCCGCCGCCAGAGGCGCGCCCTCCCCTTCCTCGCCGGCGGGGGAGCGATCGAACCGGTGTTCGGAGAACTCCCGGACGACGGCCTCGACCCCGGCCCCCGACACCTCCATCTGGTAGAGGGCCTGGACGGCGGCGAGCCGGGCGACCGACCGGGCCTGGTGGGAAACGGACATCAGCGCTCCTGGCCGAGGAACCGGCGGCGCAGGGCGATCATGTCGAGGGCCGCACGTGCGGCGCCGCCGCCCTTGTCGCCTTCGTTGACCCGGGCCCGCGCCCAGGCCTGCTCCTCGTCCTCGACGGTGAGGATGCCGTTCCCCAGGCAGACGCCCTCGCGGACCGTCAGGTCCATGAGGCCCCGGGTGCTCTCGTTCGAGACGATCTCGAAGTGGTAGGTCTCGCCCCGGATGACCGTACCGAGGGCCACAAAGCCATCGTAGCTCACGCCGGCGGGCGACTGCCGGGCGTCATGTGCCATGGCCACGGCGCCGGGAATTTCGAGGGCGCCGGGCACGCTTACAACATCGAACTCAGCGCCGTGCGCCGACAGCACGTCCGAGGCCCCCTTCAGGAGCTCGTCGGCGAGGTCGTCGTAGAAGCGGGCCTCGACGATGAGCAGTCGCAGCTTGTCCTGGATCATACCGGTTTCCTTGATGGCTCGGGTTTAGGCCGTTTCCCGCCAACGGGCGAGATAGCGGGCCAGCATGTCGATCTCGAGGTTGACCCGGGTCCCCGGCGCGAGGTCCCCGAGGGTGGTCACCTCCCAGGTGTGGGGGATCAGGTTCACGCCGAAGACGTCGTCCTCGACCTCGTTCACGGTCAGCGAGACGCCGTCGACGGTGATCGAGCCCTTGGGGGCGATGAACCGGTGCAGCGGACGCGGCGCACGGAACCGGACCCGCCGGGATCCGCCCTCGGGCGTCACGGAAAGCACTTCTCCCACGCCGTCCACATGGCCCGACACGATGTGCCCGCCCAGCTCGTCACCGACCTTCGCCGCTCGCTCCAGGTTGACCCGACGCCCGACACCCCAGTCTCCGAGGTGGGTCAGGCCGAGGGTCTCTCCGGAGACCTCGACGGCGAACCAGTCCGCCCCCTTCTCCACGACGGTGAGGCAGCAGCCCGAGTGGCTGATAGAGGCGCCGATCTCCACGGTGGCGAGGTCATAGGCGGTCGTGATCTCGAAGCGCCGGTCCCGGTCGGTGTCCCGGATGGCGCGAACCGCGCCGACGTCGGTGACGATCCCAGTGAACATCAGGTCCTCTCGTAGGTTTCGCAGAGGTCGGGTCCAAACTCCGCAAGGGCGGCGCGCCGGAAGCGCGGCGCGTCCGCGAGTCGATCCCATGGCAGATCGCCCACGGCAGGTCGACCCCGGGCGCCGAGGATCAGGGGCGCCCGGAACCAGACCAGCCGGTCGACGAGCCCCGCCGCCATGAAGGCCGCAGCCACCTGCCCGCCCCCCTCCAGGAAGAGCCGCGACAAGCCTTCAGCCGCAAGCACCTCGACCACCCGGGCCGGGTCGGGACGGACGCCGGGCGTTCCCGTCGAAAGGATGCGGACGCCGAGCGCCTGAAGGGCCGGGTCCGCCGGCCCGCTTGCGATGACGTAGGTCGGGATCTCCCGCGCCGTCACCGCCAGCCTTGACCGGGGCGGAAGCCGCTGGTGGGTATCCAGCACAACCCGGGCCGGCTGGGGGCCGGGAAAGCCATCCAGCCGGACAGTCAGTTCAGGGTCATCCGCCAGGGCCGTCTCGATCCCGACGATGACCGCCTGGGCCTCGGCCCGCAGCTGGTGGACTTCTAGCCGGGATTCCTCGCCGGTGATCCAGCGGCTCTCGCCCGTGGCGGTGGCGATCCGTCCATCCAGGCTGGTCGCGAGCTTCAGGGTGATCCGGCTAGCGGTCATCCTCTCCGCTCTCGCTCAGGCCCTCGCGGCCGAGGAAGGTCGCGAACTCGGCCGCCTCCCGGAAGTCGCGATAGACGGAGGCGTAGCGGACATAGGCCACGTCATCGAGGGCCTTGAGCTGCTTCATGACCATCTCGCCGACGACGGAGGACGGGAGCTCGGTCTCGCCCAGGCTCTCCAGCTGGCGCACGATCTGCGAGATCATCCGCTCGATACGGTCGGGCTCGATGGGCCGCTTGCGGGTGGCGATGGCGATGGACCGCGCCAGCTTGTCCCGGTCAAAGGGCGTGCGGCGGCCGGAGCGCTTCAGGATGGTGATCTCGCGCAGCTGCACCCGCTCGAAGGTGGTGAACCGACCGCCGCACTCCGGACAGGACCGGCGGCGACGGATGGCCGCGCCGTCGTCCGACGGGCGGCTGTCCTTCACCTGGCTCTCGGGGTGTCCGCAGAACGGGCAACGCATGATCTGGCCCCTCCCGGCCTGGCCGACACCTATTAGAGGGCTCAGCCGTAGATGGGAAAGCGTTTCGTGAGGGCCAGGACCTCGCCCCGAACCCGCGCCTCGACGGCCGAGTTGTCGCCGCCGGCCGCCACCCCGTCGAGGACCTCGCCGATCCAGCGGCCGACCTGGCGGAACTCGTCCTCGCCGAAGCCCCGGGTCGTGCCGGCCGGCGTGCCGACGCGGATCCCCGAGGTCTGGACCGGCGGAAGCGGGTCGAAGGGAATGCCGTTCTTGTTCGTGGTGATGCCGGCGCGCTCGAGGGCGATCTCGGCGTCGGCCCCGTTCACGCCCTTGGGCGTCAGGTCCACCAGCATCAGGTGGCTGTCGGTGCCGTTCGACACGATCCGGAAGCCGGCCTGCTGCAGGCTGTCGGCCAGGGCCCGGGCGTTGTCGACCACCTGCCGGGCATAGGCCTTGAACTCCGGCCGGAGGGCCTCGCCGAAGGCCACGGCCTTGGCGGCGATGACGTGCATGAGCGGACCGCCCTGCAGGCCCGGGAAGACCGCCGAGTCCAGCTTCTTCGCCAGCTTCTTGTCGTTGGTCAGGATCAGGCCGCCGCGCGGACCCCGCAGGGTCTTGTGGGTGGTGGTCGTCACCACGTGGGCGTGCGGGAAGGGATTGGGGTAGACGCCCCCGGCCACGAGCCCGGCGTAGTGGGCGATGTCGGCCATCAGGATGGCGCCGACGGAATCGGCGATCTGCCGGAAACGGGCGAAGTCGATGTGCCGGGAATAGGCCGAGCCGCCGGCGATGATCACCTTGGGCTTCTCGGCCAGGGCCAGTTCGGCGGCCTGGTCGTAGTCGATGAGGTGGTCCTGGCTGCGCACGGCATAGGAGACCGGCCGGAACCACTTGCCCGACTGGTTGACGCTCTTGCCGTGGGTCAGGTGGCCGCCGGCGGCCAGGTCCATGCCCATGAAGGTGTCGCCGGGGACCAGGGTGGCCATGAAGACCGCCTGGTTGGCCTGGCTGCCCGAGTGCGGCTGGACGTTGGCGAAGTCGCAGCCGAACAGGGTCTTGGCCCGCTCGATGGCAAGGGCCTCGGCCTCGTCCACCACCTCGCAGCCGCCGTAATAGCGCTTGCCCGGATAGCCCTCGGCGTACTTGTTGGTCAGGACCGAGCCCTGCGCCTCCAGCACCGCCTGCGAGACGATGTTCTCGGAGGCGATCAGCTCGATCTGGTCCTGCTGGCGGCGCAGTTCTCCGTCCAGCACGGCGGCGAGCGCCGGGTCGGACTGCGCGACCGAAGCCGAGAAGAAGCCCGCCGGGACGCCGGCGGCGAGGGTCTGTGTGGTCATGGGGCCTGTCCTGAGGATTCGGCGCGGCCGAACGCGGGCTGTTTACAGCCTCGCGGGTCCCGGCGGAACCGTCCTCTGAGGACGAAACGCGGAAAAGTCCTCGGGATCAGGCGGCCTGGCCGCCCACCCTCTGGATGTTGCAGCGGACCCAGAGCTTCTCGAGGGCCCGGACCAGGTCGTCCATCATCCCGTCAGTGTGCGCCGGGCTGGGGGTGAAGCGCAGGCGCTCGGTCCCGCGGGGCACGGTGGGATAGTTGATGGGCTGGACGTAGACGCCATGCTCCTCGAGCAGGATGTCCGAGATCAGCTTGCAGTGGACCGGGTCGCCGACCAGCACGGGCACGATGTGGCTGACCGAGGGCATGACCGGCAGGCCGGCGGCCTCCATGCGCGCCTTCAGGGCGGCGGCGCGCTCCTGGTGCTTCACCCGCACCTCGTTGTGCTCCTTGAGCCAGCGGATCGAGGCCACGGCGCCCGCGGCCACGGCCGGCGGGACGGAGGTGGTGAAGATGAAGCCGTCGGCATAGGAGCGGATCGCGTCGACGATCACCGCGTCGGCGGCGATGTAGCCGCCCATGACCCCGTAGGCCTTGCCCAGGGTGCCCTCGATGATGTCGATCTCGGCCATGACGCCGTCACGCTCGCATACGCCGGCGCCGCGGGGGCCGTACATGCCCACGGCATGGACCTCGTCGATGTAGGTCATGGCGCCGTACTTCTTCGCCAGGGCCACGGTGCCGCGGATGTCGGCGATGTCGCCGTCCATGGAATAGACGCTCTCGAAGGCGATCAGCTTGGGCGCGGCGGGATCAGCGGCGGCGAGCAGTTCCTCGAGGTGGGCCAGGTCGTTGTGGCGGAAGACGTGCCGGGGGCCGCGACCGCCGCGGATGCCCGAAATCATCGAATTGTGGTTCAGGGCGTCGGAGAAGACGATCAGGCCGGGCAGGATCTTGTAGAGGGTCGAGAGCGAGGCCTCGTTGGAAACGTAGCCCGAGGTGAAGAGGAGGGCCGATTCCTTGCCGTGCAGGTCGGCCAGCTCGCGCTCGAGCTCGACGTGATAGCGGGTGGTGCCCGAGATGTTGCGGGTGCCGCCGGAGCCGGCGCCGGCCTCGTCGATGGCCGCCTTCATGGCGTCGAGGACGACGGGGTTCTCGCCCTGGGCCAGGTAGTCGTTGGAGCACCAGACCACGACCTCGGAGGTCGAGCCGTCCGGGCGGGTCCAGGTGGCGTTCGGGAACCGGCCGCGGTGACGCTTCAGGTCGGCGAAGACCCGGTAGCGACCCTCGGAGCGGACCTTGTCCAGCGCGTCGGCGAAGGCGGCCTTGTAATCCATGGCTCTGATCCCAGCGGGCCGGGCGGCGCGCCCGGGCCGAAAACCCAACGAAAACCGCCGGACATTTGCACCCCGGCGGCGCCAATGTCCAGCCAACCTGACGCCGGCGTCATGATCCACGTCAAATCGCGACGAGGTTCCCGAAGATCAAGCCCCGCCCCGCAGGAACTGCAGCATGGACGAGAAGTCACGGCCCCCGTTCCCGAGCCGGTCCCACAGGGCGTAAAGGGCCTCGGCCTGGGCCCCGAGGGGGGTCGACGCGCCGTTCGAGGCCGCCGCCGCCTGGGCGAGCTTGAGGTCCTTCAGCATCATGGCCACGGCGAAGCCGCCGGAATAGTCGCGGTTCGAGGGGGCGGTCTCCACCAGTCCGGGCCAGGGCGAATAGCTGGTCAGGGACCAGCACTGGCCGGAGGATTTCGAGGCGATCTCGAAGAACTTGTCCGGCTCCAGCCCCAGGCGCTCGGCCAGGGCGAAGGCTTCGCAGGTCCCGATCATCGAGATGCCCAGCAGCATGTTGTTGCAGATCTTGGCCGCCTGCCCCGCCCCATGGTCGCCGGCCCGCAGGACCGCCCGGGCCATGGGCGCCAGCAGGGCCTCGATGGCGGCGAAGCAGTCCTCGTCGCAGCCGACCATGAAGGCCAGGGTCCCGGCCTCGGCGCCCGCCGTGCCGCCGGAGACCGGGGCGTCGGCGAAGACATAGCCCGCCGCGGCGGCCTTTTCCGCCACGGCGCGGGCGGTCTCCACGTCGATGGTCGAGGCGTCGATGAGCAGGGCGCCGGCGGGGGCCTGGCCCAGGATCTCGCCCTCGTAGACCGCCCTCACCTGTGGGCCGGCGGGCAGCATGGTGATCACGGCTTCAGCGCCAGCCACCGCCTCGCGGACGCTGGCGGCCGGCGTGCAGCCGCGGCCCGCGGCCCGCGCCAGCGCCTCCGCGGAGAGATCGTAGGCGATGACCTCATGGCCGGCGCCGACCAGCCGCGCGGCCATGCCGCCACCCATGTTTCCCAGGCCGATGAAGGCGATGCGGGTCATTGCGATGTCCTTTCCAGGGGCGACCATTCCTGGTCCGCCGGCAGGGGGGCGAAGATGGCGTCCAGCAGGTCCTCGCCCACGCCTTCCAGGGTCGCCGGGTCCCACCTGGGGGCGTTGTCCTTGTCGACGATGACGGCGCGCACGCCCTCGAGGAAGTCGTGGCGCTGCACGACCCGGGCGCCGATCCGGTACTCCATGGCCATGTTGGCGGCGAAGTCCGGGGCGGCGAGGCCCAGGGCCAGCTGGCGGAAGGCGACCTTCAGGGTCTGGGGCGACTTGGTCTTCAGGGCCTCGGCCTGGGCGCGGGCCCAGTCGGAGCCACCCTCCAGGGCCGCGAGGATGGCCTCCACCGAGTCCTGCCCAAAGGCCGCGTCCAGCTCGGCGCGGTGCGCATCGACCGGCGCCGGGCCTGGGTCCACATGAAACTGCGTCAGCAAGTCCTCGATATCCTGAGGTTTTGCGGTCAGGGCCGCCTTCAGTTCCGGTAGTGTCTCCGAAGGGACGTAGTGGGTCGCCAGGCCCGCGTGGAGGCAGTCGGCGGCCTTGATCCGGGCGCCGGTCAGGGCCAGCCAGAGGCCGATCCGGCCGGGCAGGCGGGGCAGGAACCAGCCGCCGCCGACGTCCGGGAAGAGGCCGATCCCGGTCTCCGGCATGGCGAAGGTGGTCCGCTCGGTGGCGATGCGGAAGCGGGCCGGCGCCGACAGGCCGACCCCGCCGCCCATGGTGATCCCGTCCATCACCGCGATGACCGGCTTGGGATAGCCGAACAGCAGGTGGTTCAGCCGGTACTCGATGAAGAAGAATTCCCGCGCCAGCCGCCCGTCAGCCGCGCCGCTGTCGGCCAGCATGCGGATGTCGCCGCCGGCGCAGAATCCCCGCTCGCCGGAATGGTCGACCAGCACCGCCTGCACGGCCGGGTCGCCGCGCCAGTCCAGGAGGGCGGCGGTCAGGGCCTGGCACATGCCCGTAGTCAGGGCGTGCAGGGCCTGTGGCCGGTTCAGGGTCAGGCGGCCGAGGCCCCCGTCCCGCGCAACAAGCACCTCCTCGCTCATCGTCCCAGAATCTCCCGGCTGATGATGACCCGCATGATCTCGTTGGTCCCTTCCAGGATCTGGTGGACCCTCAGGTCGCGCACGATCCGCTCCAGGGGATAGTCCCGCAGATAGCCATAGCCGCCGTGCAGCTGCAGGGCCTGGTTGGCGACCTCGAAGCCGCCGTCCGTGGCGAAGCGCTTGGCCATGGCGCAGTAGAGGGTGGCGTCCGGGTCCCCGGCGTCCAGGGCGAAGGCGGCGCGGCGCACCATCAGGCGGGCGGCCTCCAGCTCGGTGGCCATGTCGGCGAGGCGGAACTGGAGGGCCTGGAAGTCCGCCAGCGGCCGGCCAAACTGGCGGCGGGCGGAGAGGTGCTCGCGGGCGGTCTCGAGCGCCAGGCCCGCACCCCCCAGGGAGCAGGCGGCGATGTTGATGCGCCCGCCGTCCAGGCCGGCCATGGCGAAGCGGAAGCCCTCGCCCTCGGCTCCGATCCGGTGGGCCGCCGGCACGCGCACCCCGTCGAAGTGGACCATGGCCGTCGGCTGGGCGTTCCAGCCCATCTTGCGCTCCTGGGCGCCGAAGGACAGGCCCAGCGTTCCCGCCTCCACCACGAAGGCCGAGACGCCCCGGGCGCCGCCCTCCCCCGTGCGGGCCATGACCAGGTAGAGGTCGGAGGTCCCCGCCCCGGAGATGAAGGCCTTGGCGCCGGTCAGGACATAGTCGTCGCCGTCCCGCTCGGCCCGGGTGGCCAGGGAGGCCGCGTCCGACCCCGCCCCCGGCTCGGTCAGGCAATAGCTGGAGAGCAGCTCCATGGTCGCCAGCCGGGGCAGCCAGCGCTGGCGCTGGCCGTCGTTTCCGAACCGGTCGATCATCCACGAGACCATGTTGTGGATGGAGATGTAGGCGGCCACGGACACGTCGCCCCGGCTCAGCTCCTCAAAGACCAGGGCCGCGTCCAGCCGCGACAGGCCCGAGCCGCCGACCTCCTCGCGCACGTAGAGCCCGGCGAAGCCCAGGGCCGCGGCGGCGCGCAGGGTCGCCACCGGGAACACCTTTTCCTCGTCCCAGCGGGCCGAGTGCGGCGCCAGCTCGGCCTCGGCGAAGGCGCGGGCCGCCGCCTGGATGGCCGCCTGGTCGTCGTTGAGCGCAAAGTCCATCCGGTCTCCCCGTTTGAGGCGCCCCCGCCGTCTGGAGCCTCCCGCCCCCCTCTGTCAACGCCGGCCTGGCAACGCCGCGCCCCTTGCACCCCACCCCCATTTGCGCGAGACCGCAGGGCATGAGCCCGCCGCCCCTCGCCCCCTACCCCGCCCTGCGCCTGCGCCGCCTGCGCCAGGCCGACTGGATCCGCCGCCTGGTCCGCGAGACCGTGCTGACCCCCGCCGACCTCATCTGGTCCATGGTGGTGCACGAGGGCGAGGGCGAGGTGCCCGTCGCCTCCATGCCCGGCGTCAGCCGCCTGTCGGTGAAGGACTGCGCCCGCGCCGCCGTGGAGGCGCGCCGGCTGGGCATTCCCGCCATCGCCATCTTCCCCCACATCGACGGCGCCCGGAAGGACGCCGAGGGCAGCCTGGCCGCCGACCCGGGCGGGGTCATCCCCCGGGCGGTGAAGGCCATGAAGGACGCCGCCCCCGAGGTGGGGATCATGTGCGACGTGGCCCTCGACCCCTTCACCACCCACGGCCACGACGGCCTGATCCGCTCGGGCCGGATCGCCAACGACGCCACCATCGAGCGCCTGGTCGCCCAGGGCCTGATGCAGGCGCAGGCCGGGGCCGACATCCTCGCCCCCTCCGACATGATGGACGGCCGCATCGGCGCCCTGCGCGGGGCCCTGGAGAGCGCCGGCCACCCGGACGTGATGATCATGTCCTACGCCGCCAAGTACGCCTCGGCCTTCTACGGCCCCTATCGCGACGCCATCGGCTCGGGAAAGCTGGGCTCCGGCCCCGAGGACAACCCGGCCGACAAGAAGACCTACCAGATGGACCCGGCCAACACCGAGGAGGCCCTGCGCGAGGTGGGCCTGGACATCGCCGAGGGCGCCGACATGGTGATGGTCAAGCCCGGCCTGCCCTATCTCGACATTGTGCGCCGGGTGGTAGAGGCCTATCGCGTCCCCACCTTCGCCTTCCAGGTCTCGGGCGAGTACGCCATGATCAAGGCCGCCGGCGCCAACGGCTGGCTGGACGAGGACCGCGCCATCCTGGAAAGCCTCTCCGCCTTCAAGCGCGCCGGCGCGGCGGGGGTGATCACATACTTTGCGCCGCAGGCGGCGCGGATGTTGGGGGCGTAGGGGGGGCTCCTACCCCGTGCCCTCCTCCGCCTGGAGTTCAAACCGACTCTTGAGCTCGAGGGACGCCGGCCGGGTGTATTTGGCCAATAAGCCGCTTAATGTCGAATTTGGCTGAACCGCCACATCGGGAATAAGCGCATACCTCCAGGGTTTTTCACCAAATTTTTCAGCATGGTAAGTCGTTGCGATGAAGCACCATAATGAGGCGGCGTCAGCCTTAACTTGGACTTCCCCATCGCTGACATCAGAGGCGCGCTTGGTTTCGAGGATAAGCTTTTCGGTCTTCGTCTCGACCACAAAATCCGGCTGGTAGGCGTGGCCTTCCGAGTCGTAGATTTTGAACTGGTTGGGGCCGGGCTTCATCCAGAGTTCGACCGTTGCATCGCGTTCCAGCAGGATCGCCATCTGCCGCTCAGTATCCGAGTCGAACTTAGCCTGCGGGTAACAGCCCTTCTTGAAGCCCGTGAAGATGAACCGCTTGATGTCGCTGAGCCGCTCCGGCTGCTGGCGGAAGTCACGGATCGGATTGGCGCCGGAGCCGTCGAACGCCTGCGGCCGCAACACCGTGAACGGTGCGTGCAGCGTGACGCGGTATTTGCTGTCCGTCCGCCAGCGATGCTGGGTCATCTGCGTGAAGATAGCCTTGGCCATATCCTTGCCCCGGCTTTGCAGGACGTTGCGGACATCCTCGTCATTCGGGAGATAGCTCCGCAGGTGGGTCACGACCTGACCTGACAGCTCGTAGAGCATCTCCGCGTGGGCGTCGTAATCGACCTCATCGAAGTCGATCAGCCTGGCGACGAGATAATCCTCCAAGCGGTCTGGTTGGTCGCCGCCGTCTTCGCCGGAGATCAGGCTCTGCTTCTCGGTGCGAAGCACCTGCACCAGAAGTTCGCGGCTGATGGGCTGGTAGTTCCAGCTACCGAGGCCCTCAAGTTGGAAGGGCTTGAATCCGAACGACACCTGATCGACCGGCGTGACCACCATCTGCGGGATGGCGATGGTGCGCTCGACGAAGGCGGCGCAAAGCTCCTTCACCACCTGTTCGGCCCGCTCGGGCGTCAGCGTGGTGAACAGGCCCTCGGTCGCGCGATGCGCGGCCAGCGCATCGGCCGCGATGGTCTTGATCACCTTGTCGGAGTTGAGATCGGACGCGCGCTTCAGGTCGCGGATGCTGGGCATGACGACGTTCAGCGCGGTCTCGGCGAGCGCGATCTCCTCCGGTTTGTCGAACGTAAAGGCAGGCGCATCCGGTTCGGCGACGCCACCGCCGGGGAGCGGCGGCATGGGCGGCGCGGCGGCCTGCCGGATCATCGTCTGGATGATCGACAGCGCCTCGATCATCACCGGTTTGGACGATGGCACGTCGCCGCTGTCGCCGATTCGCACTTCCTTGAACTTGTGGACCAGACCGTCCGCCGATTTCGCCATCTCGATCAGGGCATTGAAGCGGTCGTGGGCGATGACGGTGAGCGTGTCCACGGCCTCGACGCCGGTGCGTTTGCCGTAGGGAAGCCGCAGGCCGCGACCGAGGGTCTGCTCGGTCAGGATGTCGGATGCCGAGGCGCGCAGGGGGACGATGGTGAAGAGGTTGGAGACATCCCACCCCTCTTTGAGCTTGTTGACGTGGATCACGATATCCGTGGTTCCGTCCCGCTCGATGTTGAGTAGCTTCCGAGCGTTGTCCTCGGTTTCCTCACCGGTGAGCTTGGAGTGAATCTCGATGACGCGACCCTTGTAGCGACCGTCGAAGAACTGCTCGGACTCGACGAACTCATGCACCTGCCGGGCATGGTGGGTGTCCTGTGTGACCACCAGCATGAACGGGTGGACGAGCGGGGCGTTGTTCTGCTTCGCATAGGTCTGAAGGGCGACCTTCACATGCTCATGGTAGTGGACCCCGTCCTCCAACTTGATCCGTTCGAGCACGTCCTCGGAGACACTCTTGGGATCGAAGTTGGCGCGGGTGCCGACGGCCGGTTCTTTGACGTAGCCGTCCTCCATCGCCTCTGGCAGATCGTAGCGATAGAGGACGTTCTTGAACGGCGCCGCGCTACCGCCAACCGCCTTCGGCGTGGCGGTGACTTCGAGGCCGAGGATTGGCTTCAGTTCGCTGATCGCCTTGGCGCCTGCCGAGGCCCGGTAGCGGTGGGCCTCGTCCATCATCAGCACGAGGTCGGGTAGCCCGGCGAGGTAAGAGAAGTAGCTCTCGCCAATGTATTCCTGAAGCCGCTTGATCCGGGGCGACTTGCCGCCGCGCACCTCGGAGTTGATCTTCGAGATGTTGAAAATGTTGATGATCGCCGCGTCGCGGCCGAGCAGGTCGGCGCCGCGAACGCCGCGCCCTTCCTCATAGTTCTCAGCGTTGACGATCAGAGGCGGCTGGTGGGCGAACGCTTCGACGCCCTTGAACACATACTTCGGACTGGACGGCTGGAAGTCGGCGAGCAGCTTTTCGTAGATGGTCAGGTTGGGCGCCAGCACGAAGAAGTTGCGGCTCTTCCCCGTCATGAACAGGTAGCTGACGAACGCCCCCATCAGCCGCGTCTTGCCGACGCCGGTCGCCAGCGCGAAGCAAAGGCTCGGGAAGTCCCGCTCGAAGTCCTCAACGTCGGGATAGGCCGCCCGCACAGCCTCAAGGGCGCCCGCGACATCGGTGCCCTTGGTCGGATCAACGAGGTCGATGACATCGGCCAGCCGTTTAAGCGACTCGGCCTGCGGCTTGCGTAGGGACAGCCGTTGGCCGATCTGGTGGAGGGCGCGGTTGTCGATCACGCGTCGCTCTCCGCGTCGAACAGGCTTGGCGCGTCGTCGGCTTTGCGGTGGCGGCCCCTCGACTTGGCGGCGGCCTCCGGCTCCCCCTCGACTTCAGCCTCATCATCGATCAGCGGCAGGGACTCGATCTTTAGCGAATAGTCGTCCTTGCCCCACTCGCTGCGATCGAGGATCGCGCCGGGGATTTTGCGGATCGTCAGATTCGTGAAGTTGTCGGCATTCGTCCCTTGGAACGCCTTGCAGCAGATCAGGAGGGTGCGCTCGTCGCCGACTTCATCGGAAATCGCCTGAAGCTGCTCGTGGGTAAGGCTGTTAGTCGTGACGTATATGAAATCCGTCTCTGACGAATACCCGTGCAGCCAGTAGTGCTCGGCCGAGGGCGCGTATGTGAACCCGAAGTGCTGGCACATTGCCTCGGCAAGCATCTCGGCGTTGTAGGATTTGGAGATCACCCATTGCCCAAACTGGTCCTTTTCCAACAGCGATGGGGCCATGCGGTAGTAGCGGAAGCCGCCCCCGCCCTGCCAGCCAACCGCTTTGGTGATCCCGCCGGGGTCATTGCCGTCGATGACTTTCTTGAGGCGGGGGACGATGATCGTTTCGCAGTGGTCGCCGAGTTCGACCATGATCCAAGGCCGTCCCATTTTGTGGGCAACGGCACCTGTCGTTCCTGAACCAGCGAACGAGTCCATGACCAAGTCACCGGGCTCGGTCGCTATCTCCAAAACCCTTTTGATTAGTCGCTCGGGCTTTGGGGTCATGAATACATCGTCGCCTTCGCCTGCGACGAGCTTTCTCACTTCATCTTTGGCCTCAGCGTTGTGACCCGCTTCGGAGTAGGGCCAAAAAGTAGAAGGGACCACTCCCTGCTTCGCTTCCGACAGAAACTTCTTGATACGAGGCACATTGTTGCCGTCCGCCCCCCACCAGACGCGGCCATCCGCGTCGAGTTCTCGAAACTTCGCTTCCGAGACACGCCAGAAAGTTCCTTGAGGCGGCGTGAACACTCGGCCATTGGGCGATGTGATTGGATAAGACCCAAGGCTGTAGTAGTTCCGCGCCTGCATGGCATTTGTAGTCCACGCGCCTCTGAGGTCGCCATCGGGGTTCGTGTATGAAGCATCAAGCTCTCCCGACCTAGGAAGCAACTTTCGTGTCCAAGCCGCCGCATCTTTTGCGTATACAAGTATATAATCGTGCATAGACGAAAAATGTCTGGCGGAGTTTTTAACGGTATATACTTTTTGCCACACTATAGTGTCTATGAAGTTTGACCGACCGAACACCTCATCTGCCATGACCTTGAAATAGTGAGCTTCGTTGTCATCAAGCGCGATCCAAATCGATCCATCTGATGACAAAAGACTCCGAAGAACTTCCAACCTATCTCTCAGGAGGCTCAGCCAGACGCTATGCTCAACGCCATCGTCATAATGAGTGAATGCCGAACCGGTATTGTAAGGTGGATCAATGAATATGCATTTCACCTTGTCTCTATATTGAGCCTCAAGTGCCTTGAGTGCGAGTAGGTTGTCGCCTCTAATGAGAACATTGTCGAAGCGATCTTCCGGCCGTCGAGAGGTCGAGTGATAAGACCACTTCTCATCTTCGATTAGGATGCGTGGCTCAAGCCGAGGCCGGTGCTCCTTACCGATCCACGTTAGTTCCAGTTTCGTCTTGGCACTCATCCGGCGATGTCCCATCGGATCGTAAACAGGGGGGTTAGGGTCGGCGTGAGGTTCAGCTTCTCGGCGATCTCGTCGAGCATCCGCTCGCGTTCCGCGTCGATCTCCCGCAGCCGGGTGTAGAGTTGGTGGTTTAGGTCGTCAGCCTGCCGCTTCAGCGCATTAGCCTCACGCTGATGCTCGACCTTCTCCTGAAGGCCCTGAACGGCGCGGGAGAGCTTGGTCTTCTCCTTCGCCTCCTTGGCCAAAGCCTTGATCTGCGCGTCGAATGACACCCGCGCATCGTCGCGCCAGTTGTCCAGCCGCTCTTCTTCCTCTTCGAGGAAGTCGCCCAGCCGGGTCTGAGCCTGCTGCACGATGGCCGTCTGCCGTTCGCCCACGAGCGTGGCCAACGCTTCAGGAGCCGATGAAGTCGGCGCCACGTCACCGATCTGCGCGGGCACCAGCATCATTCGCGCGGCGGTCTCACCATCGAGCACCTCGCCGTCATCGGTCACGGCCCCCACGATGATCTCGTCAAAGGTGCGCGCCGGTGTCTTCAGCGTCAGCCGCGCCGCTTGCATCCAGCCGCTCGCACCGATGCGTTCCGCGACATCGCCAAGGTTCCCGTCGTAGGCGCCGTAGTCGAAGGTGACCGACGCAGCATTCAGGTCACGCGCCTTGGCCTGTGCGACCAACTGGTCAGCAAGGCGGCCGTCGGCGAGCCTAAAGAAGTTCCAGCCACGGTCGTCCGCGAGCGGCCATTCGGTCGTGTAGGTGTCGCCCCGCCAGTCGAACCGTTCGGCATGGTCGTCGTGAAAGCGAGCGTCGGGAAGCTCGGCGCGCGCCAGCAGGAGCAGCGCGCGCTTGAACTCGTCGAGCGAGCGATGAAGCGAGGTCTCCTGCATCTTCAGCCGCTCGACCACCTTGTCGTCCATGGCGGCGAGGATTTGGTCCCGAGCGGACTTCTTGGCCTCGTCGATCTCGACGACAAGCTCGGTCTGAAGCGCGTCGAAGGCGGCGTTGATGTCGTCGTTGGTGCGGCAGGACTGGACGATTTCGAGGATGCGACGCTCGATGTCCACGCCGGACTCGATGGCGCCCAGCACCTCGTCGGACGAGCCGAACACGCCGTCGAAAAGCTGGAACTTGGTCTGTAGCAGTTCGACGATTCGGGCCTCGGCTTGGTTCTTCCGGTTCATGAAGTTGACGACGGTCACGTCGATCTTCTGGCCGTAGCGGTGGCAGCGGCCGATGCGCTGCTCGACCCGCTGGGGGTTCCACGGCAGGTCGTAGTTGATGAGCAGGGAGCAGAACTGAAGATTGATGCCCTCGGCGCCGGACTCCGTGGCGATCAGGATCGTCCGGTCGCTGCGGAAGGCATCGACGAGCGCGGCCTTCATGTCGGCGGTCTTCGAGCCGGACACGGCCTCGGTGCCCCGGTGCTTCTCAAGCCACGCCTTGTAGATTTCGCGGCTGTCCTTGTCGGCGTTGGCCCCGTTGAGGATCACGGTCTGACCGGCGAAGCCATGCTCTTCCAGAAGATCGCGCAGGTAGGATTGGGTGCGGACGGACTCGGTGAAGATCACCGCCTTCCGCTGGCCGCCCTTGCCAACGATCTCGTCCAGCACACCCGGCAGGCTGTCGAGCAGGGCCTTGCCTTTGGCGTTGGTGCTGATCGACCGGGCCAGATCACGGTAGCGGGCCAGTTCGTCGATCTCGGCCTTCAGCACGGCGGGATCGATGTCCTTTGCCGCGCCCTCGGCTTCCTCTTCGAGCGCGTCGGCTTCGGCCGTCTGCTCGCCTTCGCGCCATTCGTCGGCCGTCTCCGCCACGCCATCGATGTCGTCGAGGGTTTCCTCCGAGACAGCCTGCTTCCGCTCCAAGCGGGTGAGCATCTTGTCCAAGGTCGCGGCGACCGCGAATGACGACGAGCCGAGAATCTTCCGCAGAACGAGGGTGACGAGGTGGCGGCCATTCTTCCCGACCGCAACCGTGTCCTCGCGCTGAAGGTAGTCCGACATGTGCTTGTAGAGGTCTTCCTCAAGCCGGTCGGGCGTGAAGTCGAAGGTCTTGGGCAGGCGGTTGGTGTAGTTGATCAGGCCCGCCTTCTGGACCTGCCGCCGCAGCGTGCGCTTGCAGATCGGCTCCAACCGGCGGCCCAAGATCGACAGGGCCTTGCGGTCCTCCCGGCCGCCGAACTCGGCCCTGAACGCGTCGGCCGAACCGAAGAACTGGTCGTCGATGACGGTGACCAGCCCATAGAGTTCCATGAGGTTGTTCTGAAGCGGCGTGGCCGTCAGCAGGAGCTTCTGCCGGTCGGCGAGCGCGGATCGGAGAATGGCGGCACGGGAGGTTTCGGCCGCCCGGTAGACGTTCCGCAGCTTGTGGGCTTCGTCAAACACCACCAAGTCCCACAACACCTTGCGGATGTCCTCGGCGATGCGGGCGGCATATTCGTAGGACAGGATCACCACGCCTTCGGCCTTGCCGAGCGGGTTGTCCTTCCCGGCCTTGGCCAAGTCCTTCACCCGCTTGGCATCGAGGATCACGGACGGGAGGGAGAACTTCTCGTGAAGCTCTTGAGCCCACTGCTTGCGCAGCGAGGCCGGGGCTATCAGCAGGAGGCGACGCTTCCGCTCCCACCAGCGCTGGCTGATGACGAGCGCGGCTTCGATTGTCTTACCCAGCCCCACCTCGTCGGCCAGCAGCACGCCCTTGGATAGGGGCGAGCGCATAGCGAACATCGCCGCTTCGACCTGATGGGGGTTGAGATCGACGCGGGCGGCAGACAGCGATTGCGTAAGGCCATCGCCTTCCAGTCCCTCACGGGTCAGGAAGTGGGCGAAATAGGCCGCCTGATAGGGCGTGTAGCGGAGTGATGCGGTCATCAAGGCTCGGATGGGGAGATTTCGACGCCGGTCGGGATGCGGACTGGAATCGGGCTCAAACTGTTGTTTCACCATGCGAACACGCTCTACGAATAAGGGGCGCTGATCAACTGGCCCTGCGTGGCCGATCACATCTCAAACTGCCACTTCAGAATAGTGAAATGAAGGTGGAGGGATTGAGGCGACCGGAGCTGTCGTCTTTAGGATGCAAGTCGCCTAACCGAGACCGCAAGAGCAGAACCCGCCATGTCCAAACCCCGCGCCATCAACATCTTCCTGAACGACGGCGACCCGGAGGGCCTGCGCAGCGCGCAGATTTCCCTCTCAACCATCCTGGCCATCGGGTTCCGGAAGCTCCAGCTCAAGGCGGCGCGGGCGGCGTTTCAGGAGCTGGATCGTCCGGGGGTCTACATCCTGACCGGTGAGGACGTGAATAACCCTGACCAGCGGGTCGCCTACATCGGGGAGTCCGAGGGCGTCGCAGGGCGGTTGCAGTACCACGCGACCGGTAAAGACGAGTTCGGACTGAAGAAGGGGTTCTGGTACAACACCTTCGTCATCGTCTCCAAGGACGAGAACCTGACGAAATCCCACGCCCGTTACATAGAGGCGCGCCTGATCGCAGCGGCGAAGGCGAACCCCGCCTGGCAACTCGAAAACACCCAGAAGGCCACTGAAGTCGGCAAACTGCCTTTGGCCGACCAGATCATCATGGACGAGTTCATCGACCAGTTGAAAACCCTGGTCGGCGTGCTGGGGAGCGATCTGTTCAAGGCCGTGACCGGCCCGATCGCCGGGGCCGCCGCCACAGGATCACCCAGTACAGGCAGCGAAGGAACGCCTGCAGCCTTCAACTACAGTGGCAAGGGCTTCTCGGGCCAATTCTTCGTCGCGAGCAATGGCGAGATGGCCTTGAAGGCGGGGTCGGTCGCGAGAGGCACAATCGTTCCTTCGTTGTCCAAGGGCGTGCTGAAGCTTAGGGAAGACAACCTGAAGAGCGGCGCCCTGGTCCCTGAGGGCGAAGGTCTGCGCGTCGCCGCAGACATTACGTTCACTTCGCCCTCCGCCGCCGCCGCCACCCTCAGCGGCATGAGCGTCAATGGGCGTACAGCCTGGAAGCTTCCCAACGGCCAAACCTTCGCGGATTGGGAAGCGGCGCAGAGCGCTGCGCAGCCTTCGGATCCGACGACGGAGAACGCCTAACCCCTACCCCTCCGACACAAAATACGCGCTGTCCTCGTCCTTCCCCGGCAGCCGCACCACGCCCGCCGCCTTCAGGCCGATCTTCTTCAACACCGCCTGTGACGCCACATTGCCCGGGGTGGTGATGGCGACGATGCGGCCCAGGCGCAGGGCGCGGCGGGCGTGGTCGAGGCAGGCGCGGGCGGCTTCGGAGGCGAAGCCCCGGCCCCACACGCTGGCCAGGAAGGCGTAGCCGAGGTCGGGGTCCTTCAGGCCGTCGCGCTTCAGCACGCCGCACAGGCCCACGGGGCGGCCGCCGTCGCGCTCGGTCGCGCGCCACAGGCCATAGCCATAGCCGGCGTAGGAGGCCCGGGGGCCCTCCTCGATATAGCGGCGGGCGCCCTCCAGGTCGCGCACGCCCCGGTCGCCGATGTTCTCCAGGAAGCCGGGCTCGTTCAGGAGGGCCAGGATGAAGCCGGCGTCGCGGTCGGTCTCCAGCTCGTCGAGGGTCAACCGGGGCGTGTGGAGGATCACGCTCACCGGGGCGGCTCCAGGCGGGTGAGGAGGCTGGAGGTGTCCCAGCGGCCGCCGCCGAGGGCCTGGACCTCTTCATACCAGGCGTCGACCTGGCGGGTCAGGTCCAGCCGGGCGCCGTTGCGGGCGGCCTCGTCCAGCACCAGGCCGAGGTCCTTGCGCATCCAGTCGACGGCGAAGCCGAAGTCGAACCTGCCTTCCGCCATGGTGGGCCAGCGGTTGTCCATCTGCCAGGACTGGGCCGCGCCCTGGGAGATGGCGGCCAGCACTTCGGCCGGGTCCAGCCCCGCCCGGCGGGTGAAGTGCAGGGCCTCGGCCAGGCCCTGGACGACGCCGGCGATGGCGATCTGGTTGACCATCTTGGTCAGCTGGCCGGCGCCGGGCCCGCCCATGAGGCGGATGGCGCGGGCGTAAGACGCGATCACCGGCTCGGCCCTGGCGAAGGCCTCCGGATCGCCGCCGCACATGACGGTCAGCCGCCCGGCCTCCGCCCCCGCCTGCCCGCCCGAGACCGGGGCGTCGAGGAAGCTGCAGCCAGAGGCGGCGGCCTGGGCGGCCATGTCCCGGGCCAGCTCGGCGGAGGTGGTGGTGTGGTCGACGATGAGGGCGCCGGGGGCCAGGACGGGCAGGAGGCGGGGGACCAGGCCGCGCACATCGGGATCGGCGCCGACGCACAGGGCGACCAGGTGCGCGCCCTGCGCCGCCGCCCCGGGGCTGTCGCAGGCGGTTCCGGCATGCTGCTCCGCCCAGCGGCGGGCCTTGTCCGGGCTGCGGTTGAAGACCCGCACCTCATGCCCGGCCGCGGCCAGGTGGCCGGCCATGGGGAAACCCATGACGCCCAGTCCGATGAATGCGACCCGCATCCGCCCCTCCATCCTAAACCGCATCTTAACCCTCGCCATGGCAAGGCGGCGGGGACATCCACCCCGGTATCCGTCATGGCGAACGACGAACGGCCCGTTCTGATCAAGAAGGTCAAGAAGGTTTCCGGGGGCGGCCACCATGGCGGCGCCTGGAAGGTGGCCTATGCGGACTTCGTGACCGCCATGATGGCCTTCTTCCTGCTGATGTGGCTGATCAACACCACCAGCCCCGAGCAAAAGCGCGGCATCGCCGAATACTTCGCCCCGGCCACGGTGTCGGACTCCACCTCCGGCGCGGGCGGGATCCTCGGCGGGACGGCCCTGGACGACAACGGCGCCAAGTCGGCGGGCTCCACCTCCATCATGGCCCAGATGGCGCCCGACACGCGCAACGCCCAGGACGGGCCGAACGCCGCCGCCTCGGTCTCCGACACCCTGGAGACGGCCCGGCAGAAGCGCGAGGAGGCCGAGTTCGACTCCGCCGCCCAGTCGCTGAAGCAGGCCCTGCAGTCCATGCCCGAGCTGGCCGAGCTGTCGAAGAACATCATCGTCGACAAGACGCCCGAGGGCCTGCGCATCCAGCTGGTCGACCAGGAGGGGCGCTCGCTCTTCGCCGAGGGCTCGTCCGTGCCGAACGACCGGGCGCGGGTGCTCCTGCGGGCGATCACCAAGACCCTGAACGAACTGCCCAACCGGATCTCGATCTCGGGCCACACCTCGGCCGACTGGCGCGGCGGCGAGGTGGACAGCGACTGGGGCCTGTCGTCGGCCCGGGCGGACGCCTCGCGGCGGATTCTCCAGGCGGCGGGGATCGACAAGGACCGGGTCTACCAGGTCTCGGGCAAGGCGAATTCCGAGCCCCTCTATCCGGATGACCCCAGCCTGCCCGGCAACCGGCGGATCGCCATCGTCCTGTTGCGCGAGGCGCCCGTCCTGCCGCCGGAACCCGCCTTCTAGGCGCGTTTGGCCCCGACCGCCCTTGCGCCGGCCGCTCGGTTCGGGGTCTAGTCGGCGGCGTGACGCAGCACTTCCCCACCCGCCAGCTCCGGTTCTACCTGACCGCCCCGGCCCCCTGCCCCTACCTGCCCGACCGGCTGGAGCGGAAGGTGTTCGCCCACCTGCCCATGGGCGACGGCGCGGTGGTCAATGACGGCCTGAGCCAGAGCGGGTTCCGGCGCTCGCAGAACATCGCCTACCGGCCCGCCTGCGAGGCCTGCGCGGCCTGCGTCTCTGTGCGGGTTCCGGCGGCGGACTACGTGCTGTCGCGGTCTGACCGGAAGACCCTCAACCGCAACGCCGACCTGCAGCGCGGCCTGGTGGAGGCCGAGGCGACGGTGGAGCAGTTCGAGCTCCTGGGGCGCTACCTGCGGGCCCGCCACGCCGAGGGCGGGATGACGGACATGGGCTGGCCCGACTTCGTGGCCATGGTCGAGGACACGCCGGTCCGCACCCACCTGATGGAATACCGCCTGCCCTCGCCGGACGGCGCGCCGGGCGAGCTGGTGGGCTGCGCCCTGGTGGACCTGCTCGGCGACGGCCTGTCGATGGTCTACTCGTTCTATGATCCGGACCTCGCGCGCCGCAGCCTGGGGCGGTTCATGATCCTCGATCACCTGGCCCAGGCCCGGCTGACGACCCTCCCCTACGTCTACCTGGGCTACTGGGTCCGGGGGTCGGGCAAGATGGACTACAAGGCCGGGTTCCAGCCCCTGGAGGCCCTGGGCCCCACGGGATGGACCCTGCTCTCCGCCCGCGACCGGGACGCGCCCGCCCGCCCGCTCCTCCACAGCCTGTCCACAGGCGGGTCCGGGCCATCCCCGCCGGAGGTCGCCGGAGCCGTCGACCCCTAGGGGTGAACCGGGCTAGCACCGGAAGGACATGAGACAGGCGCTGTTCGATTTCTGGGACCCGCTCTTCCGGGCGCGGGGCGAGTTCGTCGTCTCGCCCGGGAACGCCGGCGCCTGTGCGCGCCTGGAGGCCTGGCCGGCCTGGTCGGCCGGCTGCCTCGTCCTGGTGGGCCCCGAAGGTTCCGGCAAGAGCCGGATGGCCGAGGACTGGGCGGCGCGGACCGGGGCCCTGGCGCTGGATCCGCGACAGCCCGACACGGCGTCTGCGCGGGCCCGGCCGATCCTCCTGGAAGACGTGGACCGGGGCTTCTGCGAGGAAGGGCTGTTCCACCTCATCAACCTGGCGCCGGTGAGCGGCGGGCTCCTGATGACCGCCCGGACCCCGCCGGCGTCCTGGCCCGTCCGCCTTCCCGACCTGCGCTCGCGCCTGAAGGCGGCCGAGGCGGCCCTGATCGAGGGCATGGACGACGCCGTGCTGACCGGGGTGATCGAGGACTTCCTGCGCGCCCGGGGCATTCGCCCCTCCGCCGACCTCGCGCCCTATCTCGTGCGCCGGATCGACCGGTCCGTCTCGGCCGCCCGGGACGTGGTGGAGCGCCTCCACGAGGCGTCCGGACCCGACCACCGGCCCGTGAGCCGGGCCCTGGCCCGGGAAATCCTGGGCGACGAGACGGAAAATCTTGACCTTTTCGACATCTGACTTGGAGGTGTCATGGGCTTGGCCCATGACGGCGCCAGTGCTACCGATCCCGGGAACGAGCCCAGCCAGATGCCCCTCGCCGCAAAGCCGAAATCCCATGTGACCCCGAACGGCGCTCCGCTGGACCGCGAGCTGATGCGTTCGCCCGAGCGCTTCTTCAACCGGGAGCTTTCCTGGCTGGCCTTCAACCGGCGGGTCCTGGCGGAGAGCCGCAATCCCCGGCATCCCCTGCTGGAGCGCCTGCGCTTCCTGTCCATCTCGGCCCACAACCTGGATGAGTTCTACATGGTCCGCGTGGCCGGCCTGAAGGCCCAGGTCCGGGAAGGGATCCGCACGGTCAGCCAGGACGGCCTGTCCCCCGCCGAGCAGCTGGAGCGGATCAACGCCGAGGCCGAGGACCTGATGGTGGACCAGCAGGCCCAGTGGAAGGACCTCGCCACCGAGCTGTCGACCCAGGGACTGTCCCTCGTTGCGCCCGAGGCCCTGACAGAGGCTGACCGCGAGGCGCTGGAAGACGCCTTCCTGACCCGGCTCTTCCCGATCCTGACGCCTCTGGCCATCGATCCGGCCCACCCCTTCCCCTTCATCCCGAACCTGGCCTTCTCCCTGGTCTTCAAGCTGCGCCTGAAGGCCGAGCGGCGGTCGCTCTACGCCCTCGTGCCGATCCCGGCCCAGGTGGCCCGCTTCTGGGAGCTGCCCTCCCAGCCCGCCCCGCGTCGGCGGACCGAGCGCCGGTTCGTCACCCTCGAGGCCCTGGTCGCCCTGTTCGTGGACCGGCTCTTTCCGGGCTCCAGGGTCGACGGCCAGGGCGTGTTCCGGCTGATCCGGGACTCCGACGTCGAGATCGAGGAAGAGGCCGAGGACCTGGTCCGGGAATTCGAGGAGCGGCTGAAGCAGAGGCGGCTGGGCTCGGTGGTCCGGGTCGAGATCGAGGCGGCCATGCCGCGCGACCTGCAGGCCTTCATCTGCGACAACCTGCACGCCCGGCGCGAGGACATCATCCGGATCGGGGGCATGCTGGGCCTGGACGAGCTGTCCCAGCTGATCCCGCCGAACCGCCCGGAGCTGAAGTTCCGCGCCTTCGAACCCCGCTTCCCCGAACGCATCCGCGACCACGCCGGGGACTGCTTCGCCGCGATCCGCGAGAAGGACATCCTGGTCCACCACCCCTTCGAAAGCTTCGACGTGGTGGTCCAGTTCCTGCGCCAGGCGGCGCGGGACCCGCATGTCCTGGCCATCAAGCAGACCCTCTACCGGACCTCCCAGGACAGCCCGATCGTCGCGGCCCTGATCGAGGCGGCGGAGAACGGCAAGAACGTGACCGCCCTGGTGGAGATCAAGGCGCGCTTCGACGAGGAGGCCAACCTGAAGTGGGCCCGCGACCTTGAGCGCGCCGGCGTCCACGTCGTCTTCGGCTTCGTGGAGTACAAGACCCACGCCA